>JBJKQU010000205.1:0-28734 GCA_046705025.1 Candidatus Kryptoniota bacterium | reverse complement strand
CTCTCCCTGAATCCTGGAATTTTCAGGAAGGCTTTCCTTTTTCATGATATCGATAACTGCAAGAGCGGCGGCACTGGAAAGCGGATTGCCGCCGGTCGTGCTCGACATTTCACCCGGAAGCATGCTCTCGAAGACCTTGTTCTCACCGGCTAATGCAGAAGTCGGGACGCCGCTTCCTATTCCCTTTCCGAGGCAGATCATCTGCGGTTTTATTTGTTCCCACTCGATTGCGAACAACTTACCTGTCCTGCCGAACGACGACTGGACCTCGTCGACAATGAGAATCAGGCCCCGAGCGGCAGCCCACTTCTCCAATTCTTTCAGCCACCCTTTCGGAGGAAAAATAAATCCCGCGGTTCCCTGGTACGGCTCGACGATCACCGCTCCCATATCTCCGGTGGTACTTGATTCAACAATTCTGTCGAGGGCTTTGATGCAATAGTACTCGCATTCCGGAAAAGTCTTCCCGTAGATGCACCTATAACAATTACCGTAGGGAGCCATCACTCCGCCGGGGAGCTGCGGTCCAAACTTGCGCCGCGTGTTCACGCTGCCGGAGACGCTCATCGGTCCGTAGGTCCTGCCGTGGAAGGCGCCATAGAACGCGAGTATCTCGTGCTTGCCGGAGTACCTCTTGGCAATTCGGATTGCCGCTTCTGTCGCTTCCGCCCCTGTCGTCAGGAGAAATACCCGGTCGATATTGTCCGGAAGCAGCTCGACGAGTTCCTTAGAGAGATTGATTCTCTCTGGAGTGGGAAAAGAATAACAGTTGAGGAGTCTGTGCGCCTGCTTTTCTATTGCGGCGACATGTTCGGGATTCGAATGCCCGACGTTCGTTACGAGGACTCCGGAGGTAAAATCCAGGTAGACGTTACCATCTACGTCGGTGATCCAAACCCCTTCCGCGTGATCCCACACGATTGGCATTTGATCCGCCATACTCGGAGGTTCATAAGTCCTTGCAATATGAAGCATCTCTGACGAGCGAGGCCCTGGGACGCTTCTTTCCTTGAGTTTAACCATTAATCACCCATTTCGTAATGCGAGATAATATTTCGTTTTCAATGTACCAATAAATTCCCGGTCTGTCAAGAAGAAAGTGCGCATCGGCCATCTGGAGTGAACTCAGAGATTATTTTACACTTGCTTTCAGATATGCCCCATTTTATATTGTGACATGATTGTTCAAGAAATTCGCGCACTTAATTTGCGGGCTGTGGAGGGAATGTGACAACTAAGGTTAAGGTAGTCTCCAAGACATTTGAAATTCTTGAAGCTTTGAGCGATGGGAACCGTTTGGGCCTGAGAGAAATCACGGAACGGGTTTTATATCCGAAGCCGACAGTATTCAGACTACTTAGTACTCTGGAACAGCTTGGCTACATAGAGCAGGATAAGAAAGACTTTACATATTCTCTGAGCTCGAAGCTTATGCTGCTTGCTCGGAGCCTCCACGGCGGCAGCGGGCTTATTGCGGTCGCGCGTCCTCACATGGAAATGCTGCATAGGAAATTCGGAGAAACGGTAAACCTTGCTCGTCTGGTTGAGAATCGGGCAGTCTATGTCAACATTATAGAATCCAAAGAGGCCTTCAGGATCAGCGATAGCGTTGGAGACATCGCTCCATTTCACGCTACCTCGATCGGCAAAGCAATCGCGGCTTTCTTGCCGAAGGAGATGCGGACGGAAATTCTCAAAGGCTGCGATTACGCTTCATTCACAAAGAAAACGGTATCAGGAAGTGACGAGCTAAAAAACCAGCTGGATGATGTGAAGAAGGCCGGATATGCAGTCGACAACGAGGAGGGACATGAGGGTGTCGTATGTGTCGGCGCCCCTATCTTTAACAACGATCACTACGCCTTCGCTGCCCTGAGCATTTCTATGCCTAAAGTCAGGGCAAAGAAGTCCGTATTGGAAGAGGTCAAGGCACAGCTTCCTAAAGAAGGAATTGCGATCTCATTTGAACTTGGAGTAACCGATATTGCAAAGTGTTTCACCGATTAGCGGCGGCATCTGGCGTCGTTCTTACAATAGAGAGTTTTGTTGAAACCAGTTAGAATCGGAATAATAGGTTCAGGATTCATCGCGCGCACACACGCTGTTTCCATAACAAAGTATTTAAAGGGGGCCACTTTGGCTGGGATAGCAGGTGGCAATCGAGCCGGTGCCCTGTCCAATGAATTCAACGCGCCGCACTTCCCCACTGTCGAGAAGATGGCAGCGGACAAAGGAATCGACGCAATTATCGTCACCTCTCCCCATTCACTTCACTATCAGCATGCGATGATATGTGCGGAAGCGAATAAGCCTGCGCTAGTTGAAAAGCCGATGGCTACTACCGTCGACCAGTGCTTATCTATGGAGAAATCCTTTGCCGATCGGAATCTTGTGCTTATGGTTGCTTTCACGCAAAGATACCGGGAGGCTAATAAGAGAGCATTTGAGCTCATACATGAGGGCGCAGTAGGTCGCGTAACGATGGTACAAGAGTTTGCACTTCAGCCGAATGCTTTGGAAGCCTATCCGAAGTGGCAACAGTTACCCGAAAACCTCGGCATATTCTTCGGATATGGAATTCACAATGTCGACAAACTGCGATGGTTTCTCGGCAGCGAGGCTGAAAGTGTGACGGCAGAAATCACGAGAGCCTCTTCAGGCGTAGAGACTTCCACTATGGCTATAATAAGGTGGCGGAACGATGCCATGTCAGCAGTGTGGAGCAGCGGCGATCTAGGAATGCCGGGCTTCCCATCGACAGCATTCCGCTCAATGGTAGTTGGAGAGAAAGGAATGCTCGATATAGATGGATACGGTGCCTTGAAGATAAGCGTTGACGCGAAGCCTTGGGAAACGGTTTTCCAGCAGCCTCCCATAGATTGGCGCGGTGAGGGAATGTTTTCAGAAGTCCGCATGGGCTCCTTTAATGCTCAGAACCAGGAGTTTGTCGACGCTATCACGGAAGGTAGAACGCCCTCCATCACCGCCGAGGACGGACGAAGAGCCGTTGCCATCGCACTGGCAATCTACATGTCTGCAGCCGAACACAAAGTGATTCAACTCCAATAACAAAACGGGCTGAAATTTGGAAACCGGGAAAGCACTACAATCTTACGACTACATTATAATCGCCGGCTATTTCCTCATAATTCTTGGCACAGCCGCCTACTTTTCAAAAAGGACAAAACTTTCCCGGGACTTCTTCATTGCCGGCGGATCAATGCCATGGTGGCTGGCCGGAATTTCCTTCTTCATGGCAAGTCATAGTGCGTTGAGTTTCGTGATGTATGGCCAGCTCGGATATAAATACGGCATTACCGCAGTTCTAATATTCCAGGTAAGTGTTACAGGTCTCGTTATCGCCGGCCTCTATGTGGCAAGGAGATGGCGCAGGTCGCGCACCATAACTCCAATACAATTCCTCGAGAGACGCTATAGTCTCTATATGAGACAGGCGCTGGCATGGACCGGCTTTCCTGTTCGAATAGTTGATGACGCTATGAAAATTTTCTCGACCGCTATTTTCGTTTATGTGGGGATGAAGTTGGCCGTTATCAGCTTGCCTGTAGCCATCACCCTGGTAGGTTTAGTGATGATCGTCTATGCTCTCACCGGCGGACAAAAAGGGGTAATTGTCACTGATTTTTTGCAGTTCATCATCACCATGATCATCGTGATAATCATATTCGTACTGACAATATTAAGGTTCTATAAGTCCGGGTTCTCGTTAGGAGATCTGCCCTATGGCTTCTTGAGCCCCTTCTCGGGTCCATATCACGCTTTTGACTACTTCTCTTTCGTTGTTTTGATGATAATCTCTTACAACACGACTTGGTCATTGGTACACAAATTCAATTGTGTGCCGGCCGAGAAGGACGCCAGCAAAGTGGCATGGCTGGTTGCAATATTAAATTTCATCGCACCCATAATATTCTTTTCGCCCTCAATATTGGCACGACTGGTATTGCCCAGGCTTGCACACCCCGAATACAGCTACGCCGCCATTGCATTCACCGTATTACCCACCGGACTGATGGGAATTCTCGTCGTGGGAATGTTCGCTTCTACGATCGCCACAATGGGATCAGAATTCAACGTTCTTGCGGGCATACTTACAAACGACTTATACAAAAGAATATTCAGGCCTGATGCAACCGACCAGCAGCTTGTCAAAGCAGGGAAGATCGCCACGGTCCTCGCCGGCGGTCTGATCATACTTATGGCAACGATAGTCGCGTCTTTGAAAGGGTTCAACCTTTTCGACATCATGCTGAAGGCGTTCGGAGCCCTTCTGCCAGCAACAGCTCTTCCTATCTTAATGGGTTTCTTCTGGAAAAGGATATCAGCGCGGGGCGCCTTGTACGGTTTAATCGCGGGCGCATTAACCGGCACTGCCCTGGTTCTGATAAACGTCGGCTTAGTCGATGCCAACTCGGCTCGTTTCGCAACACATCCGGGACTACAATATTGGCTCAAGCAAGGATGGGATTCCGGGGCCATACTATTGAACAGCGGAATGACAATTCTAGTCATGTACCTGGCGTCTATCCGATATCCGTCAGCATTGAGCGAAAGAGAACGGTCCGACAGCTACTTCAGAGATCTCGAGACTCAAATATTGGCCGGATTAAATGAGACCACAGCAAAGGCCAGACTATCAAACGCACAAGTTGTTGCTGTCGCCACGCTCTTATTTGGAATTCTCGTAACTGTGATTGGTGTTGTGTTAGCTTTCCAGCCAGGGCACACAGACGCACCAATCATGAACCTGGCTACGGGCCTGTTCCTTTCATTGGTAGGTGTTGCAATTTACCTCAAGGAGCATCGTGACAAGCAAAGACGATAGCATTCCCGTGAAGCCGGATGACTTCGAGATCAAGTTGTTTGATTGCAATTGTATGGTAGGAAAGAGAGCCGACCGACGCGAGGGAGAGCCGTGGTCATTGGAGCAGTTACTGGACGACATGAAGTATTATCGGATCTCGGAAGCGCTGGTGTCCCATGCGTTGAGCCGGGATTACGAGCCGGCAATGGGAAACCTTGAGCTTGTCAAAGTACTAAAAGGTTCAAAACACCTCTTCCCTGTTTGGTGCATACTTCCACCGGCAAGCGGTGAAATATCGGCCAGTGATGCATTTGTTGATAATATGCTCACCAACAATATCAAAGCCGCGATATCGTATCCGAGACTTCATAACTATTCACTCGCCTCATGGTCCGTAGGCAAATTGTTGTCGGCGCTTGAGTTTCACAGGATCCCGCTATTGCTTCCTTTTCAACAATTTGACTGGAACGAAATCTATGCAATTTGCCATGAGTATCCTGCCTTGCCGGTAGTAACTATTGGGATAAACTACAGACAACTCAGGTATCTCTTGGCCTTATGGGAGATTTGTGGAAACCTCTATGTCGATCTGTCTTGGTTTTCTGTGGCAGACCTCTTCCCTTTTCTGAAGAAAAGAGGATACCTGGAGAAGCTTCTATTTGGAACCAACTACCCGGCATACACACCGTCAGCTGCGGTTTCAATGATAACTTATGCGAATGCCAATACGGCGGAGAAGAATCTAGTAGGGAGCGGAAATCTCAAATCCATTATCGGCAATATTAGGAGGGGGTAGCCGACATGTCTTTGGGTTCACTTTACGAGAATCTATTGGTAGGGGCGCCGCTACGGGGCGAGCTTGTCATTGATGCGCATATGCACATTGGGAAGTATTACAATTTCATGATCCCGAGTGAAGGGCCTGAAGCCATCGTAGACAATGCAAAACGAATCGGCATACAGCGAATGTATGGGTCGAGTCTCCTCTCCATCAGAAACGATGCCATTAGCGGCAACTTGATGGCCATCCAAGTCCAGGAGAAATATCCGGGACTATTCTATCCCTATCTTGTTGCAAAGCCCAATTATCCCGAAGAGATTGCACAAGTCATTGACGGAGCCGTTACTCACAACATACGACAGTTTAAGATACACGACGACGGGAACGGGCTGGCGTATGACCACCGCAACTATTTCCCTCTCTATGAATATGCAAATAACATCGGCGGAGTGATTTTAGTGCACACGTATGGAGCGATTCACTTGCGCCCCATGATGACTATTGCGAAGCAATTTACTTCGTTGAAGATACTCCTTGGACATTCAGGCATAATAGATGAAGATATTTACTATTTAGCCGTGAGAACGTGCCCGAACGTTTATCTTGAGACGTGTAATTCTTGGGCTTGGTACGGCCTGATTGAACGTATGGTAAAGAACTCTGGCGCAGATAGAATATGTTTTGGGACCGACATGCCATTTATGTCGCCCGATCAACAGATAGGGCGCATCCTCGCCGCAAAGATAACCGACGACGAGAAGAGACAGATCCTGGGACTAAACGCGGACCGGATATTCTCGCATCGCAAATCCGATTGAATTCTGCAGGGCTTCCGGTATCATTATCCTGCTCATTTGAGATATGAAAGGCTGAGTGTGACAGAGAAGTCGGGCGCGAGGATGCCGGGATCTCCGCCGCCCTCGTGGATCATGGGGGGTATGCACCAGAGGTTTCCCGGATGAGAACGGTTCCATCAAATCGCTCAGTGAAAAGTTCTGAAATCAATCACCCGCCCAAAAAGTAAACTATACAGTACTGGAACCGATCGTCGCCGCCGTTGGGAGGGTGGACTGTACGACACGATGAAATCCATCAATTCCCCGGTCTGAGGCCCGTCGCTTCAGAAAGTCTTCGACCGTTTCAGGTTTTCAAGTCAGGGCGGATTACCAGCTTATTATTGATATATCAATCGGAGGACAACTCGAGAAGCACCTCCGTGACTGCTCTAAAGAACACCAGCCCTAACCAAAGATATGATATTTATCTGGACAGTAGTGACCCGGTGTGCGGAAGGTCATCAAGAGGAAGAGTCCCCGGTAGTGAGAGCTGCGGTGGAGAAATATTCAGAGCTGTTCTTCCCTGCTGAACCGGATGAAGTAACGATTTACCTCAACACAGAGAAAGACTAGCCGTGTCGCGAAGCCTCTTCCTATCATTTCGCTATTTTGCATGGATCGAACCGGCTCCCGGGTTAACTGATATAAGCGTACTAACAACGCTTAGAGTCAGGATATACAGGACAGAAATTTTGGCCGGTTATGGCTCAGACTTCTCTTTCGTGTAGTAATGCTATTCTACCCTATCAGGCACAACCAGCGACATGCTTTTTCCAACCATGATTCAGCAGTTCCAGGAACAGTGGTTGCTCATGCGGCATGCTGCAGCGCTTCACGGGCATCATAGAGATCGCACGCCACTTGCAGATTCATCCAAAATTCCGGCGAATTTCCAAATACTCCGGAAAGCAGCAGTGCAGTTTCCGCAGTCATGCCGCGCTTGCCGCTGATCAGCGTGTTCACGCGCTGTATGGGGACCCCCATCTGACGGGAAAGCTCCACCTGGGTCATCCCAGCAGGTCTCAGGAACTCTTCGAGGAGGATTTCTCCAGGGTGAGAGGGGCGACGATTCTTCGGTAACATTCTTTAATCCTCAATGATAATCGGTTATGAAAACATCTCTGGCGCCACCTTCGGACCCCCTGAACACTATTCTGTACTGATCATTTATGCGAATCGAATGACAGCCCGCTAGACGTCCTTTGAGTGCCTCAAGTCTATTTCCGGGCGGGACACGCAGATCGCTAAGCTAATGGGACGCTTCGATCAAGTCAAGCTTGCGTTGTGCAGCGCCCCAAATAGATCTCGGGATATTCCGCGCCGACTTAGTATCGAGCCCATCATAAATGTCCGCGGTTGTTTGATCCGCAAAACCAATGATCACAGCTTAAGTTAACGAATTAACATCACCCGTGCAACAATCAAAATATTGTCCAGTGTTCCAGTGCTTCTTATGTTATGTGCAGGTCGGAAAGGAGAGACGCCGCAGTCAAGCGGTAGAAGCTATTCTCGTCCCAATAGGAAAGAGGCTCCGGAAAAGGTATCTGGAGACTGTCTACCGGAGGAGAACAACTCAGGCATCGTCCTTGAATGGGAGTGCTAAGCGGTCCGAACCACTGGCGGCACGCTCCTGAAGATCGTCGGGGGATGTGGTTGCCATATACTCGAAAATGGAACACGAATACGGGCAGTCAGATCGGAGACGGACTATTGACCCGAACCATCACACGCGACTCAATTTGCCAATAGCGACTGGATCAATGGCGCGACTATTTTGAGCGGTCCAGCGGTACCCTTAGTAAGATCGCGCAGCGCAGTCCAGCTAGACCACCTTCACTGCCGCTGGAGTCGGCCCGCCAAGGGGAGCAATATGCTCATATGAGTTTTCCAATTTCCATATGAACTCTCCTTCCGAGCTTTTTGTCTGTCTACTTCCTAATTGTTTCTTGTCCATCTGTCTTCTCGGGTTTTTAAAAATCTAACCCAACGTGAGGCGACAAATGTCATTATTTAATCATTAACATCTCTCTCGTCGCCGTGTTAGTCCCTGCGTCCAGCCTGCAAAAATATACTCCGCTAGCAAGAGCGCTTGCGTTGAGCGTCACCGCATGGCTTCCGGCCTTCTGGTTCGCGTTGACAAGCGTCGCCACTTCCCTACCGAGCACATCGTATATTTTCAAACTGACATGCACTGCCGTCGGCAGCTGGTAGCTGATAGAAGTCGTCGGATTGAAAGGATTTGGATAATTCTGGAATAGCCTGAATGAAGCCGGGAGCTGGGCGACCGGTTCCTTTACACCCGTCACTTCTCCGCTCACCTGAATATCATCCACGTATATCGTGCCGTTGTCGAGGATCGCGGACGGCAGACGCCTCACCGCGATGCCTCTGAAGACATCGGTGGTCGTATCGGTCTGGTCGCGCCACATCCCGATGAACTTGTAACCGTACCAGTTAATCGTGTCTACCGGAACTATTTTCGCGGGAGACGTGCCGAGGATGTAGTCAAGCTGGTTCCCGCTGTTATCACCGAATACCCACATTCCGACCGACGATATCCCGGAAATATCGTAACCTTTGGATTTCACCTCCGCGCAAAGCGCCTGAGTTGAATCGAAATTGTAAGTCAGCTCACCCGCCTGATATCCGTCGAAAGCCTTGTAGGCAAGTGCGAAACTTGACGAAGAAGTGTCCACGCCGAATGTTAACCGCGACGCGTAAGGCTGCTGCCAATTCCCGAGCGAAGTCTCGAAGTCTTCAAGAACGGTCCCGCCGGAATTTTCGCTGGTGTCCACCGTGAACGTGGAAGAGTATGGCGACTTGCTCGCAACGTTGTAGTAGTCGCTGACTCCCGGAGCCAGGGTTACGGTATATTTCATCCCGGGGGTCAGGCTGATCAGCGTCCGCAACGCGATCAGGGTAAGACCGCGGGAAGAATTCCCCGGGTTAGATGTAACCTCGAGTATGTCCTTCATAAACGGAATCTTGTTTCCGGCCGAGTCTACAAAAGTAATCTGAGAGAGGATCGACCCCAGCTTAACGGGCTCATTCATGACAAACTCGACATACGCTTTGGAAACGCAGGTCCCGCCGTTCCTTGGCGACACGGCGATTACAGTCGGGCCCGATGTGTCCTTCGGAACCGTAGTGAACGTGAACGAGTACGGGGCAGCCAGATGCACACCGAGTAGATTGTCCGCCGAGGTATCCACAGTAATAGTATATTTCGTCGACCAGTTGAGGAGTGTGTCCGGAACAAATGTCCACTCATTCAAGCCGGGATTCATGCTGAATGTTCCGTCAACATGAGGGGATATCGTAAACCCTTTAGCCACGCTGGCCGGATCCATCTGTGTGTTGAAATTAATAATGATCCCCGAATAAGTTGGAAAGCCCCGAGTACCGGCGGAGGGAGTAGAACTTGTTACACTGGGAACCGCCGGACGAGTCGCCCAACTGTTTGCATACTCCGCCCAGTTTGGAGATGTCATTCCGCTGAATTGCCACAGACTTACACCTGCATCGCCCGCTCCCTGTACCAAGCTGCAGTATTCGGATATGTCTCCGGGATAAAGAGGATTGCCCTTGCCCGCTCCGAAGTATTCTCCCTGCCCAGTCGGCACAATCGGCTTGACGGCATCGACATAGCCCTCGCTTATCCATTTCTCCTCATAAGAGCTCAAGTCATTCCACATGTCATCATATTCCTGGAGGGGAGTCAGAGACCTCATGGCCCAGTAGTCCCGCGGCATATTGACATTGCAGCTTTTCAAGAAGGTAATCCATGGAAAAGTCAAATGACCGGTCACTCTCGGGAAGGAGCTGAGCGCGACAAAAGCGTGCGGGAAGTGCGTCCTGATGCTGTCCATGTAATCGGCGGCCACGGTGTCCATGCCGGCACTCTGAAACTGCACCTCGGCGTCTATGATGAATCCGTCTATCCCAGGTGTGTTTAGAATTTGGCTCGTCACGTCGAACTCGTTCGCGGCGACACCCGCTCCGCTCCATTTGTCGGTGCCGTAGACGTACTGCCAGCCGAATACCTTTATCCCGTTCTCGCGAAACCTCGCAATTACGCTGTCGACGCCGCCGTATTGTGATGCCCATTCATATAGAGCTTGTCCGGGCCTGTCCCAAGAGTTGTTCCCATCGCCCAACTTCACCGTAATCCACTTCACGCCGTATTCCTTAAGAGTGGTTATTACGCTGTCGAGGTTTCCGTTGTCGGAGTTCCAAATCTGCCATGTCCACATACCTTTTCCGACCGTAGGCACCGAGGCGTATGCCGGAATACTCACCAACGACAAAAGAAATAAGAAAAAAATAAATCTGTGGCTCGATAGCATCCTTATGCTCCTTTCGTTTTCTGACACCCATTACTTCTTAAACTGGACCGGTTTAATCACGCCTTTACACCGTCTTCACAATGCGCTATTTCGTGATTGAAAAGGAACTCAATATCTCGTTAAAGCTAGCAACATAACTGTTTGTAGTATCGCGCAGGGCACTGATCAGTTTAGCCCTGATTTCACCGTTGGTGATCTTGCTGCCATCGAGTATCTCGCCGGGCATCGGTGTTGCGACATCGTGCTGCAAAGACATTATGCAGTAATGCCCGGATGTCAGAGCATAGCAATTGATGACCGTTTCCCATTGCCCTTCTCCTGCATAGACTGCCCAGTAATCCTTAGCGAATTTCAATCCGTTTACGCTTACGGAATCACCCCGCACACGATCAGAGGGAGTCAGCCCGCCATTTCCTTTTTCGAAATAATACCGGCCCCCGTAAGTGCCCGGCAAATAAACGAACGGTCTTTGCGAGACAAAAATATGAGCCCTGCTCCTGTTCTCTCCGCTCCCTGCCGCAGCGGGGAGATCTATGACAAAGTCGATATTTCCTCGCCTGACTAATGTACCACGATAATCGACCTTGAATCCATATTCGCTATTCGAATAAACTTTTAAATGCGAAGACTTGGCCGCACTGTTTTGCGCTAATGCGGCACTCTGCGAAAGAAATAGAAGTGCGCCCATGATTACACAATACGATCTGACAGAACTCATCTTTAAAACCTCCTATGTCATTGAATGTCAACAGGTACTTCCAAACATTCACGAATCTCGGGAAAAGTATGAAGACGTGAGGGGTCCTTGCAGGAAAATCATTTATCAGAACCTGGTGATAGCCGCGGATGACTTCGCCAGACTTCACTATCAACGTGTCGGGCTTCGAAAGATGCATCAGCACCATGCAGTTTGTGATCTTGTGATGCACGTTGAACGGGTCCTTCATGGCAAGGAAAGCAAAAAAGCTTGAGGGAGGAGTGGCGCTTTTCATCCCCAACCCCGGGGCGGGCTGGTGGAGATTGGCCATGTAATCCTGCGGGTCGGAAAACATGAGCCCCCTCTCCACCCTGAACAGCCTTCCGATGTACGGAGCATGACCTGCGCCCTGCGAATGTCCGGCGACGAAGATATGTCTCCAAACGGGTTTGCTGTCTTTAACAAATTGCCCCCATCCACCTTTCGGATCATACTTCACCGGATATACGAGAAGCTTCTGGAAACGGTTCAGGATGGAATCGCGGTAACGTCGGAAAGCGGTACTGTCCAAGCTGTGCGTACAGGCCACAGCGATTACATTGTCTTCATAGTCGATGCTTATAGCGTGATAGCACCATGTGGCAATTATGCTGTCCATTCTCCAGCTCCCCGCGGGGACCCCTTGGGTCGCGACAAGGACGAAGAACAATCTGTGGCGTGAAGGGACCTGAGGATCGTACATGGCGATGTTAGTACCGTGAACAGTTCTAATTGCAGGATCGGCCGCACTTGGTTCGACGCGGGGTATCCTAACCCATGCATGGAGGCTTCCGCTTCCGACTAACAAAGCAATGAGTGCAATCGGCAGGCTATTCGACAATTGGCTAAATAACCTGAGAGAACCCATATTACCTCCGGCTATTGTCTTAGATCCGATGAAGAGAAACACTGCCGTTCACCAGGTAAACGGCATGCTCCGTCATCTTTCATGTGATTCCTCCGATTTCATCGGATAGGGAGCCAGTATCAACGGTGGTCTGGGCGGCTGGGAAAAGTCGAAATCCTTCACGATGTTGCCAAGCAATGGGTCATTTTCGCGAACATCCGGCCTCGAATCCGGACGACCGTCGGTCTGAGGGTCGATCCGCTGTCCACCCAAGAAATCGTCCTCAATAAACTTCAGGTACGCATCGAAGCTCAGTGTCTGGTGGTCTATATAACCCTTCTTTGCATATGGGCTGATCACGATCCCCGGCACCCGGAGCCCGTACCCGAGTGAATCGATGTGCGGCGGCACGACATGGTCGTAGAATCCGCCCCAGTCGTCCCATGCCAAAAAGATGGCACAGCTGTCCCAGTCAGGGCTCTTCATTATCGCATTTATCACATTCGTAACATAAGCCTGTCCGCTACTAATAAGTGAGGTCGGATGCTCGGAGTCTTCGTTGTTTGGGATGATCCACGAAACGGCAGGAAGCGTTCCTTCCTTTGCCGCAGCAAAAAACTCCGTTAAGGGGTCGATATTCGTAATCTGACTGTCTTGATGCACCGTAACAAAGCCTGGCAGAATATTCCACGTGCTCGGTACATACGTTGTAAACCCTCCAACATCTCGTGTTGCCGTGTGAAGCGCCAGGTATTCATCCCTTTTCAAGGCGGCCCCAGTGACTCCATAATCAAGATAACACGCCCAGCTCACACCGGCCTTATGGAGGAGATACGTTATGTCGGTCCAGGCGAACGGTGTGGGGTCGTCGTCGGTTCGCTTAGGCGGATCGAGAGCACTAACGCATGACATCGGATCGTCCAGCTTCTCTGCTCTTGCCGACCAGGCGGACACCATGAACAGATGCGACGGAAAGCTCCATGAAGCTATCTGCTCAAACATATGATCCTGCAGAACATAGTCTCTCGCGTATGTCCAGTAATTCGGAATCTCATGGTAATCATGGTACCCCATCACATCCAGATATCTTTTTGTCTTGACAATCAGCTTCGGCGGGAAGTCTTTCATCCCTTGCTTGTTAAGCCCCTCCCTTCCCCTTGAAGATTCCCTGATGAACCCGTCCATCTTTCCGCCGTCGATGTCTGCAACCGTATTAACGGCATTGTGAGGTCCTCCCAGATTCATGTCACTCGTGTCGTGGTACGGGTGGACCATTTGTCCTGTCAGCGAGTCCGGAATGGCTACGGTCGGGACGCCGTTTTTCATCGGGATTCCGTCCGCGCCCGGGAACGTCCCGAAGTATGAGTCGAACGAGCGGTTCTCCTGCATGATGATTATGACGTGTTTGATCTTATGGATCCCCGCTTCTCCACCGTATCCTTCGGACTGAGCATTCACAACGGGTGGACAGCAAAAGGCAAGCATTATAATGCCCGCCAACAGCGATGCTGTGGCTTTACTTTGTAACATGGCATATCACTCCTCTGTTTCAACGATGTATCACCGCGTTTACCGTCTACGGTTTCCGACCGTCGTCGCTTCCCACACTCTTTTGCATCGGATAGTAACGTCCGCCTCTGCTGATGAATATTCCCTTGTCCAGGTTCGCATCGAAGAGTCCCGCCATTTTGCTTTGCAGCTGTTCCAGCTGCTCTGCGCCGTTTTCAATATATGCGCCCGCCATGCGCATGGAGAGTCTCCCTATCTCCAGGTCGAGCGTGGTATACTCCAAAGAAAGGGATAGTTTTCCCAGCAGGAAGGTTGCGTTGGAGTCGCCCGCTGCAAGGGCCTTTTGTCCGGCCTCCTCCAGGAGTGTCGCGCATGTTTTCATATTCTGCAGATAGCCCTCTGTTTGGTCGAGAGTCGGGGTAGTGTTGAATGCCACCCGGTTTTGCATCGGCAGAGTCTGTTCAATAATGCCGAAATACTTCCCGACATCGGGACCTGCGGCACCGAAGCGGTCCGCGCAATATTCCCTGACAAGCGAAGGGATACTGAGGTTGACATTCCACGAGAGTTTCGCAATCGCGTAATGTGTCAATTCGTATGTGAACCAATCGCCGGGCTCAGAGTACGACCTGATGCCGCTGACGCCGAGCGAATGATACCAGCGCAACTCGGAGGCTATGAAATTCGGAACAACTACCGGAAGGGACCGCCACACATACCGGCGATAGTAAGTGTAGATGCCTATGTCCCCTTTGAACACATCCCGCCCGAACCATTTCAACAACGCTTCGTGGTACGGTACATTTTGTTTTGCCGACCAATCCCAGATCGGCCGCGCAAACGTCTGACGGATCGGGCAGAACTCCATGATGACATTGCTGTCGATTTCCGTGTTCTCCGGCGGGGTTATGTATGTCTGATAGGCTATGAACTCGATTTTCACGTGAGGGAATTCCTTCGTGGCGGCTCGCGCAATCGTGTTGAGTATGAGAGCCTGACGTACCGATGGACTCCCCTGTTTGAGGCTTTCCGCATCCTGGGACCATTCGGCATTATCCGGAGGCCAAAGGTCGAGTATGCCGACCTCCGGATGGCCGGCAAGGTATTGCATGACATTTTGCGTAAACACTGCAAGCGCTTCTTTGTCTGAGGTATTAAACACCGCACGGGGATCCGGGGTGCGCTTGCCGTCGATTTCGGCAAACCAATCGGGATGGTCTTTGAAGTATTCTTCAGGCGGAAGGAAGTTAGGGTACCCATGCTGCCCAACTTCGATGAGTATGCCCCGTTCTTTCAATTCCGGGGTTAGAGCTTGCCTGACGCTGTCCCAGGCCACCCTTCCCTGGTGGAACATATCCATCGGATAACAGAAGACGTTCAGCCTAGCCTTTGCCATCCAGTCGATTAATTCCTTCATATTCTTTATAGTGTACGTACATCCTTCGTCTACGTCTATCTTCCGGTATTTAAACGACGGGTGTTCCACTTTATCGAGTCGCGGCAGGTTGATACCGGTCAGTTTGGGAACGAGCTCGCCGCCGGCTTTCCCGTAAAACGCAAAGTCCGGTGCGTACCATCTGCATCCGATTTCTCTCAAAAGATCGTAAACTGCATAGAGCGTTCCCCGTTCCTCGCTGCCGGCCAGAAGCACATTACCGTTCATAGACTTCTCGACAAATCCGTCAAGGCCCGGATAGACACTGTCGATCTTCACTCCAAACAGCGGCGCGAATTCCGTCCCTATGTAGATTCCATGTCCGCCGTCCAGTCCATCACCGACTTTGACAGGGAGCACTGCCCCTGAAATGCGGTCAACATACTTCCGTAACTCACCAGCGGCAAATTTCTCAACGGGAGAAGCGTGCTTTGGCATGTAAATGACATAGCCGGAGGTTCCATCATCAACCAAACTTAATCCGGAAGCGAAGACCGGCTGCTGGAAAGAGATTCCAATCGCAAATAAAGTAAACAGAAGGCTTTTCATAGACTCTCCCTCGATTTATACTTACATATATAATCCACGCCGGAAGAACACTGCCGCCGTATTGAAGTCTTCAAGAATCACCGTACCTTTCCTGCTTCGACAGGTCTTGTATAACGCAGACGTTTCATCATCTTAATCGTCAGCCGTTGACAACCGTCGATTTCCACGATCTCAGCTTGTGTCCTTTCAATGCGTAGAGAAGTATCGCCATGTAGCAGGGGAGGAGAACCCAATAAGATGCCTGCGGCGAATACGCATCGGATAACAAACCGTATAGAGGAGGAATTACCGCACCGCCGGCAATTGCCATTACCAGAATTGCGGAGCCGATCTTCGTGAATTTCCCGAGCCCATCCAGGGCCAGCGGCCAAATCGTGGGCCAGACCATAGCGTTCGCGAACCCGAGCAATGCGACAAATAAAACGGAGTTTGGTATGAGAGAAACACCCGTCCATCCGAGCAGGACTCTGGAGATACCGTAGTTCACGGGCGAGGAGAACAACACGCTCAGACTGAAAACGAGACCCAGCGCCGCCGAAATAATGAGAGCCGTCTCCTGTTTGATGAGCCTTGGGATAGTTGCTATCCCCGCCAAATACCCGATGACCATGAATGCCATCGTGTAGGAGGTAAGTTTTCCAAAAAACGATATGCCGAGATACCTGCCGTACATGCCGATAGTGTCCCCGGCCATCACTTCGACACCCACATAGAAGAACAGTGCGATCGCACCGAGGACCAGCTGTGGAAATTGGAGGATGCTCGTTTTGTCGGTGTTGGAATTGCTGCCGCTCTCGTCATCGGCATCGGTGTCTATTTCCGGCAACGGAGAGATTTTTATCATTACGGCAAGCAGCACCAGAATGAGGGCCATCACTATATACGGCACGACCAACCGGTCAGCCAATTGATTGTATGCAATGACTCTATTCGCGGGGCTCATCAGCTTCAGGTTTGCGTCGCTATACTTGTCGATTCCCTGCAACATCAGAGCGGTAAAGATCAGGGGGCTCAGTATGCCGGCAGCCTTATTAGCAACTCCCATGAATCCAATTCTCACTGCGGCGCTCTTTCTCGGACCCATCACGACCACGTAGGGATTTGAAGCCGTCTGGAGGAGAGTCAGACCCGCACCCATGACGAACAACCCCAGAAGGAATATCGCATATGTTCTGGTTTGCGCGGCGGGGATGAATATGAGGGCGCCAATTGCCATGCCGATCAGACCCAGGGCCATCCCCTTCTTGTAGCCTGTTTTGATCAACACGGCAGACAGCGGGAGCGCCATTAAGGTATGAGAGATGTAAAACACGAGAGAGACAAGATACGCTTCGGCCTGATTGAGCTCGCAGGCGATCTTGAGAAAGGGAATTAGTGAACCGTTTATCCATGCGACAAAGCCGAAGATGGAAAACAGGAGTCCGATTATACTAATCGATACGAAATAACTTTTCCTTGAAGATCCGCCGTCGTGTAATTGCAAGATAATCCTTTTATGCTGAGTTTAGTTAATCCGGTAAATAGACTTGCGTCGTAGGGGACTGAACGTTCACCTCCGCATTGGCCGATGAAACCGTAAGGGTTTAGGTAGGTCCTGTCAAAGCAGCTGTCGGGATAAAAAGTGCGAGTCGTCTGCCCGCAGGATAGAAATCGTCCGGACTTTCCATCCGATTGCGCAGGCAGACACTCACTCCTGTTATGAACAGCAGAAGGACAGCTACAACTGCCTCATCAACTATTGACACCGAGCGCTTCCAGGTTTTCCTTCTTTACTGTATTCATCCTCAGATCGTGGGATCCGTCGGGCCTGCTGCACTCGTAATAGAAATAGTAATCGGTGCCTGCACCGACCGCGCTCAGGTATCTCAGCGACCCGCTGCCATACGGCGAGACGAGGAGAGGGCGCTCACGGGAGATTCGTTCATAACGAACCAGGTCACTGCTCGTTGCAATACCGGTAGACTCTTCATAATTGCGTTCTCCGTCGGAGGCTCCGTCATAGAAGACCGCAAAACCATTTTTCACCGGCAGCACGCAGGTAACGCGTGCAGTATGAGAATCCCATGAGGTCCCGAGCAACAAGACGTCTCTTAACCATTTAAATGAGATCCCGTCCTGGCTCACGGCTAATCCCGTCTTCGATTTGACCTTTCCCGTGTTAAAGATATCTCCCGTCGCATGCCATTGAGAGAGCTGTTCCGCAGAACCATTTGAAGGCTTTTCGGCGTAGCTGAAAAACATGTAATATTTCCCGTCCAGGACCAGGAATTGGGGATCCTTCACTCCCTCAACCTGCATTCCGTCTGCGGTGAGAATCGCTCTCCGCTTCGAGTTGTCAAAATGCCGCGGGTCATTGGACTCCATCATATCTATGCGCCATTTATTGTTGACAGGATCGACGTAGCTGATGTACAAACGATACTCTCCATTTGGAATTACCATAAGCGCCGACCGTTCCATTGAACTGGTTTCTAAATCTTCCTTTCGTACCGACCAGATGTCCGTGAACTTCAAGCCGTCAATGCTTTCAGCGATGCGGCTTTCGGAGCCGCGCTGCGGGTGAGGCTTTCGCAGCCGATAACTCAAGTAGAACTTCGCTTTGGCGGCATCGAAATAGACACTTGGTGCACCAGCCCAATATCCCGAACCTTCTCCGGGAGGGTTGACGATTGTATTTCCATTTTGCGGATCAAATAAGGCCGTTTTTCTCGATTCTTTTTCTTCTACCGTAGACATTGTGCTTTTCCTATAGTTGTGTGACAATAGTTTAAGAAATTAACTGTAAGATTACTTCTTTTCTCAATATGGCTTTTGCTGCCGTATGCGCCGCCATCGGGCTTGTGAAGCGGATTACGCCGTGCACAGGCTGCGGCGAGTCAACCGCTATACAGTGGACAATCCACCGATCCACCATCTTCGTTCATAACAATTCGTACATTCATTAGTTCTTTCAATCACCGAACTTTTCCAATGTGGCACACTTCGTCATTGCGCTGCTCGAAAGCTTTCTGCACTCCTCGTTTTCCCCTTTCCATACGAGGCATCAAAGTCTAACCACTGAGACATGGAGGCACAGAGCATTCGATTCGTAGCTTTTCCCCGCGCCTCAGTGCCTCTCGTGATTTAATTCCGTTTTCCACCGGACCTGCTGCCTTAACTCCGGAATAGTGGAACACACCACCGGCAACCCGGTAAGTTATGGTCGAAACATCCGGGCCAACTTGTCTCCGGGACAAAGGTGCCCCTTCACTGATGGTAAAGTTGACGCTCAATGGGCTATGCATGTTATTTCCCTTACATAACTCAGCCTACTTATTCGGATAAAGAGGCAAGATCATCGGGGGCCTCGGTGTCTGTGAGAAGTCAAAGTCCTCGATGAGATTTCCGAGCTGCGGCATGTTCTCCCGAACGTCTGGACGCGAATCGGGTCGTCCGTCGGTCTTAGGATCCAATCGCTGCCCGCCCAGGAAATCATCCTCTATGAATTTCAGGTACGCATCGTGGCTGAGCGTCTGATGGTCAATATAGCCTTTCTTCGCATACGGGCTTATCACAATACCCGGAACTCGTATTCCGTACCCGAGCTCGTCGACCTTCGGCGGCACAACATGGTCGTAGAATCCGCCCCAGTCGTCCCATGTCAGGAATATAGCCGTGCTGTTCCAGTCGGGACTCTCCATTACTGCATTGATGACCTTTGTAACATATGCCTGCCCGACGCTTACAAGTGCGGGCGGATGTTCAGAATCTTTTATGTTCGGTATCACCCAGGACACCTTCGGCAGTGTGCCTTCTTTGGCCGCTTTGAAGAAGTCCCCAATCGGCTCGATGTTGTCAATCTGGCTGTCCTGGTGAACGGTGACAAATCCCGGCAGGACATTCCAGATGACCGGTACCGCTCCGGTGTCGATTTTGAACCAATTCTGGCTCATGTCGGTGTCGATTACTGCACCTTCATCAAGGTAGTAAGCCCAGCTCACATGCTGCTTGTGGAGCAGGTAAGTTATGTCCGTCCACGCAAACGGTGTCGGGTTGGCGGCATTCCGGTCTGGCGGGTTGAGGCTGTTAATGCAGGTCATCGGGTCGCCAGGCACCGTGGCAACCGCCGACCATGCGGACACCATGAAAAGGTGTTGGGGAAAACTCCAGGATACGAGCTGCTCGAACATGTGGTCCTGCAGCACATACTCCTTTGCGTACGTCCAGTAGTTGGGTATCTCCCGCGCATCATGGTATCCCATGACATCGAGGTAGGGTACTCTGGGCTGCACCCTGTTGTCTTTAGTGTATAACAGCTTCTTGTACCGCTCCGCAAGGCCCGGTGTCCTCGTGAGTCTCCTGTACGATCTCTCGGCCTGGGCAAGGAAGCCGTCCATCTTTCCGCCGTCCATATCGGTAAACGCATTCAGGACCATGTGGGGGCCGTCGTAGTTGGCGTCGTCAGGATCGTGAAACGGCTTGACCCTCTTCCCCGTGTTGGGGTCGGGGACGGATACTGTCGGATTGCCGTTCTTCATCGGTATGCCGTCAGCACCGGGGAACGTACCGAAGTAGCAGTCGAACGAACGGTTCTCCTGCATGATGATTATGATATGCTTGATCTTGTGGATCCCCTCGTCCTGAGCCCTTGCAGGTTCAGTACCCGCAAAGGCAAGCATCGCTACGGACACTAACCATAAAACTGTGATTCTATTTAGCATCGGATATCCCTCCTTAGTTGCTGTTGAACCTTTCATACGAAAGAGAATCTTTTCCTCGTTTATTCGTTTCGTGTTCCTTTCGAAATACGGCGACTCTCACCGGGATTCAGCGACTTACTCCCCGCCATGTGAACCGTGCGTCTCGTTCGGATACGGCGACAGTATCACAGGCGGCCTCGGCGGCTGGGAAAAGTCAAAATCGCTCATGAGATTCCCGAGCTGTGGGTCATTCTCCCTGACATCCGGACGCGAATCTGGTCTCCCGTCTGTCTTCGGGTCGATCCGTTCCCCGCCGAGGAAGTCGTCCTCGATGAACTTGAGATACGCGTCGAAACTGAGTGTCTGATGATCTATGTAGCCCTTCTTTGCATATGGACTGATCACGATCCCGGGCACGCGAATTCCATAGCCAAGCGAATCGATGTGCGGCGGAGTGACGTGGTCATAGAAGCCGCCCCAATCATCCCATGTCAGGAAGATTGCCGCGCTGTTCCAGTCCGGACTTTTCATGATAGCGTTGATAACGCGTGTGACGTAAGCCTGCCCCGTGCTGACGAGAGCGGTCGGATGTTCGCTGTCCCGTCCGTTAGGAATCACCCAGCAAACGGCCGGAAGGGAACCCGCTTTTGCCGCCTCGAAGAAGCTGGATAGGTGCTGAAGGTTCCCCATTTGGCTGTCTTCGTGAACCGTTGTAAAACCCGGAAGAACATTCCATATCTTGGGTACGTCCGCCCAATTTGGATTCTTCTCGGACGTAGGAGCAACAAAATCGTCGCCGTCGGTTTTCGCCCCCTGGTCAAGGTAGTATATCCATGAGACACCCTTCTTGTACAAAAGGTACGTGATATCGGTCCAAGCAAATGGCGTGGGATCCTTCGCGGTCCTATCCTTCGGGTCCAGTTCGCTCACACAGGACATCGGGTTGCCCGGCACCTCGGTGTTTGCCGACCACGCCGATACCATGAAAAGGTGAACGGGGAAACTCCATGACGCTATCGGCTCAAACATGTGGTCTTGAAGGACGAAATCCTTGGCATAAGCCCAGTAGTTTGGTATCTCATGCTGATCGTGGTATCCCATCACTCCAAGATACTCCCCGTGGAATGTCAGGTTGGGGTTATAGAACTTAGGCTTCTTCCTGCGAAGCATGCCGGGTGATTTTACCAATGCTTCACTAATGAAGCCATCCATCTTGCCTCCATCGACATCGGCGAAGTCGTTGATGGCATTGTGGGGACCCCCATAATTTTTGTCCGATTTATCGTGAAAGGGCCTTACCATTTTCCCCGTATTCGGATCGGGAACAGCCACCGTCGGTATACCATTTTTCATCGGTATCCCGTCCGCCCCCGGAAATGTCCCGAAATAGGAGTCAAAAGAACGGTTTTCCTGCATGATTATGATGATGTGTTTGATCTTATGGATCCCTTTGTCCTGGGCGTGCGCGACGCCTGTAATGCTGATGCCGAATGACGTGATGAGCACTACCCAGAAAGCTGCAGCTTTATTCTGTAACATCAACGATTCCTCACTTTTGTTTTTGTGAGACATCTCTGACTGACGCGGTCAGGGCCTCAACTATTGCCTTGTGCACCGCTCTTCGAAGCGGTAGGATTTTAAGGTTTCTCCTTGTAGGACAGACCCGGTTTGTCAGAAGAACTGCAATAATTCTCTTCTCCGGGTAGACATAGAACGATGTCCCGGTGA
Source organism: Candidatus Kryptoniota bacterium (assembly GCA_046705025.1). Classification (GTDB taxonomy): domain Bacteria; phylum Bacteroidota; class Ignavibacteria; order Kryptoniales; family JAKASW01; genus JAKASW01. Next base: position 6,463 of record JBJKQU010000205.1, on the reverse strand, counting down.
ATCCCGTATGGCCGAACGCGTTCGGACCAAACGCTCCGCCGAGAGCGTTCCTGCCATAATGGGAAAGAGCATTGTCGAAGCCGAGACAATAGTTGTTTTCCTGACGCCTGGTGAAGGTCTCAACTGTTTCCCTTCTAAAGAATCTCCTACCGTTGTAGACACCTCCGTTAAGTATCATCTGCACCAGGATTGCGAGGTCGTGTGCCGTTGAGAACAGCCCTGCATGACCGGAAACCCCGCCGAGCGCCCTCGCATTTCTGTCGTGGACGAAGCCGTGAATGTATGTTCCCAACGTACTGTCATACTCCGTCGGGGCAATCCTGTCCAGCCAACGTTTCGGAGGATTGTAAGTCGTTGACTTCATTCCGAGCGGCTCATAGAATGTCTTCCTGGCGTATTGGTCAAGAGGCATTCCGGTTACCTTCTCGACCAGTTTACCGAGTGTAATGAAATCAAGGTCGCTGTAAACCATAGTATCGGTGCCGGTCTTATAGATCAGCCGCGTTGCGAAGAGGGAATCAACCACTTCCTGAGGCGTACGGCACATCCTGTAAAAGGGTCTGTCGGGTGGGAATCCTCCATTGTGCATGAGAAGATTCTTTATGGTGACTTTGCCTTTGCCATTCCGCGCAAATCCGGGAAGATATTTAACAATCGGATCATCGAGTCTGATCTTCCCCTCGTCGTAAAGCCTCATAATCGAGACTGTCGTGGCTGCAGACTTTGTAACCGAAGCCAAATCATAAATGGTGTTTACGGTCACCTTTCTCGAATGGGCAGAATACGTATATCTACCGAAGGCTTTCTGGTACACAATCACGCCATCCCTGGCCACCAAAAGAACCGCACCAGGTGTTGCCCCATTCCTAATGGCATCATTCAGAATTGTATCAAGTACAGAAAGTTTCTTCGCGTTAAACCCGACTTGCCCGGGCTTACCCACGTGTAGAACCGCTGTCGACTCAGCTACTCTTCTGCTGCGAACCTGTTTCCTTGCAGCGACATTGTGAGCGTTTGCCAACCCCGTATCGGGAAAGACTAAGGCCATGGTAATTGTTGAAACAGCAAGGATGATACTTGCCAGGACGGGAAAGCTTGTCCTTTTTATTGTTGGGAACCTTTTTCTGACCATAGTCTTATAGTTCCACTCTGCAGCCGAATTGAATCTCACGTGCCGGGTAGGCGGCTGTCGGCTGCATGAAGTTGAGATACGGATTCCCTGTCGCGTCCTCCATTCGCGCCCCGTATGCGGAAGCATCGAACCAGTTGAACACGTTGAACGCATCCACTTCGAGCTTAACCACTGTGCCTCCCACTGGAAAGATCTTTGTGAGTCGAAGGTTCACATTCTTGAACCAGTTTCTAATTCTAGACAGGCTTGGCCGACCACTATTGCGCTGACCGTTCGGCCAGTCGTCGCTGTAATTGTTGTCGTTGTTCAGGTCTTCACCTATGATTACCGCGACAGGAGTAGGGCTCCCAAGGCTCGCTATCCCGCTTAGCTGGAACTGAAGCGGGAGATCCAGGATGAAATTCATGCTAAAGTTGTGAAGCTCATCGGATATGGCCGTGGCATTAGTGAAACTGGATAGGAAAGTGTAGCCGGAAGATGGAAGATCGTTGGTAGAACGCGCCTCGGATAGGGCGTACGAAAACTGGAGCATCCAACCGTCGCCGTACGGTTTCGTTATGCCTACAAGAATGCCCTGATAAAAATTACTCCCAAAGTTCCCCCACAAGTAGATGTTGCCGTATTTATTGGTTATCGTCCTGCTCTTGGTGCTTGGCTGGTAATAATTCAGAGTGTAGTCCGAGTAATACCGGGTGCCGCGGTTGTTAACGTAGTCTATGCTAACGCTGAGGTCATTAGATATATACTGGCTGACGCCAAGCGAGAATTCTCGCACCATAGGATTCTTGATGTTTATGTCCATGAGATTCACCGACGGTTGGGCTGCGCCTTTGCCGGACAGTGCCAAATTTCTAAGTTGCGCAGGATCCATCGTACCTGGGTTGTTAATCGTATAGGTAATCCACTGGACACCCGTCTGTTCCGCAGATGCATAAGAATATGCCACCTCGTCATAGAAGATTCCAAAGCCGCCGCGGAGTGTTGTACGCCCCGTACCGAAAATATCCCATGAGAAACCGAGACGAGGGCCAATGTCGGAAAGATCATTCTTCCTGTCTCCGCGATTGATATAGTTCGACGGGACATTATTTGTTATGGTTGTGTCGTTCGCCAGCGGATTGTAGAAATGATTATTCAGCGCATTGAACTCGGCATCCCAGCGGACTCCAAGGTTCAGAGCAAGCCGGGGAGTCGGATTCCAGGTATCCTGTATGAAAAGTCCAAGAGATGACGAATTACTTGTGGATCCGGCATCGTTGGCGCCGTTCGGGTCTGTGGTTCCAATCGAAATTATAGCCTGGTAGGGCATTGTGCTGGTGTCCGTCTTGAATTTGAAAAGCGGAATCTGGTAAGTTGGCTGCCAGAAATTTACGGCGTGGACTCCTAGTCGAACTCCCGCCTTGAAAACATGATTCCCCAGCCAATTGTCTTTCAAGTACGTGAAATTATCCATCAGGTGAAAAGCGTCTTCCTTGACATGTTCCGGATATGCATTAACCCTGCCTCCCAAGATGATACCGGGATACTGCAATGCTGGCGACGTTGAATTGAGCTCGGAGTATACTCTCCAACCTATGTATTGAAATGTCAGTTCGTTGAGCGAGTTACTTGAAAGGGTCCATGTATCCTTTAGCAATACATTGTCAACATATTGATGCGAGTTGATCCCTCCTTGTTTAGGCCGCAAACCTCCCCAAAACCTGGAACCGACCGAATAGCGCCCCTGCCAGATGACATCAATAAGTTGATTCGATGTCGCCTGGCCCGTTAACCGCAGCGCCCAAAGATTATCGGTCCACGGAGACTCTCCCAGTCCCAGATATTGGCTCCACTGATTGGGATTGTAGCTCGGTTCGTAAGGAGTTGTTTGGATGAAATTTGTGGTTCCCGTCCTCTCATATGTTCCCGCGAAAAAGAGCTTATCTTTTATCATCGGGCCTGAGAGGGAAAGTCCCGTCTGGTAGCGTCTGAAATTCGGTTTGATTTTCTCGAAGGGACCTCTGGAGTCGAGAGCTTCATTGCGAAGATAATAGAATGCGTCGCCATGCAGGTTGTTAGTACCACGTTTTGTCACGGCGCTGACTATATAAGCTCCTCCTCGTCCATATTCAGCGCTGTAGTTGTCGGTCAGGACACGGAATTCCTGTATCGCATCCTGCGGGACCACGCCGCCCTGTACATTGCCCATAGTATTCCCATTGATGTGATTCTTCCAGTCGGCCCCATCAACGTACACGTTGATGAAGCGGAACTGATTGAATGCACCGAAGGAAGGGACACCACCGGGGCGCTGCTGGAACCCTGGTGCCAGACCCGCCAGTGAGATGAAATTTCGACTATTGAGCGGCAGATCGTGAATCTGTTCCTGACGAATAGGCATTGAGACGGCCGCCTGACTGACCTCAACCGGCGCAATCTTGGATGCCGTAACCTCTACTCCTCCAAACTTGACAGCTGAAGAGAGCAGCTGAAAATTTAGACGTGTGGTTTGGCCGACTGATATCCTGACGTTAGTTCGCACCGACTTCACGAATCCCACAGAGGAGACCGAGACATCGTAGATCCCCGGAGGTAAAGCCTGTACATCGTAAGTTCCATTTATTCCTGTAGAATTCCCGCGTACTAACCCGGTGCTCTTTTCGGTCACCATTACGCTTGCACCGGGAACCGGAGAATTCGTGGAATCGACGACCGTTCCCCGCAGTGAACCGGTCGAAATCTGCGCCCACGACTGCGAGGCTGCGAGTGTCCCGAGAATTACAGCAGAGATCATAAGCATTCTCGCAGACAATCGACCCGAGAATCCATTGCGCTTCTTCATGTTGCTCACTCCTTCCATAAGTTGTTAGTTTGCCAGCACTACCTACCTTTGTTTCGCTCGACGAGCCAGTTTTCAAGACGACATCGAGTTTTGATAATCTAGAATCAACACCAATGAACCATTACCTCACTTTCCGTAACTACACGGTACGGGATCAGTACAAGAGAAACCGACGGCGTTCCGCTGCGAACTTCTTCAGTCGCGGCTGCCAGGACGCCTTAATAAAGTGAATCGATACGTTGTGCTTTATGTCCTCAAGCAGGTTTTTCGAACGGGTAACACGCCATATTTTGCCGACATCAAACTTGTCCGGGTAGAGCTTGTACAGAGTCTCAAGTACTTCGATGCCGCATGCGACCGGCTGAAGCGCGTCCCGGTCGATGATGTCGACGGCAACTCCTTCACACTGTTGGCCGAGATACTTCTCATTTACATAACTCTCTTTGGCCGGCACGAAACGAATCGGCACAAAGCGGACACCGGGAATCTTGCGCTTGTTGAGTTGTGCCGCCAACTGAACCGCGTTTATCCACGGTGCGCCGAACTCTTCAAATGGACGTGTCAGTCCCTGCTTGTCTGTCACGTCAGTCCGCTCCAGGAGCCCGATGCCTGGGTAAAGCTCGGCTTCGTAGAGATTTCTTATCTTCGGAGAAGGAGAGACCCAAGGAAGACCCGTCTGATCAAACCACATCCAACGCTTCCATCCCTTCATCCTGATCACATGCAGATCGGCTCCAATCTTCCCTTCCTTGTTGAACATCAGTGCCAGCTCGCCTACCGTCATGCCGTGCCTGATGGGAATTGGAAACGTTCCCGCTAATTCAAATACCCGAGCGGGATTAAGCACAGGCCCCTCGAACTGCAAACCGTTTATGGGATTCGGCCGGTCGAGCACGACAAATTCGATATGGTGTTTGGCTGCCGCTTCCATACACTCCTTCATAGTGCCTATGTATGTGTAGAAGCGCGTCCCGACATCCTGTATGTCGAACACGAGCGCATCAATCCCCCTAAGCATCTCCGCAGTAGGTTTACGTGTTTTTCCGAAAAGGCTGTAAATGGGCAAGCCGGTAGCGCTATCCCTACCGTTCGACACCCTGGTCGTGGCCACCCCGCGAATTCCATGCTCCGGACTGAAGAGAGCGACAAGATGTACACCCTTTGCGTTATATAACAGATCGATGTCTGATCGCCAGTGACGGTCTACTCCGGTTTGATTAGTGATGAGTCCGACATTCTTTCCGACAAGCGGGGAAAAATGCTCGGCCTCAAGCATGTCAATCCCAGTCAGAACACGATAATTCTGCGCACTTGCGGTCATCGCGCTGACGAAAGCCAACGCGAGGAAAACCAGATAGGAAGCTGTTTTGCGAAATATATTGCTGTGTATCATTCCGGCACCTTTCAATCCATTCTTTCGTACTTGTGAAGATTTCACGTCTATACGGAAAAGGCCACGTATACTCAATTGATGCTCTTTAGCGAACCGATTCAGTTTTTAAGTGTATACTCTTTTTGCTTTTCAGCTTCGGATATGGAGTCAGTATCATCGGCGGTCTGGGTGGCTGCGAAAAGTCGAAATCGCTTATCAGGTTGCCCAGCCGCGGATCGTTCTCCCTCACATCCGGCCGCGAATCGGGGCGACCGTCAGTCTTCGGGTCTATCCGCTGTCCACCCAGGAAGTCGTCTTCGATAAACTTCAGGTACGCATCGAAGCTCAGTGTCTGGTGGTCTATATACCCTTTCTTCGCATACGGGCTGATCACGATCGCAGGCACGCGGAGCCCGTACCCGAGCGAATCGATGTGCGGCGGAACCACATGGTCGTAGAATCCGCCCCAATCATCCCAGGCCAAAAAGATGGCGCAGCTGTCCCAGTCAGGGCTCTTCATTATCGCATTGATCACATTCGTAACAAAAGCCTGCCCGGTGCTGACAAGGGCCGTTGGATGCTCGCTGTCCCTGATGTTCGGCAGCACCCATGAAACCGACGGCAAGGTCCCTTCCTTTGCAGCCTTGAAGAACTTTTCTATGGGCTTTAGGTTCCCCATCTGCCTGTCCTGGTGGACGGTCTCGAAACCGGGGAGTATGTTCCAGAAGATTGAGACGCGCCCTTCATCGTTGCGCGTCACGTATGCTCCGTCGTCGTGATGATTCAGGGTTGCGCCCTGGTCGAGATAACACGCCCAACTCACGCCCGCCTTGTGAAGAAGATACGTTATGTCGGTCCATACGAACGGCGTCGGATCCTTCGCGGTGCGATCGGGCGGATCTAGTGCGCTCACGCAGGACATCGGATCGTCTGGCTTGGTTGCCTTTGCCGACCACGCAGATACCATGAACAAATGCGATGGGAAGCTATAAGAAGAGATCGGCTCAAACATGTGATCCTGCAAAACGAAGATCTTTGCGTATGCCCAGTAGTTCGGTATCTCGCGCTGGTCGTGGTAACCCATGACGTCGAGATATAACTTAGCATCAATGATGACCTTCGGGGGGTAGTAATCTAT
>JBJKQU010000204.1:0-5518 GCA_046705025.1 Candidatus Kryptoniota bacterium | reverse complement strand
GCCCTGAGGTCTAACATAAAAAAGAATCAGTGTCCTATTGACAACAGAGAAACACGTAGCTATATTACTGCACAAATGATTGCGCACTACGAATTTGGCCTATTTTTGGGACACGAGGGACTATGGCATCGACGCTAGAAGATGTTGCAGAGAAGGCTGGCGTTTCTGTTTCGACTGTCTCGAGGATACTTAATAAGAAGTCGAAGAAATACAGAATCAGTCCAAAGACAGAGAGCCTCGTCATTAAGACTGCCAAGAGCCTGAATTACACTCCGAACCAATTGGCAAGGGGATTAAGGCTCAAGCGAACTCACTCAATCGGATTAATCGTTCCGGACATTTCCAATCCATTCTTCGCTGCCGTCACGCGTTCAATTCAGCGGGCCGCTCATGAACTGGGGTACAGCCTCGTAGTGTGCGACACAGATGAAGATGAACTCCAGGAAGTGGCTCATCTGAAGGTACTCCGGAGCAAGGGCGTTGACGGAATGGTAGTGATGCCCGTCGGACAGAACGGCTCCCACCTTCAGCACATGATCAGGGAGGGAATGCCGCTTGTTTTGATGGACAGGATCTTCGATGAACTTGACGCGGATTCCGTCGTAACTGACAATTATAAGGGCGCTTATGAGGCGGTCGAGTTCCTAGTCAAGAACGGTCACAGAAGAATCGCAATCATTCAAGGCTTGCCTAACACTTATACCAACAAAGGGCGACTGAGAGGCTACATCGATGCCCTTCGTGCCTACAAAATACCTGTCGACTCAAGGCTTATCGTCGGACGCGATTTCCGGAAGGAAAGCGGATACATTGAGACGAAGATGCTGCTAAGCGTTGAAGACAGGCCCACTGCTATTTTCGCGACCAGCGACCTCATAACACTCGGCGCGCTTGAGGCCATAAATGAGGAAGGCCTGCGCATACCTCAAGACGTGTCACTCATAGCATTCGACGACATTGACCACGTTAATTTCTTTACTACTCCGATCACAACAATCTCGCAACCAAAAGAAATTATAGGAGAAGTAGCGGTTAAACTTCTTATCGAGAAGATCAAGAACCACAACCGAGGTGAGACGCGAAGAATTATGCTGAGTCCAAAGCTCATCGAACGTGATTCTGTCCTTCCTCTTGACAAACCGCAAATACTCGAGCTGAATCTGTCGTAAGTCTTAATATTGGATGCATTCACCGCGTTTTCGCGTTATTTGACTGCGCAAACGATTGCGTGAATTTCGCGGCAAGTGGCGAAAACAGCCTGACTTTGGGGCTGCTCAAAACGTTCGCCCATTTAATTGTGCTATTGTGAGGGAATTTCGTTATGAGGAGATCTTCTGAATTACTCTTTCTTACCGCTCTATTAGCCCTGTCCGCCGTGAGCTGCAACAATCAGTCAAACACCCTGGCACCCTATGCGGGACCGAGAGGGTTGAAGATGATGGCGGTTACGCAGAATTTCACTCCGGATATCCAATGGCTTGGAGGGAGAGTCGCCGCCGTTGGTGTCAACGAAGGCAATAAACCGGCGCTCGACTCGACCCTCGTCTATCTTATGGATGCCCCCGTCGACAGCATTACTTACAAAAGCTCCTCCTTTGTCACATACGGCACGTCCGAAGACAACAGCATGCTTCAAGATTTCGGAGGGAAGTTTCAGGACAGCCTTCAAAGCGGTCAAACATACACCTTCTGGGTTGCGACAACTGATGCCTTCCATTCAAAACTCGACTCCTCATCTCTAAACGCGGACAGTTTCGCCGACACAACAGTACAAATGCAGTTGTTCCTGAGAGGGCAATCCGGCGGGGAAACGGACTCGCAGGGAAATCTCATCACGACGCTCAAGATCGTCCACGAGCAGACTCTGCTTGATGACAAGTACGTGATGGAATGGACGCCGGCTTCGCATGCCTTCCGCCGTATCGGAATTAATGCCGCATCATTCGGTTCCTTCACAAATATGGTCTGGCACGTCGTAACTCCGGATTCCCTGGCCGACAACATGGAGTCTCCGGTAACGATCGGAGTCGCGCCTCCCGGTACGCAGGAGGCAGTGCCGTTCTCAGGCTTCAAACCGGGTCAGGTTTATATGGTATGGATGGTCGACAGCACCTGGAACGGCAGCTTCGCGCCTTCTTCGAAAGGATACGTTTGGTTCAGAGTCTTTGGATTCTGAGATAACTAAGTAAAAGGAAAACCAGTGAGGAAATATCTTCTGATTCTTTCTCTGATAGCCGGAATTGCCCTCAACGGCTGCAACGGCAGCGGAAGTAATCAATCGGAAAAAGGCGGGAAGGTAACGATAACATTCTGGCACAGCTTCGTTTCTTCGACCGTCCCTGCATTAGATACTCTCATTGCGACTTTCGAAAAAACCCACCCGGATATAGTTATCAATGCCCAATACGTTCCGACCGGCGACGCGCTTGTACAGAAACTTATTACGAGCGTTCAGAGCAAGACAGCACCGGACGTATCATGGATCCACTCGGATTTCCTCCAGTATTTGGTCGAAGCCCGTGCCATTTACCCGATGAGTCACTTCTTGCAGGGGCCCGACAGCCTCTCGCACGCCGATCTTTATGATATTTACACGCCTCTGCTTCAGGCGGCTTCCTGGCGCGGGACTCTTTACAGTATGCCTATGGAGGCAACGGACCTCGCGATCATCTACAACAAAGACATGTTCAAGCGGGCCGGCCTTGACCCGGAAACGCCCCCCGGAAACTGGCAGGCGCTGGTCGAGACTGCGAAAAAGCTGACGACCAGCGTCAATGGGGTTCGGAAGATCGGCTTCTTCGTGCCCGTCTATCCTGCGGCGGGACCGCTCGGCGCCTGGATGGAGTGGCAATGGATGCCGTTTCTGTGGCAGGCCGGGGGCGACGTAATCAATCCGACGCAATCGCAAATACTTGTCAACCAGGAGGGAGGAATCAAATCCCTCGATCTTTGGCAACAGATTTACAACTATCAGGACCAGAGCCACTTTACCGTCGACTACGACGCCGCGTTTGTCTCCCAAAGAGTGGCGATGATCATGGACGGTCCGTGGGACCTTCCGAGATATCGGAGAATTCTGACGAACTTCCACTGGGGAGTAGCACCTCTTCCCGCCGGTCCGGCCGGGAGAGCCACCATCCTCGGAGGCGAGTACCTCGCCATATTCAAACAGAGTAAACACCCGCAAGCCGCCTGGACTTTTGTCAAGTGGATTCTCCAGCCGGAAGTACAGGCACTCTGGTCAATGAAGTCGGGATACCTTCCCGTACGCAAATCGGTGATGCAGCTTAAGGACTATCAGGATTATCTGAAAAGCCATCCGAGGTTTGCAGTCTACGTAAACGAGATGAAATATGGACGCAGTCCGCGCCCGATCGACTACAACGACCTTGAAATCAGCCAGAAGATCGCGGAGGCAATCGAGAAGGCGACGCTGGGAAAAGCCAGGCCGGAGAGTGTGCTTGATGTGGCCGCAAGAGAGTCGAACAAACTTCTTAAGCAGGGAGGACAGAATTGATTCTTGATTCGGATATGCGTTCCGCACATGCGAGTTTGCAAATGGATATGATCTTGTCATGAGTCCTGCGGTCACACATCCCGGTCGACCACGGCACAGAAGAGACGGCAGGAGCGCGTTTTTCTTCCTTTCTCCTTCAATGATACTGTTTGCCGTCTTCATCCTTTTCCCTGTTGTCTTTTCGTTCTTCCTGAGTTTTCAGAGATGGAACATGTTCAGTCAGACAATGCATTACGTGGGATTCGAGAATTACGCCCGTGCATTCAGCTCCGCGGATTTCTGGTCTGTAATGAAGAATACTTTCATTTACACGCTGGGTACCGTCCCCCTAAATATAGCCCTTTCGCTCGGCGCAGCGATGCTTCTGAGCAAGAAACTCGTCGGCAAGAAGTTCCTGCGGACTGCTTTTTTCGCGCCGGTTGTTGTGTCGCCCGTGGCGGCGGCGGTAATTTGGAGATGGATATATGAGCCCGACTTCGGGATTCTCAACTATGTCCTTCACTTCTTCGGAGTTGCTCCGATTAACTGGTTGAACGACCCGACTTCCGCAATGGTCGCGCTTATTGTCATGGGAGTCTGGAAGACCATGGGGATAAATATGGTCCTGTTTTCGGCCGGACTCGACGGGATACCGGACCAGTACTATGAAGCCGCACAAATCGACGGTGCCGGGCCCTGGCGCAAATTCTGGAAGATCACCGTCCCCTTGCTTGCCCCAACCACGTTCTTCATCCTCGTGATGTCGATGATCGGGTCGTTCCAGGTCTTTGATCTCGTTTACGTTCTTACTTCAGGCGGGCCGCTGGGTGCCACAAAGGTTCTTGTGTTCTATATCTACGAGGAGGCTTTCAAGTTCTTCGACATGGGCTACGCCTCCGCCATCGCTTACGTCCTGTTTGCTGTGATTTTCATGCTGACGCTAGTTCAAATAAGATTCATGAAGAAACGGGTTTATTTTGCGACCTAACAGAAATCCGAACAAGTTATGCCGAGACGAAAAAAGATAGTATCTTCCACTTTTCTGCATATCGTGGTATATGCGGCCGCTCTCGTTACAGTGGCGCCATTCATCTGGATGGTACTTACTTCATTCAAGTCACTGGGGGAAATACTGCAGTCTCCTCCGACATTCCTGCCGACGAAGTTTCATTTTGGCAATTACGTGCGGGCGTTTGATGCGGCGCCATTCGGGAGATTTTATTTCAACAGCATCTTCGTTTCAGTCTGCGTGACCGTAGGCCAGCTCATTACTTGTTCGACCGCCGCCTTCGCGTTTGCACGCCTGAAGTTCAAAGGAAGGGATGTCCTTTTTTTCCTTTTCCTGGCAACGATGATGGTCCCTCCCCAGGTGACAATGATTCCGAGCTTCATGATACTATACTGGCTCGGTTGGATAAACAGCTACAAGGCACTGATAATACCCGGCCTTGCATCAGCTTTCGGTACTTTCCTGTTGAGGCAGTTTTTCATGACGATTCCGCGTGAGCTCGAAGAGGCGGCCTATATAGACGGATGCAGCAAGTGGGGCGTATTGTGGAGAGTCATCATACCGTTGGCCAAGCCTGCACTGGCCGCCCTCGCAGTGTTTACGTTCATGGCGGCGTTCAACGACTTCCTCTGGCCGCTCATAGTCGTGAATTCGCAATCGCTGAGGACCGTCCCGCTCGGGCTGGCGGTGTTCCGCGACCGGTACACTTCCGAATGGGACAAACTGATGGCCGCGTCGGTGGCAGCAACTGTCCCGATATTGACGATTTTCTTCTTTGCACAGAAGTATTTCATAAAAGGAATCACTTTCTCAGGGCTGAAGGACTGACATGATGAAATGGTCTCTGATCATCATCCAAACGAGGAATGTCTTTTCGCTTTTATCGTGGAAGACGTTATGCGAATCAGCCACACCAAACAAAACCTTAAGGAGGACACTGGTATGAAGACAGCTATTGTCTTGAGCGCTTGCCTGGTACTATTCGGCATAGGACAGGCGGCTGCGCAGACATC
>JBJKQU010000203.1:0-3207 GCA_046705025.1 Candidatus Kryptoniota bacterium | reverse complement strand
ACAAGTTTGCCACGACAAACTACGTGAACACGAACTTTTCCGTCTCTTACTTCCCGATTGCGGCGCTGCCCGGTGTGACGGTCGGTTTCTCTTCTTACCTTAATTCCAATTCACTCCCGCTAGATTCGATTTATGCGGTAGACAACACGACCTACAGGTACTACATTCAATCGTCCTATTCTTTCAGTTACATTATCAGAAACAACGTGTCGGTGGGATTCGGAATCAGCAAGAGGAATGACCGCATTCAGACGGGAACCGATCTTAACAACTTCAATCTCTCATTCATGCTTAATTCCGATTTCGGTACCACCCCGCTGAGAACTACGATCGGATTCAATGTGAACGGGAACAAGACCACTCTACGGAGCCTCGACTCGACTGCCGCACTGATCTACCAGATACAGACGTTCAATTACACATTTCTGACGCTTGGTGCCCAATACGGTCTGTTCAAGAATAAACTGAGTGTCGGTTTGAATTACACGCCTACCTTCGGGGATTTTACGAGGAACAGCTACGGCCTAACAGCGAGTTATCGTGTTGCAAGTTCGCAGTCGATAAACCTGAATGTTAATTATTTCGCAGTGACCGGCGCGCAGCAATCGAACTCCGACGATTTTGTGGGATCGCTCGTCTACGCCGTGGACTTTTAGCCCCTCTCCGCCTTACATTTAAGCAATGCAATCCGATAAACCTTCCGGACAGGTCGGCGAAACCCTTTCCCGGACCCGGAAATTTGTCCTGCCGTTCGTAATAGCATTCCTATCGGCAGGCGCAGCATTTCTCCTTTCCAGGGACATCCCGGTTGAGGTACCATTTCTCAAGACAGCGCAGCTTCGTACCATCGATCAGCGTTTCGAGTACAGGGGACCGATTAACCTCGGTGACTCGTCAAAAGTTGTCATCGTGGCCATAACAGATCAGTCCTTCCAGGCACTTCCAAACACGCTCTTCTTCCCGAGGAGTTATTATGGAAGGGCGGTGAGAAACCTCTTCGCTGCCGGCGCACGGGCCGTCGGCATCGACGTCACATTCGACGGCGGTTCACCCCTCCCCGGTGATGACAGCGTTTTCGCAGCCGTTCTCAGGAAACACCCTTCAACTGTGCTCGCCGTGAGGAGCAGCATATCGGTGTCCGGCCGCTTCAAGGTGCTGAAGAGCGGCGATTACTTCCACAATATCTTCATGAAGGAGGACAGCTCGATCGGCGCGGTACTGGTGAAGAACGACGCGGACGGCGTTTACCGCAGGTACATGCCGATGGTTCAGTTTCAGACGGGAGAAAATTCGTATCGGATGGTACCTTCCTTCGGGTTCGAGGCGCTGTCCCAGTATCTTCATCTCGGTAATTCGCTTGTTGCCGATTCATCGTCTTACTTCCAGTTGGGTGACAGGAAGATACCGAAATACGACCAGACCACAATGCTGATCAATTTTCCCGGACCATCGGGTACATTTCCGACTTTCGATATCTGGCAGGTCCTTGACGATTCCACGTTCACCACCCAGGACGAAAAACGTTATGGCCTGCAGATAAATTATTACTATGATTTGCGTGACAGCAATGTTTTCAGAAATAAGTTCGTTCTTATCGGCGCGGAATATCCCGAGTCGGGAGATCTAAAACCGATTCCTTTTCTGAAAGACAAGAACGAAGAACACAGCAATCTCGCGTATGGAGTCGAGATCCATGCGAGTGCGATCAACACCATTCTGGACCGGGATTTTCTCCGCCCCTCCGACGGGCTGACTGATTTTCTGGAAATGTTCATCGGGGCGTTCCTTATATCGATGATGTCGTTCCTGTTCAAATCCGCCCGGCATTCCAGGATGTTCCTCGTTATTTTCGTGCCGCTCCTGATTACTGCAGGAGTTATCTTCGCTTCGTACGAGGCGGCATTCATTTTGTTTGTTAAGGACAACCTCGTGCTTAAGGTAATCTATCCGATTCTGGCCTATGCCTTCACTTACGTATCTGTAGTGGTATACCAGTTCGTTTCGGAACGGAGAGCGAAAACCGCCATGAAATCTCTGTTCAGCCGCTATGTCGACCCGTCTGTAGTGAACCAGCTTGTCGCAAACCCGGACCTCGTCAGGCTCGGAGGTGAGCGGAAAATCCTCACCGTCCTCTTTTCCGACATCGCCAATTTCACTTCCGTCAGTGAAAAGCTGGCACCGGAGGAACTCGTCGCACATCTGAACGAATACCTGTCTTCGATGACGGAGGTCGTCTTTCAGCATTCCGGGACGCTTGACAAATACATCGGAGACGCGATCATCGCTTTCTGGGGCGCGCCGTTGGAATTGAAGGATCATGCCTATCAGGCGTGTCAGACTGCCATTGAAATGACGAAAAGACTCGATTCGCTTCACGAAAAATGGCGGGAAGCAGGCAAGCCAATCCTCAACTTCAGAATAGGCATCAATTCCGGAGAGATGGTCGTCGGGAACGTAGGTGGCAGAGACCGGTTCGACTACACGGTGATTGGTGACAATGTGAATCTCGCGTCCCGGCTTGAGACCGCGAACAAGATGTACAGGTCCAGGATATTGCTCAGTGAATACACCTACGGACTTGTCAAGGAAAAGATCTTTGCGAGGGAGCTCGATCTGATCGTCGTGAAGGGGAAAACGAGACCCGTGAAGATTTACGAGCTGATGTCTGATATGACGGACGGTATACAAGAGACCAGGAAGAATGTAGTCGAGCTCTATTGTGCAGGACTGGCAAAGTACCGGGGAAGAGAATGGACCGTGGCGGCGGGGTTGTTCGAGAAGGCTTTGTCCATTGACCAGGGAGATTTTCCTTCCGAGATGTATCTCGAGAGATGCAGGCTCTATGAGCTGGAGCCTCCGCCGGCAGACTGGAACGGCGTCTTCGTCATGACGACGAAATGATCAGGGATATCATCCCCACGCGGTAAATTGCCTTTCACTTTCCATGGGCCTAAATTGATCCGATGAAGAAAGGAAAATCCACGGACCGGAAAGAGGGTGGACGCCCACGCCGGGTTTCGCCCGAGCAGTCGGGGGATGACGCCGGCTTCGATCGGGCACTCCGTCCCAGACTCCTCAACGAATTCGTAGGCCAGAAGAAGATTGTAAACAAGCTCGGTGTGTTCATCCAGGCTGCCCGCGGGAGAAGAGAAGCGCTGGACCATGTTCTTCTTATGGGCCCGCCCGGGCTGGGGAAGACGACGCTCG
>JBJKQU010000202.1:0-5425 GCA_046705025.1 Candidatus Kryptoniota bacterium | reverse complement strand
CCGCTGCAAAGGGCTGAAAGGAGAAAGGGGTCACACTCAGGCGACCCTCCGCGTGAATTTCTCATGATCGCGATCACTCAATATTCATCACGACATTACTATCGGATGATATGAATCACACTTTAATTGGAAAGCTCAGAATCACCGTGCTTCGATGCTATTCGCATTGGAGGGACTCCAGTCAAATGGGGGAGTTTGACCGGATCATAAGCCCGGATCCAGCTTCGCGCCTGTGCGCGGGAGTGCTTCCGCTTTCGTCAAACCTGCGAGCCCCTGGTCGGCGTGCAGGCGCGGGATCACAAGTCTACTCATATCGTAAACTCTCGACCGGTTTGGCCGTTGCTGCTCTCGCCGACCTGACAGCCATCGTTGCCAGTGCAACCAGAACTACAAGCAGTCCAATAAGCAAAAAGGTCAGTGCATCCAGACGAACCCTGTATGCAAATCCGTCAAGCCATTTTGCCATTACATAGTACGCGACAGGGCTAGCAATCAACACAGCAACGGCCACAAGCTTGACAAAACCTGAAGAGATTAGTTTCACTATTCCCGCGACGGAAGCTCCCAGTACTCTTCTTATCGCAATCTCCTTCGTCTTTGTTTCTATAAGGAATGACGACAGCGCAAACACTCCCATCAGCGCAATCAAGATTGCAGTAAGAGACCCTGAAAGGAGTGCATCCAGCATGTGGTTATCGTTGACATAAAACTTATTCAGATCATCATTGAGAAAAGAGTAATTAAGGTTGTTGTCGGGGTTGATCTTTCTCCAATTCGCGCGGAGATAGCGGAGAACTTCGCTCGTCTTCCCCTGCCTGATCCTTACAGCGAGCGACGGAGGGTCGGCTTTTGCAAAAATGAATACAAACGGCCCTACGCTATTCCTCAGCGAGGAATAATTGAAATCTTTGACGACTCCGACGATTTTGAAGCTCTGGCCGGCAAATCGCACGGTGTCGCTAAATGGGTTCTTGATATTAAGCTCGCGGAGCGCTGCCTCATTCACAATCGCGGCTCCTGAATCCGACCGGAAGGACGGATTGAAGTTGCGTCCCTTGACCAATTTCAAACCCAGCGTCGGCACGAAATTCTGATCGACCTGTTCAAAATGCATGGTCATCGGAGGCTTTCCTGCGTCAAAGGCCAGCACCACTCCAAGATACACTCCTCTGGTCAACAGCCATCTGGCTTCCGAGACATCCAAAACGTCCGGATTCTCCGACAGTTTATTCTTTAAAATGCTCGCCTGCCTTGCGGAACCAACATTATCGATCAATAACAGATTATGCCTATTGAACCCAAGGTCCTTGTGACTAATGAAGTGCATTTGGCTGATCACCACCAGCGTGCAGGAAATCAAAAAGATGGCGATCGCAAACTGACCCGCAACCAGCACCTGCCTGACCCATTCCTTAACACGAAATCTTTCGGTCTCTCCCTGTATGAGTAGATTTGTTCTGGCAGACGCAAAGAATTTCGTGGCATACATGCTTATGGTAATGTCAAGTATCAGGACTGAGAACAGGAGTGCCATCACTCCCCGGTTGAAAATGGAAAGGCTGGACATGTAACTCATCCCGAGCATCGAATTGAACCATCGAAAGCCAAGCTCGGCAAAGCAGATGGAAATCAAGAATGAAGCCATTGTAAGAATGATGTTTTCAACAAGGAATTGGACTACCAGATCCTTGTTCCCGGCGCCAGTGACTTTGCGAATTCCAATCTCTTTGACCCTTCTCGAGAAGACCGTGATGTTTATCCCGACAAAATTGAATACCGAAACGGCAAGTATCAGAATCGCGATGGCGGAAAGGATGTAGAGATATTTTACTTCGTAGGTTGAGAGCAAGGGAGAGAGGTAACTGGCAAAGTGCACCTTTCTAAGCGGCAATAACTCGAGCTTGTCCTCATCGGCGGAACCTCCGCTCGCTTTGACGAAGTGAGGTAACTCAGCGGCAAGGTGCCTGACATCTGTACCCCTGTATACCTTTATAAATGTGAGAATATTGGCAAGTCGCCTCCAGCTCAGGTTGTCCGTAAACGGATAAAAGTCTCGGTCCCGGTTGGAGAGAACGCCATCAAAAGAGAAACTTGTGGTCCTGGGCAGATTCCTGATCACACCGCTTACGATGCACTCGTGACCGTTTATAAGCAGTGTATGGCCCATAGGATCGGTCCTTCTAAAACACTTTTGGGCCAGCGTTTCGGTAATCACAACGGAGTTAGGATCTTCCAGGCATATCGGGGCCTTCCCTTCTACAAAAGGAATATCGAATACATTCCACAGGGTTGAATCTCCGACGCAGAAGTTTTCGGAAACAACGCCACTCCCGGGGAGTTGGATGGAACAAGGACGAATCAGGAAGGCTGTTGAAGCCTCGATATTCGGCAGTTCATCTTCCATGGCCGTCGCGAGGCCAGGGGGCGTGTAACCTCCCCTGGAAATGTAGCTCCCGAGCTGTTGAACATGGATAACTTCATAGATTCTGCTTGAATCCTTGAACCTGTCATAATTGGATTCATATATCAGGTAATGCAATGCCAGAATGCATACTGCCAGTCCCAAGGCCAAACCAAGAGCACTCACTGTTGTATAGAGCTTGTTCCTGCGCAGATTCCTGAATGCAGACTTCAGATAAGTTTTCAGCATGCCTTTCCTTCACATCTGAGATAGCTGTTCATCAAACACGAATGGCAATTATTCACCGGCGGTAGACTTCCTCCAAACCTGAGCAATTTGATCCTGCTTTGCCGGTGCTGTGATCCTGAGCATAACATTCGTATTCAATCTCCCTGCTCACTGGAAACCTTCGGCGCCCGCGCGCCGGATCATGAGTTTACTCATACCGAAGACTCTCGACAGGATTGGCGGCAGCTGCACGAACGGCACGCACCCCCACGACCAAGAGGGAAACTCCGACTGCGATGCCTGCGGCAAGCAGAAACGGAAGCGCCGTGACGTCTATTCTGTACGCAAAGTTCTTCAACCAGCTCTCCGAATAATAATAGGCAATCGGCGAGGCAACCATTGAGGCTGCAAGTACTAATATGCCGAATTCTTTTGCGACTGTGAAAGTAATTTCCCTTACCGATGCCCCGAGTGCCTTCCTGATCGCTATCTCCCTCGTTCTCTTTTCAGCGGAGTAACTCGCAAGTCCGAACAAGCCCAGGACACTGATGAACACGGACAGAAATGCGGCAACTTTGAACACATCGCCGAGTTTCCTGTCGGATGTGTAACTGTGCTCAAGCTGGTTCGAAAGGAAATGATATTCGAACGGATTGTTCGGGACCACTTTACTCCAGACCCGACCGAGATCCTGAAGAGTCGATGTGATGCCGCCGGGCGCTATTCTCACATAAACATAGTGCACGTTCCCCGGTTCGAGAACGAAGAAGAAAGGTTCGACCGGATTGTAAGCCGACAAATAGTTGAAGTCTTTTGCCACTCCCACGACATGCAGTGCACTGTCGCCGACCGTCTGAACCCCGGGTGACAGTGTCTTATCAAGCAAGCCGAGTTGACGCAATTTGTCGGCCGCCGATTGGTTGACGATTATTGCCCCCGAGGCATCTGATGCAATTGATTTAGAGAAATCCCGTCCTGATACTGTCCTGATCTTCATGGTTTTCAGAAAACCGTAGTCGACCCACAGCCAATTTGCCTTGAAGAGGATTCTGCCATTGTACTCGAGCTCGTTGTTCCAGCGCGCATCCCCGAATTCGCCGCCGCTCCCCGAGACATCGATGACGCCGGGGACGCTTGCCAGTTCGTTTCTCAAATTCGAATAGTCATCGCTCAGCTCCTGGTTGTAGAGCGGAATCACGACTACATCCTGCTTGTCGAAACCGGGATTCCTGCCGTTTAAGAAGTCCATCTGTCTTGCAATTACAAATGTTACCGCCATTATCCCTATGGCGAGCACAAACTGGCTTACCACAAGCCACTTCCTGAAGTACCCCTTTCCCCTCCTCAAGAAAAGATCCCGCTTAAGAATGCGGTTTACCTGAAGCGATGAAAGGAAGAAAGCCGGATAGATGCCGGAAATCAATCCGACAATCGAGCCCCCCATCAGAATCGCGACAAGCTCACCGGGCCCGATCTTCAGCGAACTGCCGGTGAACACATTGAAATATGGCAGCACGATTTCGGCAATTGAGACGGCAAGAATCGACGAAAGGAAAGTCAAAATTGCAGCCTCACCTGTAAACTGGAAGAACAACAACCGCCTGTCCGCACCGATCACCTTTCGCACCCTCACTTCTTTCGCCCTGTCCGCGTACCGGGCCGTCGACAGCGACACGAAATTCACGACCGCAACCAAGAGTATAAAAAGACCGATAATCATTAAAACGATCACGCTTCGCATGCTCCCGTTCGGTTCAATCTCCAATGCCAGATGCGAATGGAGATGAATGTCCGTAAGTTTCTGTGCGCCAACTCCCCACGAGTACCTGGTTACGAATGCTTTCCCGAGGTTTTGCTGCACCGCTGCCGAAAGCTGGCCGATTACGGTCCCTGCCTTTGTTCCGGGCCGAACGACGAAGTAATTGTAGTTCGTATTGTAGAACCATTTTGTTTGGACTCCCTTTGCGTCACGATAGTAAGTGCTCAGAGATACGAGGAAGGGGAAATGGAAGTGCGAGTTTTCCGGAACGTCTTCCATGACGCCCGTAACTTCAAATGATTCTTTCCATGAACCTTCACTGATAATCACGCTTTTCCCGAGTGGGTCGTTACTTCCGAAGAGAAGCTTCGCCATCGATTGCGTGAGTACGATTGTGCCGGGGGCGGTCAGGGCATTCAACGGATTTCCTTCCACCAGGGGAATGGTAAAGACGTTGAAGAAGTTTGAATCCCCATAAGCCAGCCTGTCTTCCACGAATGCACTCGCGCCGTTTCCGATCACGACTTTAGAGGAGCCGAACTTCAAAGATGTCGCGGCCTCGACAGAAGGGAGATTCTGCAGTGCATCTTCTATGGGCGGAGCAGATGTTGCCATCGTCTGACCAAACTCTCCCATCTTGAAGTGGGTCGTGACGCGGTAAATGCGATCGGCATTCGCGTTGTATGTGTCGTAGCTAAGCTCATAACGGACCCATAGCCCAATGAGTATTGCGGCAGCGAGTCCGAGTGTAAGCCCCGCAGTGTTGATGGCAGAATACAATTTGGCTCTTCTCAACACTCTAATGGCAATCTTGAAATAGTTCTTCAGCATCATGTCTCCTCAATGGTCAATGATCGATACCAGTTGATTTTACTCATATCGCAAACTCTCAACCGGATTGGCAGCCGCCGCCCTGGCCACCTGGAAGGACATCGCCGCACCCGCTATCGCCAGCTCGACGGCCGCGGCGCCGGCGAACAACCAGGGTGAAATACTCGTCTTGTATGCGAAGTCCTGCAGCCACTTCTGCATCGCGT
>JBJKQU010000201.1:0-54035 GCA_046705025.1 Candidatus Kryptoniota bacterium | reverse complement strand
ATAACCCCGCATATCTTGGCCTCTATAACCGGGGCAGCGTCCTGGATGCTTACTACTTCTATCCCAGTGAAGGCCGTCTTCTTCCCGTGGGCGACAGGTTCCATGACCTCGGCATTTTCGGCCAAGGCGGGAAGTTCGGCCTGTCTTACAGGAATGCGGCCAGCTCAACGCAGGATCTGAACCAGTACTCGCTGGGCTTGGGCTTCGGCAATCAGGAGGCCGCAGTCGGGGTATCGCTTTCGTTGATGGACATAACCGGTGCAGGCTCCAGGTGGTTTCCTTCAGTCGGGCTGATCTGGCGACCCGATCCCTACTTGAGTTTCGGAGCCGCGTACCACAATTTCACGAGCAAGCCGTTCGGCATACACCCAATCGAGAAGACTGCAAACTTCGGAGTCGGAATCAGGCCGTTCGGGACTGATTTCCTTACGGTAAACGGCGACCTTATCACCCCCGTCCATAACGACGGGTACAAAATCGGAGTAGCCTTCGAGCCTATTCCCGGCTTCAGAGTCTTCGGGATTTACGATCGCTCGGGATATGCTTTTGGGCCGACAAGCGGCAACCAGCCATTGCCTGACGTCAATCCTTCCTTTCCGCTAATACCGACGTCGATTTGGGGAGCCGCAGCCGTTTCTGTCGGGATAAGCTTCAACTTCGGCTCTCACATTCATGCCGAAGGGGTGTCGAGCTACCAGTCCGGCAGGTACGCGGCAACATACGGCAGGGTAATGCTGACCTCCCAGGATTTGAAGACCATAGTGCCCGAAGAGAGAGTCGCTGAGATTGTCATAAAAGGACGCATTCACGACGGGCTCGAGCTAACCCCGTTCTTCGCCAAGCCGGAGAAAACGCTGCTCGACTACATCGACGAGATAAGACAATGTGGTGACGATCAATCGATCAAAGCGCTCATTCTGAAGATTTACCCGTTTTCCACGGGTGAGAGGTTTTTTGCCCTCTCCGCAGAGACCCAGGAACTGGCGGACGCGGTGAAGTACGTCCGAGAGAAGGGGAAAAAGGTCTATGCCTATCTTGCCGATGACAGCGGTGTAAACGAGCTCTATCTCGCTTCTGCCGCAAACAAAGTCTACATGGCACCCGTCTCATTCATTTCCGGATACGGGGTCGACATGGACCTGATAAGGCTGAAAGGATTTTTCGATAAGCTTCACATATCGTGGAACGCTAGGACTGCCGGCAAGTACAAGTCGACTTTCCACACCCTCTACACCGACTCCGCATCGCCCGAGCAGGCAAAACTGATCCGCGGGCTCGTGGATAATATTTATTCTCAGATGCTTAAGCAAATAGAGGTTAATCGCGGCCTGACTTTGAACGACAGCCTCAAGACTGTAATCTCGGGGCTAATCTCGTCACGCCTTGCCGTCAAACTCAACCTTATCGACGGAGTCACATACTTCGATAGTTTCAAGAAGGAAGTGAATAAAGAAGTATTCGGCAAGGACGGCGAGCTCGCGGCAGTTAACCCCGCCGCCATCCACAAATATGAGACTCGATGGGGAAGGAAACCTGCAGTCGCTGTCATCGGAGTGTACGGAACGATTATGACCGGTGAGAGTTCGCCTCCTTCACCTTTTCCGATCCCCTTCCTTGGCGGCGACAGGATTACCGGCTCGGAGACTGTCGTGAGACAAATCAAGGCCGCGGCGGACAATAATTCCATAAAGGCCATCGTTCTGAACGTTAACAGCGGTGGCGGGTCGGCTCTTGCGTCGAATGAGATTTACAATGCGGTCAAAGAAGCGGAAAAAAAGAAGCCTGTCGTTGCATCGTTCGCCAATATGGCCGCAAGCGGAGGGTACTACGTGGCGGCAGGTGTTCAGAAGATTTTTGCAGAGCCGGCGACTCTGACAGGAAGTATCGGCGTAGTGATCGAGTTTCCAGTGCTGACCGATTTCCTTGAAAAGGATCTCGGTGCCAATGTGGAGAGGTATATGGCCGGCAAGAATTCCGACATGCTTTCTCCTTTCCACAGCTGGAATGAGAAGGACGACAAATACATCGACGAGTTCCTCAACGAGACTTACAACGACTTCATGGAGAAGGTGGCCGAGGGAAGGAAGTTGAGCCTGAGCCGGGTCAGCGAGCTAGCACAAGGGAAAGTCTACACCGGCATGCAGGCGAAGAGCGATAACCTTATAGATGAGTATGGTGGTCTAGACAAAGCAATCAAATATGCGGCCGACCTTGCCGGAATATCCCAGGACTACCGGGTGAGGGTGTTTCCTGTCCCAGGGTTTGGCCTGGGTAACTTTTTCAAGGTGGGAGCTGCAATTATGGAAATGATTTCCGATTGAAACGAATCTAATCTATTTCTATTTTTTCAATATCATATCAATAACCGGAGCATAAAATATGAAGAAGCGATTATTTACACCGGGCCCCACGCCGATTCCTGAGAGCGTAATGCTCGCTATGGCGGAGCCTATTATCCATCACAGAAATCCTGAATTTGTCGAAATTCTCACCAGCGTCAACGAAAACCTTAAGTACCTCTTTCAAACCAAGAATCCCGTTCTTACGCTTACCAGCTCCGGCACAGGAGCCATGGAAGCTTCAGTAGCAAACTTGCTTTCCCCCGGGGACAAAGCGATCTTCGTAAATCAGGGGAAATTCGGCGAGCGCTGGGGCGAAATCATGAAGGCCTACGGTGTCGATCCGGTCGAGATCAAAGTGGAGTGGGGAACTGCACCTTCAGCAGAGCTTGTGCTTGACACTTTGCAGAAAAACCCGACAGTCAAAGCGGTCTTTCTGACTCACAGCGAGACTTCGACCGGCGTCTTCACTGACATCAAGACCATCGCCGCTGCGATACATGAGAAATACGATATCGCAGTCGTTGTCGACGGAATCACATCCGTTGGCGCTCACGAGATGCGCTTCGACGATTGGGGACTGGACGTCATCGTTACAGGCTCTCAGAAAGGGCTGATGATCCCTCCGGGGCTTGCATTCGCTGCGGTCAGTGAACGTGCGATGAAAATGATCGAGACATCAAAACTTCCGAAGTACTATTTCAGCTTCAAGAAAGCTTTGAAATCCCACGCAAATAACGATACTCCATATACGCCCGCGATCACACTGGTAATCGGCCTCGAAAAGGGGTTGCGGATGATCCGCGAGGAAACGGTGGAACATGTCTGGTATCACCATAAGGTTCTGTCGGAGGCCGTCCGGAAAGGCTGTGAGGCGGTCGGTCTGAAGCTTTTCGGCTCGCCGGCTTCGCATGCGGTGACTGCGGTCAATGTACCCGAGGGGGTCGAATACTCCAGTTTCAATAAGATCCTCAAACAGAAATACGGCATAACTACGGCGGGCGGACAGGAACATCTGAAAGGCAAGATTTTCAGGGTGTCCCACCTTGGCTACTACGACGAGGTCGACATCGTAGGCGTCGTCGCCGCGCTTGAGTGGACTTTGCACGATTTGAACTTCAAGTTTGCTCCGGGTTCCGGGGTTACAGCAGTACAAAAGACCTTTGCCGACTATGCGAAACAGGCGGCAGGCGCGCCCGCCGAATCCCGACAAGGTCGGGAAAAGGCGGAGGTGGTGAAATGACTGCCACGAATCATTCTAATCTGTTGGCCATCGGACCTGGGAAGGAGGGTGACAAATGACGAAGGTACTGGTCACTGATCCGATAGAACAGGTTTGCACCGACATTTTAGCCAAGGAAGGCATCCAGGTCGATGCGAAACCGGGTCTGCCTCCCGACGAGATCAAGAAGATTATCGGCGATTACGATGCTTTGATCGTCCGCAGCGGGACGAAGGTGACTGCGGACATAATTGCAGAAGCAAAGCAGATGAAGGTAATTGGACGTGCCGGCGCCGGGGTCGACAATATAGATGTCAGTGCGGCGACCCGCAGAGGCATAGTGGTAATGAATACTCCCGGCGGGAACACAGTGTCTACCGCGGAACATACCATGGCATTGATGATGTCTCTTGCCAGAAACATCCCCCAGTCATATCATTCCCTCCAAAACGGCAAATGGGACCGGAAGAAGTACACCGGCGCCGAACTGTTCGGAAAAACACTCGGAGTTGTCGGGCTGGGGAAAGTAGGCAGAGAAGTGGCCTTTCGTGCCAAAGCGTTCGGAATGAGCGTAATCGGTTACGATCCGCTGCTGGCAGCAGACGCGGCTTCTAAGATGGGCCTGGAGCTTGTTTCGGTGGACGATATCATCCAGCGTTCGGATTTCATCACGGTACACACCCCGTTGACCGAAGAAACGCGTGCGATCCTTGGCGAGAAGGCTTTTGCAGCCTGCAAACAGGGCCTCCGCGTGATAAATTGCGCGCGTGGAGGTATCGTGGATGAAGAGGCTCTGCTGAAAGCCCTGGAAAGCGGCAAAGTGGCCGGCGCGGCGCTGGACGTGTTCATCAAAGAACCCCCGGGGGACAACCCCCTTTTCAAACACCCGAAAGTCATCGCAACCCCCCATCTTGGTGCTTCTACGGAAGAAGCGCAGGAAAAAGTCGCAAAACAGATAGGGGAACAGCTTGTCGATTTCTTCAAGGGAAGGGGAATCGCCGGCGCCGTCAACATTATTGACTATCAGACCGCGGTGAGTGACGAACTGCGCGCCTATCTGGTTCTCGCAGAAAAGATCGGTTCGCTCCATGCGCAGCTCATCTCCGGAAAGGTCAAGTCGATAACGGCTTCATACCGTGGTACCCTGCTTCAGAATTCCTCGACGCTGATTTCGACGGCAGTACTGAAGGGGATGCTCGACAGACTGATGTACGAACCGGTAAACTTCGTGAACGCGCCTGTGATCGCGAAAGAGATGGGGATCGAAATAAGTGAGAAGAAAGAGCATGATGGTGAGCACTATGCGCGTCTCCTTAATATAGAGGTCCATACCGATCGCGAGCAGAGGTCGATATCGGGGACCGTTTTCGGAGAAAAGGAGATGAGAATTGTCGGGATAGATCAGTTCCATTTCGAGTTGTTCCCCGAAGGTCACCTGGTATTCTACTCCAACATAGACAGGCCGGGCATGCTG
Source organism: Candidatus Kryptoniota bacterium (assembly GCA_046705025.1). GTDB lineage: Bacteria > Bacteroidota > Ignavibacteria > Kryptoniales > JAKASW01 > JAKASW01. Next base: position 49,000 of record JBJKQU010000201.1, on the reverse strand, counting down.
GCTGCAGTAGGGGGCCTGCTGGCTTCTTCGAACATCAACATTGCCGGTATGTCGCTGGGTCGTTCGGCCCCGGGCGAGCGCGCTATCACGGTAATGAATGTCGACAGCGATATCCCCGAGTCAGTCCTGAAGGAGATATCGAAGATCCCCGGTGTTTTCGAAGTTAAGCCCGTAAAACTGTAAAAAAACATATCTCCCACACTTGACAAAGCAAATGTGGGAGATTATATTTCAGCGAAAATTATGCTGGCTGTGGAGCGACAGAAGAACGTTTGTTTGTTTAAAGACAATTCCGAGAGGGGGTAAGTATTCGATGCTCCTTCATTCTCATTTAGCGTTTCATTCTGTCAGTTGCTGTGAGGCTGGAATATTGGTGGCTGTGATGATTCAGGAGAAAGCTGGTTTGAAGCGAGGCAGTTTTTAGCGAAGTATTTGGTTTGATACTTCGCCCTTGTTGTCAGAACTAATCGACCCCTGCCTTATTCAGACTTCGTCTATTGGCTGTAGGTTACTGTAAGAAATTGCACTTACTGTTCATAGAGTTTTAAGAGGGATTATCGTTGTTGATACTTCTTCCCCTCTAACCAAGGAACTATAGCTAAATAAGGGAGGTTTATCGCGGGTTGGTACGCTCTTTTTCTATTCTCACCTATTTATCCAAATGGTCCTGGTGTTCAGCGGGACAAATTTCACACTCAAGGAGGTAATATGAAACGAACCGGTGGAATCGGACTGGCTGGTCTATTTCTTGTCGGTCTGGTTGTAAGCATGTTTGGGTGTACAAATGTGGATCAAACTTTCGTTCCACCAACGAATTACACTTCGAACGTTATGTTTGTTGACCTGGCGAACACAGGCACGGACATGTCTGTCATGTACGACAGCACGACTGTCCCCAGCCTGAGTTACGGCAACCACACGTCGTCTTATGTAGTCGTGCCGGCCGGATCACGAAGGATGAGGTTTACCTATGGCTCCTCTGTGGACACGCTTCACCAGAGTTTCACTTCCGAATACCAGTTTACATATTTCGGCGTCTTCGAGCCGCAGAATGGTGATGCCTCGCGGACGTATGTGCTGGCTGGACAGAGTTATACATCGACTGCGGCAGGTGCAAAGGATTCGGCGCTGGTGCGGTTCTTTAACCTTTCTAGCGACACAGTTGCTAGTTTTGCCTCTGGGCTGGACTTCGCACTGGGCACAGGAGCGTCGGCACAGAGTGCCAGCGGGGTTGCCTACCCCCGTTTCACGGAGTATATGCAAGTCCCCGCCGGAAACTCCAGCTACTCGGTATTTGCTGACGAATCCGGTGACACCCTGGTAAACAATGCTGCACTCTCAGGGCTGCAATCTCAGGGGCGCTATTCGGTGGTCATCTATGGAAATCATGCCAACCTCAAGCAGTTGGTTTTACAAGAACACTAAAGGAGGACAGCAATGTATAAAAGGTTTGCTATTGGATTGCTCCTGTTGGTCGCGATTCCTGCCCTGTCTTACGCACAATACGGGAAGATATCCGGCAAGATCGTGGACCATGAAACGAAGGAGCCGCTCGTAGGAGCAACTGTGCTCCTTGAAGGTACCACTTTGGGCGCGTCCAGCGATATCAATGGTGACTATGTCATTCTGAATGTGCCCGCAGGTAACTACAACGTAAAGGCTTCTTATGTCGGCTATCATCCGTTGACTATTACCGGCGTCAGTGTTCTGACGGGCTTGACAAGAGATCTTCCGATACAGTTGACCAGCACAGCCGTACAAGTCGGTGCAGTGGAGATCGTGGCCCAAAGGCCGCTGATCGAAAAAACTGCAACAAATGCGGTCCGAATTGTCGGCGCAAATGAAATTCAGAACCTGCCGGTAAGAGGCGCGCAGGCATATTTCACCATTCAACCAGGCGTGGTTCTGCAGAACAACGCCGTTTACATAAGAGGCAGCCGTTCTGATGAGGTCGGGTACCAGGTAGAAGGCGCTGATACGAAGAACATCGTAGGTATGCGAAGCGTCAACAACATCCTTGGCGGGAACTATGTTTCGACTAACGGGAACTATGTTACCACTATCCCTGAGGCGCTTCAGGAAGTCAGCGTTCAGGCCGGCGGATACAGTGCCGAATATGGCGGAGCGAACAGCGGTATCGTCCAGCAAACTTTCAAGACCGGCGGCTCCAAGTGGCACTTCACGGCTCAGGGTGAAACCGACAATTTCGGGAACTACCCCGGTAAGAAATTTGCCGATACCTATTCCTACGGATATTCGGATTATGTCGTCACCCTCGGCGGCCCGGTTTACTCAGACAAGGTCAAGTTGTTCCTGGCCGGTGAAAGTAACTTCCAGCGCGATAATTTCAACGGCGGTCCACTGTTCTGGTCCGGGGCGAACTTCGGATACCTGCAGGACAACGGAGCAGCTGGCGGACAGAAGGGCGATTCGGCAGTCGTTGCCTGGAACGGCGGGAATCTCCCCCGAGCGATGAATAATCGCTACAGTCTCAACGGAACGATGCTGTTCGACTTCAAGCCGGTTCAGGTTAGAATCGCCGGCGCTTACAGTAACAATGCTCAACAGAATACTTCTTCCATTTACAACATATTTGATCTTTCGAGGGTCCCTCTGTTCCAGTCCAACAACCTTTTGCTGACCGGCAAGATGAGCTACTTCCTGTCTGCAAATACCTTCTTTGAAGTGAATCTCGAGTATTTGGACTATAGAGATCTGACAACGGATCCGGTTTTCGGCACCAACGCGCTGGCTTACGGCGATAGCATGGCCGCTGCACCTTATGGCTGGCAGTATTCCAGTCTGACTTCAGGACCCCGGAATTACGTGTTCGACGGCTTCCCGTTCAATCGCCCCGGCACTGAACTTTCAGGCCTGAGCAAGGACCACAACGGGTACCTCGGCGGATCTGTAAATCTCACTTCTCAGATCGGAAAGCATGAAATAAAAGTCGGTGGTTCCTACGAGTACTGGACCGTTCGCAGCTGGGCCATAGGCGGCGGGACGGGCGGCATGGCCAGTCTCTTCGGCGCTTTGTACAACAACCCTGATTCTGCACGGAGCGCAACGGGTGAAGCTTATTTGCTCAGGAACCTGGGTGTGAACAACTACGGTTATGACGAGACCGGCGCCGTTTACAACGGCAGCGGACCGAATGCGGCAAAGCATCCGTACTTCGCATCAGGATATATCGAAGACAGGATTGAGTTCAGCGACCTGGTGATCAATGTCGGCCTGAGACTGGATAATATGAATCTGGATGGCTGGGACATGCCGTATCTCAATGATCCGGCCTTCAATACCAACTCTTACACGATGTCGCCGTGGTCAACTACCGATACCTTGGGATACAAGCTCTCCAGGTCGTTCACTTACCTGGAGCCCCGTCTCGGCCTGTCGTTCCCTGTGACCGACATGACGGTGTTTCATATGCAATACGGCAAATTCGTCCAGGCACCGCAGCTGAGCCTCGTTTACGCGGGTCAAGGCATGATGGCTCGCTATCTGTCGGGACAATACTACTACGTGAACGGTGATATCGCTTTGAACGTCGGGCCGGTTCGGACGACGCAGTACGAGGTAGGAGTTTCACAGCAGTTCACGGACTTCGCAGCGTTCGACGCGACAGGTTTCTACAAGAACGTTGGTGGTCAGCTGGTCGACACCAAGATAAATGTAGTCTCCGGAGCTGCCGGCCGTGACTACCATGCGTTCACCAACGGAGACTTCGAGACCGTTATGGGCGTGGAGTTCAGCTTGCGCGTGAGGAGAATCGAGAGATTGGAGGCAAACCTCAACTACACGATACAGGATGCACGCGGCACCAACTCGTTCCCGGGCAGTGCGATTGCACTCCAGGAAGTCGCCGGAATACCGGTTACGATGGTTACCCCTCTGTCTTATGATCAGGCTAACAGAGGCTCTGTAATGCTTGATTATCGTTTCGGAAAGAATGACGGCGGTCCGATTCTTCAGCAACTTGGCCTCAACCTCCTGCTTACATTCAATTCAGGGCACCCGTTTACCCTGGCAACCGGATCAGGCGGACAGCAAGGCCCGGAGTCCGGAGCGATACTGAACGACTTGGATCCCCGGACAAGGTTCCCTCTGGAGCCTGTGAACAACTCCACAACGCCATGGGTCTTTCAGCTTGATGCAAAGATCGACAAGAACTTTGATCTCCCCGGCGGTATGGCGCTTGATATTTACATCTATGCGCAAAATCTCCTCAACACGCAAAACGTGATCAACGTGTACTACCGGACTGGGAACGGCTACGCTGACGGTTATCTCTCTAATCCGACTCTGAGTTCAGGTGTGATTGCGGCTCAGGGCGCAATGTATGTGCCTATGTATGAAGTAATCAACCTGCAGGACAATCAGAACCAGAGAGATTTCAACGGCTTCGACAATTTCGGAATGCCGCGTCAGATCCGCGTCGGCGCGAGATTGGAGTTCTAACGAATGAATATGATCGCTAATCATAAAAATCAAGTTTTAAAAAACGCAGGAGATTGCTGATATGAAATCTCATGGCAAGTTGTCCATAGGATCCTTTGGACTTGTTATCTTTGCCGCCTTTTTCTTTGTCGCATCTGCGGTCCTGGCGAAAGAAGGGCCCAACGGCAAGAAGGGACAGAGGCTCAACATGGTGGCTGGGAATCCGGCCTCCACAATAATCAACATTAACAATATCACTGCATGGATGCAGTCCGACGCTCTCTACCCGCCCGATGTCGGCGGCTCCTGGATCGGCGAATTCCCACGGTTATCTACCGTAGGTATCATTTACCAGGAAGGGATCGTCTTCGGCGGCTTCGTGAATGATGGAGGAACTCCCACGTTGCGCGTCGGCGGCACAACATATCCGACCGGTATGCAGCCGGGCAAGATCCTCCAGAATTCATCGGGTGTCACCACGGGCGCTGAAGACCCAAACAGCCCGAATGTTACCAGAATCTGGAGAGTCAGGCCCGATGTCTACCCCGGCCAGCCGGCGAACTCCGTTCCGGAACTGACGACCGATGCCGCAACATGGTTCCAGGTGAAGACTACCGTGGTGACGCAGGCCCAGAAAGACGAGATCCAGCAGCAGTACTACACCGACTGGAAAGAATGGCCGGCGGACAAAGGCGCACCGTGGTTTGTTGATACCGTAGGTGCAGTAGAATATAACGACGCCTCACATTCGTACGATCCGAATAATCCTCACGATATCCCGGGAATTCCGGGCGCGAGTCAGACTATATGGTTAGTCTGCAACGACCTCAACACAGGCCTGGTGAACACCCTGTACGGCTCGCCGCCAATCGGCATCGAAGAGCAGCAGACAATATGGGCGTATTCAACCTCGACGCCGTTGAACAATATCTACTTCAAACATGTGAAGCTTATTTATGACGGAACGGCCAACAGCAATCCGAACTCCGAGATAGACAGTATGTATGTCGTCCAGTGGAGAGACCCGGACAACGGCGATTCCGGCGACGACTTCTCCGGCAGCGATTCGACGCTGAGTCTCGGCTTCTGCTACAACGGTGAGCCGGTAGACGCCAAGTACGCTGCCATCGGGTTGCCGCCTGCCGCGAGCGGCGCGGTCTTCCTGCAGGGGCCTTCCCATTACACAGGTGACCCGGCCGACAGCGCCGTCGTAGATTTCGTCTGGCGGCACGGTTATGCTTACTGGCATCCCCGGGCTCTGACGGGGTTCGATTATTTTGCGGCAGGTACGTCCATAAACGACCCGACTCTCGGCGGAGATTATACCGGAACGGAAGAGTTCTTCAACCTCATGCGAGGCGATCTCCCGGACCCGGCGTACCCGGCAGCCACACCGTTCTGGCAGTCTTCTACCTACGCATCTGCACACAATATTGTGACAAACTACATGCTCAACGGCGACCCGGTGACGCATTCGGGCTGGGTTGACGGCTATGATGTGCCGATGGGCGACAGAAGAGATGTAAACGTCTCCGGACCGTTCACGCTGAAGCTCCACGACACGGTCGATATAGTCGTGGCAATGGTCGGCGGACTCGGCACGAACTACATCTCCAGCGTCTCCGTGCTGGAATACAACACGACATTTGCACACTATGCGTTTAACAACCTCTTCAAGCTCCCCTCGCCTCCTCCTTCTCCGCAGGTTACGGCCACAGCCCTGAACGACACTGTCGTTCTTAACTGGGGAACAAGCATCAAGAGCGTAGAAACGATAGAGAGCAGCTCTGAGGCAGGGTTCTCTTTTGAGGGATACAACGTATATCAATTGCCGTCGCCAAGCTCGTCGATAGCCGATGGCGTTCGGATTGCTACTTATGATTTGAAAGACGGAATCCTGACGGTTCTCGATAATGCCGTCGATCCGACCACCGGTGTTGTCATCACAAAGCCGAGCGAATTCGGAACCGACTCCGGGATTCAGCGTTTCATAACTGTTACGAAAGATCACCTTAGAAGCGTTCCTCTGGTTGACGGGCAAAACTATTATTTTGCCGTGACCGCGTACACCGTGAACATCGACCCGAGTGCTCCGTTCCATGCACTGGAAAGCGCCCCTGTCGTTCTGACGGTCCAGCCCCATTCGGCAAATCCCGGTTACATGTACTCTACCTCCTCCGGAGATACACTGTCTGTTAAGCATGTGTCCGGAATAAGTGACGGCGTGGTGATGCCGTTGGTCGTCGATCCGAATGTGCTCACCGGAGACAATTACGAAGTGAGGTTCAGCAATCCGACCGATTCTTCCAGCAGTGCGGTCGCGACGCAGTGGAGCCTGTACGACGCCACAAAGAACTCCACCGTGTACTCCAGTACCAACTTGACCGGTTCGACGGTAGGTACTATTACGGATACCTCCAATTACTATCCCGTCGTTCAGGGAATGCAGTTGGTAGTATCCAGTCCGCCGGCCGGAATAAACAGCGTCAGCTACACCGGCACACGGTGGGTAAGCGGAACCAACTGGGGAGGCTCGCAGTTCTTCGGAGGTATGGACCTCGGTGCCAACTTCTTCGGAAGTGACCTCCCGAATTCCGATTACGTACCGGTCCTGCTGAAGTTTGTCGGCGGGGCGAACGCTGGCGGACCCGGCAGTCCGGGTTGGTCGCAAGGTGCCGTCTACAGAAGGGATAAAGGATATGCTTACCAGGGTGTAGGCTGGATGCCGTTTACCGCCTGGGATATCAGCGATCCTAACAATCCACGTCAGATCAACGCGTCTTTCGTCGAGGACAGCGTGGATGGCAACGCTAACATGCAATGGGATATGGGTTGGAACGGTTCTGCCTTTGCTGCTAACGGCGGAAGAGAATATATCTTCATCAATTATACTTCATACGATCCCACCCACTACAATGCCACAATTGACGGAGAAACCAGCGATGTGCTGTATGCAATCTGGCCGGCCGCCCGCGGCGCCGCGCCGTATTTGCAGGCTCCGTTTACAATAACTATAGTTCCTAATTACCCGGTCCTGGTATCGGACAAATACACGTTTGCCGCGCCCGCTGTCACGCAGAGTACTGTCGCTGAAAAGGCGGACGTCAAGAAGGTCAACGTGTTCCCGAATCCGTACTACGGTTTCCAGTCCAGAGAAACAAACTCGCTGGACAAGCAGGTCACATTCAATCACCTGCCGACCAAGGCCACGATAAGGATTTACAACCTTGCCGGCATTCTTGTCAGGACGATTTACAAGGATGACGCGACGCAGTTCGCTTATTGGGACCTTAGGAACCAGGGCAATCTGCCGGTCGCCAGCGGCGTCTACATAGTCTACGTGGACATGGGGCAAATTGGATCAAAGATTCTTAAACTGGCACTCGTTCAGCAAGAACAGGTGTTGCCAACGTATTGATGATTGTTGATGGTCCCGATGACCGGAAGGTCATCGGGATTCAATTAACCAACAAAGGAGTATGAAATGAAAAGAGGTTTACTTGTTACAGGCTTGATGGTGCTGGCATTCGCAGCGTCTTCTGTGTTTGCGCAGGACCGGGCTGGAACCTCGGCAGCACCTGAACTTTTGATCCCGGTTGGTGCTAAGTATGAGGCGACAGCTGGTTCGGCCAACGCCTTTGTGACGGGTGTAGATGCCATCTATTGGAATCCTGCCGGCCTGGATATGGAAAAATCTACAGGCGGCGTTCTGTTTTCCTATAGGCAGTACATTGCAGACATCGGTATCAGCTACCTTGCAGTAGGAGGAAGGCTCGGATTCGGCTCCATTGCGCTCTCCATTCGTTCCTTCAATCTCGGTACAATAAACGTAACCACTGAAGATCAGCCCGACGGGAACGGGCAGCAGATCAGCCCCACTTACTTCGTGGGAGGTCTCACGTATTCCAAGAGACTGACCGACAGAATAAGCGTCGGCGGCACGATCAACCTGATCAACGAGAGTTTCGGCAGCGTCAGCGCATCGGGCGTCGGGTTTGACGTCGGCGTGCAGTACCAGAACCTGATCGGAATTAACGGGCTCGCGCTCGGCGTTTCGGTGAAGAACATCGGTACCGAGATGAAGTATGATGGCCCCGGACTCTGGGTGCAGGCGACCATACCGACTGCAGAGGTCGGACTGTCCAACTACAAGCTCCAGGCCGCTTCTTTCCAGCTGCCTTCCGTCATAGACATCGGTTTCGGGTACAAGAGATCGCTTGACAACAACAACGATCTCTCTGTTACTGCGGCTTTCGAGAACAACAACTTCGGAATCGACGAATACAGGGCCGGAGCCGAATATGGCTTCATGAAGACTCTGTTCGTCCGTGCCGGCTATCTATTCAGCCAGACCGGCGGTGCGGTCGGCGGAAATGCCGGTACCGTATCGATTTGGGAAAATTGGACACTGGGCGCAGGTGTTGACTTGAGCAAGCTTACGGGACTTGGGTTGTCCTTCAACTACGCCTATGTCCCAGTGAGGATTTTCGGGAGCAACAATATGTTTGACCTCCGTGTCGCGTTTTAATTTATCCAGTTGAAGTGTGAGCCGCCGGCGTTCGGTAGTTCCGACCCGGCGGCTTTTTATTTTGTGATTGATTGGTCAAGATTTTCTCGACGCATTTGGGTGATAAAGATTCGCTTTTATGAGATCGAAACGCTCCACAGCACCGCTGGCCGGTTCCCGCTCTTCCATCACAGAAACGGCTTTTTTCCCCTCAGATGCTGCCGGATTCCTCCTTCTCGTCTTCTTCATCGTTTCTATCCTCACCCTGCAGAGCTGTAATTCACCGTTCCAGGTGAAGCAGGACTATACACCTCAGCTGGTCGTGTACGGCATCGCTTTTCGCGGTGATTCCACGCTCGTGATCCGCGTCGACACGAAAACCGAGACGTCTGCCGGAGGTTCGACCGCCGCAGGACCGATTGCAGGGTTGGCCGGAACTGTCGCGAACAACACGACAGGGCAGGCAGCGATTCTTAAGGCCGAGTACGTCGGGGGCGTTAACCTCCTGGAAGGCACGGTCGACCTGGCTCAGAAAACCAACCTGACTTTGAGCGTTGTTGCACCCGATTATCCGGCGTGTTCATCCAGCCTGACGGTCCTGGACAGTGCGATAATATACCTGGAGTATTATACTACCGAGGTGTTGCGTAGTCCGTCTGCCGGTGATCAGAACCCCCGGTTTACGATTTATCCGTCCCGTCTCACACGTGCCATCCGCGTATGGATTTCCCTTAAATACGAAGGAGTCGACTCTGAAGGGGACTCTGTTTCAGGCTCTGTCTTCGTTAAGCCGGCTTACCAGCAGGATACCACCTCTTACTTTCTCAGGATAAACGGACAGGCAACGGATGTGAATTTCAATTTGTCCGACTACAGCACCGCATTTGCCGAAGCACATACTAAAATTGTTACCGGCCATATAACGGCTGTGCTCGAGGTTCTCCAAACCGATGCGGCGATCTATGACTTTTACAGCATATCCAATGGGTTCAACGACCCGCTTACAATGAGGACAGAAAGACCCGTCTATACGAACATCAGCGGCGGGCTCGGCTTCTTCGGGAGTGCCGCCTACGATTCCACTTCCATACGGGTGTTTCCTTGATGACATCCCGGGAGTTCGAGATTGACAATGCCTTAAGCAGGGTTCAGAAGTGCGCTCATAAAGAAACTGGTCAGGGTGGTCACATCTTATCCTTTCTCTTCTCAGTGATTTCACGCCTCCCGCAATTTGACACCATTTCAAGATTGGTTATGATCTCATCTCTGGTTTCTGTGGTGACCCTGCTGGCCGTGCCGGTTTCAAAGGCCCAGGAAAGTACACGGACAATTCGCGGCGTGGTTGTCGATTCCTCAACGGGTGAGAGGATACCATACGCCACGGTGAGGATAGAAAAGACATTTATCGGGACGTATACGAACTCTGAAGGGTATTTCATACTTGCAAAGTTTCCCGGAAGATACACGCGCGTCGAGGTGAGTGCAGTGGGGTACAGCCGGAGGATTTTTGAAATTCGAAGCCGTGCCTCCGTGCTGAACGTGACCTTTGAATTGCGCGAAGAGCCGACAACACTCGCGCCGGTGGAAGTCACGGGCAAATTTCAGGGGCGCATGAAACCGGTAGCGCCGAGTACGACCATCCTATACTCAGCCGATCTTCAAAAAGCCACCGGTCTGTTCAATAACGATATTGTCCAGGCCGTTACCCAGCTTCCCGGCATTGTGACGATCGGCGGACTTTCCAGTCAGTACTATGTCCGGGGAGGCGCCTCAGACCAAAACCTTGTAACCATCGACGGTATAAGGATCTACAACCTCTTTCATGCCTTCGGCCTGTTCAGCTTCATCGACCCGCTTATCGTGAAGGTGGCAGACCTGAGCACGGGCGGTTTCCAGGCTCAGTACGGCGGCAGGCTTTCGTCCGTCATGGATGTGCAGACAAAAGATGGGGACATGCATAACTACAATGCCGCCGGCAACCTGGACCTGTTGTCCTCCGATGTGATGGTAAGCGGCCCCGTCCCTCTCGGAATTCTTGGCAACAATTCGAGCTTCATAGGCTTCTTCCGCACGTCTCTATACAAGAACTCCCTCGAGCGGTATTTCAAACGGAGCCTGCCGTTCCAGTTCTTCGACGGGTTCGGGAAGATAACTTCCGATTTCACATCCACCGGACACATATCTTTCGAGTACCTCACTACGGGCGATCAGATCTGGAGCGAGAATCTCGTCGATCCGGACTTCAGGTGGAGAGACAACGGGTATTCGATGTCGGCCAACTACCTGTTCAGCGATCAGTACAGCTTCCGCTTTTCGGTGTCAAATTCCATCTACAATGCCGAGCAGATACCAAGGGAGTCAAGTTATATATACTACGAATCCGACCAAATCGTAGACCCCGCCTTTTATGGCGACCTTACCTACTATCCCGGCCCGACCTCGATGCTGGATTTCGGACTCCTGTTCAATTTTCCCTCCTACATTTTCACTTTTACGAATGCGTACGGAAATACTCTGACCATTAACCAGCAGGAAGCAGAGCCTAACATGTGGGTCCGATACAAATGGAGGTTGTTCAGCCGGTTCGACGTTGAGCTCGGGATGCGCATGGATATCTCGCGGACCTTTGAATATGCATCCGGGGCCGGGAAGGGGTACCTGGCAGATCCCCGCACAACTTTCACTTACTCATTGAGTGAAAATGCTTCGTTGTATTTCGCTGCGGGAAGGTATCATCAGCGCGTGATCAGCCTCAATAACGAAGACGACATCTACACTCCTTTCGATCTCATAGTCTCCATACCCGATACCGCTTCTAATCTCGACGACGAGGAGGCGTACCATTTCATACTCGGAGGGCAGTTTTATCCGATAAATGTATTGAAGGTCAAAAGTGAAATCTATTACAAAGACTTTACAAAACTGGTTACGGTGAACCGGAACAAGGTGGACCGGTCAAATCCCGATGTTGTCCTGGGGACGGGCAAGGCTTATGGCTTCGAGCTGGATTGTGAATACGACATAGGGAATTTCTATTCCGTCGTGAACTATTCATATGCGAAGGTTACAAATACTTCCGGCGGATACGTTTTCGCGCCCAGGTATGATCGCCGGAACCAGATCAACCTGTCAGTGGGGTGGGAACCGTTCAACAATTTCTGGCTGAGATCTCACTGGGAGTACGGTTCGGGATTACCTTATACTCCGCTGTCAGGATTTTATCCTCAGCTGCAGCTGGATCCGAACGACCTGTCTTCGTACGCGACCGGAAGCACGTCGAACCAAATCGTGTTCGGGCAGAAAAACAGCGCAAGGATGCCTCCCTACCACCGCCTGGACGGCAGTGTTTCATATGAGACAAAGGTATTGGGAATCGACCTCACTTCTGAACTCATGTTGATTAATATTTATAATAGGATGAACGTGTTTTATATTAACAACGTGAGCGGAGACGTCGAGTATTCGCTCCCTTTTTTGGTTAATTTTTCTTTGAGCTGGAGAATATGATGACAGCTAAATTTGCTACTGCATTAGGCACGGTTTTGTGCGCTCTATTGACGGTCGTTTCGTGCGACGCTTTTGCTCAGTCTGGCTTGCTGTCGGGGATAAGTTATGCGGAGTTCAAGTATGATTCGACCATTACGGAGGTCGAGATATACACGTCGATTTCTTCCTCGAAGCTTCTCTTCCGTGAAGTCAAGAACGATCAGGATAGCGGCCAGAGCCATCTTGCTTCGGAAGTAAGGTTGAGATTCGAATTCAGGAATCTGGAAACCGATTCCGTGTTCTACGCAACGGATAACGTTCCGATCGGCATCGCCGACACAGGTTCGCTGAACGAGACTTCACGGTTCGTGGCGGTCACGCGTCTGTTGTTCAAACCCGGCAGGTACGCCGCAGAAATAGTCGCCTCCGGAGGGTTAGCGAAAGTCGTCACCGACAGCGCGAAAATGCGGATCAACGTTAGGGCCTTTCCTGAATCCCAGCTTAACGTATCAGATGTTGAATTATGCAGCGCCATTTCCGGAGCTGCTTCCAAGGGGGATCCTTATTACAAGAACACCCTTCACGTTGTACCGAGCCCGAGGGCTGTCTACGGGATGGGAATGCCGGACGTGGCCTACTATGCAGAGATTTATGGACTGGGAAGGCTGAACGATACAACCGAATACTCTCTGACTTGGAACGTCGTCGACACCTACGGAAGGGTTGTGAAAGCACATTCGTTGGTCAAATCGGGATCGTCTGTTAGTGTAGTTGAAATCGGGTCCGAAAACATCTCTGACCTGCCGTCGGGGAAATATGCGATGGAAATCCTGGTGGCAGATTCTATCAGAAAACAGACTGCATCGGCGAGCCGGTATTTCTTCGTGTACAACCCTTACGTTAAGCAGCCGGAAGTCGCCGAGGGTACAAATATCGACGTGCTCTCTTCACCTTTCTTTGCGATGGGGGAGAAAGCACTTGACGACATTTTTCATGCGGCAAACTACCTGGAGACGCCTCAGCAGACGAATCTCTATAAGAAGTTGACCACGGTAGATGCTAAGAGGAGGTTTCTGGCACAGTTCTGGGCCGAAAAGGAGAAAACAGCGGGGCCTCGGGGGTTCAACTCATGGTACGAATTCGATAAGCGCTACAAGTATGCGAATGGGAAGTATAAGACGGCTTTTAGAGCCGGATGGCTGTCTGACCGCGGCCGGGTTTACATAGACTACGGCCCTCCCGACGATATCGACAGACACGCGAGCACCTCCAGCGGAAAGCCCTACCAGATTTGGACCTACAATTCCATCGAAGGCGGGGTCATTTTCGTGTTCGTCGATATGACCGGCTTCAACAACTATATTCTGATTCACTCCACCAAGCAAGGTGAGGTAGATGATCCTGACTGGCAAAAATATGTTCAGATTCAGCAATAAGGCAAGGTTCCCTGAGGGGTGTGACGCGCGTCACGCGTTGACATTGGTCGGAAAAGAAGGCGCCACTTCTTGCTAAAGTTGGAGCCGTTTTCTAAATTGATGACGAATTTCTGGAGGTAAAAATGGCAGAGAAGAAATGGTATAACGTTTTTGTTTCGGTCGAAGATGAAGAGAAGAAGGCTGAAGAAGCGAAAGCGCCGGAGGGGGAGAAACGCGTCGAGATTGCAGAGCCCGAACTTGAGCAGCCTGTCGCCCGCGTGGGCGAGGAGTTGCCGAGCTTTGAGGCAATCTTTCAGGCGTTCGGGATAAAGGAGCCTGCCAGCGGGTTTACAGTATACCGTGCTGAAGAACTTCTCAAGAGCGTACATCTGAAAAACGCTTCTGCTGAGATCAGGCGAAGCGCATTGATGGTCGCGCTAGAGGCACTGAGGATTCCACCCGAAGAAGTCATACAAGACGCGGTGAAGCGGGACAAGGCCCTGACTCAGTTTGAAAAGATTGAAGAACGCAGGCTGAGGGAACTGGAACAGAAGAAGAGCGAAGAGAACAAACGCCTCCAGGAGGAGATGGAAAGAATATTCAATGAAATTCGCGAGAAGATGGAAGACAACAACAATATGTTGAAAGAACTTCGCGAAAAATTCCAATCCTGGCAGCAGGACAAAGAAAAAGAAGAACAGAGGCTGTCAAACGTTCTGCAGTATTTCGTATCACAGGATGTTCCCGAACAAGCACGTACAACGAGGCGTAGACGTTCTGGTTCTTCAGAAAATTGAAGTAGGAGATGGCTCGAGTAAAAATCGAACCTGGCGGCAAGGTACTTATCGGCCTGGTTATCCTGAGTGCCTTGCTTTTCTTGTTTTTTAGGGTGATTGCAAGCAGGGGGACTCACACTACAGTATCAACCGAGCCCGTGTCTGCGACCGCCGATACCTCGCAGACCGAGACTCAACAAACCGAGCCGGAAGCTGCCGGACAGCCAACCCCCAGAGAAGCTCAGACGGTACAGCAGTCGACGTCGCCAGCCGGGCCCGCAATGATATTCTTTGCCTTCAACCGCGCTCGCATCAACAAGAATGTGTATTGCATCTTTGACAGGATTAAGCATGAGGTTCGAAGGCAGGACCAACAGCCGCTTCAAATAGTTGTGGAGGGTAACGCCGATTCTATCGGCCCGAAATTGTATAATATCCGCCTTTCAAGAGTCAGAGCAGCAAGGGTGGCAGATTCCCTTTCGAGGCGTCTCGGTCTCCCGATGAGCAGCTTCAAAATCGTAGCAAACGGTTTCAGTAATCCGATAGCTTCGAACAGTACAGCGGCAGGGAGAGCTGAGAACCGGCGCACGGAAGTTTACATCTACCACTAATTGTGCCTCGCAGCAGTCCCGGACCAGCTATAATCTTCGCTGCACAACATTGACTTCCGTCCGGGCTTTATCTTAAGAAATCATCGGGGTGTTGACACACTTTACAGGAGTCAGGAATGAAATATAAGGTGGTGATTGCTTTTGTAGTTCTTCTCGTAGCTTCACAGACCTCTTTCGCACAGCAAAATTATTCGATTCCGATAGATAACTGGACTTACGGGGTTATTCAGCAGCTGCAAACGCGCGGGTTTCTGCTCGATCTGAGTCCGGGCTTCAAACCCTATCGCCGGATGGAAGTTGCCAGGGCGCTGGAGAAACTCCACAAAAAAGTAGATGTGGCAAGGCTGCCTCAATCCGACAGATGGCTGATTGAGAAACTGGACAAGGCGTTCTCTTACGAAGCCAGGCTGCTCAAGGCGGAGCGGGCGAATCCCGATACCTCCTTTGTCGGTGCCCGATTTGCCGAGGAGGTTTTTTTCAATTTTGTGAAGGGAGATTACCAGACATTCAAATATGCGGACAAACTGGAATTCCGTCCCCTCTCGCGAACTGAGTTCGGATTCGATATCGGCAACCATCTTTCACTTTATACGGATGCAACGGTAAATCAGACTCTGAAAGACGATACGCTGTACACCGGGTTCACCAAGTTCGGTCTGGACGCTCTCCACCAGCAGGCATACTTACAGTATTCGAGCCGCTATGTAGACTTTACATTCGGCCGCGACTATCTCTCGTGGGGATACGGAAACGACGGGACCGTTCTTATATCGACTACGCCGGGCGCTTATGATATGATGTCCCTCTTCGTGAAGACACATGTTGTCAAATTCAATTGGTTCGTTGCCCAGCTCAATCCGATGCCTGAGTTCACACCCGATACGAATAGCTATATGCCTTTTCCTACCGTGGGAGTGCCTGACCCTTTGACTAACAGATACCTGACCGGCTCAAGGTTCGAGTTCAACATCGCAAACAAAGTCTTCCTCGGGGCTTACCAGGCGGCGACCTTCGGAGGCCCCAACGCGCCTATCGACCTCCAAATCATTAATCCGCTGAGAGTGACGTATGAAACCGAGAACAACAGTCACAAAGATCTTAATGCATTTCTGGGCGCCGACATGAGCGTTTTCTGGCCGGAGAACTTCAATTTCTACGGAGACCTGATGATAGATGACTGGCAGGTTGACCACAAGACGAAGAGCGATCTCAAGCCAAACCTGTACGCGTTTGACCTCGGGGTAAAAGCCGCGAATTTTCTCTCCGGCCTTGGATTGAATGGCTCCGACGTCTCTCTTCAATACAGGATGGCCGCGAACCGTACTTACAACGAATATGATTGGACGAGTTTCCAGAAACTCATGCTGAGAAACTATCCGATTGCGAGTCCGTTCGGCGATGATTACTGGAATCTCGATCTACGACTCTCACAGTGGTTTACATACGACTGGCAGCTTCAACTGGAAATAATGCATCTTGAGCACGGCAGCGAGAACATGTATGGACCCTATTCCATGCCATGGCTGACCAACCCGAATATTACGGTGCAAACCGGGTATCATGAACCGTTTCCTTACGGCACAGTGCAGGTTACCGACTTGTTTGGGGCGAGCCTGATGTATCAGCCCCAGGATGCCTTCTACGGGAAAGCCACTGTCAGCTACGCCCAGAATCACAACTTCGACTACCAACCCGGCGTTAATAAGGGTGTACTCTCATTTATATTGACTTTCTACTACAATATTGCCACAACATTAGCTTTCAGATGAAAAATGAAAGAAAAGACTGAAGAACTGAAACGTCTGCAGGAAACGGCCCAAGCGGGCGGCGGCAAGAAGCGAGTCGAAGAGCAGCACAAGAAAGGGAAGCTCACGGCACGCGAGCGGCTCACGATCCTCCTCGACGAAGCCTCGTTTGTCGAGCTCGATATGTTAGTCAAGCACCGGTCCCACGATTTCGGCCTGGAGAGCCAGAGGTTCCCGGGCGACGGTGTAGTTACCGGATACGGGAAGATCGACGGAAGAACTGTGTTCGTCTTCAGTCAGGACTTCACGGTTTTCGGAGGTTCTTTGTCTGAGGCGCACGCCGAGAAGATCTGCAAGATCATGGATATGGCGATGAAAGTGGGCGCTCCTGTCATCGGGCTGAACGACTCGGGCGGTGCAAGGATACAGGAAGGCGTCGTCTCGCTGGGAGGATATGCAGACATCTTTCTGAGGAATACGCTTGCGAGCGGCGTCGTCCCGCAGATTTCGGCCGTGATGGGACCTTCGGCCGGCGGTGCGGTGTATTCTCCCGCAATAACCGATTTCATCTTCATGGTGAAGAACACGAGCTACATGTTCGTGACCGGTCCAAACGTCGTCAAGACGGTTACGCACGAGGATGTATCGTTCGAAGAACTCGGGGGTGCCCTCACCCACGCGACGAAAAGCGGAGTTGCACATTTCGCAAGCGATAATGAAGCCAACTGCCTGATGGGCATACGCCAGCTCTTTTCATATATACCGCAAAATTATCGTGAGGATCCCCCTCGTTTGTCGACCACCGACAAACCTGACAGAATGGAAGCCGAACTCGACAGAATCATTCCCGACAATCCCAACAAGCCGTACGACATGAAAGAAGTGATCAGGCTGATCGTCGATGAAGGGATCTTCTTCGAGGTGCACGAACTTTTCGCGCAGAACATACTGGTTGGATTCGCGCGCCTGGACGGAAGATCGGTGGGAATCATCGCGAATCAGCCCGCTGTATTAGCGGGCGTTCTAGACATCGACGCGTCGGTCAAAGCAGGTCGCTTCGTGAGATTTTGCGACGCGTTCAACATCCCGCTCCTTGTCTTCGAAGACGTCCCCGGCTTCCTCCCCGGGACGGACCAGGAATGGAGAGGAATCATAAAGAACGGCGCGAAGTTATTGTTCGCATTCAGTGAAGCCACGGTTCCGAAGATCACGGTGATTACCCGGAAGGCCTACGGCGGTGCGTACGACGTTATGAACTCCAAACACATACGCGGCGACGTCAACTTTGCCTGGCCGTCTGCCGAGATCGCAGTCATGGGGCCGAAGGGCGCCGTCGAGATCATATTCAAGAGAGACATCGAGAAGGCTGAAAATCGGGACGAAGTCGAAGCCAAGCTGATATCCGACTACACGGCGAAGTTCGCCAATCCTTACATTGCGGCAGAGCGGGGTTACATCGATGAGGTCATCGAGCCTTCCCAAACCCGGCCGAAGCTAATCCGCGCTTTCGAGATGCTGGAGACCAAGGTAGACACGAACCCGAAGAAGAAGCACGGGAATATTCCGCTCTAGGGTCAAAGGCGGAAGTTTAAGGGTAAAGGGTGAATGGCAAAAGGCAAAAAAGACAGGCGCCTGAGACCCCAATTATGCAGGTCGGCGGTTCCGGCCGTTAACCATTGACCTTTCACCTTTAACCTACTTCAACCACCCGTTCTTCTCATACCACTCTATCGTATTAGCCACTCCTTCTTCGAGGGAGAGCTTGGTCTTGAATCCCAACTCATTTAGTGCCTTTTTCGGGCTGCACAGCCAGTTTGACTGGACGCCGTCCCTGGCTTTCTCGATTGTGATGTATTACATTCTGAGTGAGGCTATATGAGGGAACAAGCGGTCAAGACAATTTCGGAATTGATTGCCAGGTTCGGCTATCATGTTGAACGAATCATTCTTTTCGGAAGTCGGGCAAGGGGAGACGCGGGACCTGACAGCGATTGGGACTTCCTGATAGTGGTGAGTGAAGATCTCTCATTTCGTCAAAAACAGGACTTGATCGTTCAGATTCAAAGACGGCTGGCTGTTCTTAAGATACCCAATGACGTAATAATCAAATCAAGACGCGCCTATGAGCTGTCCAGGGAGCAGATTGGGACGGTTTCCTTCTATGCTTCCTTAGAGGGAGTGGAAGTTTGAGTTCCGCTTCTTACCACGGGTGGATTCAGAAAGCCGACCACGATCTCAAGATTGCTAAAGACGAATACGGAACCGATGACCCAGTCACGGATATGATATGCTTTCACGCACAGCAATGCGTCGAGTAATACATTACGGCTTATCTGGCTTCAAATGGAGTTGTTTTCAGAAAGACCCATGTTATTGCGGAGCTTGTAGAAATGTGCAAGGAGCATGATTCCAGCTTTGAAGAGTTGTACAGAATCGACGCGGACCGTTTGACAACTTATGGAACTGAAGTAAGATACCCCGATGAACTATACTTTCCCTCAGTTGATGAGGCCGGCGAGTGTATAGGAATAGCCGAGAGAGTCAAGGCATTCGTCCTAAGTAAGATGGGTGCGCTCTAAGGTCAAAGGCAAAGGGTAAATGCAAAAGGCAAAAAGACAGGCGGCTGAGGCCCCAATTATGCAGGTCGGCGTTTCTGGCCGTTAACCATTGACCTTTCACCTTTAACCTACTTCAACCACCCGTTCTTCTTATACCACTCTATCGTATT
The DNA here is from genome assembly GCA_046705025.1 of Candidatus Kryptoniota bacterium. Lineage (GTDB taxonomy): Bacteria > Bacteroidota > Ignavibacteria > Kryptoniales > JAKASW01 > JAKASW01. The sequence goes on along the minus strand of JBJKQU010000201.1, from coordinate 29,292 downwards.
AGCCACCCCTTCTTCGAGGGAGAGCCTGGTCTTGAATCCCAACTCATTTAGTGCCTTTTTCGGGCTGCACAGCCAGTTTGACTGGACGCCGTCCCTGGCTTTCTCGATGTTTATCAGGGCGGCTTTGTTCCGCACGCGTGCCACCAATTCGCTGATTCCTGCAACCGTATATAAACCGAAATGTGGAATTTTTGCCTTTATAGCCCAGGTGTTCAGCTCTCTCTTCGCAATATCGCCCAGCATCCCCCAGTCGAAAACGTCTTCGTTGGTTATGAAGTACACCTGCCCGGCCGCCTTCGGATGCTCCGCGGCGGTGATGATTCCGTCCACCAGGTCGTAAGCGTGCACGAAACTCAGGACCTTCCTGCCGAAGCCAGACAGAGGAATGAAGTGCTTATTAACAGAATTGAAAAACTCGAAGATGTCTTTGTCGCGCGGACCGTACACAGCCGGCGGTCTGATTATCGTGATGGGCATGGAAGGCATATTCGCAAGGCATTCTTTTTCCGCCTCCATCTTGCTCTTCCCGTATGTAGTGATGGGATGATATGGCGCGTCCTCGTCGACGGGCTCCGTTCCGGCGCCCGGTCCGACAGCGGTAAGGCTGCTGGCAAGCACGAACCGCTTTATCCCGGGATTGTACTTCTGCACGGCAGCGAGAAGGTTCTTCGTGGTCTGGTGATTAGCAAGAAAATATTCCCGCTTGTCCTTCGCCTTCGTTACCCCGCCGATATGGAAGACGTAATCCATCCCCTCCACGGCCGGGCGGAGAGAATCGATGTCTCCGTAGTCCGCGTTGACGAGCTCCACCGGCAGGCCGTTAATGTATTCGAGCTTGGTCGATTTCCTGATGAGGCAAGACACCTTGTAGTCGCGTGCGATCAACTTATCGACAAGATGGCTGCCGATGAATCCGGTTGAACCGGTGACTAGTGCTTTCATGCTGTGTAGTCCCTTTCTGGAGGTCAATTTAACTCATCCGCCCGATGCAGGAAAGGTGCGCAGGGCACGAAACTGCCGGTCCGAAAGAAAGGGGGCAGTGGCGGGCGGTCTCGTTGTTGACCGCGGCTTTTGCTTGCCCTTGCGGCCCGTTAATAATTGAACAGGCAACGTCATTGAGTTATATTCTGTGTGAATTTCGATAACAACGTTTATGGAGAGGCAGATGTCAGAAGGCAATCCCGTAACTACAATCGATCAACTCTCTAATTATAATGACAAGACCGTGACGGTCCGCGGATGGGTGTACAACAAGAGATCAAGCGGCAAAATACATTTCATTCTCGTGCGCGACGGTTCGGGTATCGTGCAGTGCGTAGCCGTGAAGAGCCAGGTGACTCCGGAAACATTCGGCCTTTTCGATCTGCTGACCCAGGAGAGCTCGGTGACCGTGACCGGGAAGGTGCACAAGGACGACCGTGCTCCCGGCGGGTACGAATTGCAGCTTGAGGACTTAAGGACGGTTCAAATCGCGAATGACTACCCGATAACCCCGAAAGAGCATGGCACGGAATTCCTGATGGACCACAGGCATCTGTGGCTGAGGTCGTCGAGGCAGCACGCAATCCTCAGAATCCGGCACCAGATAATCAGGGCCGTGAGGGAGTTCTTCGACGGCAACGGGTTCACCCTCGTCGATTCACCGATACTGACGCCCGCGTCGGTCGAAGGGACGAGCACGCTCTTCGAGACCGACTATTTCGACCTGGGGAAGGCCTATCTCACTCAGAGCGGGCAGCTTTATGCCGAAGCCTCGGCGATGGCTTTCGGGAAGGTCTACTGTTTCGGACCTACATTCCGGGCGGAGAAGTCGAAGACGAGAAGGCACCTGACGGAGTTCTGGATGGTGGAGCCGGAGGTAGCCTGGGCGGATCTCAACGACGATATGGACCTTGCGGAGGAGTTCATCGAGCATGTAGTGCAGTCGGTCCTAAAGAATTCTCCGGAAGAACTGAAGCTGCTCGAACGGGACGTGACGAAGCTCGAGCCGGTGAAGCGTCCGTTCCCGCGGCTCCATTACGACGAGGCGGTGGAAATCCTGAAGAAGAACGGGGTGGATTTCCAGTACGGCAACGACCTCGGCGGGACGGACGAGACGATCATTTCGCAGCAATATGACAGACCGGTGATGGTCCATCATTATCCGGCCGCATGCAAAGCTTTCTATATGAAGCGCGATCCGGAGCGGCAGGAACTGACGCTTTCGGTAGTCGTCCTGGCGCCGCAGGGATACGGCGAGATTATCGGCGGGAGTCAGCGCGAAGACGACTACGACACGCTGGTAAAGCGCCTCGCGGAGAACAACCTGCCGAGGGAGCCTTTTGAATGGTACCTCGACCTGAGGAAATACGGCAGCGTTCCCCACTCCGGCTTCGGGCTGGGGATAGAGCGGACGGTAACCTGGATTTGCGGGTTGGAGCATGTCAGGGAGACGATCCCATTCCCAAGGATGATTTACAGAAACACGCCATAGTAAAAGGCAGGCACAAAGCGATAAGTGACAAAGGCGCAAAGGAGAAAATGATACCGATCCACTTCCCTTTATCCCTAACGCGGCGTAGCCGCAACCAAACTCTAAGCTCTAAATCCGAAACTCTAAACAAATTCGAAATTCAATATACCAAAATCCAAACGTCTCAAGAAATTACTGGGGAACCATCCTTGGTTCTTCTTGATCTTCGCATTTTGGACATTAAGACTTGTTTAGATTTTAGAGCTTAGTATTTAGGAGTTTTTTGCTCTTGTTGCACGAATTTTGCCTGTGAGGAGGCTGAGTGCCTTTGGACCTTTGTGCCTTATATCAAAAATGGAGGGAGGATGCTTTCGGTCGCTGAGCTAAAGAAGACGTATGGAAACACCCGCGCGCTTGACGGAGTCTCGTTCGACGTCAAGCCGGGAGAAATATTCGGACTTCTGGGGCCTAACGGGGCCGGTAAGACTACCACGATAAGAATTTCCCTGGGTATAATAGAGCCTGATTCAGGCGAGATCCTGTTCGGTGGAAAGAAGCTGACTGTCGCCATGAAGGACAGGCTTGCCTACCTTCCTGAAGAAAGAGGACTGTACAGGAAAAGCAAGGTAATCGATGTCCTTGTTTACTTCGGCGGACTGAGAGACATACCTCCCGCGGAAGCGAGGAAGCGCGCGATGCACTGGCTCCAGAGATTTGAGCTCTCCGGAGTAGCCAGCCACAAGGTTGACGAGCTATCCAAGGGCATGCAGCAAAAAGTACAATTCATCTCCTGTCTCCTCCACGAGCCGGATCTACTCATACTCGACGAGCCATTCTCGGGACTCGACCCGGTAAACCAGATTGTGATAAAGGACCTGATCCGTGAGATGAAAACGAAAGGGAAGACGATCATCTTCTCTACCCACCAGATGGAGCAGGCCGAGAAGCTGTGTGACGACATCTGTCTCATAAGCGAAGGGCGTGTGGTGTTATACGGCAGCCTCGGCGAGATCAAGCGGAACCACGGCAACGATTCAATCCACATGGAATTTGAAGGAGACTCATCGAATCTCAAGTCACTGGAGGGCATTGCCACAATGGATCTCTATGAGAATTATGCGGAAATAAAGACAAAGGATGGGATCAGCCGCCACGAGTTTCTGAAGAAAGCGGTCTCACTGGTGGACGTGACGAAATTCTCCGTCGAGGAGGCGTCGCTCAATTCTATATTCATTGAAGCGGTGAACTCTGACAAGACCGGAGGCGAAAATGTCGCTTAAGAAGGCTCTCGTCGTAGCCCGTTGGGAGTTTGTTGAGAAGGTCAGGACAAAAGCATTCATAATTTCTCTGATAGTCATGCCGGTTTTCATAATGGTGATGTCAGTTGTCCCTTCACTCCTGATAAACAAGCCGAGCTCGACGACGGTCAACTTAGGTATCATAGATGAGACGGGAGAGATCGCCCCGACTCTGGACGCAAGTCTCATGAGCAAGTACAAACTTGCAGACGGCAGGCCCAACTATCGTGTGGTTGTAATTCAGCCCGGCGACGGTGCCCGCGCGCAGGCTAACGAGATGGTTTTGCACAACGCCTTATCGGCATATATAGTGGTTGACACGAGCTTGTTCACCACGCGCAAGTTTCAGTATGTGTCTGAGAATGTCTCCAATTTTAAGGACATTTCCAGATTTCAGTCGGTCGTGAAGGACATACTCCTTGCCAACGAGCTCAAGCAGAGCGGCGTCAATCCGGGCATAGTCGAAGAGGTCACGAAGCCTGTGGACCTGGAGACGGTAAGGCTGTCCAAGCAAGGGAGGGAGGAAAAGACAGAAGTCGGGTCGGGGCTCGTTCTTGGATATATTTTCATAATCATATTGGCGATGTTTGTGGTAACCTCGGGACAGCTGCTTGTGAGGAGCGTCGTTGAAGAGAAGTCTAACAGGATAGTCGAGGTGCTTCTGTCATCCACCACCGCCGATGAAATCATGACGGGAAAGATACTCGGATTAAGTCTGCTGGGGCTGACGCAGCTTGCGGTTTGGGCGGCGATTGCTCTGGCATTTGCAGGACAATTGGCCGCCTATGTTACTATCCCGGGGAGCATCTGGTGGGAGGGAGTCTTCTTCATTCTCGGATTCCTTTTCTACTCTTCCATATTTGTGATGGCAGGCGCGCCGGTAACGACCGAGCAGGAGGCCCAGCAGGCGACCAGCTACGTGACGATGCTTCTCTTTCTCCCGATAGTTCTTGCAATGATGGTCGCCCAGAATCCCAGCGCCCCATACATAAAAGTCCTCTCGCTGATACCCCTGCTTACCCCGACGATGATGGCGTTCCGCATCCCGATTCAAACGCCGGACCTCTGGGAGCTTTTAACCGGGTCGGGGATTCTCGTAGTGTCAACGTACATTTGTATGATTGCGGCGGGGAGGATATTCAGGATCGGCATTCTCGTTTACGGTAAGCGCCCGAGTTTCAATGAGTTAATGCGCTGGGCGACCCACAAGAGTTGAGGGATCTGGAATTGTTTTCTGCGGCAGGCCGACGCAAGTTCGTGGGATAATTCAGACCGATGGGCGATTCGGCAGTTGGGTGAATCGCTGACTTGGGTCCTCGCGTGCATGAGCGTCTCCAGTTGGTTTAGCCGACAGGATATTTCATCCATTCCACTTCCCAACATTCCTTCCTTCCGATATTCCCCATTTGCTTGCTGCCGTTGCTTGTTTAGGCTCAAAGGGCTAAATTTAAAGCCCTGATGACGATAGCGAGCACCAGGAAGCGGTTTAAAAGGAGAGGTTTGAAAAAGATACTCATTGCAATAGACGGCCCCGCAGGCTCCGGAAAGAGCACGACAGCTAAGCTCGTGGCGCGGAGACTTGGGTATGTGTACATAGACACAGGGGCGATGTATCGTGCAATGACTCTCAAGGTGCTCTCCTCGGGGATTGATCCATCAGATGAAGCCGCCGTCGTCCGGTTGGCAAGAGGCACTCAGGTTTCCCTCCCAAACGGGGATGAACTTCGTGTATTCCTTGATGGGACCGATGTTACTGAAGCGATCAGGTCGGAAGACGTTACGTTGAACGCCAGCCTTGTAAGTTCATATCCGGCAGTACGCCAGTTGATGGTAGAGAAGCAGCGCGAGATCGGTTCGCGCAAGGGGTGTGTAATGGACGGCAGGGACATCGGGACAGTAGTCTTCCCCGATGCCGATCTGAAGTTTTTTATGGTCGCCGACATAGAGGAGAGGGCGCGCCGGAGGCAGGAGCAACTTTTGGCTACCGGGGTGGAATTGTCTATAGAGCAGGTAGTGAAAGAACTTAACGAAAGAGATTTGAAAGATTCCACCCGTGAGGCTAGTCCTTTGAAAAAGGCGATTGATGCGATCGAAATCGACACTACTAAACTGACGATCGAGGAACAGGTAGAGACTATTTTGAGCTATGCGAACGAAATCATGGCGGGCACGGAAGGTGCCCGATCGTGGTCAGGACAGGAGGAGATGCAGAGGAAATGAAGGTAAATATAGATAAGAACAGCGGTTTCTGCTGGGGAGTTGTCAGGGCTATAGATTTTGCCGAGAAAGAGTTGGAGAAATCCGGCAAGCTGTATTCGCTCGGCGACATAATACACAACCCGCAGGAGATCGACCGGCTGGGTGCCGAAGGTCTTCAGACGATTTCACATAAGGATCTTGAGAACATAAAGGACGCGAGAGTCCTCATACGGGCGCACGGCGAACCGCCATCTACGTACGAGCTCGCGAAGAAATACAACCTGGAGATTGTCGACGCGACCTGCCCCGTCGTGACGAAGCTTCAGGAACGCATCGGGAAGTTCTACGACGGCGGTTACCAGGTGGTGATCTTCGGGAAAAAGGATCATGCCGAAGTGATAGGCCTCCGCGGCGTCTGCAACGACGAAGCGATAGTGGTGAAATCGGTAGAGGAGGCGCTGACGAAAGTCGACTTCCAGCGCAAGACCGTACTCTTTTCGCAGACAACCATGGACAAGCCGACATTCTATGCCATCAAGGAGGCGTTGTCTGAGAAGGTGAAGGACCTGGTCGTCGGAACGATGGAAGAGATTGCAAAGACCTTTCTCGCAAAGGACACGATCTGCGGACAGGTGTCCGGCAGGGACAAGAAGCTGAGGGAGTTCGCCTCGCAGAATGACGTGATGGTTTTCGTGGCCGGAAAGACGAGCTCCAACGGCAAAGTGCTGTTCGAGATCTGCCGGGAAGCGAACCCTTCCTCCTACTTCATTGAGAATGAGAGCGAGCTTCAGCCCGAATGGTTTGCCGGGGCTGAAAATGTCGGCGTCACAGGCTCGACTTCGACGCCGCAGTGGCTCATGGAAAAGGTCCGCACCGCTGTTGAGAAGATAAACGAAGAAGTTTTACATAAAGCCGCACAAGCCAACTAATGTTCAACAAAAACAATCCACTTTGCGACGAACTCTGCGGCGGCTTGGGTTTGATGCGAAGTGATCAACAGAACGAGGTCCTGGGATTTAAGCTCAGGACTGTATAAGGAGAGGCTTAATGACCGAAGAAGAGAAGGTCACTGACACGATGGAAATGCAAAGTACGGAGGAAACGCCCCAGAAGAAAACGCCATCCAGCAGGGTTAAACTGCTGGCCGGTGAGGATTCGCCTTACACCGAGGCAGAACTTCAGGAAATGGTAGATCTCTATGACAAGAGTCTCAAGCAATTCGATGCAGGTGAAATTGTAAAAGGAAGGATCATCGGACTTACCGACAACGACGTCATTGTAGATATCGGGTTCAAGTCATCAGGACTGGTTCCGAAAATCGAGTTTCCCAATCTTAACGATCTCAAACCCGGCGATGAAGTGGAGGTATTTCTCGACAGCGTGGAGGACAAAGACGGTCAGGTTGTGCTGTCGCGGCGACGTGCCGACTTTATCAGGATATGGGACCGCATTGTAGATGCACACGAGAACCAGACGGTTCTGCAGGGTACCGTGCTGCGTCGCGTGAAGGGCGGCCTGATGGTGAATTTAATGGGTCTGGAGTCATTCCTGCCGGGTTCGCAGGTCGACGTCAAGCCGGTCAGGGATTTTGATTCCTTCGTCGGCAGGACCATGGACTTCAGGGTTGTAAAGATCAACGAAGCGGCAGAAAACGTTGTCGTGAGTCACAAAGCTTTGCTTGAAGCGGAGCTCGAGGAACAGCGGAAACGCATCCTCTCGAAGCTTGAGAAAGGCCTTATACTTGAGGGAACCGTCAAGGCTATCACAGAATTCGGGGTCTTCGTTGACCTCGGCGGTGTAGACGGTCTCATCCACATTACCGACCTCTCCTGGGGGAGAGTCAACCACCCGTCGGAAATCGTGAAGCTCGATCAGAAGATTCAGGTCGTTGTCACGGACTTCGACGAAGAAAAGAAGCGTATTTCTCTTTCGACGAAGGCTCTCAAGCCTGAGCCCTGGAAGAGCATCGAAGATAAGTACCAGGTCGGCCAGCGAGTAAACGGGAAGGTCGTCTCGCTGACGGAATACGGCGCATTTGTCGAGGTCGAGAAGGGAATCGAGGGTCTGATACACATTTCGGAAATGAGCTGGACCGAACACGTCAAGCACCCGTCGCAGAAAGTTTCAATGGGACAGACCATCGAAGCGGTTATCCTGAGCCTTGACAAAGACAACAAGAAGCTCTCGCTCGGGTTGAAGCAGCTTGAGCCGGACCCGTGGGAGCAACTGATCGAGAAATATCCGGTCGATTCAAAACATAAAGGGATCGTTCGCAACCTGACGAATTTCGGCGTATTTGTAGAGCTCGAAAGCGGTGTGGACGGGTTGATCCATATCTCTGACCTGTCATGGACGAGGAAGATCCGACATCCAGGCGAGCTTGTGAAGCGCGGCGATGAAATCGACGTTGTCGTTCTTTCTGTCGATAAAGAGCAGCGCAGGATCTCACTCGGACACAAGCAGGCGCTCGAAAACCCGTGGGACAAGTTCGAGCAGGAATTCAAAGTCGGCGCCGATGTGGTAGGGAAGGTGATAAGGCATATCGAGAAGGGAGCCATCGTAGAGCTTCCCGGCGAAGTAGACGGATTTATTCCTCATTCCCACATGTCGCCAAACAACTTGAAGAACTTTACGGCGCATTTCCCTCCCGGCGAGCCTTTGAATCTCAAAGTCATCGAATTCGATAAGGACGGGAAGCGGATTGTCCTGAGTGCTCTCGAGTACTTCAAGGACAAGGACCAGTCTCTTTATCAGGAATACCTTGCCGCTCATAAGATAAGCCCTGACGAGAGGCGCGAGCGCAGAGCCCGTTCGACTGACAGAAAGCCGAGAGAGCAGTCTTCCGAGGCCCCTCAGCAGAGCGACCCCTCTTCTTCCTCCGAGACCCGGGCAGCTGAATCGCCTCAGGCAGAGAAAGTGCAGGCCGATGCTGATTCCGGGCCGGAAGAAGAGAACAAAGAGGTTCCCCCGACCGGTACCGAAGACCACAGCGCCGACGACATTACTCCCGGAATCTAAGGACGGCTTGATTATCAGGCTCCATCGCCTGAAATTGACGCTGTCAGATATCCGAAAGATCCTAACGTAATGCAGAAGAAGCGTGTTGCTTTTGAAAGTCTCGGCTGTAAACTGAATTACGCCGAGACTGTTCAAATAGAGAAGGAATTCATACGGCGTGGCTTTGATGTAGTCGACTCTACGGCCACGGCGGATGTTTGTGTGATCAACACATGTACGGTCACTCAAAGCGCGGATAGCGATTGCAGGCAGATTGTCAGGCGTGTTCTCAGGAGTTCTCCGGATGCGTACGTGGTAGTTACGGGGTGTTACGCGCAGGGCAAACCGGATGAAATCGCGCAGATAGAGGGCGTCGACCTTGTACTGGGAGCCAGGGAAAAATTCGAGCTGTTTGATTACGTAGATGACTTCACCAAGAATTATCACGCAAGGATTTTTGCCGGACCGGTCGAAGAGGTTGTGGAGTTTGGCGCCGCCGACTCGGCCCTGGAAGGCTCTTTGTTGCGGGGAGAGGCACTTCATTCAGCCAGACATAACGGCCTGCTGACGCGGACCCGGGCCTTTCTGAAGGTCCAGGACGGCTGCAATTACAATTGTTCTTACTGCACCATCCCTAATGTGCGCGGTGTGAGCAGGAGTCCATCGGAAGATTTTCTCGTGGAGCAAGCAAGGGCAATTGCGGCTAATGGATTCAAGGAGGTCGTGCTCAGCGGCGTTAATGTCGGCGATTACGGCAGAACGGCTTCAGGCCAATCAGGGGGAAACCAGAGCCGGTCCCTTCTCGACCTGCTCAAAGCCCTCGAAGGTGTGGAGGGAATCGAGCGTTTCAGGATAAGTTCGATAGAGCCCAATTTGCTGACGAAGGAAATCGTCAGGTTTGTGGCTTCCTCCGCCAAGTTTTGTAATCACTTTCACGTCCCCCTGCAGAGCGGGGCGGACGAGACTCTTAGAAGGATGCGAAGGCGGTATAACTCGAGTCAATATCGCGACATCGTGGAGTACGCAAAAGCATTGATTCCCGATGCAGGAATCGGAGCGGATGTTATTGTTGGTTTCCCCGGGGAATCAAATGAAGCATTCGAAAAAAGTTATAATTTCATCGAAGCCCTCCCCGTCACTTACCTCCATGTCTTTTCCTACTCCGAGCGGGCCGGGACCGACGCCAGCGGTTTTCATGGAAATGTCGATCCGCGTGTCAGGCGTAAGCGAAGCGAGGTATTGAGAATGCTTTCCTCGAAAAAGCGCTACGAGTTCAATCGCCAGCATGTGGGAAAGATAGTAAGAGTGCTCGTGGAGGACGAGGCAAAAGGCGATAGTCTGTTCGGCTTTACGTCAAACTATGTCAGGGTTGAGATGCCGCTGGCCGTGCGCGCAGCCGCTGCTGATTCAACAAGTGAAACAAATAACTCACATATAAATGAGATCTCTGATGTCTTGATAACCGGCGTCAGCGACAATACCGTATTGGGACAGGTAATTCTATGAGGAAAGGCGAAGCCGGAATCAGAAAGACAGAAGCAGGAAGTCAGAAGTCAGAGGTCGGAGGCGGGGAGAAAGACGTCACGAGCAGGAAATTGGAAGCTGGTTGGACTAGCCGCATATTGGCCCTTATCTCTTGCCTGCTGGTTTTCACATGGGTTACCGCGGGCTTCGCTCAATCGAAGATGGAATTGGGCGTGAAGCTGCTCGATAACACGAAGAGCTCCGGGTTCTCTACCTCGTCCGGGAAAATCGCGCGAAAATCACCTGCCCTTGCGGCCGTCGCCTCCTTTGTTGTTCCCGGCCTGGGAGAGTTATATGCCGGCCGATATGATGTCGGCAAGTATTCCACCATAGCTGAAGTTTCATTGTGGGTCTTCTATACGGCCGTTGAGCTGTACTCGAACCAGGTCCGAAATGACGCGATTACCTATGCGAGGATATATTCCGGTGCCGAAGTGGCTGGAAAGTCCAGCCAGTTTCTTGTGAATATCGGAAATTTCCTGAATACGCAGGACTACAATATCAAGAAGATTCACGACGGCGACTACGGGAATCTGTATTCATCGTCGTCCTACCAGTGGCAATGGCAGTCGGATGCCGACCGTGCGAGTTTCAAAGCTCTGAGGATCAAGGCGGACGAGTATTTGAACTACGGCAGGTACACGGCAGCGGTCATCATTCTGAACCACCTCGTGAGCGCAATCGACGCCGCGAGGCTGACGGCTAATTTCAATGCCTCAGCGGTCTCTTCCCTCGACAACACACCCGGAACCGAAGGGGTATATCTAAGGCTGTCCGCAGCATTCTAGTCGGGACTTCGGGGACCAGGTGACTCGGGGACTATAGGCCGTGCGCGTGCAAGCGGACAAAAGATGTCAGGCCCGGACTTATCGAGGATTTGCAGTCTGGAGGGAACATGAAGATAAGGACACATGAAGACCTTGAGGTTTACAGGGAAGGGTTTGAATCCGCCATGCAGGTATTTGAAATTTCCAAGGCATTTCCGATAGAAGAAAAGTACTCAATGACCGATCAAATCAGAAGGTCCTCAAGATCCGTCTGTGCCAATATAGCGGAGGCATTCAGGCGAAGGCGCTATCCAAAATCGTTCGTGGCGAAACTGAATGATGCCGAAGCCGAGGCGGCTGAGACGCAAACGTGGCTGGACTTCACCTGTAGGTGCAAATATGCACATGATGAAACGGTTACTGATATCAAGAAGAAGTATGACGCAATTATCGGGAGGCTTGTTGTGATGTCCAATCAACCTGGAAACTGGACGGTCTGACCTTGATCGGATTCATCATCATTTCAAAGTCTATTAGTCCAGAAGTCTCCGAGTCTCCCTATCCCCAAGTCTCCATGTCCCCTGACCCCTCTATCCCAAAGCCCCTGAGACGATGCGCAACATCGCCCTCCTGATCGAGTACGAAGGCACGGCCTACGGCGGCTGGCAAATACAGAAAAACAGCAACAGCATCCAGGGGGTATTGGAAAAGACGCTGTCTCGTTTGCTCGGGGAGAAAGTAAAGGTTATTGGCGCCGGCCGGACGGACGCCGGTGTGCATGCCCTTGGACAGGTGGCGAACTTTCATACGAAATGTGAGTGGGAGACCGGTAAGCTTGTTCATGCGCTGAATGGTACCCTCCCCAGAGATATTGCCATCCATGCCGCTGCCGATGTCGATGCGGATTTTCATTCGCGTTTCGATGCGGTCGGAAGGAAATACTTGTATAGGATTGTTTCCAGGAAGACGCCGACGCTTCGAAACTACGCCGCTCTGATCCCTTATGAATTGTCTATCGAGAAGATGAACGAGGCGGCAGATTTGCTTATAGGTCAGAAGAGCTTCAAATCATTCACGAAGTACGCCGATCAGCAGCACAGCTTCATATGTAACGTGATGGAAGCAAAATGGAGAGTTCAAACGGGAGAAAGGAAACAGGAGACAGGAGACAGGTCATCGCACTCCTTGTTACTTCCTCCTTCCTCCTTTTTCCTTTTTGAGATAGAGGCCAACCGGTTCCTCCATGGCATGGTGCGGGCAATTGCAGGGACCCTCATCGACGTAGGACGGGGTAAGATTTCTGTCACTGATTTTCGGAAGATTTTGAAGGCGGAAAAAAGGGCGCTTGCTTCCATGTCGGCTCCCGCGTGCGGACTGTTCCTGGCGGAAGTGAAATACACATCAGACGTTTGGGGTAAGTAACTAGGGGGAACCAACTGAGGCTGTCCCAAAAGGAGGGAAGCCACATCCACCCTGTCATTCCCGCGTGTTTCTGGCGGGAATTCAGCCGTTTCCTGAGCATGGATTCCCGACAAGAGCATTCGGGAATCACACAGGGCTGCTTTTGGGACAGCCTCAGTTATAGGCCATTACGGTAATTATTGCGGGGAATCAGTAATTTTTTCTGGGATAAGAGCTAAACAAAGCCCATTTTGTGCCGATATGAGGGTTGTACGGAGCCCCGGCAGGATTGGCATCCCTGTTGCAGGTTTCCGTTCGTCGCCGACAGTGAGACGGCTCACCGATAAGGTGGACAAACTTGACTTTCTTGATAAATGCCGTTTATATTCCGTCGTGGCAAGGCGATTTTTGGAGTTTCTTCAGGTTCCCAAAAATTAAAAGGAGGTTAAAATGGGACAGCAACAACTACTGCTCATAGTTCTGGGCGTTATCATCGTCGGTATCGCGATAGCAGTCGGTATATCGATGTTCAAGAGCAATGCGCAGAGCTCAAATCGTGATCAGATTATAAATGATCTGACCAACCTCGCTGCTAAAGCACAGCAGTACTACCGGAAACCGGTGGCTATGGCTGGTGGTGGACAAAGCTTTGATGGATTTGCTCTTACCACCCTCGACACGGGAGATGCGAATGGAAGTTATAGCGTGACAACGAGTTTACCGACAGGTGCTGCGTTCGTGAGTTTCACACACGCTACCATTTCTTCCGCTGGTGTGCCTAGTGGCACCGCGCTTGTGGGTAGCCAAGTTGGCGCTGCGAACCCGATAAATGCTGTTGCGGAGTTCGCAATTATTGGCCAAGGTACCGAAACGGGCAACGACGGTACTAACCCGGTCGAAGCGTGGGCTGATGTTACGCCGAACGGTCCAATTATCCACGTGCTTAATTAAGTCGTAGATTTGAGTACACGAAGGGCAGGCATCCTGAGGTTCATCAGGATTTCTGCCCTCCTGTTTCTTTTTCATGGAGTTGGACGTTGTCGGGAAGATGTAGGGCGGCGGATTTTTCCAGAGTCATGCTTCTAATCGGACAGCTTCGCTCCGTGAAGAGATTCGTGGCTCCAGGAAGAAGCAGTTGATAGCAAGTGAGGCTCTCTCTCGGCGAATGGATGTGGAAGAAGAGCGTTGACTTGAAGTTAGAGCACAAGGAGGTGCTCAGAGATGCGACTGACTGAGATCGACTAGAACTTAAAGGCTTAATGAGGAGGGCAAGTTGCCAGAATTTAGGTTTCAAGGGATAAGACCCGGCGGAAGAGCCGTACAGGGGATAGTCTCTGCCGAGACGCGTGCGCATGCCAAGAAGATCGTTACAGAGATCTCCCAAAAGAACCAATTCAAGCTCACAGACCTCAGGACGCGCGGTACCTTTATTTATAAGGTGAGGCGCAACGGTGAAAAACCCGTAACGGGCGAACAAAAGGCATTTACAAAAGAAGAGGTCCAGCAAGCCCTTCAGCGTCTCGATTACAAGGTCGTTTCCGTACAGAGAAAGCTTATCGACTTCAAGCCGAAGCCACCCGCCACTGAAGTGGTGACCTTCGTCAGGGTGAGCGCGGACCTCCTCAGAGAGAAACTTCCGTTCAATGAAATCCTGCAGCTCCTGACGAACGATATAGAAAACAAAACCCTTCGAGACTCCGTCAGGGACATAAACAACGATCTCAAGCAGGGTAAGGACAGCGAACAGGCCTTCCTGAAGCACGAAAAGGTTTTCGGCAGGTTTACCGCACATATGCTCGGCCTCGCTTCCAAGAGCGGCAATATGGCCGAAATCTACGAAAGCACCGCAAAATTCCTTGAGCGGCAGGCTGAATTCAAAAAAAGCCTGAAAAGCGCCCTCATTATGCCGATGGTCACGCTGTTCGTTCTCTTTATAGCTGTCGTGTATTACGTAGGATATATCTTCCCGGCTACCGCGGAGCTTTTCGCTAAACTCGGAGAGGTGCCTCCTATGACGGCGGCTACCCTCAAACTTAGCCATATCATTACCACGAACTTCTGGTGGATGTCACTCGTGGTCGTCGCCGGTGCGATATTCTTTGCACGGTTTATTTCGACCAAGAAGGGGAGGTTTCTCCTCGACAAATACATGATCAAAATACCGGCCATAGGCAGCCTGCTGCACAAGACGAGCATAGAGATATTTTGCAGGGTGTTCTATGCCATGTACAGCGGATCCGGTGAGAACATAGATGTTATAAAACTGGCCTCCGAGGCGTGCGGGAACAAGTATATGGAGCACCAGATCAAAAACGTCGCGATTCCAATGATGGTCACCCAGGGAAAAGGGCTGACCGAATCACTTGCAGCAACGAATGTTTTCACCGAGACCGCGATCTCACGTTTCCATAGCGGCGCGGAGACCGGCACGGTGAAGAACACGGCCTTGCAGCTTGCGAACTATTATGAAAAAGAGACCGGCTACAAGATGAAGAATGCGGTCGACCTTATCCAGGTTGTAATCTCGATGATCATTATGATCGTAATGATCCTGCTCACAATCGTCTCGTCGGAGACTGCGCTAATCAGCCCCAAGAACCCGTCGATGATGTGAGAAGATGATGGGCAGAGTCAACAAAAGTGTTCAAATCCCCCCTAGGCCCCATTTGGAAAAGGGGGGGATAAACCGGGAGCATTCCAGCCATTTATTCTCCCTTCCGGCAAATGTAGAGATGAGAGAGGGACTCTTCTGCCATGTGCTCCCGCCTTTTAAGAAAAGGGGGGGTAGGGGGGATTTCTGTTCCCCTCTGTTCCCCGATGGGAGGAACGGGCATAGAGAGGAAGGGGAGAAAAGGAGTTCCGCATTTTTCAATGGGATGTTGAACGGAGTTTCAACCCTCCCCCTTTGCAAAAGGGGGAACGAAGGGGATTTGTCATTTATCGTTGGTCCCGCATGCCTGTCAATAATTGGATACAGTTGTATAGCGCAAGATGACAAATCCCAAGTCGGAATTGCCCATGTCATCGTAACTCCTTCTTGTCGAAAAAAGAAAATCGACAGGGTTACGTTCTGGAGGAGTGCTTCATGATCTGGTACAATGGTAACCTGAAAAATACGTCCAGGACGTTACGGAAGAATATGACCCCATCAGAGCGTTTGCTTTGGTCCAAGCTGCGACGAAAAAGCCTGAAGGGCTATCAATTTTACAGGCAGAAGACGATCGGTAACTACATTGTGGATTTTTATTGTCCGAAGGCAAACCTGGTTATCGAGGTCGATGGCTCTCAGCACTATACGACTGAAGGAATTCAGAAAGACAGAATTAGAGATCGCTACCTCGAGGCGTGCGGCCTAAGGGTTTTGCACTTTTCTTTAAGAGATGTAATGTTGCAAACTGACGCGGTTATTGGGAGGATTTGTGAGAAGTTGTCGTAAATCTTCCTGCTTCTATAGATTTTTGGGGGCGCGCGAAGCCTTTTCGGAAGGAGCCATTCCCCTTTCTCAAAGGGAGAAAGAGGGGGATTTGAGGCAATCCTATGCCTGAGATAGACATAAGCGATAAGCTGGGCTACACGCTGCTTAAGAAGGGGATCATAGACTACGAAACCCTGGAGATGGCTATCAAGAAGAAAGAGGGTGAGGACCCGAAGACGCGGCGAACGCTGGCCCAGATACTGGTTTCTGATTTCTATGTCGAGCACGACCTTGTATTTAAAGAGGTAGCCAATCTTTACGGATTCCGCGAGATATATCTTGCCGACGAGGTAGTAGATGCCAGCCGGATTGAGTTCATCAAGAAGCTTGTCGAGTCGGGAGACAATCTCAGAGAAGAAATATCGGACGCCAAGATGCTACCGCTCAAGTTTGACGAAGCCCGGCCGGACAAGCTTGTCGTGGTAGCGGCCGATCCGACCAACAAGCAGATTCCCAGACTTGCCAGAAGCTTTATGGCAAAAAGGTACGAAGTTGCTTACGTACGGCTGAAGGATCTCCAGGGACTCATTGATAAGGTCTTTCCGCCGGAGAACGAATTTCTGAAGGTCCTCGCGAGCACCACACAGGACGAGTTCGGCGAGGTCGGTACCTCAGAAGAGGAAGGGCTGGACGAGCAACAACTCGAAGCTGAGATTAACAAGAGTGTCCTGATCAACCTCATCGAGGGTATGCTCGTCGAAGCGGTAAGGAAGGGTGCAAGCGACGTACACGTGGTTCCCAGGGACGGCCACAAGACGGACATACATTTCCGAATTGACGGTGATCTCAGGCTATGGCACACTCAGGAAGGGGTGCTGCCCGAGGCAATTTCTGCCGTCGTGAAGGACAGGTCTAAGGGCGCCGACAGGTTTGAGAGAGAGGCAGGCCAGGATGCGTTCATGCAGCGCAAGATCGACGACCACTGGATCAGGTTCCGCGTATCTATCCTTCCTATGGTCGCAAGCGAGTTTCGGCACAAATTCGAAACAATCGTGATTCGTGTTCTCGACGACAGAAAAGTCATTACGGATCTCGAGAAGTTGGGACTTCAGGGGCCGGCGAAGGACGGATTCTACAAGGCCATAAACAAACCTCAGGGAATGGTTATTCTGACCGGTCCGACCGGAAGCGGAAAATCTACGACTCTTGTGGCCGCATTGTATCAAGTGATAGATCCTACCGTCAACGTCCTCACCGTCGAGGACCCGGTTGAGTATATAATCAATGGTGCCAGACAGCTTCGGATCGGTCCTAAGATGAACTTCGAGCAGGCGATCAGATCGATTCTCAGACATGATCCCGATATCGTACTGGTCGGAGAGATCCGTGACAGGGAGACGGCAGAAATCGCGGTTAAGCTGGCAAACACCGGGCACCTCACGTTTTCTACGCTGCACACGAACGATGCGCCGAGTGCCGTCGCGCGGCTGTACAAGATGGGCATCGAACCGTTCCTCCTCTCGAGTTCCGTAAATATCATCGTTGCCCAACGGCTTGTCCGTACCCTCTGCAATAACTGCAAGAAGCCCCTGGCAGAGGATGAGATCGACCGCGACGCATACTTGAGGTTCGGCTTCAAGGAGGAGGAGCTGCATGGACGTACCCTCTACAAAGCCGTCGGTTGTGAGAAGTGCAGCGGCACCGGATACAAGGGAAGAGCCGCGATTCACGAGGCGCTGTACTTCACGAAAGAAATAAAGCATATCATTTTGAATGCAGGCGAGAACATCAACGAAGACGATATCAGGGAACAAGCGATTAAGGACGGCATGTGGACGCTTCGCCGCGCAGGCATCAATCGAATACTTGAGGGTGAGACGACGATGGAAGAGGTAGCCGCGACTACGACAGAGGACTAAGGGTTAAAGGATGCATTCCAATTGAGGTTTTCAATAGTCTAGGAGAAAATGGAAACAGCGATTAACAATACTGAGTCGGCTGAAACGAGAGGTCTGTTGCGGCAGCTTTCGTCGCAAGTATCGGATCTTGTACGCGGATTGGAGAGACATATATTCATCGGCAACATGGTTTCGAACCTTCCTGACGATCAACGGCGGAGTCTGAAACGGTCATTTGATGCGCTTTTGTTGAAAATGCGAGAGAACAGCGCTTCCGATATCGATTTTGGTGGTTTCGGCAGCCAGGGAAAGGTATGGTACAGGATCTTCGGCTCAAAGCATGCCGATGAGTCCTGGGGAGATTTTACGCCCGATGAGTCGAGCATCCTGGTTCAAAATGTCCTCAGCGAGCGCCAGAGACAATTTCTGTATGACAGGCGCAACCTGGACTTTTCTTACAGCGTGGAAGATGACGGCAACATATATCGGTTCCGTGCCGACGCTTACCTCGATCTGGAAGAAGTCGCACTGAACATGAGGGCAATTAATGCGCAGGTTCGCCCTATCGAAGAGCTGGCGTTTCATCAGAATGTCATAAGGGTTTTGAGCCTTGCCTACACAAAGGCGGGCCTTATTCTCATAACGGGCATAACTGGATCCGGTAAAAGCTCCACCCTGGATTCTATAATTGACATGAATAACCACTCGGTGGAAGGGCATATCACAATCATCGGTTCCCCTATTGAATACGTTCATAAATCCGATAAGTGTATTGTACGCCATCGGGAAGTCGGCAGGGACACGCTCTCTTTCAAGGAGGGTGCGGTACAGGCACTAAGGCAGGATCCGGACATTGTGATGATTGCTGAGATGCGCGATCCCGATACGATTATGACGGCCCTTGAGATCACAGACAGCGGACACAAAGTTTTTTCGACGCTTCATACGGGATCGGCAGTGGAGAGCATAGACAGGATAGTTGCCGAGGTACCCCCGGTGGAGCAGGAGCGAGTGTGGCAGCGTCTTGCCGATGTGTTGCAGTGCGTGGTGTCGCAGAAACTGGTGCCGAGTCTTGATGGCAAGCGCGTGCTTGCCAAGGAGGTGCTGATAGGGAGCCCTTCCGTCAAAGCAGCAATCAAGAATAAGAATACCGGCGAGATATATCAGATGATAGCCGAGGGCGCTGAGCTTGGGATGACGACTATGGAACAGGACCTGCGCCGACTTTACATGCAGCGAAGGATCTCGAAGGAGAATGCGCTCAATTATGCTAACAACAAGCGTAGAATGGAGCAGCTTCTGTCTGCGGGACCTCGATGATGCATGCGAGAGAAAGTCGGTTGCGAGTCTATTCCTGCACGAAAGGTTCCTCACGGGCCGTTTTTCGGGCAGACGGAATAACATTAAAGATAGGAGAGCAAAATGGCCTCTAACAATGCCTTAGGGTTGTATGCGGATGGAGTCGATCTGAAAGTTGCCCGGGTGTCCAGACACGGTTCGAAAGTTGCGCTGCTTGATCTTTACAGCGCGAAACTCTTCCAGAAGCTGGAAATTGCTGAACCGATCGGTGCCGGGGGGTTTGACTCGGGTCCCGAGCCGCTTGATCTCACCCAACCCGAAACCGCTGAAACATCTGAAGTCGAGACCAATGCTTCTGTCGTTACGGAAGTATTCAATAGATACGGAAAAAAGAAGAACGTACTTGCGCTCTCCATCGGAGAGCCGTACGTGTTTTACCATCCGGTGGAAGTCCAGCGGAAACTGAAGCACGACAAGATAATCAAGCGGATTGTCGAAGAACTGCAGGCGACTCGTACAGGCATTACAAAAGAACGAGTGAAATTGCTTACGACAACTTCCGATTCGAGCTTCGTCGGCGTGGTCAGGGAGCGCGAAGTACCGGTACTTGACCTCGTCATGAGCGCCCGGCCTTTCCTCGGAAGTAAGATGCCGAAGATCTCCTTCGTCGAGAGCAGTGATATATCGCTTGTCAATCTTGTCAAGAACAACTATGCCTTGAAAAGCAACGAGGTCACTGTAATCGTTTACGTCGGTGTCGAGTATACTCGACTGATTTTCATGCGCGGCAGGGATCTGTTCAACATTGCACCGCTCATAAGCGAGGGTGCCGACTCGATGAGCGTCCAGAATACAATCTACAGCAGAATCCTCCTCGGACAGGATAATCTGAGTTTGCCCCGCATAGACAAAGTAGTCCTTTGCGGCGAATGTAAGAACTTTGATATAAAAGGCTTCCTTTCCTCTTTGTTGGTGGGGGCGGAGGTTGATTATCTGCAGCTCAAGGAAATCGACGTTTCTCATCTGTCGGCTGGCGGGGCAGACCTGGTACCGCAGTTTGCAATACCGATAGCGAGTGCGGTTCGCGCTGTAAGCAAGAATCAAAAAGGATACTATATCGCCGATCTGACTCCGGACAGAGTCGTGGAAAGCCAGAAGAGGTTCAAGCTTGCTTGGCACGGCCTGGCACTGACTCTGGTCGTGTTCGCTTCCACATTTTATTTTACCTACAACTATGCGGCCAATGAGAGTCAGATTCGAGCTATTCACACCGACATAGTCAACAAGCGGGGCCAGGTAGCACAGATAAACGCTCTCCGCGCCCAAATCAAAAACGTGAGCTCTCAAATCGGGAAATATTCGGTTGCCACCGCTCTTCTCGACTCCTTGATGCCGAACACCAACAGATGGGCGAATCTGATCGCATCGCTGTCAAACAGCATCGATCGCGTCGGCAATATGTGGCTGACCGACCTTCACCAAATCAACATGAACACCTACTCCATAGAGGGATTCTCGGTTTATAGGAACAGGATACCGCGCCTTGCGGAGATATATCCGGGCTCGATACTGAGAAAAGTAACTGTGGCCGACATTCGCGGCAAGACGGTTTATGATTTTCAGATTGACCTGACGTATGTGGGAAAGTGAGGAATTGAATAATGTCTTATGCACTTAGGAACACGATAGTCCTGACAGCGTTTCTGGTCGTCATATTCGGGGTCGGCTTCTACCTGACTAAAGTATCACAACCGAGGCAGGAGCAGAAGCTGAGAACGGAGGTCGCGTCGCTAAATCGGACCATCAGTGAACGTCCCGCTGTGGAAGAAGAATTAAAGGAATCGCAGCAGAAGCTTGACATGATGAAAGAGAAATTCTCGAAGAGGTTCAAGGTGATCCCGAGCAACGACACAACGGCGTTGACCTATGCATACCTGAACCGAATAATGGATGCAAGCGGGTTCGTCAAATTCGATATGCTCTATCAGGGCAAGAAAAATTTCAAGCAATACGGATACGATCTGTACAACCTGAAGGGTGAAACTTCATACGGCAATCTGTTCAGGTTCATCTGGTATTTGGAACATGCGAGGCTGATGTATAAAGTTGGAGACTTGTCTCTCACAGGACTGGAGGTGCGCGACCAAACATCTGAGAGACCGCAGACTGTCGTGCCGTTCACTATGGAACTTCATGCCTATTATTCTTCCGTAGCCGGTATTTCATCGCAGCACAAGGGTCCCGATCCGACGCTTTACCGGAACGTAAGCGTGGGCCTGAACTTCTTCAAGCCTCTTATATCGAGTGAGCCGCCTGCGAATATTCACGGCTTGGTCGATGTGGAACGCTCCGATTTGCGGGCTGTAATGGCCGATAAGGTGTTTATCGTCGATCAGAAAGGTGTGGGCCATATCCTCCGGGTGGGAGATGAAGTGTACCTCGGTTATTTGACAAAGATCGATCCGAGTAAGAACGAGGCGGAGTTCACGCTCAACAAAGGCGGGATCATTGACCGCGTGACTTTAAAAGTACGGTTTGGAAAATAGAAGAGGATAATGATGAAGAAGCTGCTATTGTTTTTCGTGCTTGTTTCGATTTGTAGCGTTGAAGCGAGGGCCCAGATAAATGCCCAGCCCCGGGAGCTCAGGCACGCCTATGTTACGCCTGATCAAATGGTTACAATCGCATCCAACACACCCTTCAACCAGGCAATATCCATTCTTGATGGGTATAGTCGCAAGTTCATGAATAAGATAATTGTCGATCCGGAAAACAGGACCGAACCGATCGGGGTCAATATCGACCGAATGCAATGGCTCGATGCGCTCGAGGCCATATTGAGGGCCAACAATCTCTGGTACAAGGAACATGAAAGTTATATACAGATCGTGCCGAGCGGACAACAGGTAACCGTAAAGGGTGGAGGTAAACAGGTTGCGGTTTTGCCGCCGGGTACTCCAACTATCGATAGCAGGGAAGTGAACATTCAGGCCGTGTTTTTCGAGGCAGATCTGAGCAAGCTCAACTCGCACGGCATCAATATCGATTACATACTTCAGAACACGTGGCACAATTTCAGCCCGCTTTCACCGACAACTCCGAATTTTGTGATAAGCTCCGGTGCGACGGTCAGCGGTGGCGTAGCAAGCGTCGGCGGTCAGTTCAACGCAAGCGGATCTTATAACATAAATAACTTCGCCACCTTGTCGGCGTTGTTCGGACTTCTTGAAACTGAAGACTTCGGAAAAATACTGGGTAGTCCTAATATTACTGTTCGTTCGGGGGAAGCGGGCCACATTCAGGTCGGCGTCAACTTCTTCGTGACCACGCGTGACTTTGCCGGAAATACCGTCCAGCAAATGTACAACACCGGCATAATAGTGACCGCCACACCCACAGTGTACAATCAAGATAGCATAGATTATGTGTCGCTCGATCTGAATCTGCAAAACAGCTCACTAGGGGGGAGCCAGCAGACCGGCCTGACTATTAACACAGAACAGGCAACCACCAAGGTCCTCCTATTGAACGGCGAAGAAACAACCATCGGCGGCCTATACAGTTCGACTCAAACAACTCATCGTGAAGGTATCCCTGTCCTCAAAGATCTACCGTGGTGGGTCCTGGGCATCAGGTACCTTACAGGATCGGACCAGGTTACTGTTCAGACCAGAGAACTGATCATATTGATCAAGGTTACTGTCCTTCCGACGGTGAAACAGCGGTTCGAAGCAATGGAGACCGGGGGAGTGCGGCCACAGAAGAGCATTCAGCAGGAACTCCGGAACCTGGAAGATAGCATCAAGAAATTGGGTCCGCCAAGTGGCAAGTGAGTACGCCTGGTGTTGAAACCGAGAGTTCTGGTCGTTGATGATGAAGAAGCGTTGAGGTTTCTTCTCACCAGTGAGCTGGAAGCCGAATCCTTCGAGGTTCGAAGTGCGGGAGACGGCGACGAAGCGATAGAGCTCGTGCGGGCGATGAACGAGCGAGGAGACAAATTCGACGTGGTGTTGCTCGATATAAAGATGCCGAAGGTGGACGGTTTCGCGGTACTGAGGTTTGTCAAGGGCAAGGTACCCGAAACGAAGGTGATCATGCTGACCGCATACGCCGACGTCAAAAATGCCATCGAGTCGCTCCGCCTCGGCGCGTCGGATTTTGTGAGCAAGCCTTACGACTTGGACGATATATTAACGTCGATAAATCGTGCATTAGGGAAATAAACGTGCAGCGAACCTCGGGATCTTAAGTCCCCTGGTTGCAAAAGCGATATTGTGAGGGCTTTGCTTCTGTACCGCCTAAATGCGGAAGCACAGCACGTGCGGCGAAAACACTGAAAATACTACTAGGAGGCTGTT
The DNA here is from genome assembly GCA_046705025.1 of Candidatus Kryptoniota bacterium. GTDB lineage: Bacteria > Bacteroidota > Ignavibacteria > Kryptoniales > JAKASW01 > JAKASW01. Next base: position 5,684 of record JBJKQU010000201.1, on the reverse strand, counting down.
ATGCGAGTTCGACGGGATGCGCTCATCGCCCTGGGTATCTTGATGGCGATATTTCAATGGAGTTGCAAACAAAACAACATTGTAGGAACAGGTGTACCGGCGACGGCTACGATTACCGGGACCGTGACAAGTGCCAACCCTGCGGGTCCAGTAGCAGGAGCCATGATCGCCTTCAGTTACGGCGGGACCAAGGATTCAGTGGTCACTGCAAGCGATGGGACGTTCAAGTTTGTGGTCGAAGTTGACGATACCGCTGAAGGGGTCGACGTAAGCATAATCGTTCGCAAGCCCGGCTTCGTAACGGATACGTTTACCTCGATCAGCGTCAAAGGCGACCAGCAGATTCAAATTGTGCTCAATCTCGATCTATCGACCTATGCCATCGTTACCGGTGCGGTTCAGGACAGTGCAACTTCCTACGCTCTTCGCGGCGCCAGCGTCCTGATCTCCCTACCCGGTGTTGTCGATTCGGCGACCACACTCCAGGACGGTTCGTTCACCGTCTATGTCGATCTTGAAAACCTGAGCTCAATCACGGCGACTATGACCGTAACAAAAGCCGGCTTCAAGACCTATCATGGTGCCGTGTCACTCAAAAAGGGGACGAACAGACTCAGCCCGATTCTTCTGCCGATAGATCAAAGTTCAGCATATGCACATATCGTCGGGCGCGTCACGGATGCCCGGACGGGCCAGCCGCTGACCGATGTATCGGTTTTGCTTTCATCCGCTTTAGCGGCCGACAGCACCAGAACAATGAGTGACGGCAGCTATTCGTTCGACATAAATCTTCAGGGGCCGTCTTCAATTTCGGGCAAATTATTCTTCAGCCAGAGCGGCTTTCAGGATACTACGATGGATTTTTCCGTAAATGCAGGGCAGACAACCACTCTGAATGTCGCTCTCCCGGCTTCAATGAATTACGCGATCATAACCGGCACGGTCCGGGACAGCGTCAGCAGTTATCCGCTTGCGGGGGCAACCGTGATTATTTCGCTCCCTGCCGACGGCAACTCATCCAGCAAATTCATGACGTCTCTTAAGTCGCGTAACAGATACTCGGTCTCTTCTTTCATTCTTGATTCGACGACGACGCTCGTCGACGGATCCTTTAGCATAGCGGTTAATCTTGTCGACTTGAATTCACTGTCCGCGACGATGACCGTGAGCAAAGCGGGCTTTGTCACTTATCAAGCGGTCCAGACTTTCCAGAAGGGGACGAACAGCCTTGGCAACATTCTTCTCAAGATTGACAACAGTTCGACGTTCGCCCACATCACGGGCTCCGTTACCGACAGTCACAGCCGCATGCCGATAACGGGAGTATCCGTATTGTTAACTTCTCCGATAATAGTCGACAGCACGAAGACATTGAACGACGGCAGCTATTCATTTAACCTTAATCTTCACGGCCTCACGTCGATTTCCGGAACGCTCCTTTTCAGACTGAACAGCTACAACGACACTACGGTCAGTTTCACTGCGAATGGTGGGAAGACATCGACCCAGACCATTTATCTCTCCGCAAAGTCCACTGTCGTCGGCGGAGATAGTTCGACAGGGAGAGGCGTTGCGCGTTCCATTGCACTTGTGAGCGTATCCCACCAGGAGATTTCAGTCCACGGTGTCGGAGGAAATGAGACTAGCGTTCTTGTGTGGCAAGTCCTGGACAGCCTGGGCTTCCCGCTCGACATCGATCATCGCGACACAGTAGCGTTTGTTCCTGCGGGGATCCCTGTTTCGTCAGGGGACCCGGCTTATGTTACGCCCACCTTGGGGATTACAGACGGGTCAGGGCAAGTGTCTACGACTGTAAACAGCGGGACTGTGGCCGGCACAATCCAGCTCATTGCCAAGTTGCAGCTCGGTAGTGGGAAGATAGTCCAATCGAGCCCGGTGCTCGTCACGGTCGATGGCGGACTTCCCGATCAAAGCCATTTCTCAATTAACCTTGGCGAGAATCAGAGTAATATTCGCGCGAACAATGTAGCCGGGTACGAGCCGTACATGAGCGAGAACACTCTGACCATCCCGGTTCAGGTCGGGGACAAATATGGTAACCCCGTGCATCCGGGTACGGCCATCTATTTCACGACTACCGGCGGAATCGTTACCGGTGCGAGCCAGACGGATGCCACTGGTCACGCGGCTGCGATGCTCTATACCGGTAATCCTCTTCCGAAACTCTCGGGTCTCAATCCGACTTTGTACGGAAACGGAACGGGTTACGGATATGTAAAAGCGTACACCCAGGGGGAAGACGGCGTCATAGTCTCTGACAGCACAATGTTCCTTTTCTCCGCCGCTACTGCACCTATTTTAGTGAATGACTCGGTGTCGATTTCACCGATTGCGTTGACTCTCAATAGCGGGTCGGTTAGCATCCCTGTACGCATTGCCGACAGGTTTGGAAATCCACTAGAACCCGGGACGGAGATAAGCACGACAGTTACCATTCCGCCGCCACCCCCCAGTGGAGGCGGTAATGTCTATAGCGTCAATGCTACCGGCTTGCCGTCAACGCTGGCTGATTACCTCACGCGCGGCTTTGGGTCGACAGACTTCACTTTGACTATAGCAGTTGCCCAAACCCAGGGGACAGCGACTGCGACGCCGTTTTCAGTGACGCTTCTCGTGAGCGGCAGGAACGGTACCCAGCAATTCACTATTAACGGAGTAGCAAGACCGTGAAAGAACAAATCTGACCCTCTGTTTCGACTGCGGCTCGCAGGCCTTTATGATTCCCTATGGAGAGGCGAGCCGCGGCTGCTTCCTTATCAGACCGTCCGTATCGATACGCCCCACCTGGCCACATGCTGAAAGGCAGGCTCATGGTCTACAGAAAGCAGATACGGGTTAGACTATTGATACTGCCGACATAGACTGCCTATCGGCTGTGGGCACGGCTCTACGTCTGTCTCCACCGGGTAGCTCGACCGGATAAACGCTGCTGTGGGAGTGGCGGTTGACACGACCGCTATTTCCCATTGTCTTCTATGGATGGTAAATGCGAGGTGGCATTCCGAGCTCTCTAATCGCCCCCTTGCCGGGAACAGCTATCTATGGGGGTTATAAATAGTGGCCAGGCTCAGACAAAAGTCTTGCTTTTGAACGGCGTGCAGACTACAATATGGGGTCTTTATAGCTCTACCCAGACGACTTGTAGAGAAGGGATTCCCATACTTCATGGCCTTCCATGAGAGGTTGTGGGGAGGAGGTTGCTGGCCGGATCTGAGTGAGACTAGCATGCGAACCTGGTAGCTGATCTCGGCTCTTAAGGCGATAATGCTTCGGGCCTTGATCCAGCGGTTTTAGACGCTTTAAGTGGGGGGTCAAAACCGAGTAGCTTATTAGAGCAGAAGTTAAGACAACTGGAGGAATGCATAAGCAATATGACCCACAAAATGGAAAGTGAGAGGACTTAATGTCGAAACCGAAAGTTCTGGTCGTTGACGACGAAGAAGCGTTGAGGTTTCTTCTCGCCAGTGAGCTCGAGGCAGAAGCTTTCGAAGTCCAGAGTGCGGGAGACGGTGACGAAGCGATAGAGCTGGTGCGGGCAAAGAGCGAGCAGGGGGACAGGTTTGACGTGGTATTGCTCGATATAAAGATGCCGAAGGTGGATGGTTTCGAGGTACTGAAATTTGTCAAGGGCAAAGTACCTGAGACGAAGGTGATCATGCTGACTGCATATGCCGATGTTAAAAATGCCATCGAGTCGCTGCGCCTCGGCGCGTCGGATTTTGTGAGCAAACCTTATGATCTCGACGATATCCTGACTTCGATCAACCGAGCACTGGGTAAGTAATAAAAAGGGGCGCGATTTATAGGATCGCACCCCTTGTTGAGCGTTGGCTTGGAGGGAAAACTTTTTATTTTCCGGAGGCCCCTTCCGACAGCAAAACCATCTTCCTCGTAATGCTGTAGACCCCGGCGTACAGTTTGTAAAAATAAATGCCTGATTCCAAAGTCCTGCCGCTGTCATCACTTCCGTCCCATTCGATCTGGTATGAACCGGGCTGAAGTCCCGAATCGAGCAGTGTCCGCACGAGAGCACCGCCGACATCATAGATGAGGAGCTTCGCATCTGTTTCATCCGAGACGGTGAAGTCAATCCTGGTCCTTGCAGCGAATGGGTTGGGATCGTTCTGCTCCAGGACAAGCGACTTGGCGTCTGCATCGTCATTGGAAACCGAGTACTGTATTTCCGATATGGTGCCGATCCCCGTTGAAGCATAAGCGGAGATTATGTTGAAATTCAAATCTTCATCCAGCGGAATCGAGGCTATGGTACCATGCCCAGCCTGGATCCCGTTTCCATTCATTCCTAAGAGGACGAATGCGAGGACGTTATCCTGGAAGTTTATATAGCTGTTGAGGTTCTGAATTCTGGCGTGGAGTTCGGGCGGTCTGTATCTGAATCTGTTTTCAAATTCTATCTCAAATCTCAAAGCGGTAATCGTGCTCTTGTTCGTCAGCCTGACATCGATGCCGTTACGGGTGACGAGAAAACGGAGATTCGGTTCGGAAGTGTCTGTTGTTGAGCGAAAGTCAATGGGTGAGCCGTTCGTCTTTCCGAAGGCATCAGGAGGCTGTCCCGCCCAAGTCAAAGTGTCAATTACAGTTGCCATTGTGTTCCTCAACGTTCTTGTTCTAATCAGGTATTGAGACAATCGTCGTGCCGGACTGTTTACCTTTTGAGGAGAGGCCAAATCCCCCTTGTATGCGGCACAAACCGAGATTCGCAGTGATAATAAAGGGGTTCTCTCTACGGCGGAGTGAAATAATTACTAACGGGGTGGAAAATTTTACCAGCTGCCTGCAACGGGGAGGGCGATATGGAGCGCTGAGATGAACGATTTCTTTCAGTTATCCGATGAAAACGCTTGACTTTTGAGGGGCCGAAAAGTATATTTTAACGCTTCGAACGACAATCGGTCGCAAAAGTTTTTGAAAAAGTTTGATATCTGAACCGCCCTCGTGGTTTTTGAGGGCGATTTTTTTCTGACTATTCGGCTGAGCCGAGTGGGAAGAGTTCTTTGACAAGTCTGTGCACAGCGAGAAGTCAATTCGGCTTTATCCCGGTGGGATCCCCCAAAGGAATATCCCCATCGGGAAGGTTCAGCCTTGACATTACAATGATGTCAGGCGAACTCTCATCTGAAAACTTGCGTCTGAGACGCATCCGCCTACGGCGGAGATGAGTCAACGGCTTAAAAGTTTTCTACAACGGAGAGTTTGATCCTGGCTCAGGACGAACGCTGGCGGCGTGCCTAACACATGCAAGTCGAGGGGTTACGGTTTAGCAATAGATCGTAATCACTGGCGCACGGGTGAGTAACGCGTAGGTAATCTGCCCTCAGGCCTGGGATAACCCCGAGAAATCGGGGCTAATACCGGGCGATGCAGCGGCACCACATGGTGACAGTTGTTAAAGTTCCGACGCAAGTCGGGACGCCTGAGGATGAGCCTGCGTCCTATCAGGTAGTTGGTGAGGTGATGGCTCACCAAGCCTACGACGGGTAGCTGGTCTGAGAGGATGATCAGCCACACTGGAACTGAGACACGGTCCAGACTCCTACGGGAGGCAGCAGTGAGGAATATTGCTCAATGCCCGCAAGGGTGAAGCAGCGACGCCGCGTGAGGGATGAAGGCCCTATGGGTTGTAAACCTCTGTAGGGAGGGAA
>JBJKQU010000200.1:0-3825 GCA_046705025.1 Candidatus Kryptoniota bacterium | reverse complement strand
GGTTCGCCGTAAAGTTCTTCACACAAAGGCTGAGCAGCCTGCGAAACAAATTCGAGCGCAGCCAGAACCAGCTCGTCGGTGTCATGAGACAACACATAGGTGCAATTCCCGAAAGCGACAGGGTACTGTACACACAGATCAGTGATTACAATAAGAAAATAGACGATCTCCAGAACACGATTTCCAATTACCGGCAGGCTCTGGCAATTCTCGGAAAAGTGCACACAGAAAACGCGGACTCTCTCGATTTAAGAGCCCTTTACCAGGTACCCATGCTGGGTGTGCCGTATGCGAGTGAGCTCCAAGCCGCAATCGTCAAATACGACGGCTTACTCCACAAATACACACCGGAATATCCCGAGGTTGAGGATGCAGGAGCTGATTTGATTCAGTTGCTCCAGCGATGCGGCTCGGTCGTGCGGTCTGACCTTGTTACAAAAGAAGAGCAAATCTGGAAGCTGGAAAAACACAGGAACAAAGCAATAATGACCGTCCAGCAGGCCACCGTCGAGTCCAGCAAAGACCAGGATTACAAATCAAACTTTGATATCTACAAGGGTCTATACAACGACATGAAGGTGAAATTGGAACAGGCCGAGACCAGCCGTGATCTTGGAGAAGCGGGCTCAAGGGATTTCATGGTGCTTGATCCCGCAGAGCTGCCTTTGAAGCCGTCGAAGCCAAACAAGCCGCTGATGGTAGGAGGGGGACTCATGCTCGGATTGATACTTGGTCTGCTCTCCGCAGGCCTGTCCGAGATTTTTGACACCAAGGTGCGAACACCTCTGGACGTGGAAATGTACGACAAGCCGATCATTGCATTCCTGCCGGCCATTCAGACACACCACAGGAATGCGGAATGACCGATGGCAGACCAGATCCAAGAACATATTACGCACAATTGCAGGAACGCCAATAGGAACCGGGAGAAGACATGGGCGGAATAAGCGACATTTTTAACGAACCGATTTTGGAAGACCAGGACAGACAAATCAAAAGATACAGGCCGGTGATTGTAAGCGCGGTTCCGGGTGAGAGCGTCGACAGGAGTATCGTATCCTACGAGCTATACAACTCCTTCAATTATTCGCCGTTCCTGCCGTCCGAACGCCACAATTCCAAGCTCACCCTTGGAATAACCAGTCCGGACCGTGGAGAAGGAAAAACAACGGCCGCCTGCAACCTTTCCGCGGCCATCGCGATGGGGACAGGAATGAAAACCATAGTAATTGATTTCAATATCCTGAGCCCCACCATCCACGAAGTGTTCGGCATACCGCCGGGCCCCGGACTCGCGGAAGCGATGAGCGGCGGCGACATTTGCGTCGTACCGACACAGCTCGAGAACCTTTTCGCAATGCAGGCGGGCAACAGGAGGCTCTTCACTCCGGCGAAGTTCTCAACTTTCCGGGAAGTGCTGGCTTCACTCAACAGTGCTTTTGAATTCGTTCTGGTGGACCTGCCGCCCGCCATGTCTCGCGTCTTTCCGACCGCGATAGCCAATCAGCTGGGAGGATTGATTGTGGTGGTCCGCCAGAAGATGACCAAAAAGCGGGAGATAGGGAGAGTCCTTCGAAAAATTCCGCGGGATCGAGTCGTAGGCTTCGTCATGAACCACGTCGATGATAATGACTTTTGATTCGAAGTTTAAGCGGGCTTCGCAGATGCTATCCGCTTCCCCGTCAGCGTCGGATCGCCTGAGCGCGAAGATGGATATACCACACAATATTCCGAAGCATGGGATCCGGATCATTCATGTTCCAAAGAATCTAAACCAGCTTGGCCGGGAGGATTTGATGCGAAAGACACAAATTGATCTTGAACAACACCAGAATACGCCGCCTGGCAATAGAAGGTTTTCGTGGAGTCCGGTCATAATTCTCGCGACGGCTGCCGTGGCGGCAGTGATCATGGGCCGCTCTTCAACGAGGGGAAGAAGGGCTGTTTCAGAGTCCGATGGGGTCCGCAATGAATACGACGAGATGCTCGGAATCTGATTGGCGGACTAAACCGAAAGTATTCAGATGCCGTTGCTTTTCGATCACTGTCGTTTCTCACCCATCGATTTCGGATCCTCACAGTCAGCTGGAAGCGCGTGTGGGTTCATATCCGTGGTACGCGTCAATTCCGGATCAGGAAATGGATGGGACACGAAGGCGCGCGATGGATACGCCCCTACAGTATCGGATATTAGCATACCGGGGCACGATCGAATTACCGATGTCAAACAAATCGCGGGAAGAAGACAACGTCGTGAACAACGATATGAATCAACCAATCAGTGAATCGCTGGAACGGCATCTCAGTTCCATTGGCAGCGCCGTACACCGTTACGGGAACGCCTCGCATGCCTTCAAAGACATTCTCACTTACCTTGCAAGAAAGTCCGGCGTTACCGGTGCCAATGTGATAATGCCGGCCTTTATCCCCGCCAAGCTCTACCGGACAGTCGTAGCGGCGGGTTACGAACCCCGTTTCTACGAGATCGGCAACCGATGTGCGTTTGACCGACACCAGGTAGAAGAGCTGATTGACGACAAGACAACTGCCGTCTTTGCCATTCATTACTTCGGACACCCGACAGACATAGAATCCCTTTCGGGGATAGCGGCGAGGAACAACATTGCGCTTATAGAAGATTGCGCGCATGTTCTGATCGGTTCACTCAAAGGCAAACAACTGGGAACATTCGGTCATTTCTCTATTTTCAGTTCGAGAAAGATGCTTCAACTTTCCGACGGTGGATACCTGGTCCTAAACAGGCCATATCCGGACTTCAAGCCCACATCAGGCAGGCGAGTAAGAAGCTCTTACACATCATTCAATTTCACGGCCACGCGTCTGAGACGAGTTTACCTCCGAATGACCGGCGGTGAAGATTGGCTTCATCTCACCCGCCCCGCTCAGGTCGGGTGGCTCGACCCTCAAAGGCCCCTGCTGCTTAACGTAAAGAGAATGTCGTACTTCGCAGCCTTGTACGGGAAGACCGCAGACATAGGCAGACACTCAGCGATCAGAAGAGCAAACTATACGATGCTCCTGGAAAGTCTGAAACAATTCGGGTTTCTCAGGCCGGTTTACGACGATGCTCCTCTTTCGTGGACCCCATATAGTCTTCCGATGATCGTCGACAAAAGCTGGCGTACAACACTGCAGGTCGAGCTCATTAGGAGAGGTATCAGCTGCGGGCTGGGCTGGCCGGAGTCTCCTTTCGGTGAAGGGCTTGAGAAAACCCGTTCGCTCGCCGACACGCTTATCGAGTTTCCGATCCATCCGCTCGTTCTGCCGGTGCAATTTGAAAGTATTATCGACGCTTGCAAGTCTTACGCGGGTTCGCACACCCCGATGAACAATGGCAGTCTTATTTCTCATCCGGTCGAAATCATCGGTGAGGTAGCTTCACACCCTCTAGTCACGCCAATGCCGCGCGTCGATCTTCCCGGTACAGAAGGTAACGTGATCGGGCCCGGTCCAACTCCGTGATAAAACAGCATGAACCGGAAAAATGCATTGATGTCAGCTCATATATCGGGTCCTTGTGATTTTAACCAATACACCAAAGAGCAGCGAGATTTCATCCATGAACATTAAAAAGAAAACAAAGATGGAGAGAAAGAATGAGACCATATAGCAAATCAAAGGGGACTGATGTAGCAACATTGGTCAAGGAAATAGTGCCGTTAACCGCCCTCTTCGATCCTGGAGCAAACCCGGAGACAGTGCGGGAGTGTATCGATGAATTCGGCGACCGCCTTTCCGGCATAAGGGTTTTGATAGGACATAACGACAATCACCCAATAAGCACCACACAGGAGAGTATATTGC
>JBJKQU010000199.1:0-25240 GCA_046705025.1 Candidatus Kryptoniota bacterium | reverse complement strand
GCATCAGATTGCCAAGTGTGACAAGCAGATAGAGGCAGTGCTTAAGATGATGACAGAAGAGAAGAATGTTCCAGAGCACATTGACAAAGGCAAACCGATACGACACCACCGGCCGAACATTGAGGATATCCATACGCAGTTGATGAAGCTAACTGACGGGAAAAATCCCGCGGCCATGACCGGGCTGACCGACATGTTATTTCTGAAGTCGGGTTGGATCTGACCCATTGGAAAACGCATAAGCATTTTACTGGATGGGCTGGCCTGGCTCCTAACATGCATCAATCGGGGAAAAGCACAAAGAAAAGAAGGCGCAGAGTGCACACCAGAGTAGGTCGTATATTCCGGTTGGCCGCACAATCTGTAGGAAAGAGCAAGAACGCGGCGCTTGGAGCATTTTACAGACGCATCAAGGGTCCTAGAGCACCGATGGTTGCGATAAAGGCAACCGCCAGAAAAATCGCCGTTATATTCTACAACATCATGACCAGGGGAATATCATATGTCGAGGAGGGAGTCAGGAAATATCGGGAGCGGTACGAAGCCCAAAGATTAAAATATCTAACCAAAGAAGCCCGCAAGCTTGGATGGCTCCTCGCTCCCATCGAGGTGGTTCATCAGTAGACACGACGGAGTCGTGGCGACGTGGCGATCCCCAACATGAGACCACAACCTAAGCGGGCCTTCGGCCGCAGAACTACAAAGCAGGGGATTGCCGCGTGGCGCGCTGCGCGCCACTGGCAATGACGAGTATGGTTGCAGGGGATCGCCTCGCGACGCTTGCGCGTCGCTCGCAATGAGGAGTCTGTTGCCAGGAGAGCACAAAATCATACATTCCCCTTGCGAAAATGAGAGCCCCGTCCCCGTTCACGGAAACCAACTCGACACCTGAAGAGGCGATTTCCGCGACTCCTCTGTTATAGGTTACTCACCGTATATTGAAATCGCCTCCCTGCACAGGGGACGGGGCATCGCAAAGGTCTTCTCATTTTCGCGGGCACGTTTTCTTTCTGTCCGCTTTCTTTTGAGTGGCAAAAGAAAGCGGACAAATACATGTGGTTGCCTGCACTATCGATAAGAGAGGATGCTGGGGAAGAAAGTAGTTCGGACTACTAAGCAGGGGATTCCCGCTTTCGTCCCTCCTGCGTTGGGCCGGACTCGTCCAAAGCACCCCGCCGCAATGCGGTCCTGCGGACTCTAGATGCCGGTAGACGTGTGGGTGTTTGGGAGTCCGCGATCGCGGATTTGCGCTCTCCCTTAATCCGACACCTCTTCGACTTCGTTCAGCTCATTCAGCTCGAGTGACATGTTGCCCTCTTTCGTCACGCCGAACGCAGGTCGAAACTTCGCTCCCCATAGAATCTCATCGAACCTGTACGAGTACCGCGAGTGGACGGTCTGTCCGAATGTTTCGTCGAAAGCCTTTATCAGTATGAGGATTTCCGCTTTCGAATCGGCGAGATCTTTCAGACTTTTCCCGAACAGCGGGCTTTGCTCATCGATAGGATGGACAACCGTCCAGGTCAGCGGAAGGAAGTAAACCGTCGGACGCTCCAGGTTAAGTACATCGTACTTTCGCTTGTGATTGTCTCCGGTGCCCGACACTGTCATCAGTAACATCTTCGCTTCGAGCTCCATCAGGGTGTTCTTTCTCCTGTTCGCGATGCGAAACTGCAAGCTTGTCTTTCCGCGGTACGGGGCGATGATCGCGCGGTCGCTGTAGAGTATCTTCGCCGTCGGCCGCGAAAACCTGCCGTAGAGGAGGCCGGTGGCAACGGCAAGTCCCATCAGTCCGGTCAGGGCCTCGAAGGACGCAATCACATTTGTCCAGAAACTGTTCGGCGCGATCGTGCCGTAGCCGACAGTCGTGAAGGTGTGCACGCTCAGAAAGAATGTGCTGAGGAAGGCCGATAACGGTGTCCTCATGTCCGCTCCTGTTATGTTCCCCACTCCCGCCAGGAGATACAGGAACGCGAATATCGTATTGACAAGAATGTAACCCGCCAGGATCACGATGAAGAACCGGAGCCACGAAAGGTCTATTAAAAACCGGTAGAAGTGGAAGTTGCCGATTCCCGCGCCCGATATCCGGACGTTAAAGGAACCGTCTTTCTCAATCGCGCGATTGAGCTCTCCGATATACTTTTCCGTCAAGCCTGGATCGAAAGATGTCTGGTCGAGACTCATATGAAAACTCCTAAGGATTTATGGATGTAAAGATGCACGCATCCCCGGATTCCCGAACGGTTCGAAGTACGAGTCGTTCCGGGCGCTCTATCTCAAACAGCAGACAAGAGCGAAAAATTCTTGTGCGGGGTGAATTCCGCCGCGGCGGACGAAGGCGGATTGAACTGCAAAGCGCGGGGTTGTCCCGCTGCGGCGGGTCCTCGTTTCCGCTCTCCCGTCTTTTCCCCCCCTCTAAACTTTTCGCTTGACATCTCCGTCCCATCATGTTAACATATGCGTGTTGGTACAGTAGAACGCAGCGGCGGACGTGCCGGGTGGGTATCAGTCAGATCCGGACGAGCCGTAGTCCCCCCGGAACGCCGCGCGCCGGTTAACCCGGCAAGCACTCCTTGACGATATAAGCACACCAAATCCGATTCCACCTTCTACAGCACCTCTCGACAGTTGAGCAGCTAGAGCGAAACTATGAGTCGGTTTTCCTATAGTCCGCATCCTCCGCTTCGCGGTTCAGGTCCCGGTGGCACGGTCCGTGTGCAATATGGCCGTGCCTCCGGTTTGTTTGGTTCTTCTGAAGCTCTGCGGTGCGAATCCTCCGCAATATCGAATAATGGCCGTATTTGCCCACTTTTCGGACAGTCGCATTTCGGGAATGGCCCTTTGTTGGCTCGGAAGGCTGCTTTTCCTTTACGGAATTGCCGTCTGCCTCCTTACAATGAAGATTGTTCCTTCCAAAATGACGATTCAGATCTACAAAATGACCCCTCATTTCTTCAAAATGAGAATTTTAGTTTTCAAATCGGGCGTTCACATCCACAAAATGGGAATTTCGGTTTATAAAATGACCGCTCACTTTCTCAAAATGAACATTTCGGGTTACAAAATGGCCGTTCGTCTCCTCTCGACGCGCGCCCTGCTCCCCGGAACGGCGTTCGCCTCCACCAAATACGCGGTCGGCAGCTCTGAACGGGTGTTCGCCAGGATTGAACGGGCCTTCGCCGACACCAAATGCGCATCCGAAACTCTCAGATACAGATCCGGGGAGTGAACCGGAGAAATTAATATTTCCATGAATCCATTTGAAAGGGAGAATAATGGATAAGGCAAATGAAAACCGCAACTCGATGTTCAAAGCGCTCGACCTGTTCTTCATTGAGAAAGCCGGGAAAATCCAGGGAGTCCCGGCTCTCGTAAGGAAGGCTGCCGCGCTTCATAATTTCTGCACCGACGTCGGCATCAGGCACAGGCAGGACACCGGCGAGGAGGCCACGGAGCCTGAGCCTCAGATATCGAAATAGGAGCAGCCATCTTACATATAGATCTCCGGCGGCTGAGCGATCCATGCCAGTTCACGCCGCCTGATGGACTTCCGCCCCGGGAAACCAATCCTCGTAATTATTTTTGCCCGCGACGACCATCGGGTTACAGGTTCAGGGTTCGTGAGTTTGAAGCTACATGATGTATCGGGGAGGGAAGCGAGGACGCTTGTGAATGAAGTCGAGAAGGTGGGAGGATATGAAGTCATGATAGTGCCGGCTGTTTCAAAAATGATAGTCTTTGTTCTGGATTTTGCCGGTTATGTCGAACTCGCCCTTCAACCGTATGTCCACGGAGGAACTTCCCACCATCACATGGAACTTACCGGGTACTACTTCCCACTCCATGTCGTTGTCGAGCAGCTGCAAATCATGCGGAGTCAGTTCGAAGCGTACCCTTTCGGTTTGTCCAGGTTCCAGCGTTATCCTTTTGAATCCGCGGAGTTCGCTCACAGGGATGATTACAGGCGTCGTCTCTTCGTGTATGTATAGCTGGGCTACCTCGTCGCCTTTCCGGTTCCCGGCGTTCTCTACATTGAAAGAGACCTCAACGCTGCCGCCGGTATTCTGTTTCTCCGGAGTTATGAGAAGGTCACTGAACTTGAACTGCGTGTAGCTCAACCCGTACCCGAACGGATACAACGGCCCTGTCACTCTCGCTTCGGCTCGGGGATCACCCGGCATGTATGACTCGCTTCCGGGCATATAAGGGAAGTTCAAAGGGACCTGACCGACAGTCTTTGGAAAAGTAATCGGGAGTTTGCCGCCCGGATTGTACTCTCCGAAAATCGCCCTGGCTATTGCTTTGCCCGCCTGAGCACCGGGGAACCACGCTTCCATTATCGCCGGGACGTGAGCGTTTATCCAGTTAATGGAAAGCGGCCGCCCGTTCATCAACACCACGATCGTCGGCGTCCCTGTGCTGAAAACCGCCTTCACAAGCGACAGCTGATGCCCCGGGAGATTCAGGCTCACCCGCGAGCGGCTTTCACCCACCGTTCTGTTATTCTCTCCGACTACCACGATGGCTATGTCGGAGTGCTTTGCAGCGTCCACCGCCTTCTGAATCTGATCCTTCTCCTCTTTGCTCAGCGGGGTTTCTACGATATCACTCTCCGGAAAATCCGCGTCGACGACGTTCGGGCCTTTGACATACGTTACCCTGGTTCCCTTTGGTACCAGGTCCTTGATGCCGTCAAGGACCGTTGTCACTTTCATTCCTGTGGGACCATATCCGCCGATCAGGCATTTTGACATGTCCGCGTCGGGACCGGTCACCAGAATGGAGCGGGTCTTGTTCCTGTCGAGCGGAAGGAGGTTATTGGAATTCTTAAGAAGCACCAGCGATTCCTCCGCAGCACGGAGCGCCAGGGCGATCGAGGATGGCTTCCTAACATTGCTGTCCGACATCGAGGTATCGACATACGGGTGATCGAAAAGTCCGAGCCAGAACTTCACCCTCAGCACTTCGCGTACGCGTTGGTTCAGGACGCTCATCGGCAGCCTACCGTCCCGCACCGCCTCTCGAAGCGGCTTGAGGAAAACGATTGGCTTTTGGAAATCGGTGCGGACATCGACGCCGGCCTCTAGTGCCTGGACAATTGCTCCCGTAAAATCGCTTTGGACATGATGCTTGGCGTAAATATACAAAAGAGCGCCGCTGTCGGTCACGATATAACCTTTAAATCCGAACTTCTGGCGAAGGATTTGAGTCAGGAAATGATAGCTTCCCGTGATCGGTACACCGTTGTAATCATTATATGAACTCATGACTCCGAGTGCACCGGCGCTGACAGCAGCCTGGAACGGCGGCAGGTACAGTGTGTATAATTCTCTGGGTGTCACAAGCGGATCTGTGCGGTTGGCTCCGTCTCTCCCTCCCTTCGGTGCGCTATAAACCGCGAAGTGTTTCAGCGTCGAAACGACGTGCTCGCCCTGCAGGCCTCTTACCATCGCGGCGCCGAGCCTCTCCAGCAGGTATGGGTCCTCGCCGTAGGTCGACGGGACTCTCCCCCAGCGCGGGTCCCTGGAAATATCCATCTCCGGCGTGTAGACATTCGTATATCCGAGTGCGCGCGCTTCCTCCCCTTCGACTTGTCCGATCCTGTAGATGAGCTCCGGATCCCACGTGCTCCCCTGACCGATCTCGACGGGGAAGCTCGTCGCCCTGTATGCTTTCAATCCTCTTATGCCCTCGTTGGTAAAATCGACAGGAATACCCAGCCGGGTTTGTTCGATAAAGAAGCGCTGGACGTTGTTCAGGGCCTGGGCGTGTCTGGCCGGCGGCCACAGGAGATCGGACGGCTTGCGTGTATTCAGTTGTTCATCTATGTTGGCGACGCCGTCTTTCCACGTTGTGTCGAGCCAGGCCCGCGTCGGCTGCTGATCTTCCAGAACCGCCCCGTAACCATATAGTGTCACCAGTTGTGCCGTCTTTTCATTTATATTCATTCTCCCGAGCAGGTCATCGACACGTTTACTGATCGGCAGATCTGGATTCTCATAGGGATCCATCCTGCCGTTCTTGTTCAAGTCGATCCAGCCCGTATGGTATATGGATTTCTTGATCTTGAACGGATAAGTCTGAGCGATCGATTGACCAGCCATGAGCAGAGAGATAGCTATGGCACACAGGCCGGTAACGACGTTGTTTATGTTCTTGGGCGGCATGGGATTCTCCCCATCTGGTTCATTATTCCGGCATAAACCTGCCGGGTCCGGCCTGCGGCCTATTCGTAAGAGCTGCCACGAGGCTGAAGAGTGCGCGGACTTGTTTCACTGCGCAAGTTAGCAACTGCTGCCGGCATTGGCAAACCGAAGAAAAGAGTGTCTCGGGCCGAAGAACAAGTCGGCCACATTATCGATTACATACTAACTTCTACTTTAGAGTCGCCATGATGAATATTGCACACGAAAGGGTCATGTCGATTATATTTAAAATTGTTACAGTCAAAATGATCTGATAATTAGTTGTCCTGGTATTTCTTATATGAATTTTGTACTGCCAGGCTGAAAGTCTGCAGCTTGTCTACACCACTGATTGGATATGCTATACCTTCCATTAAACCCTGGTGTGACCATCCGGAGCGGATGATCGCACCGGAGGAAATAACATTACTTTGCCTGCTATTCGACCGGGGGAATTGCCATGAAGTGTGCAGGCTTCCAATTCCTTTCAGTTTTCTTAATCGAGCAAGGAGTTTCTTAAATGAAAAAGCACCTAAGATTTATGTGTCTTCTAATCTCTTTGGTCCTTCCTGCCGTCGTTTACGCGCAGCATTCGGTCGGCGGCACGGTGGTCGATCAGCAAACACGTGAACCGGTTGTCGGAGCCACAGTAGTTGTCCGGGGTACGAAGGTGGGAACAAGGACGGATGATTACGGAAGATTCAGTATTACGAGTGAACGACAAATCCAGAAGTTGATTGTCTCGCATTTGGGTTACCTAAAGAGGGAAGTTTCAGTAACTAAGACCAACCAACCGTTGTATATTCGGCTCGTGCCTTCTCCTATACTGCTCTCCGGCGTCCAGGTAGTCGGAAGCAATAGGTTGTTGGACGCGCAATCAATAGGAACATTAACCGCACACGACCTGGAAAGGGCGAGCGGACTTTCCCTCGAGAGCTCGATAAATACGATTCCCGGTGTCTTTATGCAGTCCCGAACTCCATGGGGCGGCGCCCGTATTACCATCAGGGGGTACTATCCAAGTACGAGTGGAAACAGTCCGAACTCGAATGGTCTCGGATACCAGGTGTTCTTGGATAACATTCCAATCACCGACGCGACCGGAAGCACTGTCCTCGACGGTGTTGACTTCTCCACCCTGGGGAATGTTGAAGTCACAAAAGGACCGTCTTCGAGCCTCTACGGCAGCTTCATCGGAGGCACGGTGAACCTGACGACGATCAGACCGGCACCGGATCAGACCAGCTTCGATGAACAGGCAATTGGCGGAAGTTATGGCTTGTTCCGCGACAATACCACTTTCGAATCCGCAGGCGATAACTCTGACCTTGTCGTGAACTACGGACATCAGACATATAAATCTTTCCGTCCAAACAGCGGTTCATGGAAGGACTACGCATTCGTCAACGGCGACTTCCGGGCAGGAGCGAACCAGCAGATTTCGACATATTTTTCCTACAACCGTTCGTTTGAAGAACTGGCGGGAGAGATCGACGCTTCCGATTTCTATAGCAGAATTCCTCTCAGCAACCCGGAGTATCTCTCAAATAATTCGCATATCAAGCTGCAGAGCTTCCGCACCGGGATAACGGATAATTACCGTTTTGATGAATTCTTTTCGAATAAGACGACGGTCTTTGGTTCGGGAATGACATCGAACCAGCCGTATGCACACGGTTTCACTGACGCCAATCAATTCAATTATGGAGTTAGAACAGCTTTCAATTACACAAAAGAAGGCAAGTATGCCGGCGTGAACGGAACTCTCGGCGGAATGTTTCAGGGTTCCAATTTAACAACCAACGGAGTCTTCATAATTCCGGGGATAAAAATCTCAAAACCGAGCGACCAGGAAAATTACGCACTCAACTACTACTTGTTCACCCAATGGAATGTTATGCTGCCGGCACAGTTTACGGTGACCGTCGGCGCGAGCCTGGACAGGAATGAATTCGGCATCAGGAATATGCTGAGGAGCAATCAGCTCAACGACACTACTAATTTGGTGGTGAAGACCTTTTCACCCGTACTGGCGCCGCGCATTTCAATTCTCAAAGTCTTGAACAATGATGTCTCCGTATATGCAAGCGTTAGCGCCGGTTATACGCCCCCGCTCTTAGGCGATGTGATAGAAAGTGATGGAACACTGAATCTCTCTGTAGAGCCTGAGAGAGCGGTTCAATATGAAATCGGAAGTAAGGGAAGTGTATTCGAAAAGAGGCTCTCATACCAGCTGGCGTTGTTTGATCTGGAAAATACCAACAAGCTCGTGAGCGAGACATCGAATGCAATCACTTTTACCACAAATGCAGGTAAACAGCGAAACAGAGGCCTGGAGTTGTCGCTCAGTTATCTGGCAATAGACAACAAGGACGAGACCGTTTCCATCTTCCGTCCGTGGGTGTCGTATTCATATTCTGATTTTCGATACGTCGATTTCAAGAGCAACAACAACGACAATTCGAGCAGTGTCAGCTTCTCGGGGAACCAGGTCGCCCGCGTTCCTAAGAATATGCTCAACGCAGGAATCGACCTGGAAACAAACATGGGTTTGTATCTTTACGGTTCATATCAGTACGTCGGAAGGGTGCCTGTAACATTTGACAACAGTACCTTCGTGAAAGGTTACAGCCTCCTCAGCGCGAAAGCAGGTTATCAAACTCGAATAGCCGATCTCTTCAATTTGAACCTGTTCGTCGGCGGTGATAATCTTTTGGGAAGTACTTATTACACTTTCCTTTTTGTCGGGCCTAATATTGCCGGCCTCGAACAAGCGAAAGACGGAGGAACCGGAGATGGTTACATCATTCCAGGCTCGTATGAACCGACATTGTACAGCAGCATTTCCGTATCATATATCTTTTGAACCCATGATTCAGAGGGAATTAAAAAGGAGATGAGAACCGATGCGGAGATACCGTCCTTAATCATCCGGTGTCTCCGCTCGTCTGTTAGTTGAAGTAGTTCTTCCTTTTGCCGGTTTTGACTCGTGGCGGCAGGAATGAATCGGTTCCAGCCGCCGGCTGCATCTGTTCCGTCCTATCCTGTTAAGTCGCGGATCCGTAAGCCGTTGTGGCGTTGCGGCATTGCAGTTAGAAAGAGCCTTCAATTAGCCACATCGCGGATACAATGCGCCTTATCTGCTTGGTCATTACTCGCCCCCGCTCTAACTTTCAAAGGAATAATCGGAATCCATTCGACAAGCGATTGCCACCCGCGGGCTTTGTGACGTTCAGACCGGAGAGAGACTGTTTGGCGAAGGGATCCTGATGTTCTTTGTTTGATCCGCAAGCGTCGCGGCATTTTGATCCCGCTCTAAGGAGAATAGAAGATGAATCAAAGGCTGTGGGTCACATCAGCGGTTGCCGTTCTTGTTTCTTGTGTCAGTTTCGCATTGCCCGGCAAAGCGGCACCGGCGCAGACCACCACCTCGACTGTGAGTCTGCTGGCATTATCTGTCCAGGCAGAGACGATTCATAGAAGCAAATCGCATGAGAGCAACTCGCTCAACGCTGCAAAGTCGCAGCCGGCCATGTCTTTTCTGGATATTATCGGCGTAATCCTTTTTCTCGCCCTGATCGGCACTCATCTCTGGATGTGCCGCAAGGGAGTATATCCCGAATCGTCCTGTTTCTGTGAAGCTCCCCCATGGATGAGGAAATTAGCGGGCAGAGTGGGCCGGAGATTGTCGGGCGCATAGACTACCGGGGAGGGCAATTGCAGATGGGGTGACGTGAGCTCGACGACGCAAACGAGGATCGGCACCCTGGGTTCTGCCGTCTATGACGCTGATGATGTCATTTGAATTGGAATCCACCGGACGGCCATCCTGTAGTTGCTTGCGCCAGTGCGGGGCGTGGCCGTTAGACCTAAGACTTCCTGCAAGGTGAATTGTACATAACCGACCGAAGTCCCATCTGCTTATCAATTCGTCTCAAGCCACATCTTGGATACAGCAAATCGCGATTGCTTTGTTTCTGTCTCAAACGGGTCATAAGTTTTTGCATAAGGACCTTCAAGATCGTTAAAGACATGGATAATGTGGTTGGAAGTTCCGCAAAGTGGTTGCTCTCTATTCAATTCACTAGGGGGTCTCGAATCGAATGATTACCCTTCAATTATCGTATAGGCAATAAATGCGAATCAGTGTGGTCACAGATGAAGAGCGGACGAAAGCTCTGAAATCAACCAAGAAACCGGAAGTCATCGAGAAGCAGAAGCTGGATGTTCGGTATCACGTAGAAGATTGTGACGTGACCGACCGGCCTCGCCGATTCCTTGAGGCGTTTGCAGCAATTCTCAAGCATTCCAATTATAAAATGGTGCTGGATCATTTCATCCGCATGACGGGAAGGTGTTCTCGCTGCGCGGTTGCATGTCATGTCTACGAGGCGACCGGTGATCCCAAAGATATACCGTGTTATCGCTCAGGGCTGTTGTTGGATGTATACCGGCGTCATTTCACCCTCGGTGGGTTAGTGAAGGGTCGAATCTCCGGCGGCGGGTATTTAACTGATGAGAAGATCCAGGAAATGGCAGACAGCTTCTGGAATTGTACTGCATGCAGAAGGTGTGCTCTTGAATGCCCGCTTGGATTGGATCACGGTCTCATCACGCATCTCGGCCGCTACATCCTGAGTGAAATAGGCGTTGTTCCGCGTGCGATGGCGGTCAGCGTGCGGGCACAGCTGGAAGGGCCTTTTCACAACACGTCTGCCGTCCCGGTACCGGCCTTGAAGGACACCCTCGAATTTCTCGAGGACGACATGTTGGAGGAAAAATCGGTCAAGATAAAATTTCCCGTGGACGTGGAGGGAAGCGACTACGTGTTTTTCGCTCCGGTCAGCGATTATCTGATGGAAGCCGATACGCTTATGGGAATTGCCGCCGTCTTCGCTGCAACAGGGGACTCATGGACTATCGGCACCGAGGATTTCGATGCGATCAACTACGGCCTCTTCTATAACGACAGACTGATGGAGAGAATTATCAAAAATGTCGACCAGGAAACAAGACGACTTCACGGCAAAAACGTGTTGATAGGGGAATGCGGCCACGCTTCCAGAACGGCCAAGAATTTCCTTCCCACTTTTTGCGGCGGTGAAAACGCTTTGCCGGTTTTGAATATCCTGGAATACACTCATAAAGTGTGGAAGGAAGGAAGACTCAAACTCAATCCCGGCATCATCACCGAAAAAGTCGCCTACCACGACCCGTGCAACCTCGCGAGGAACCGTTGGATAGTAGAACAGCCGCGCGAGGTGCTGAAGGGGTTCTGTAAAAACTATGTTGAAATGACTCCGAAGGGTGAAGACAACATATGCTGCGGCGGCGGCGGCGGAACGGTGTCTATCGACGAAATAAGGCCGTACAGAACTACCATTGCCGGCAAGATGAAGGCCGAGCAGATCCGAAGATCGGGATGCGAAATCCTGGTGGCACCGTGTGCGAACTGCAAGAAGCAGCTGAGGGAATTGGTCGAAGACCAGAGACTCGACTGCCAGGTCGTCGGCTTCCATGACCTGGTCTACAAGGCTATAGAGTTCGACCGGTCGCTGATTGTCGAGAAGGAAGAAGAAACTGCCGCCGGGCACGTCGACGATGAGACCAGGCCGGGAAATTCTTCGGGCGGGAAGGAGATGTGAGAATGGATTCTCTGCTGCTGTTCGCTCGCGGACCGCTCTTCCGGCTCTGCTTCGTAATCATGCTTCTGGGATTGGCTCGGATTTTCTTTCTCGATTTGTGGGGAGCTCGTAAGGCTTACCTGAAGGCGGGTGACAAGAAGATGCCGTGGAAACTCATAATCAGTCGAACGTTCGAGTGGATTTTTCCGGTCAAGAGAGTGTTCAGAAACCGTCAGGCTTATTCGTTCTTCTCGATACTCTTTCACATCGGGCTGATAATAGTCCCGATTTTTCTCTACGCTCATATCAATCTCTGGAAGAACTCGGCCGGCATTTCCTGGCCTGCGCTTCCTTACTGGTGGGCCTTCGGCCTTACGGTGAGCACAATTATATTCGCGGCTGCACTCTTGATCGAACGTACGTTCGTCAAATCCATACGCTCTCTGAGCCGGGGACAGGATTATTGGTGGCTGATTTTGCTCCTCTTTCCATTTGTCACGGGCCTTGTGTGTGCGAATCTGAAGATCGGGGCGGGACTATACCAGTTTCTAATGCTGGTACACATCCTCTCTGCCGACCTGATATTTGTTCTGGTGCCATTCACAAAGATAGCCCATTGTGTTCTTGCGCCGTTTTCTCAGTTCATAGATGCGCTGGCATGGAAGTTCCCCGCAGAGACAGACGAAGATATCTGCACGACACTTAATAAAAAGGGAGCGCCGGTTTGAGCAAAGCTATATTGACTGATGTCACGAAATGTACAGGCTGTCTTAAGTGCGTTTCTGCCTGCAAAGAAGTGAACCATCTCGGAATGGACGTGCCGCGAGTGTGGGACAAGAACGACGGCCTCTCCGCGGAAAACTGGACGTCGATAATCCAGAAGCCTGATGACCACTACGTGCGAAAACAATGCCGCCATTGCCTCGAGCCGGCTTGTGTTTCGGTATGTCCTGTCGGTGCACTGCAGAAGACAGCATTAGGTCCGGTGATATATGACAGCGCGAAATGCATGGGCTGCCGTTATTGCATGATGGCATGCCCGTTCGGAATTCCGAGATACGACTGGGACAAGACAGTCCCGCATGTCGAGAAATGCATCATGTGTTACGACAGGATAAAGGAGGGGAAGCAACCCGCATGTACGGAGGCATGCCCCGAGAAGGCGACGATTTTCGGAGATCGTGACGAACTGCTGAAGGAGGCTCACAGGAGAATAAAAGAGGATCCGGGAAAATACATAAACAGAGTGTGGGGTGAGCACGAAGTCGGTGGAACGTCCGTGCTGTACGTTTCAGATGTCGATCTGGATTTTCTCTCATACCAGACAAGGCCCGTAAACATGCCGCTTCCGAAAGAGACCTCCCCGGCAATGGAGGCGGTACCGTACGCCTTCTTTGGGATGGGGGGAGTCATGCTCGGCCTCAACTGGATCATACGACGCAGGATGAAACTGGGTGAGGACGCAGCCAAGGACAAGGAATCTTCCAATGAATAGAGTCCATAACACGAAAATCATTCTATGGTTGATTACCGGATTAGCCGCGGCGGTCGCGTTGAACAGATTTGTATTTGGGCTGGGCGCGACGACGAACCTGAACGACGAGGTCCCGTGGGGCTTCTGGATAGGGTTCAAACTTGGCTGGGTCGCACTGTCGGCAGGCGGATTCGTAATCGGGGCCATTTTCTACATGATGAAGAGAGAAAAATTCCATTCTCTGGTCAGAATCGCGATTTTGACGGCTTTTCTCGGCTACAGCTCGTTCATCGTCAGCTTGATATTCGATCTCGGACTCCCCTGGAATATCTGGCACATGATAATCTACTGGAATCCGCATTCGCCGCTTTTCGAGGTAGGCTGGTGCGTTATGCTATACACGACGGTTCTTCTGCTCGAATTCAGCCCGGTCCCTCTTGAAAGTACCAGCCGCTATGCTGTTGCAAGGAAGTTCCTGCTGAAGTTTCGCTTCCCTCTGGTCCTCCTCGGGATAATGCTGTCGACTCTTCACCAGTCTTCGTTGGGCACACTGTTCCTGATCATGCCGCGCCGGCTTTTCCCGTTGTTCTATTCGCATATTATCCCGATCGAGTTCTTCGTATCCGCAATTGCAGGCGGTCTGCTGATGCTTGCTTTCGAGACCCTGGCGCTGCACTGGCTGTATCGGCGTGAGTTGAAGACCGACCTTGTCCGTACGCTCTGCAGCGTGAGCATATGGGTGCTCGGTCTCTACTTCATCTTGAAGATTGGAGATGTGGCGGCTGAAGGCAAACTGGGATTGATCTTTGACGGGAGCTGGATGAGCTACCTTTACATCGGCGAGCTCCTGTTGTCAACGGTTATTCCCTTCGTGATGTTTGTTGTACCTAAATGGTGCGCCAACACAAAGGTCCAGTGGATAGGTTCATCGATTGCGATCATCGGCGTGGTATTGAACCGGATCGACATCGGCGGTTTTGCGATGCGCGGTGCCACGTTATGGTACACTCCTTCCTGGATGGAGGTTGTACTGAGCCTCGGAATTCTGTCGACGGCAGCTATTGTCTTTTTGTTTCTCATCGAGAACTTCCATGTGTGGGACATTCAGCCTGAAGATCCGGAATTTCATCCGCACACGCTGCCTGTGTTCGATCGTTCATCCGGTACGTGGCTCGGGAGTCCTAAGGTCGCTTCTTTGACGAAGCATACTCTTGCTTTTGGGATCAGCTTTGCGGCCGGGATGGCTTTGATGCCGGGGAGCAGGTTATATGCCAGAGGGATCGACAATATTACAGTCAGGCCAGCGACAGGAGTCGATACTTTGTGCATCAACGGTAATAGAGACGGTCAGTTCGTCGAGTTTCCTCACCAGGCCCATATCGCATGGATCAGAACTCATAAGGTTACGCTTACCGTTGACGGCATTGAACGCAGCATCTCGCCGGGCGGGAAGGACAGCTGTACGTTCTGCCATCATCTGAACCTCCCGGGGGAAAAGTTAAGCAACTGCTGGGAATGCCATACGAGCATGTATGGGCAGGCTGATTTCTTCAGACACGATTGGCACGCATCCGGCTCGGGAGGAAACCTCAAGTGCGACGACTGTCATACCCCGGGGGTGACCCGCACTGCCCAGACTGCAAAGAAATGCAGTGCCTGTCATCCATCCTACGAATTGAAGCTTGCCGGCGGAATTCCCGCCAGGGAATACTACATATTGTCTTACACTGATGCTATGCATCAGCTGTGTGTCTCGTGCCATACGGTTGAATCAAAGCTGCTGAAAGACAAGCCCAATCTGGCTCGTTGCCCGACCTGCCATAGAAGCGGTGTACCTCCACAATTGAAGGCGGCGATGAAATGGGATATTAGCATGCCGCGTTTCGACAATGTGGTCCTTCCCGATGTAGGGCCGAACGGCAAGTGATGTTCTGATGAGCTGCGTGTCGTATCTGAAGTAAGCGCCGCAAGCGCGTCCCATCCACATCCGGTCCACGTCGTCTCCCTGCTTTGTCACGCAGGCTATCTGGTTTCGTTCAACCAGGGACCGCCTGCAATTATCTAATCGTAGTGTCAGGTGAGATCTGTCCCGGTTGATTTCTCATGATTAGCACTCCATCGTCCCTATTGTTTTCATTTGGTTCGAACCCCCGCTGTAAGGATTGTGAACGCGGCCAATCCCCCCTGTTGCGCGACTCAACAATTGGCAGCATACGGTTGATTAGAATTCATGCACAAAAATCGACGGCACAGAGATTGGAACTATAGATAGTCGATAGATCAAACAGCTGAAAAAGGTGGCGTAGAAGTGCCTTTACATTCGCAGAAAGAGATGCTCACCTCAAATTGTGTGGCATGTACCACAGAAGCGGCAGTATTTGTCAAAAAAGGGGTTTTCTTTGTGGGGCAAGTTATCCCATAAATGTTTTGGAAGCAGGTGAAGATCGATGACAATGCAAATCTCAACTCCATGTTCGACAGTTCAAGGCGATTTAGTTTGTCCGTTCTGTCACAGTTCGAAAGTCGTAAAACACGGAAGAACGTCGGCCAACAACTTGCGTTACAGGTGTGTCCGCTGCAAGAGGACATGGGTGAAGAACGGTGTCAGCAGACAGTGTCCTGATTTCGGTGAATTGGCGGAAGCTTATCTTAGCGGGAGTTCGTACCGCGATCTTCGCTCTGTCTATCACAGCTCTCCGATCAGAATTAACCAGAAGCTCAGGGAGTATCTCGCGGGTTGCTCTTCGTGGGAGGAATATCTCGATGCCTGCACACCGAAGCACGAGTCGAGGCTGATCCATCTCGTAGGAAAGACGTTCAAGGCGAATGTCTGCGACAGCACCGAACATTCGATGTATCTGGCGCTTGCAATAGATGCCCTTTCGACCGTGGTTCTAGGGTTTGAGATAGGGGAATGCGAATCGACGAACACTTGGCTGACCCTGCTTGACAGGATGAATTGCCGGGGCTTTGTGTGCCCCACTTTTATGTCTTACGGATTCAAAGTTGTGGAAGACGCTTTGAAGGTCGTTTTTCCGTATTCGGAAACGCTTCACAACTTCACGAGGACATGCTATGATAAGCACCTGAAGGACGAGTTGGTACATTCCATCGATACAAGAAAGCTGATTCTGGAAGCCCTCGATGCCCATACGGGGGAGCGCTCGTGCAGGCTCGAAGACTATCTGGTAATTTTCAAAGATAAAAGGATGAAGCAGATTGTTCTTGATTCGAGAGAATACTTCATCAATCGGCTTCGGCAGAGGATCAGTCAACAGCCGTCCACTCGCTTCGAAGGCCTTCTATGTGCCTTCGAGAAAAGATTTCACAAATTTCACATGATAAAATATGATCCGTATCCGTTAATTAACGCCTGGATAGCATGGTGGATGCTGGAGCCGCTCCCAATCGGCTTCAGCAGGCTATCGCTATACCTGCAATGCCCCTGCGAGACGCAGTTCAAAAACTTCAACTGCGGCACACTTCCCAGGCCGCTTAACCCGGACTTCGACAGTCCTGAGATGAAGGCCTTCGTTGTAGAACTTGCAGTCAGGTCTTTGCAGGTCCCAGTCTAGCACTCCCTTCCAACACACAGAATACAAAAAAGCCTCCGTTTCTTGTTTCCGCGTCCCATCGCGTTTATGTTTTCTTTGTGTTCAGCTAAACAAAGGAGCAAAGATGCCTGATAAGAAAAGGAAGACCCCGAAGTTAGATGAGCTCGAAAAAGGTGCCTGGCCGAGTTTTGTAAAAGAGATAAAGACGGCTGCGGAAAAGAATCCGATGGCCGACGATTTGCTGGGGCAGCTCGAGCGTTCGTACGAGGATAAGATCAGTCACTGGAAACACGGCGGTATTGTTGGAGTGCTCGGATACGGCGGCGGAATTATCGGAAGATACTCCGATCTGCCGGAAGAGTTCCCGAACGTGTCACACTTTCATACGCTTCGCATTAACCAGCCGGCGGGTTGGTTCTACACCTCCGATGTGTTGAGGAAGCTGTGCGATATCTGGGAGAGGCACGGCTCGGGTTTGACGAACATGCACGGCTCGACGGGAGATATAATCTTTCTCGGGACAAGGACCGAAGAGCTGGAGCCCATTTTCCAGGAATTGACCGAGCTCGGGTTTGACCTGGGCGGCTCGGGATCCGACGTGAGAACTCCGAGCTGCTGCTGCGGTCAGGCGCGCTGCGAATGGGCGTGCTACGACACGATGGCGCTTACTCAATTTCTCACAATGCATTATCAGGACGAGCTTCACCGGCCTGCTTTTCCGTACAAATGGAAATTCAAGATGTCGGGCTGCCCGAACGACTGTGTGGCGGCGATTGCCCGCTCCGATATGTCGATCATCGGAACCTGGAGAGACGATATCCAGGTGGACAAGGCTGCCGTGACGGAGTATGCGAAATCAGGCATGGACATACAGAAGGACGTCGTCGCCAATTGTCCGGCGAAGTGCATGGAGTGGGACGGAAAGGAACTCAAAATCGACAACAAAGCATGTGTCAGATGCATGCATTGCATAAATGCCATGCCGAAGGGGCTTGCTCCCGGAAAAGATCGCGGCGCGTGCATCCTCATCGGCGCAAAGGCCCCGATCCTCGAAGGCGCTCTCCTTTCATCCGTATTGATTCCGTTCATCAAGATCGAGCCGCCGTATACGGAAATCACGGAACTGGTTGCGAAGATTCACGATGTCTGGTCGGAGAACGGAAAGAACCGCGAACGAGTCGGCGAGTTCATTCAGAGAGTCGGGATGGGCAACTTCCTCGAAGCGATCGGCGTGGAACCAATTCCCGAGATGGTGGCTCACCCCAGAGAGAACCCATATGTGTTTTACGAAGAATATTTCGAAGAGGATTCGGATCAGGAAGGAGCTCAAAATGGCTGAAGCGAAACCCAAAAGAAAGACCGACATCGGTCCGCCACATTACGAGCAGTTCCTGCCTCCGATCATCAAAGAGAACTACGGCAAGTGGAAGTATCATGAAATCTTGAAACCGGGCGTCATGGTCACTGTCTCAGAAAGCGGTGCGAAGCTGTACACCGTTCGTGCCGGTTCCTCCAGGCTGCTGAGCATCGACAAGATCCGCGCCTACGCGGACCTCGCCGATAAATACTGCGACGGATATTTGAGATTTACGAGTCGGCATAATGTCGAGTTCCTGCTGACCGATGAATCGAAGATCGATCTCCTCATAAAGGATTTGAATGCTCTTGGCCATCCGGTCGGAGGAATGGCAAATTCGATTTCTAGCATCGTTCACACCCAGGGCTGGATTCATTGTCACTCATCGGCTACCGACGCATCGGGGATTGTCAAGTCCGTCATGGATGAACTTATCCCGTATTTCACCGAGATGAAGCTGCCCGCGAAACTGAGGATTGCACTTGCGTGCTGCCTGAATATGTGCGGCGCTGTCCACTGCTCCGATATAGCGATTCTTGGAGTCCACAGGCGACCCCCGAAGGTTAACCATGACAGACTGAAAGCAGTCTGCGAAATCCCGTCTGTCGTCTCGGCCTGTCCGACGGCGGCAATCAAACCGGCTACGATCGGAGGCCTGCAGTCAGTCGAGGTAACGGAGGAAAGGTGCATGTTCTGCGGGAACTGCTTCACCGTTTGTCCCGCGATGCAGCTGAACGATCCGCTGAACGACGGCGTGTCGATATGGGTCGGCGGAAAAGTCTCGAACGCCAGAAGCGAACCGATGTTCTCCAAACTGGCGATCCCGTTCATTCCAAACAACCCGCCGAGGTGGCCTGAAGTCGTCGACGCGGTGAGAAATCTGGTCGAAGTGTGGGCCAAGAACGCGAGAAGGTATGAGCGGATGGGCGAATGGATCAACCGCATCGGCTGGCCGAGATTCTTCGAGATGACCGGCATCCCGTTCGAGAAACAACATATCGACGACTTTAAGCACGCGGGACTGACGTTCAAACGTTCTGCGCATTTGACTTATTGAAAGGAGACGATCATGGCTGAGCAGGCAAGCGTTCAGGAAGTCTCTGACGCGATGTACAAGATGATAAAGGACAGCATGGGGCAGAAGAAATGGAAAGCTACCGACCTGACCAAAGCTGTCACAGAGCTGTTCGGCGAAAGATGCGACAAGAATCTCGCAAAGTCCGCGATCAGGGACCTAATCGAAAGCGAGAAATGCGTCTACACCTATTTCGGCGGGAGCTTCATCGAGATCCCGCACAAGGAAGGTGCAGAAAATTAAATTCGAAACCCTATATGCTTCATGGTAATTTTCCCCGAATTGTTGTTGCCGGCCTCTCGGGTGATTCAGGCAAGACTGTAATATCCTGCGGACTCCTGGAATGCTTCAGCGACAAGGGGCTGGGTGTAACGGCATTCAAGAAGGGTCCGGACTACATCGACCCCGCGTGGCTTAGCCTCGCCTCCCGCAAGCCGGCCAGGAATTTGGACACGTACCTCATGGGGTTCGAATCTGTGAGGGAATCGTTTCTTAAATATGCCGGCGGCGACGACATCAACGTCGTCGAAGGAAACAGGGGGCTATTCGACGGAGTTGACAGCAGCGGGACTCACAGCTCGGCCGAGCTCGCGAAGCTTCTCCGAGCTCCGGTCGTCGTCGTTCTGGATATTACAAAGGTCACACGAACGGCGGCAGCTACTATTCTGGGATGCGTGAAGCTGGATCCGGAACTGAAGATCGCCGGCGTGATACTCAACCGGGCGGCAAACGACAGGCACGCGCGCGTCGTGAAAGATGCGGTGAAGTCGGTTACGGGTCTTCCTGTCTTCGGAGCAATTCCGAGATTGTCGGGAAGATTGATCCTGCC
This sequence comes from Candidatus Kryptoniota bacterium, assembly GCA_046705025.1. Classification (GTDB taxonomy): domain Bacteria; phylum Bacteroidota; class Ignavibacteria; order Kryptoniales; family JAKASW01; genus JAKASW01. The sequence goes on along the minus strand of JBJKQU010000199.1, from coordinate 5,139 downwards.
GTCGAGGCACCTGGGACTGATAATGCCGGGTGAGTTTCAGCCAAGCCTGTTTTTCCTGCAGGAGGCAAAGAGGGTAATAGAGGATAATGTAGACATTTCGGGAATTGCCGAAGCTGCAAAAAGCGCGCCTTCAATGGAGCGCGTTCAATCACCTGTGAGCGAAAAAGTAGCAGGCGGGTGTGCTCAAGAAGGCGACAGATTGAGGATCGCATATTTCAGGGATGAGTCGTTCTCGTTTTACTATCCCGAGAACCTTGAAATGCTGGAGGCGGCAGGCGCGGAAACGATTCCGGTTTCGCCCAGCCGGGAAGTGCTCGGCGGTGACTTCGATGCCTTATACATCGGCGGCGGATTTCCGGAGATGAACCTGACGAGTCTGACGCTCAACAGAGAGATGATTGTTGCCGTGAGAGAGCTGGCAGTCAAAGGTTTTCCGATCTATGCCGAGTGCGGCGGGTTGATCTATCTCGCGAAGAGCATCGAATGGAACGGGAAAAAATACCCGCTTGCCGGTGTCCTGCCGGTTACCGTTCGTATGAACGAAAGACCGCAGGGTCACGGATATTGCGAAGCTTTGGTCGACACCGATAATCCGTTCTTCAAGGTGGGCATCAGGATAAAGGGACATGAGTTCCATTACTCAGGGATTGTCCGTCGCAGCCCGGAAATCGATACCGCACTTTCCCTTTCGCGAGGGGTAGGGTGCTTCGATGGCAGGGACGGGTTGAAGTACAGGAATGTCTTTGCGAGCTACATGCACATCCATGCGACCTCGTGTCCTGAATGGATCTCAGGAATGATCAGCTGTGCACGAAAATATAAAGATTCGAAAAAAGAGACTAAACATAGAGTTCACAAGAATTCTCGCAGGGGATCAAAGGAGGATTCCGAAGCAAGGATCTCCTCTCTGTGATTCCTGTGTAGTCCATTCTCGTGCTCTGCTGCAGAAAATCGGGAAAATTAGATGGCAAAAGTAGTAAAAAGAGTATCCAAACCGTTAGGGAGTCTGAGGTCGCAGTCTGCGGGGGCCTCGTCCGTTGAAACTTCGCCGCTGCGTCCGGTTATGGTTCCTAAGACGCCCCCCTGCTCCAACGCATGTCCAAACGGCACTGACATCAGGGAAGTCCTGACGGTCATCGGCCAATCCGAGGATTGCGGGAGGCCTTATCAGGAATCGTTCCAAAAAGCGTGGGAGATTCTCACGGAGAAGAATCCGTTTCCCGCGACCTGCGGTAGGGTCTGTCCACATCCCTGCGAAGATGATTGCAACAGAGGCCACAAGGACGGCGCCGTCGCTGTTAACAATGTAGAAAGATTTATCGGAGATTACGCGCTCCGAAACGGCCTGAAGCTTCGGCGGATTTCGGAGACTGCTTACCCGCAGAAGGTAGCAGTGGTAGGCTCCGGTCCGGCCGGCCTCTCCTGCGCCTACCAGCTGGCGAGGAGAGGTTATGCGGTCACGGTATACGAGGCATTCAGCAAGCCTGGAGGAATGCTTAGATATGGTATCCCCAATTATAGACTTCCTTCGGATGTCCTCGACAAGGAGATAAAAAGAATCGAAGACCTCGGAGTGAAGATCGAATGCAACCGGGTTGTCGGCAGAGATATTCCCTATGAAGATTTGCAGCAAAACTACGACGCTATTTTTGTCGGGATCGGGGCTCACAAAGGGAGGCTGCTCGGCGTTCCAAACGAAGAAGCAGAGAATGTTTTTACGGGAACCGAGTTTCTGAACAGGGTCAATTCAGGCGAAGCTGTCGAGGTGGGTGATAGAGTGCTTGTCGTCGGAGCGGGAGATACGGCGATAGATGCGGCGCGGGTTTCGAGACGCCTCGGTGCCGACGTGACCATCGTTTACCGGAGGACACGTACCGAAATGCCTGCCATCAAGGAAGAAATTACCGGCGCCGAGGAAGAGGGGGTCAAGATAGAGTTCCTGGCCGCTCCGGTCGATTTCGAGCGAGGCGGAAATAGAGTAACGAAAATGAAGTGTCAGCGAATGGAACTCGGCGAACCCGATGAATCGGGCAGAAGAAGACCCGTCCCGATTCCTGATTCCTATTTTCAATTGGATGCCTCGACGGTAATTGCAGCTATCAGTCAGGAGCCCGATTTTGCCGGCCTCGAGACTCTTCACGAAAGGAAAGAGTGGATCAAAGCTGACGGAGACGGCTCGACAAAGATTCCCGGGACGTATGCCGGCGGTGATGACCTGGAATTGGGTCTGGTGACGATAGCCATTTTCAACGGAAGAAAAGCCGCGGAGACTATTCACAACCGGTTCCAGAACATTCAGCCCCAGCCCGAAGAAAAGCCTCCGGTCATTACGCATGACAGGATTGTGCTGAGTTATTATGAGAGCAAGTTGAGGAACGAGCCTGTCCGTCTATCGGCAGACGAGCGGTTGAAGGATCTCAATCTGGAGATCACATCAACGCTCACACAGGAGCAGGTAATCGACGAGGCGAAGAGATGCATGAGCTGCGGCTCGTGTTTCGACTGCGGAACCTGCTGGAGCTACTGTCAGGATCAGGCAATCGTGAAGCCCGTGATAAAACACGAAGCTTACAGGTTCAAGCTTGATTTCTGCAACGGCTGCAAAAAATGCGCGGACAACTGCCCGTGCGGATATATAGAAATGAGATGAACAAGGAGTATCGAATAAATAATCGTCAACAATTAACAGGAAGATGCCATGCCGACATTTGAATATGAAAATGTCAAGATTGAAGTCGACGAAGACGGCTTCATGGAAAAACCCGAGGACTGGAATGAAGATGTGGCGAAAGCGCTGGCCACGACCGAAGACGTGAAGGAAATGACGGAAGCGCACTGGAAGATCATCTATTATCTTCGCGATTATTACAAGAAGTACGGAATCGCACCAATGATCAGGAAAGTCTGTAAGGAGACCGGCTTCTCACTGAAGGAGATCTACGACCTGTATCCCTCCGGCCCCGCCAAAGGTGCCTGCAAGGTAGCGGGCCTTGCAAAGCCGACGGGATGCGTTTAGCCGGTACCGGTCATCACTTTATAGCTTTCAGTCAGCCGGCAGCGAGGTAACCTGCCGCAGGCAGAATAAGCCGGTACGGTGGCGTGCCGGGCTGGCTGAAGTGAGATTCGAGAAGCACTGATTGAAAAATGCCTGATCAACTAACGCTATCGCGCGTGGCCAATATGCTAAGAGAATTACTGATAAAAAGGAAGTCGGCTATCGTCGACAAATGGGTCCAAAGAATCCTCTGTTATTACCCGGCGGAAGGCCTTAAGTTTTTCGCTTCGCAGAAGGACCGTTTCGCGAACCCGGTGGGCTACACGATAAATGTCACCGCCGGAGCGGTATTCGATAAGCTCACCGGGGACATTGATCCTCGGGTAACTGAGACCCTTCTAAAAGATGTCGTCAGGATCAGGGCGGTTCAGGAGTTCTCACCGTCTCAGGCGCTCAGATTCGTCTTTGATCTGAAGGACATTGTCCGGGATGAAATCGACAAAGACCCTGGCGGTTCAATCGCCGTCAGTGAACTCGTTGAATTCGAATCCAGGGTCGACGGCCTGGCCCTGACCGCATTCGACTCGTACATGGAGGCAAGGGAAAAACTCTTTCGTATCCGGCTCGACGAGGTAAAGGCGAGATCTTTACAGGCCATAATCGAGAATGGAAGCCTCAAGAGCGATGAGAAGGGGGATAACGGGGAGACTTGATCCTGCGTCCCGGTCTGGATTCTCTTCGCAGGCTTTCTGAAATCCCCGTGAATGTTTTTCGGTGAAGGAAGATTTTAATGAATGTTATATTCTCGCTTATCGCAATTTTCATAATAATAGCTGCTGCTTTACTGGGCGCCGGTGTCCCGGGCCTCGATTTTTTCTTCGGCGTGGTCTTTCCGTATGCGGCAATCACGATCTTTCTCGCCGGCATTATCTACCGCGTCGTCAAATGGTCGAGATCTCCCGTTCCGTTTCACATTCCGACAGTTGCCGGACAGCAGAAGTCCCTCCCCTGGATAAAGGACAGCAAGCTGGAGAGCCCCAGCAATGCGTGGGGAGTCATCGGCAGAATGGCGCTCGAGATTCTATTCTTCCGCTCGCTCTTCCGCAACACGAAGATGGAGAAGAGAGAAGGGCCGAGGTTGCTCTACAGTAGCAACAAGTACCTTTGGCTGGGGGCGATGGCATTTCACTGGTCAATGCTGATTATAGTCCTGAGACATTTCAGGCTTTTCATGCAACCCGTTCCCTTTTTTGTTCCCGCGATCGAGAGCATTGACGGTTTCTTCCAGGTGGGCCTTCCCGGGATTTACATCACGGACGTTATCATAATAGCCGCTCTCACATATCTGATCCTGAGGCGGCTCGTGGCACCAAGGCTCAGGTACATTTCACTTGCGTCCGACTACTTCCCGTTGTTCCTCATACTGAGCATTGCGGTGACCGGAATTCTGATGCGGTATTTCTTGAGAATCGACCTGATAAATGTAAAAGAGCTGGTAATAGGTCTGTTTTCGTTTCATCCCTTTGTCCCGCAAGGGGTCGGGGTGTTGTTCTATACGCACTTGTTCCTCGTGTGCACGCTCCTCGTTTATTTCCCGTTCAGTAAACTCTTGCACATGCCCGGAATATTTCTTTCACCGACGAGAAACCTGGCGAATAACAGCCGCATGAAGAGACATGTCAACCCGTGGGATCATCCCGTAAGAGTCCACACGTATCCCGAGTACGAGGACGAGTTCCGGGAGAAGATGAAGGAAGCAGGATTACCCCTGGATAAGGAATAAAGATGGCAAAGTCGAAATTAAAGCCGGAAGAATTAGATAGTAAGATCAAGTACAATCTTCCGACCAAGGGCTGGATGGATCAGCCCGTCGAATTCAGAGAGGGAACTTACAACTACAGCGGAACTCCGAAAAGCGCAGAGTACCTGGAGCTTCCTAACCCGAGGAAGTGGCAGCCGACCGATCCCGACTGGAAGTTGCCTGAAAACTGGAAGGAAATCATTTTTGAAGGCCTCCGGGACAGGCTTCACAGATTCCGCTCTCTGCAGATATTCATGGACATCTGTGTGCGCTGCGGCGCCTGCGCCGACAAGTGTCATTTCTTCATCGGATCCGGCGACCCGAAGAACATGCCGGTCATGCG
>JBJKQU010000198.1:0-24715 GCA_046705025.1 Candidatus Kryptoniota bacterium | reverse complement strand
TTCCGATGTTCTTCTTAACCGGTGTAGCACGGTATCTATTCGTGCCACTTGCCGAAGCGGTCGTATTTGCAATGCTTACAAGCTATGTTCTTTCACGTACGCTCGTACCCGCGATGGTCAAGTGGTTCTACAGACACGTCGCGTACACAGGTGAGCTGGCGCAGCCCGAAAAGACTGCTCGCTGGATCCGGCCATTCGTTTCTCTTCAGGTTGGTTTCGAAAAATGGTTCACTCAATTCAGGGAAGGTTACCGCCGACTCTTAGGGGTTGCACTCTCAAGACGCGGCGTCTTCGCAGTTGTCTTTCTGTCGTTCGCCATTGGCACGTGGCTCCTCCTCCCGTTCCTTGGACAGGATTTCTTTCCATCCGTCGATGCCGGACAGTTCAGACTGCACTTGCGAGCCCCTACGGGCACACGTATAGAAGAAACCAGTCAACTCGTCGATAGAGTGGAGAATGTAATCCGCAGTATGGTTCCCCCCAATGAACTTGGAGGCATACTTGACAACATCGGTGTTCCGAGCGGCGGCCTGCCTCTTACATATATTGACAACGGCCTGGTCGGTACGGGTGACGCCGACATCTGGGTCTCCCTCAATGCGAACCACAAGCCTACTGAAACTTATGTTCGGGAGCTGCGAAGCAAGCTCAATGAGGATTTTCCGGGAACGACCTTCTATTTTCTGCCGGCCGACATAACGAATCAGACAATCAACTTCGGTTTGCCTGCTCCCATTGATGTCCAGATAGTTGGCCGCGACCTCGTTAAGAACCGTTCAGTAGCTGACAGGCTCCTTAATGAAATGCGTCGCATTCCGGGCGCTGTGGATGTGCGAATCCAGCAGCCTGACGACCAGCCGAATATTGAATTTGCAGTTGACCGGACGAAAGCATCCATGATGGGGCTTACCCAGCGCGATGTTGCAAGCTCTCTCCTCTTGACACTGAGCGGCAGCGCCCAGACTCAGCGAAACTACTGGGTCAATCCGAAGAACGGTGTGCAGTATTCCGTGAATGTCCGCGTCCCCGAGTATGACATGAATTCCATCGATGCCCTGAATTCAATGGCAATAACCGGCAGCAACACGGGGAAGGGCGATGCTCAACTTCTTGCTAACCTTGCAACGCTTAAGCAGACCGACACATCGCCTATTTATACTCACTACGACGTCCAGCCTGTCCTCGATGTCTTTTCCGGCGTGGATGGACGGAGCCTGGGGAGTATACTAAGCGACGTCTCCCCACTTATCCGGAAAGCTAAGCAAGAACTGCCCAGGGGGAGTTTCATTGTAATTCGCGGTCAGGCGGAGACGATGCATTCGAGTTACACGGGACTGCTCGTCGGATTAGCTATGGCAATCGCTCTCGTTTATCTCCTCCTCGTCGTAAATTTCCAGAGCTGGCTAGATCCATTCATCATCATCATGGCTCTGCCCGGTGCGCTTGCAGGAGTCATCTGGGGATTGTATCTGTCATTCACGAATCTCAGCGTACCTGCGCTGCTCGGTGCCATCATGAGCGTTGGTGTTGCAACCGCGAATTCGATTCTGGTCGTCACTTTCGCACGGAACAACCTTCATCAGGGCATGGACCCGACTACCGCCGTTTGGGAAGCCGCCACAACTCGGTTGCGACCGGTTCTGATGACCGCGTTAGCCATGATTATCGGAATGTTTCCGATGGCGCTTGCAATTGGGGAAGGCGGCGAGCAGAACGCGCCACTTGGCAGAGCTGTAATAGGCGGCCTGGCGCTTGCAACGTTCGCCACGTTGTTCTTCGTTCCTGTGATGTTCCGAATATTTCATCGAACCACACCTCCCCCAACTTCCCATGAGGAATCAATTCTACTTAATGAAAAGTCGTGAGAATAGAGCACTAACATGAATACACATGGAACTAACTCGACTATATCAACTGGTTCTTCAGACAGCCAGACCGCTTCCGCCCGGTCGAAATCATCCTACCTGAAGATCGCAATAGTTGCAGGCACAATAGTGGTTGCCGTGCTGGTGGGATTGATTCCGCGATTGCGAGAACGAGCCGCACTTGCTGATCAAACGAGGAAGCTTGCGGTTCCAACCGTATCAGTGGTTTCACCGAAACCAGGCAATGCTGTGACTGGCCTAGTGCTTCCAGCCCAGATTGAGCCATGGATGGAGACGCGAATTTATGCGCGGGTCAGCGGCTACCTTAAAAGCTGGAAGGTCGATATCGGGGCACGCGTCAGGTCGGGGGAACTTCTCGCAGTGATTGAGATACCGGAGCTCGACCAGGAGCTTGACCAGGCACGGCACCAACTTACTCAAACGGAAGCGGCATTGTCCATCGCGAAAATTACTGCAGCCCGTTACGCGGACCTCGTCAAGTCCGCAAGCGTAAGTGAGCAGGACAACGCGGAGAAACAGGCTAACCTTGCGATGAGTGAAGCTAACGTTGGAGCCGCCCGCGCAAACGTCCGACGCCTCGAGTACACGCAATCCTTTGCCCGCGTCACGTCACCTTTTGCCGGGACTGTAACGGCACGAACCGTCGACGTTGGACAGCTTGTCACTGCCAATGCAACACTACTGTTCCGGGTATCACAGACAAGAAAACTTCGCGTATATGTCAATGTGCCTCAGAGCGAAGCTCCGGGAATAAAATCAGGCATGAAGGGCGAGCTGTCAATCTCCGGTCTTCGTGAGCATCCGTTCAAGGCGACCGTGGTGACGACCGCGGATCAGATATCTGACGCTTCGCGAACCCTTCTCACGGAATTGGAAATCGATAATCCATCCGGACAAATCTTAGCGGGAAGCTTTGGTCAGGTGAAATTGAATGCCGCGAAAAACGATCCGCCGCTTACCCTTCCCGAAAACACCGTGCTCTTCGGCGCTCAGGGCCCGCATGTTGAAGTGGTTCTGCCTGACGGTAAAGTGGCGGCGAGAAACGTGACACTCGGCAGGAACCTCGGAGGAATGTTCGAGGTTTTGGCGGGAGTTACACCACACGACCGCGTTGTCTCAAATCCTTACGATTGGCTGACTGGTATCAAGGTTCACGTCGTTGCTCCAAAAGGAATACGACAGGAGCGGGCACGATGACGGCGTGCGATATATCCGTTTCCAGGACGACCCAAATGCTACTCGTGGTTTCTGTCTTACTAAGCGGCTGCGCCGTCGGCCCGAACTATGTTAGACCTGAGGCTACAAATATTCCTGCAAGTTATCATGTTATCTCCTCCGAATGGAAGGTTGCGAGTCCGACCGCAAACCTCCCGAAAGGAAAGTGGTGGGAGGTCTTTGGCGATTCGGTGCTGAACAACCTGGAAGAAGAGGCCCTTTCCACTAACCAGAATCTGAATGCGGCTGCGGCTCGATTTGAGCAAGCTCGTGCCCAGGCTAACGTCGCACAGTCAGGATTGTTTCCGAACATCGGTGTTGGTGCCGCCGGCAGCAGGGAAAATGATTCTCAGAACCGCCCCAACAGCAATACGGGAAAAGCGTTTGACACCTCTTATACATACAATAATTTCGCCGTCCCGTTTAACGTCAACTGGGAAGTTGACCTCTGGGGCCGTGTCCGCCGCCAGGTAGAAAGTGCGCGGGCTAACGTTCAGGCGAGCGCCGATGAGCTCGAATCGGTCAGGTTAGAAATCACCTCCGAGGTGGCAGCCGATTATTTTACCCTTCGGTCCCTCGATGCGGATAAACAATCTCTCGATTCCACCATCCAGGTTTACAGCAAAGCTCTGCAGCTTGTGCGCAACCGAAGAGCAGGCGGACTTGCGTCCGACCTTGACGTTGCTCAAGCGGAGACGGTTCTCAGAACTGCAGAAGCCCAGGTTCCGGATAATGAATTGCAACGACAAAAATTCCAGGATGCGCTTGCTGTCCTGATCGGCAGGAACGCTTCGCTGTTCCATCTTGCTGAAGCACCTCTCGATACCTTGCCTCCAGTTATTCCACCAGGCTTGCCGTCGGAGCTCCTCGAACGAAGGCCTGATGTTGCCGCCGCGGAGCGCCGCATGGCAGCCGCGAACGCAAACATAGGCGTCGCAACGGCGGCATTTTTTCCGACGATTTCACTCAGTGCAATGGCTGGCTGGCAGAGTACGAACTCGACGACATTGTTTAATGCACCGAGCGGATTATGGGCGGTAGGTGCCTCGCTCTTCGAGCCGCTATTCGAGGGAGGTAAACTCAACGCCGAATTCAGTATGGCAAAAGGAGCGTATGCCGAAACTGTAGCCGACTATCGCGAAATAGTCCTGACAGCCTTCGCTGATGTGGAGGATAATCTTGCGGCACAGCGCTTCCTCGAAGAGGAGTACCGTGCAGATGAACGTGCACTGGTATCTGCCGAAAGACAGCTTCACTTTGCAGGGAACCAATATTATTACGGACTGGTGACTTACCTCAACGTCTCTTCGGCAATGGCAACTGTTCTTGGGCTCCGGCGCGAAGTCGATCGTCTTCGCGGAGAGCGGTTTGTGGCGGCGGTCGCTTTGATTAAATCGATCGGCGGCGGCTGGCAGGCGCCGGACAGTGTCGGAGCGCGTTGAGTGAAGCTTTTGGTGTATGATCGAGGACGTTTCTGTGGGATTCCGTTCCGTCCCAAAGCTTTTATCACCTCGCGGAACTTTCAGGCCCTACTCGTTTCACCTTCAGTTCCGTCCAATGAACAAAAATAATCGGTGCCGAGCATCTGGAGCGACTTGACAAAGCCGAGTCGTGTCTGTATATTATATGCCGATATGAGCATATAGACATGGAAGCAAACCTGAAGGCTGAAATATTGAAGATACTTGGGGACCAGACCCGGCTGCGCGTCGCGCATCTCCTGGCCGCCTCGACAAAATCGCTCTGCGTATGCGAGATCGTAGACGCGGTTAAGCTTCCGCAGTATCAGGTCTCGAAAAGCCTCGTTATGCTTCGACGGTCGGGCCTCGTCGAGGTCGACCGCAACGGAACCTGGGGCTATTACCACCCTAAAACTGACGAGAAGACAAACGCAGTCCTGTTCGATTTCGTGAAAGAGTACTGTGTAGGCGAACCCTTCGACGGGGATCTTGCCAACCTCGGCAATCGGCTCATCCTTCGTGAAGGTGGGAAATGCGTGATCGGCTTTGTGCCTCAAAAGGATTTGCAGAAGCTTTTGCGCAAGAAGGGGGTCGCCGTATGACCGAAGAGTTTAAATTTGACGATCAGACGCGCGAGTTGATCTCGATAGCTGCTTCCGTCGCAGCGAATTGTCTGCCCTGCCTCCGCTATCATTTCGCAGAGGCCCGGAAGTCAGGATGTTCTGTCGAGGCGATACAGGAGGCGGGGAAAATCGGCCTGACAATAAAAGACCGCCCGAGGAACGACATGGCAAAACTCTTCGTCGACCTCGTATCGCACGAACGCGAAGGAGTGGACAAGTGAAGTTTCAATCAAAGTCGATGGTAACTCTAATGACGGACCGCGCTTTGCCCCATGCGCCTTGCGCCATGCTATTAAACTGAACTACCAAAATTGAGAAAGGACCACAACCATGCCAACCTATGAATATCATTGTAAGGACTGCGGATACACATTTGAGATTAATTCGAGTATCGCAGAGAAGGAAAAGAAAGAGAAAGAGGGAACCATGGCCTGCGAAAGCTGCGGGAGCCCGAAAGTCGAACAATTGTTCGGCGGATTCTCGATAGTCTCCGGGGAATTTATGAAATCTTCCGGCTCATCGGGCGGAAGCTGCGGCTGCGGCGGTGGAGATTGCTGCTAAAAACTGAGAGGAGAATGAAAATGGAAACCGCTGAAGAAGTAAAAGCAAAAGAGATAGAAATTTTCGATCCGCCCATGTGTTGCCCAAGTGGTTTATGTGGGCCGGACATCGATCCTGCGCTTCTCGATGTTAACGAAGCAATCCTGAGGCTTCAAAAAGAATATAACGGAAAAGTCAAAGTACAAAGGTACCTCCTGAGTCAGCAAGGTCCGAAATTCATGCAGAACAAGGATGTAATGGAACTGCTGAAGAAGAACGGTGTCGAGGTCCTTCCGATCACGATTGCAAACGGTAAAGTCGTTAAGCAGAAATCCTATCCGACATACGAAGAAATGAAATCGTATTCGGAGGCAGGGAACTGAAAGCAATTCCGATCGGCAACGGCGAGTGTGAGAATGTCAGCTGAACTTGATCATACAATCATAATTATCAGAAACAGGAAATGCCGTAAGAGCGACGTCGTCGTCCGATTCCTCGGGCAGGAGCAGATGTCATTTGAAGTGCTTTATCTCGGAGAGGACCAGGAAGCCGACAAGCTCGCCACCAAATATGGAATACTTGCGTCTCCGGGAATCATCGTGAACGGTGTCGCCGTGAACCCTTACCAGCTCGTCGAGCAGTGCAAGGTCAAGGACGCGGAAGCAACTAAGAAGCTGTTTCTCCGGCTGCTGGAAGATGCCGAGGCTGATCCCCAAAAACAGAGCACGTAAACGCACTGTTCCCGGCCGTTGCAATCTTTGTGGTAAATCTTTCTTAATAGATGGAGTCCCAAATTGTCGAATACGAAATATCTCTTCTTCTCCGGAAAGGGCGGAGTAGGCAAGACCACCATGGCGTGTGCCACAGCCTTGCATTACGCCCGGGAGGGGAAGAAAACTCTGATCGTTACAACTGACCCTGCATCCAATCTGGCGGATGTTTTCGAGACCGAGATCGGTCACAGGATAACCCCGATCGTTGAGAACCTCTGGGCGATGGAAATCGATCCCGACAAGTCAACGGAGGAATACCGGGAACGCATACTCGCTCCGATGCGGGTTGTTATGCCGGACTCTGTCATGACAGTTCTCGAAGAACAATTCAACTCTCCATGCACCACAGAAATCGCATCATTCGACCGCTTCGTCGATTTCATGACGCTCGAGAAAGAAGGGGAAACGGCAGAATACGACGTGATAATTTTTGACACCGCTCCTACCGGCCACACAATACGTCTCCTCGAACTTCCAGTTGACTGGAGCAAGCATATTGAAGAAAGCGCCAAGGGAAGCGGTAACACCTGCATCGGCCCTGTCGCTTCGATACAGGATAACAAAGTTAAGTACGATGAGGCGACGCGCCTACTCGCGGACCCTGAAAGAACGACGTTCGTATTCGTTCTCCAGCCGGAGGAAACATCGGTTTACGAGACCCTTCGATCGACTCACGAACTCAGGGAAATCGGCGTTAAGAATATCGAGCTTATCATCAACGGCATTCTTCCCGAAGAAGTATGCGACCATCCGTTCTTCAAGAGTCGCTTCGAGATGCAGAAGAAATACATCGACCAGATCGCGCGCAAGTTTGCCATGAACACCAGGAAGATGTATCAGCGTGACGGGGAGATAAAAGGCATCGCGAGACTTGTGAACATCGAAAAGGATTTGTTTGATAACTCGAAAAAGCAGACCTACTCAGTCGGGGACGGAGTCGCCACGTCGGCGCAATTCGCAGATTTCAATTCTGATTCCATCCGGGAAATTATCAAGCCTGCAGGAAAGACAAAAGCGATTTACTTCACCGGCAAAGGTGGCGTCGGTAAAACCGCGGTATCTGTCGCTACCGCGTACCGTCTTGCATCAGAAGGTCACCGGACTCTTCTTCTCACCACCGACCCGGCATCGCACATCGGTGAGGTACTGCAGCGCAAAATCACCGACAAAATACAACCTGTTGAAGGTGTCGCAAATCTCTGGTCGGTAATCGTCGACCAGGTAAGGGCGACTGAGGAATACAAGCAGAGGATCCTGCAAGAATCTGAATCCAAGTACTCCGAAGATATGCTCATCGCGATCAAAGAAGAGCTCGAGTCTCCATGCACCGAGGAAATGGCAGCCTTCGATAAATTCATGACTTATGTAGAAGCTGACGACTACGAATTTGTCGTTTTCGATACGGCGCCGACTGGCCATACGCTGAGACTTCTCGAACTTCCGTTTGACTACAGTGAGCAGGTGAGCCTCATGGTTTCAACCAGCCAGCAAAGCGCGGAAGCGAAGTCGGTCACTCAACGGAGGTTCGATAAGATAATCGCCAGAATGAAGGACCCGCAGCAGTCAGTGTTTGCCTTCGTTGTCTATCCTGAGTCTACTCCGGTGGTCGAAGCTTACAGGGCGATGGTCGATTTAGAAGAGGCCGGGATCCGGACTCAGTTCGTTGTTGCCAATCAGGTCCTGCAGCCCCGGTACTGCACAAACGACTTCTTCGCGAGGCGGCGCATGATGCAGGAAAAATATCTGCTTGAGATCAAGGAGAGATTCGGATTGCCGGTTGTAGTGATGCCGCTCCTTGAGTCTGAAATTGTGGGGCTTCAAATGGTTGAAAGGGCCGCGACGGAGATGTATGGCTTTGCAAGCATGCGAGCCGCGCGATAAATACCAGCAGCGAACCCAGTCGTGATACCGCCCAATTGTCCTCAACATTCACTCATAAACACGGATGCTACGTATGAAAATACTCGTTCTTTGCACGGGCAACTCCTGCAGATCCCAAATGGCGGAAGCCTTCCTTAAATCGTTCGATGGAAACCTGGAAGTTTATTCGGCAGGCACTGCACCTGCCAGCAAAGTACATCCAAAGGCGGTTCAGGTAATGAAAGAAGTTGGGATCGACATTTCTGCAAACAAGACGAAGACCGTGCAACAGTTCCTGTCGCAGTCTTTCGATTATGTCATCACCGTCTGCGACAACGCAAAGGAAACATGTCCATTCTTTACGGGCAAAGTCGAGCACCGTCTTCACATGGGATTTGAAGATCCGGCAGAAGCGACCGGAATAGAAGAAGAGATTCTCTCCACATTCAGGAACGTCCGCGACCAGATCAGGAACGAGTTTCGTGAATTCTATTCCAAAGACTTGAAACACGCGGCCTCAAAAGGGGTTTGACCAAACACAAGTTCCATGGAAGGGGAGCTGAGATGAATAAGACAAAAGTACTCTTTGTTTGTGTTCACAACAGTGCAAGAAGCCAGATGGCGGAAGCATACTTGACGCATTTTGGCGGCGACATTTTCGACGTCGAGAGCGCAGGCCTCGAGCCGGGCGTATTGAACCCGTTCGTCGTAAGGGTGATGCGGGAGGATGGGTTCGACATCTCCGGGAACAAAACCAAAAGCGTCTTCGACCTTTACAGAGAGGGGAGGATATACAACTACGTGATTGCTGTTTGCGACAAGGAGGCCGCCGAGCGCTGTCCGATATTTCCCGGGATATGCACGCGACTGAATTGGAGTTTCTCTGACCCATCCGCACTGGCCGGCACCGATGAAGAGAAACTGGCAGGGACAAGACAAATTCGCGATGAAATCAAACGAGCCATCATCCGGTGGGTAGATGAATTCAAGACCTCATTGGCCGACGAGAATAAAGAGAGACAATAATGTCAACCGTATCTAAAAGACTATCGCTCTTCGACCGATATCTGACACTCTGGATTTTCGTTACTATGTTCCTCGGAGTTGCGGCCGGGTCCATTTTCCCGCGGATCGCTTCGTTCTGGGATTCCATGAGCAGCGGTACCACGAACATTCCCATTGCAATTGGACTTATACTCATGATGTACCCTCCTCTTGCGAAGGTGAAATATGAGGAACTCGGAAAGGTGTTCAGCAACGGCAAAATATTGTCGCTGTCGCTCATACAAAACTGGATCGTCGGGCCGGTCGTGATGTTCGTCCTGGCAATAGTATTTCTTCACAACTATCCGTCGTACATGGCGGGACTGATCCTCATCGGCCTTGCGAGATGTATTGCGATGGTCATAGTCTGGAACGAGCTGGCACAGGGGAACACAGAGTACGCGGCAGGTCTCGTCGCATTCAATTCCGTTTTCCAGGTACTGTTCTACTCTCTATATGCATATGTTTTCATAACCATACTGCCGCGCTGGCTCGGACTCAGTTCGTTCAAAGTCGACATCACAATCGAGCAGATTGCCGAAAGCGTCTTCTTCTACCTTGGAATCCCGTTCATCGCAGGGATCACCACGAGGTTTCTCCTGATAAGGCTCAAAGACAAAGAATGGTATGGGAAAAACTTCGTTCCAAAGATAAGTCCGATAACTCCAGTCGCTCTCCTCTTTACGATATTTGTCATGTTCTCGCTGAAGGGAAAGCTCATAGTTCAGATCCCGCTCGATGTCGTGAGGATTGCGATCCCGCTGGCAATCTACTTCGTAATAATGTTCTTCGTCTCGTTTTGGATGGGGAAGAGAGCGGGTGCGGACTACAGCAAGACGGCGACACTTTCGTTCACGGCGGCAAGCAACAACTTCGAGCTCGCAATAGCAGTGGCAATTGCCGTCTTTGGAATAAATTCAGGCGAGGCGTTTGCATCGGTGATCGGACCGCTCGTCGAGGTGCCGGTGCTGATCGGCCTGGTAAACGTGGCGCTATGGTTTAAGAAAAGATACTTCTCACAAGAGCCGGAAGTCCAACACTACTGAACTGCTGAGTCTCCTTACCCGAACGCTGAACGCCTGAACCGCCCATTAGTAAGTCGTTCCATGTCGCACGTCTATTAGTTGGTCGAAATCAGATTCGATTATTGCTCAAGTCTTGGTGCGATTCTCGGCAAGGGCTGCCATACACTCGTTTTGCCCGGCATATGTGACATTCTCCAGAAAGTATGATATTTTCATACTTACTGGAGGAGATGTGGAAACAGGCTTGCAAGGTTATATGGATTATGCCTACCTGCTTGAACAGGTAAAGGACTACCAACATTCACTTGAAGAAGTTCTCCCCGAAGATTTGCGAATGGTGAAGGAAGATATCCTTGCCATGAACTCGGTTGACATTGAATTCCTTGTCTCGTTGTATCGGAAGAAGCTGCTCATGGACTTGCTCACATATCTTTGCCAAAAACGCGCGCCGCTGAGAAGGAAAAAGAGTCATGCATAGTGTCGTCGAAGACATGCTGAAGAAATATGACTGCAGCGAGCCGGTTAATTAGGAAGTCGATATCGATCCTCCGGCCGGTGCGACGTACGAACTCAAACATCAACTCTTGCCAATACCGTACACCGTGAGACTTTTTTCACAGCCCTCATTGTTCGCGGGGAAGCTCCATGCGATTCTCTGCCGAAGATGGGGAAGCGGACGAACCAAGGGAAGAGACCTGTCCGATTACGTTTGGTACATCGCTCATTCGGTCCCTGTCGATCTAAGGTACCTCCAGGCCAGGATGGTCCAGACCGGTCATTGGAAGAAGGGGAAGGCCCTCACAGAGAAGGATCTCCGCGAGCTGCTCGTGAAAAGGTTCGGGGTTATCGACTATTATCAAGCGAAACAGGATGTGTTTCCTTACATAACGGACCACTCAGCCTTCGACTTATGGTCGGCAGAGTTCTTCAAATCGATCACAACTGACAGACTCATATGCGGCTGACAATCCGGCTTGCAACTGTACCATGATAGGAGTAGTTTTCTGGCAAAAATCCACGGCGATTATATGGCGATACGCTTAGACAATTTGGTATCGACACCTATCTCTCAGTATTTAGAAATCCTTCAAAGCAAAACAAAATTGCCCTTTATCGCGTGTACCGTCATGCCGGAAATGCTCTTGCGCTGACTTATCCCGAAGGGACCCTGCGGGTAATCAGCGGGTCGGGGGTTCTCAGCCTTAGGCTGATGCGCCTCCGGCGCAAAGTCCCTCAGGGCCCACAAAATCTCACCCATTTGGCCCAACCGTCAATTTACTCCGATGCATCTACGATATTTATTGTGCTTGTGACAAAAAAGAAGGACCCAACATCGACCGCGAAACAATCACGGTAGCCGTGACTCCGAGGCTGTTTCTGCAGCAGATAACTGGTTCTTCGAAATTCGTATCCTGTTCGGAAGATACGGGCCTTTGACTTGACAGCAGAAAACTATATATGTATATTATTGCACAATCATGCAATTACACAATTACACGGAGGAACGATGCCGAGAGGTATGAGAGGAATGCGCGGCATGGGCGGACGAATGATGGGATCGATGATGGATCCGAGGAGCCGCTTTTTCATGGCGCTTGCCAGCGACCAGAGGGTGAGGATAATTGAGCTCCTTAAAAGTGGGGAAAAATCACTTTCTGATTTCACAAAGGATCTCGAAATCGACGTGTCGGTCATTTCAAGACACCTCATGATGCTGCGTGGAGTCGGGATAGTCTCGGCAAGAAGGGAAGGCGTATTTGTTTACTTCAGCATCGCAGACAAACGCATTTTCGACATAATAGCTTTGTCAAACCAGATCATCAGTGACTGGTTTAAGCAAAATCAACAGATGTTCGAATAATGGAGAAAAAATGAAAATCGCAGTGGTTACAATCGACGGGAACACCGTGAGCCAACACTTCGGCAGATCGCCGTATTATTCAGTCGTGACGGTCGAAAACGGTGAAGTGAAATCGGGGGAACTCAGAGAGCGCAGAACGGGACACTTTGCGCCGCAGGGGCCGCAACATGGCAGTGACCTTGATGAAAGAGGTCGACATGGTTACGGAGCCGAAGCGAGAATGTCACATGCGACAATGGCACAGGAGATAGCCGATTGTCAGGTACTGATTGCCGGCGGCATGGGAAGCGGTGCATACGAGAATTTCAGGGAGGCTGGCCTCGAAGTCATATTGACCGACAAGCAGCTGATAGGCGATGCGATAAACGCTTATATCTCCGGCACCCTGAAGAATTTGGTAAACGAGAGGACAGACTGAGTGCGATCTCTTTCGCGCCATGCGCTATGCGCCTGGCGAAGGTGAGCCACTTAGTCCGAAGTTTTGACAAACAAACATAAGGAGAACTAAAATGTTCGGGTATTATGATGACTTCGGTTACGGAAGAGGAATGGGCAGAGGCCGTGGAATGGGATTCGGCAACGGTCGCGGGCGCGGTTTTGGCCAGGGCTGCGGCTTCGGGTATGGGATGCGAAGAGGCTTAGGCGGGTTTGACTCGGGACTCTTCGGCGAGAGCGACACAGAAAGGCTCAAGCTTTATCGTGACCAACTCGAGGTCCTCAAAAAGGACCTTGACGCCGAGCTGAAATATATAGACGACAGAATTCAATCGCTCGGGAAGTAAAGACTCAATTCATGAGCGGGGCTCGTAACTCTTCCGGCGAGCCCCTCTATACTCGGTTGTTTTCTTTGTTGAAACAGTATAAAGGTGAAGTACCATGGACATAGACATCCAAGAAAATCATAAAAGGTATTCGGAGCGTGTGGCGTTAGATAACAGCTACGGCTACGATATAGACAAGGAAAGAAGTTTTATCCTTGAGCAGGCCAAACCACTTGACGGCAAAATTCTGGAGGCCGGGACGGGCAAAGGACATTTCGCGCTCGCTTTGGCGAAAGAAGGCCATTCGTTTGTCACGTTTGATATCTCAGCGGACGAACAATGTTACGCGAAGCTCAATTTAGCCTACTACAGTCTTGAGAAATTGGCGGATTTCAGAATAGAGAATGCGGAACACACAAGCTTTCCTGACCGGAGCTTTGACATAATATTCTCCGTTAACGTCCTTCACCATTTGCAAAACCCTTATACGGTCTTCGAAGAACTCATCCGAATACTCTCTCCTCAAGGTAAACTCATCGTAGCCGATTTTTCAGAAAGCGGCTTCGAGATTATGGACAAAATTCACGCACTCGAAGGTAATACACACGACAGGGGAAAAGTCAGTATATCGGATATTGAGGTCTATTTGAAGAATAAAGGTTTCTCTATTAAAAAATCCAAGAGCGAAATTCAAATCGTCCTTGTCGCTCGGAGAGGTGTAGCCTAAACATGATTAGTCCCGTTGCAAGAGAAGAAGACGCGATGGGAAAAACTATCAGGGCAGTGAACCTGCCGTTGCCGGGTCAACATTCAATCGAGCGTTGGGGATGGGGATCGATTGCTCTAAACCTTGTCCTGGCCATACTGAATCTGGGTATCTCCATAGCTTCAGGAAGCTTCGCGGTTGTCGCGGAGATGGTACACAACCTGGTAGATCTCGTCGGCTCAGTGGCCGTTTTGGCCGGGCTTAAGATTGCCGGTCATCACAGCAGGGCTTTTCCTTACGGGCTGTATAAAGTTGAGAATGTGGTTTCTGTTCTGGTATCAGGGCTTATTTTTCTCACCGCATTCGACATGATACACATAGCGCTTTCCGGCTCGCCCCGTACTCTCACCGTCAGACCATGGATGTTGTTTGGAGTGGCTCTTTCAGCAATTGGCCCGCTTGTTTTCAGCTATTTCCAGTTGAAGGCGGGGAGGAGAAGCAATTCTCCGAGTTTGATCTCCAGCGCGCGCGAGTATCAGACTCATGTCTTTTCGTCGGGTATCGTGCTTATCGCCCTGCTGGGACAGCTCGTCGGCCTGCCGATCGACCGGTGGGCAGCTCTGGTTGTGGTATTCTTCATAATCAGAACGGGCTGGGAACTCTTGCGGGATGGGATGAGGGTCCTCCTGGATGCTTCCTTGGATAAACCTACCTTGGAACTCGTAAAGGCGATCATTGAGAGTGACCCGGCAACAGCGAATGTTAAATCGCTTACAGGACGTAACTCTGGAAGGTATCGTTTCTTAGAAGCCGAGCTTGAGTTGCACTCGAATGACCTGCAAAAGGCACATGCGGTAAGCGAGCGCATCGAACATGCGATTCGCGAAAGAGTGCCGCATGTTGAACGAGTGCTGATACATTACGAGCCCGCGGCTCACAAGCTCCTTCGTTATGCCTTCCCTCTTGTTGCGGAAGACGGTACACTAAGCGAGCATTTCGGTGAAGCACCTTACTTTGCATTTGTCACACTGCGAGTTGCAGACAAGCTTATCCGGAAACAGGAACTACTGCCTAATCCTTTCAGGCTTGAGGCGAAAGCAAAAGGCATCAAAGTCGCCGAGTGGCTTGTTTCTCGGAAGGTGGATATTGTTTTCACCAGGGAGGACTTGAAGGGGAAGGGGCCTCAGTATGTTCTGGAAAATGCCGGTGTGGAAATTTCTACCTTTGACGAAAACACCCTGGATTCGGCACTGAAGAAGATTAAAGAAGAGGCAGCCCAATCAGTAGATGTGAGATAATACCTCTTGCCAAAGAACTTCAAGGTAAGATGCCTTGCTTTCTTGTCGGTGATGCGGACAAGGTGGGGGATGCAGTGTCCGCAGTGCAAAGCGGGTATTTTGTAGCGAAAGAATCATAAAGTCTAAATGTTTTCCATCTGTAAGCACGTTCGCAAATTTTGTCCTTGACTCATTATGGGCATATGCTTATAATGTAGGCGTCAGTGGAGTTGTTAAATGGCCAGACCAATATCGTCCCGCAAAATCTGTCACCCACCTCTCTTTAGCTATTTCGGACCTGTTTCTGAGCCGACCACTCGTCATGAAGAGATAATTCTGACACTTGACGAATTGGAAGCAGTTCGGCTCGCGGATCATGAAGGCCTGTATCATGATGAGGCGGCAGATAAGATGGGAATCTCCCGCCAGACTTTCGGACGGATAATAGAAGCCGCGAGAAAGAAGATTGCAGGTGCTATCGTAACCGGCAAGGCGATTAGAGTCGAGGGAGGCGAAGTAGACATTCACGGGAAGGGCATGTACCATTGCTACGACTGCCATTTCAGTTGGAAACACCCTGGAAAGCACAAGAAATGCCCTCAGTGCGGGAGCGACAATGTGTTTCATATAGAAGGGGGATGAGTCATGTCTCACAAGCAATTTCATAAAGGAGTACTTACAAATGAAGAGGGCTGCTTTATCAGCGGGAGTGTTGAGCGCCATCATTATGCTTGTCTCAGCGCAATCATACGGTCAGGGAAGAATGAACTGGAGAGGGGGCGGCGGTTGGGGACCTGGTTCGTCTTATAACCGCATGTTTAATCCCCAAACCGTAGAAACAGTCAGCGGTGAAGTGGTCAGCGTCGATAAGGTCACTCCAATGAAGGGGATGTCTTACGGAGTTCACCTGACGCTCAACACAGCCGCGGGAATGATTTCCGTCCACGTAGGTCCTGCCTGGTACCTCGAAAACCAGGATGTGAAGATCGCACCCAAAGACCGGATCGAAGTGAAAGGTTCGGAAATTACTTTCCAGGGTGAACCGGCGATAATCGCACAGGAAATAAGAAAGGGAAACGATACGCTGACGTTGCGCGACGCCAACGGATTCCCTCGCTGGAGCGGGTGGCGGCGGTAGCCTGGCGAGTCTCAGCGGGGGCTGCTGCTCTTGTGCTTACCCAGCTCCTCGTAATCTCCCGGCAGCCTCCTTCTGAGTTTGTTACCCAAGAAACAAGTGACAGGAGGCGAAGATGCTGATAGTAATTGGCTCAGATGGAAAGACACTTGGCTCGCAGGTGTCAAGACGCTTCGGTCGTGCAAGCTATTATATCGCTTACGATACCGAGTCTGAACTTTTCGACGTTCTGGAAAACAATAATCAACATGAGGCTGAACTCGAGTCCGAGGATGAGCATGCCAATCTCCGGCATTTCCTCGACGAAGGCGTAAAAACTTTCATAGTCGGCAACATCGGTCCCATAGCTTTCAAGACGGTGAAGACATCTGCGACTAAAGTCTTCCTCGCACGAAAAATGACTGTTGACGAATCGATTAGGAAGCTTCTCAATAATCAACTCACGGAACTGACGAAGCCGACGGCCAAGAAAAGCATAGGACCCGGCAAACCTGAAAAGAAGGAATAGTAAAATGGTTATGCCGATTTATCTGTACGGGGCTGAGGTTTGGGAAGAGCCCGCAAGGAAGGTGATGGAGTTCGATGACAGGCTCGTCGGATTGATCCGTGACATGTTCGAAACCATGCATCAGTCTGATGGAATCGGACTTTCTGCGAACCAGGTGGGGGTTCAGCTATCGCTTGCCGTCATTGATTTATCGGTAATGAAGGATTATGCAGACGAGAAGCCTCTTGTTGTAATCAACCCCGAAATCATTGAGTCAAAGGGAGAGGACGTAATGGAAGAAGGATGTCTGAGCATCCCCGGAATAAGAGCAGAAGTGACTCGCGCCGACTCGATCGCGGTCCGCTTCATGGATGGGAATTTCAAGGAAGTGATCACCTGGTTTAGCGGCATATGGGCACGGGTCTTCCAGCATGAATACGATCACCTTCATCAGAAGTTTATCACGGACCATTTGTCGGGGGTCAGACGCCAACTTCTCAAGCCAAAGCTGTCGAAGATAGCGAGGGGAGAAGCATTGACCCGCTACCCCGTGGTATCGGGACTCGATGAGAAAATGAACAAGAAGCGAAAGATCGCTGAACGTGATTTCAATCTTTGAGGTAACCACGGGAGAAAATGTCTAAGCAAGGAGGCAAGATCATGTTGGTCAAGATGTTCGCGCAAGTCGTCGTCGCGTGCGTACTGACGCTCTCGCTGGCAGTCGCCGCAAACTCTCAAGAAATCAACAAGTCGGATTGTCTCTATCTCTCAAGTCTTCATTCGACCGCGAAAGGGATGGCTTACTGGTACGACAAGGCGCGGGGTGGGCTTGAGACTGTTGCAGGGATTCCGTATGCACAGCTGGCCTGCAAGAATTGCCATGTCGGTTCGTGCGATGCCTGTCATAAGACAAGCGTGAACGACAAACCGGCATATTCGACCAAAGAAGCCAGGAATCAGGATAAGTGCTTGACCTGCCATGCGCGTGAAGCATCGATCATGAAGATCGACAAGGAAGCCAACACAGTGGATGTGCATTTCTCGAACGGCATGAGCTGCATGGATTGTCACACAGCTCGTGAAATGCATGGAGATGGTGTTGAGTATGTTTCTATGAAACAGCCGGGGGCGATGGACGTCAACTGCGAGCAATGCCATGAGTCGCCGTCGAAGATCGAGGCTCACACGGTACACGGCGGCAAGCTGGACTGCAAGGCGTGCCATGTCCGTCAGGTTGTCAGCTGCACCAATTGCCATTTCGAGACTATGATTAAGGAAGGGAAGAGAGTGGCGGTACCGGTGTCAGGCTGGCTGTTCCTTATGAATCGGGAGGGAAAGGTGACATCGGCAAACATGCAGACATTTACCATGAAAGGGGGCAAGACGTTCATGATATTTGCGCCCCAGTTCAGCCACTCGGTCTACAAGGGTGCGAAATGCGAGGATTGCCACGCAACCGACAATGTGAAACAAGTCCTTAAGGGACGCATCGATCTGACATGGCTCAACGACGGCAAGATGCAGAATTTGAAAGGCATTATTCCTGTCGTTGACGGGGTCGAGTACAACACTGTGTACGAGGACTTCGCGAACGGGACATGGACGCCGGTACCAAATGCTGAAGTGCCAAAGGTCCAGTATGTCGGATTCGGTTCGCCGCTTACCAAAGAGCAAATGATCAAGCTGGAACAGGCCCAGGTAACGAAACAATGAACTCACGAGATATGATGCCAGGCAGCCATGCGCCGGTTGCCCATCACGTCGGCATCGAGCTCGTAAATCAGCCCATTAGGAGAAGAAGATGAAATCTCTGTTGTATTCGGTATCAAAACTCGGACTTTCAGATCCTAGGGGCATAAGACATGAATCTTGATCCCGAGTGCATACCGTGTATTGTCAACCAGGCATACAGGACAGCAATGCTGCTTGCCCCCGAAGACACAGCCATCCAGATGGGCATCGTGAAGGACGTATGCAAAGCCGTGGATAACCTCGACATGAGTTCCGCGGCCCCGATGTTTTCCTCGACCATGCAGTCGATAGTCGAGAAGGCGCTCAGCACGCATAATCCCTATCGGACAATTAAAGAAAAGAACTTAAGGAAGGCACTCCGCTTTGTCCGCTACTTAGATACTTTGGTAAAAAATGCGTCCGATCCTCTCGAGACAGCGGTGAGGGTTGCCATCATGGGAAACACGATTGACCTCGCTGCAAATCCGGACTTCTCCATCGAACACGAGGTAAACCGGATCACCGCGAACAAGATTGACGGGGAATCATTGAGATCCCTGCGAGAGGATCTGATGAGAGCCTCGACGGTGCTATACATCGGAGACAACTACGAGGAGGCGCTCTTCGATAAGATTCTGCTCGCACAACTTCATCCGAAGAAGCTCGTCTTTGCAGTTCGGTCGTATCCGATCCTTAATGATATAACGTTCGTGGACGCTCTGAATCTGGAGATCGACAAGGTATGTGAGGTGATCGAGAGTGGGAGCAGGATAGCCGGCACCGATCTGAGCCAATGCACGCCGGAGTTTCTAGACCTGTTCCAAAAAGCTGACGTGGTCGTTGCGAAGGGTCAGGGAAATTTCGAGACACTTATGGAGGTCCGAAGGAAGATTTACTTTCTGTTCAAAGTTAAATGTGATGCGATTTCGCGCCGTTCGGGGCTGCCTGTCGGCGCAAGCGCACTTTATGTGCATGATGGAATCAAATAATTTGACCAAACAGTCACAGCGATCACGTTGGTTTGACCTGCCGAGGAAAGAGTCACGATATTAATGGATCAGCAACATAGACAGCGATCATTTGAGGAGGAACAGAGAAAAATTACGGAGACGGTATCAAGGATAAAACACCGTATTGCCGTTTTCAGCGGGAAAGGCGGCGTAGGCAAGACCACGGTGAGCGTTAATCTCGCCCTCGGATTTCATATTAACCATTATCGAATGGAGTTGCAGGTTTAAGCTTCAGCATTGATGCTAGCCAAGAGAATTACATATCGCCCCATTGGAACCATCCATTCTCCTTTGAGGGACACGTCGGCAGCACCTATTCAGCCGGCAGCCGCCGGAGGGATAAGAGGAACGATCGAGATAAGGAAAGAATTCGAAAGCGGCCTAAAGGACCTGAAGGGCTTCTCTCATATCATTTTGATCTATCATTTCCACCTTGCCAAAAAGCATTCGCTGGAAGTAGTCCCGTTTCTCGACACGAAGCCGCACGGTATATTTGCCACGAGGGCTCCCGCGAGGCCTAATCCAATCGGTCTATCGGTAGTGAAGCTGCTGGAGATAAAAAGAAATCGGCTTGTCGTCGAGAACGTCGACGTGGTCGATGGTACACCGCTCCTGGATATAAAACCGTATGTAAAGGATTTCGACTCCGCGCCGAAATCGAAGGTCGGCTGGTTGACGAATTCGACGCATAAAATGATGGGGAAGAAATCTGATGCAAGGTTCAAATAACTAATTGAGGGAGACCATTCTCATGAGCGAGACAGTCAAGATCGGAATCATAATCTGCGACCGCTATAAGACATGCGCGGGGGGCAAATGTTTCAGGGCCATAAGGCAAAAAGAGGGTGCCTTCGACTCGTACGAGGGGAAGGACATTGAGCTTGTCGGCTATACAACTTGCGGTGGTTGTCCCGGCGGCAACATCGAATATGCGCCGGAAGAGTTGAAGAAGAACGGGGCTGAGGTCGTTCATCTTGCAACCGGGATGGTTGTCGGTTACCCGCCATGCCCTTATATCGCAGACTTCAAAAGACTCATCGAAACCAAGTACGGGATGAAGGTAGTTGTTGGAACGCATCCCATTCCGGAGAAATACTACCTGATTCACAAACAATTGAAGACATGGGACAGCGAGGAATGGGAAAAAATAATTGAACCGTCACTGAAGGATCAGACGACAAGACTGGCATATGATTGAACATGAACGTCCGAAGCAATAGAGCCAGGGCTCGCAACATTGACGAAGTGAAACGGAGCGTTGGGTTATTGTTTGGCCCTATACCTTCACGCAGACTCGGAAGGAGTCTCGGCATCAACAACATACCTCCGAAAACATGCAGTTATTCCTGCGTGTACTGCCAAATCGGTCGTACCAATTCATTGATGCTGAACCGGAAAGAGTTTTTCACTCCCGGGGAGATCTATAATCAGGCCGAAGCGAAGATTTCCGAGCTGCGCAGAGCAGAGCAAAGGATCGATTATCTGACTTTCGTTCCCGATGGGGAACCCACGCTCGACATAAATCTGGGCACAACGATTGAAGGATTAAAGGCTTTCGGGATAAAGATAGCTGTGATAACGAACGCGTCCTTGCTCTGGGACCGGGAGGTAAGAAACAGCCTTACGAATGCCGACTGGGTCTCATTGAAAATAGATTCGGTCGACGAAGATGCCTGGAAAAAGATAAACCGGGCTCATGGCTCACTCCGGCTCAATCAGATATTGGAGGGCGCAATTGACTTCTCCAGCAGCTTCAGGGGGACATTGGTTACGGAGACGATGCTTGTCAAAGGAGTCAATGACCCGGTTGGCCTCCTCCGGCAAGCGGCCGGTTTCATCGCTGGGCTCCGCCCGTCAAAAGCCTATGTTCTTGTCCATACGCGTCCGCCCGCTGAGACGTGGGTACTCCCTCCGGACGAAGAGCGGCTGAACGTGGCCTACCAGATCTACAGTGAGAGAATCAAGAATGTCGAATTGCTGGTCTATACCGAAGGGACAAACTTCACATTTACAAGTGACGTCGAGAAGGAACTGCTGAGTATCCTCGCCGTGCATCCTATGAGTACCGAGGCGGTGAGAGAGTTTCTGGAAAAGGCCCGGACCGGATGGAGATTGATCGACAAACTGATTGCTTCACAGGTCGTTAAGCAAATTGAGTATTCAGGCAGGTCATATATCATAAGAATTCTAAATGCTCAAGGGCACCGTTGAATTCAATTCGACAACGCATGAGGGTCCTTAACCGATAGCTCCTACGATTTTTCAATCCAGCCGGTTTGATGCAGGCGACTCCCACTGTAATGGCGGCGTTCACTTCTTCCCGGGCCGTTTCCCTCGTTTTGATCGAGTCTCAGTTGCCTCGAGTTCCTGGATGTGAGATAGTATCTTCTTCACTCGTGAGCCGTGCAGTTTCTCGTCATACTTCCTGTAAAGTAGGATAGTCTCTTTGAGGGAGTCGTAATAGGCGGAACAAAGCGGGCATGAGGAAAGATGTTCCCGCAACTTCCTGCACGTTGGTGAGCTAAGGTCCTGGTCGACCTTCTCGCATATTTCCCGCAAGTACTTCTTGTGACCTCTGAGTTTCATTTCAAAGTCACCCGGGCTTAGTAGTCCATGGAAGGCGTCCTCAGAAGGTGAAGTCTTGGGCGTGTTTGTCAGTCCGGCCTGCCCAGGACTCTCGGGACTTCTTTTTGTTGAAAGCGCCCTGACGCCTCCTCTCCCACATATGATGCTCAACGTCACGGGAAGATTCCAAACTAATTAGAGATGTTTCCCAACATATCTTGTCTCATAGGACCCGCCCACCTGACGTATATTGAATACTTATTCCTGCTTTTAAGCAAGCACTCATTTCCCTGGTCGATTGGCTTGTTATTCAATTCTTGCGACGCGGAGATTCAACCCCGCAAACAATTCACGCCCGGGCATCGGGTATCCTTAGATTGTTTGGTAACTGATGCTTAGGAAACTGTCTGTTTCCCCGGCTTTGCACTTAACCATGGCCCATCGTCCTCTCGCTCCCTGGGCAACCACAGGCCTGCTGCAGTAAACCTCGTCCGAATTGGTGCCCTAGTGTTGCCCGTAGATTGTGGATAGACAAATAGCGGTTAATTGAAGCGAAGTTCTTCTTCTTTTCACAATATTCGCCTTTCGTAACTCAACGGCCGCGAAACAGAGCACCTGACGGAATGAACCGGTCGGCAGCTTCTTGTTTTGAGCATAGATGAACCAGCGGAGGTCCAAGCCAATCCGATCGAATCACTGGAAGACCGAATCAAAACTCACCTTTTCCAAGGAGCTGCTTGAGGCATTTTCCGGTCACAGAAAAGAAGGGGACGTCTTTCATATAGCTTCTGTATTCTGAACCGAACTTGCGAATTGCCTGAGGCTCTTCCACAAACTTGACAAGCAAAGTCATAAGCGCCGCTTCTGCCGGAGCTACCAAGATGATGAAAGTTGGAGAACCGAGGATGAATGCAAATGCGAAAGGGAAGAATAAAAGTCCGAAATGCATCGGGTGGCGCATGCAGGAGTAAACGCCGGTCATTACAAGCTTGTTTGTTTCAAACCGGGGCACCTCTCCCTCTTTTCCGAACCTTGCAAGTAACCTGCCTGTATTCCTGCTCGCTCTCATCACGGCCCGCATCACGACAAGTCCAAGCGCAAAGCTAATAATGTGGAATAACGCATTCGAAGCTATCTCTGGAAACCAGCGCAAATCGAGCCATATCGAGAACAGCCCTCCACCGAGAAGAAACACCGCCCACATCAAAATTCGCATTTTCATTTTTTTGAAATAAGCTTACCTATTTGACATGTTTTCCGGCATCTGCACGGCTACCACCCTTCCGCGTGCGGTCGCTGTTCCATCAGCGAAAACAGTAATTTCCGAAATTACCTTTCGTCCTTTCTGTTCCAGCACCTTACCGCGCAGCTCCAGTTCAACACCGAGGGGAGTGGGTTTGAGATAGTCAACCTGGAGTGAAGCCGTCACGTAGCGAAACGGCGGGTCCGTACCAACCTCCCTTCCTTCGGCCCGGTAAGAGGCCAATGCGGCGGTTCCCGTACCGTGACAGTCGATCAATGAGGCGACGAGTCCTCCGTATACGTAACCCGGTACTGCGATGTGATATGGCTTCGGCGTAAAATGCGCAATCGTTTCTTCGCCATTCCAATAACTCTTTAATTGATGACCCTGTTCGTTCAGTCTGCCGCAGCCGTAGCAATAACTGAGCTCATCCGGGTAGTAGTCCTGCACCGATTTTGTTTCCACTTTGACCTCTCAATCAAACTTTAGCGGCATTGATTACTACAAAACCGCCTTCTCCGTAACCTTCCTTGAATGTCTGGGCCGCGCGTATTTCTGAGAGCTCGCCGAATACGCTCCGAACTATTTCAATGTCTCCGGGGTAGTTCTCTGACAATAAGTCCCTGACCTCTTCGGTTGAGTAGAACGTAGCATGCCGGTAGAACTTGTTTTCGTCCTTCATCTTCAAGTATAATTTCCCGAGGGGACTGTCTTTGTCGACGAGTCCTATGACGAAGTGCCCCCCGCTTCTCAAGACCCTCCGCGCTTCCCGGAATGCTTTGCCCACGTCATCGACAAAGCATATCGTTGTTACCATCAAAGCGAAGTCAAATGATCCGTCTTCCAGCGGCAGTTGCTCGGCGGTCCCATCGTAGACTTGCAGGCCAAGCCCGGCAGCATGCTCTCTCATCGTACCGGAAGGATCGACGCCGACTTTGATGCCGAGCGGAACCGCGAATCGTCCGCTGCCTATTCCGATTTCAACTCCTTGTTCACCAGCAGGAATAAAATGTCTGACAGCTTCAATTTCCGACTCGTAAACAAAACGGTTCTCCTCAAACCATCTTTCATATTCGTCCAGATATCTATCGAACGGTTCGGTTCTTGCCATCTCGTTAATTGGATTCTTCTTTCTTGATCGTATGTATGATAATCCTAAACATATCCGGGAGGCTCCTGTCAGCTATAGCTCTCACCGGTTCTTCAGTGTGGCTTCGGAATTGTGTGTACCAGGTGTGCTGATCGGATTTAATAGAATATTCTTTTAAAGTTCGAGAACGATATTTTTCAGCCCTTCTTACCTTCGTGATCTGCATGTCATTCTTCGCGAATGAAACCTGCTCGAAATTAGCAGGTGGAACTCTCGCATCCAAATCACACCTATTTCCTGAAATGCGACATAGGGGCATGGAAATTGAAGGGTAAAAAGATGAGCTGATCCGTTAAGTGTCTGAGATAGCGATAGACGCAGGGTTGGCGAGAGAAATTCGGGAGACACTGAATTTGTCACCAT
>JBJKQU010000197.1:0-15930 GCA_046705025.1 Candidatus Kryptoniota bacterium | reverse complement strand
CTCAGGTCGGCGTCCGGCGCCGGCCCCCCAGCCTCTGTTATGGCCTGGACGAGGGAAATCTCTCCGAACACAGGGAGGCTGGACTGTTTGGTCACCGAGCCCATTACGTTGATTTTCTGGTTCATTTGAATGTGTGATACTGTAACCCTTGTTTCTCCCTTGACGTAAGCGGCAAGATGCTGCTTCAACGATGCCGTGAATTCGGTCGTCGTCATGCCTGCTGCGGCAACTTCGCCGAGCAGCGGTATGGTGATGGCGCCGAATTCGTTTACCGTTGCAGTCGTGTTGAATTCAGGATACCCCCAGACCGTTATCTCGAGCTGGTCACCAGGCTTGATTGTGTGTCCCTCGGTCTGATCCTGCTGCTGCTGGGCGTACTGGTTGACGACCGTCCCCGACGTCGATGCGTAAGAGTCAGTCGGGTCAGTATGAGTCTGGAAAAAAGTCGAGGCACTTGATGAGCAGCCCACAAGTCCGACTGAGAAGAGAAGAGCGAGTGCCAGAGTCATCACCTGTGTCCCTCGGTTGCCTCTTAGGAATTCGCCGCAAGCCATAAAGGGAATTGTATGCGGAGTATTCTTTTCGGAATTGATTCTGTTTCGTTGCTTCATGGGGCGTTGTGATTCACTTTCTCTGTTGTAATTATGAAAGATTTCGAGGCGGCTGTCACGGAGTTGTAAACGATGGCATCGCATTGTATCGGATTGCGCCATCTTCATACTCATTATTTGTGTACCTCCTCTTCCTTTGCGATAGCTAGTACCTCAATAACTGTGCCATGGCCATATCGCGAAATATCGCTCATTATGCCGGGCATCGCTCCGCGGGCGGCTGTCTGTTGGCAAAAAAGCGTGTATAGTTTACTCGCTTTAATGTCTCCGCGATCCCGATTTTTCGGGAAGATGTAAACTTTTTACACTCATGCACTGTGAGTATCAGTAATAGGTGAGTAAAGTGGTGCTTTCTTACTGGGCAGGCCGCGGGCTGCCGTATCGGCAATCGTGCGAATCGCCTGAAACTCAAAGCATTATGCGGATTATGTTTGTGTAGACTTTCGCGGCACACATATTGACGGAATTGGGGTAACACAAGGAAAAGGGAAATGAAAAACTCACAGTTTACAATCGATGAAATGATGTCCGTCTTGAGAAGACGAAAGAGGGCATTCATGATACCACCGATAATCATTCTGTCTGTCTGCTTGCTGGGCGCTTTCACGCTCCCGAAACAGTATGAATCGACTACTACGATCCTCGTTCAACCGAATGAGGTACTAAACCAGCTGATGACATATATCTTCCCGTCGTCGCAGGATTCGCAAAATAAATTCTCTAGTCCTATCACAGACCTGAACGAGGTGGTATACAGCCACCCGACGATTGAGAGCCTGATCGACAGCCTCGGGCTCCGGAAGAGCGCGATGCCGGGTCTGTCCGATGAGAATATGGTCGCTGCGGTAAGAAAGGAAATTAAGACGGACATCCTTGGTATTAATTCCTTCAAGATAACCTACTCGGATACGAGCCCGGTTCTTGCCCAGAGAGGGGTGACCGTCCTTACCAACCTGATCATCGATAATAAAGTCGGGATTGAAAATCAGAAAAATGAGTTTGCAGTCGATTTCTTCCAGAAAAAAGTCGACCAGCTTAGGCAGACCTTCATGCAAAGTCAGGACAATCTGATTGCGCAGCTGAAGCGGCGGGCTAACTATCTTCCGACGGATGACAGGCGGCTTCTTTACGGCGAACTTCTGAACAACAACACTGTCATAGACAACACCCAGGCCCTCCTGGACAGTTACGAGAGTTCGCTTCAAATAGTCGGGAGCGTATTGGATTCCGGCGTCACCGCTGCAAACGTCCAGGATCTGTACCAGCTCCAGCTTGCGGATATACCGTTCTCCACCGAGCTAAGGAGCTCGTTGGACACTTACACGCAGTTGACGCAAAGATACACGTCCGAATATCCTGGTGTGGTCAAGGCGAAGGAGGATGTCTTCACCAAGCTCCAAAAAGTCAGAGACGGGCTCAATTCCGTCATATCGCAGACCCGGGCGAAACTGGCCGGTCTGGAAAAACGGAAAATGGAGACGGTCGCTTCATTGGAGCAGGCTACCGTCGCACAGACACAGGACCAAGCGATGCAGAATACCTTTGATACCTATAAAAACCTCTACGAAAGCATGAGAGTCAGCCTCGAGAGGGCACAAACCATGAGAGACCTCGAGCAGAAAGCTGCCGATGAGTTTGTGGTTATCAATCCCCCCGTCCTTCCGACGAAGCCTTCGAAGCCCAACAAAGCCTTGATTATCGGCGGCGGCATCGGAGCGGGTCTCTTTGTCGGTCTGCTCGCAGCGGGTCTCGTTGAGCTCTTCGACACCAGGATCAGAACACCCCGGGACCTGGAGATGTTTGAGAGACCCATTATCGCTTATCTGCCTGCTCCTGTGGTGAGAACAAAAAAATGATTGAACAAGGAATTATCATGGACGACAAGAACCCTGCCGAGGGCCTGGTACCGGGAGACTCAAATCAGTCTCCGGAAAAAGGCCGCACGACACTCGTAAGGGAAGCCGACCGGAAGCGATCTTCACTGACATCCGTTGAGACTTCCGTAATCCCGCGCAAGAGAATAGTGACGAGCAGCCAGCGAGGGACTCAAATAGACGATGAGATACAGGCACTAGAACTTTACAACAGCTTTAACTACTCGGTCCTTCCGAACGACCAGAAGCACCTCGGGTATTCGATCGGTGTGACGAGTGCCAACAGGGGAGAGGGGAAGACGACCGCGGCCTGCAATTTCGCGCTGTCCCTTTCGGTCGGTTCGCGAAGGCGGACAGTGCTGATCGATATGAACCTGCAAAGGCCGAGACTCCACGACATATTCGGAATTCCCCTTGGACCCGGTATTGTAGATGCCCTGGTGGGTGATGAAGTTTTCGTGACTCCGTCCAGTGTAGAGAACCTCTTCATACTTCCCGCGGGCAAGGCGATTGGAAAGAAAGTCAGTCTCGGGCACCTGTCTGCTTTCAAGGACATCATGGAATCCCTTTTGAACGAGTACGAGATCCTGATAGTCGATCTCCCTTCCCTCGACACAAAAGATTTCCCGACCGTGTTCTGCAATCAGTTGAACGGTCTGCTTCTGGTGACGGAAGTCGGCAAGACAAAACGCCGGGATGTGGACAGGGTGTTTCGGAAAGTGCACAGCAACCAGATACTCGGATTTATAATGAACAAAGTCGAAGATAGCAGGCTGTAATGCCTTTGACTCGGAGGAGGAAAAATCAATGACTTCCCTCGTGATTCTCGTGGCCTTCCTGATGCTCAGCATGGAGGCAGGGAAAAGGTTGTGGAAATCCAGGGCCACCTCTATAACGGTGCTGATCCTGTTTGCATTTCTTCAGGCAACACTGGTCCTGGTCGATATGTTTAGAATGAAACCGCCAACCCATTAATTAACCGAGAAGAGTAATCTCATAATGTCCTCATGGTTTAAAACGGATTATGAAGAAGGGGGATCGAAGGCATGGATACCCTACAGCCCGTCAGAGCTTATCGCATTCCTGGCTGTGGCCGGAGTATCGATAATCCTCGCGTTGATTCTGGTTTACACCGACGGCAAAATACTCCCGGTTTTTGCGTTCGTGGCCGTGGTGGCGGTGTTCTTCCTGACCTTCTACAGAGTGGACCTCGGCTTCGATCTCTTTTTCGCAATGGTTCTGATATTCGACCAGTACATTATCCCCGGGTCTAACCCGATTACCTACAGAGTACATTATTTCTGGAACCTTAAGCAGATTCCTTACCTCCCCGCAAATTCCATCGGCGTCATGAATCCTCTGGAAATACAGCTCGCGCTGATGCTGCTTGCCTGGTTCCTGGCCATAAGTTTCCGCCGGGACACTCGCATACAGGGCCCGCTGGGCTGGGGTGTCGCGTTGATGTTCTTGACAGCAATGGCAGGTTCCCTGGCATACGGATTGAAGAATGGAGGTGAATTCCTGGTCTCCCTGTGGGAAGTCCGGGCACTGTTTTATTTCGGATTTCTGTATTTCTTCGTTCCTCAAATAATCCAGACCCGCAGGCAGGTCGAGACTATCATGTGGATCGCGATCATTGCGATTATTTTCAAAGCGCTTCAAGGTGCGACCAGGTTCGCAATGTTGGGTTTCAACTACGGCCCTTATACTTGCCTCACCAACCACGAAGACCCGGTATTCATGAACACTCTTTTCATTTTTCTCATCGCGCTGGTTCTGTTCGATGTGAAAGTCAAGCAAAGGAAAGTGCTGCTGTGGTCCCTGGTCCCTCTCCTTATAGGGTATATGGCTGGCCAGCGACGGGCTGCATTCGGCGGGTTCTTCGCCTCTTTCGCGGCGTTTATCTTCCTCCTGCCGAGGCCCAAGAGATGGATGCTTCTAAAGGCGCTCGTCCCGATACTCATAGTGTTTGCCGCATACAGCGCCATATTCTGGAATGAGCAGGGGAGGCTCGGCCTCCCGATACAAATGATCAAGTCGGGAATCTTCCAGAAGAGCAAGCAGGACGATGGTGAGAGATATCTGTCGAACCTTTATCGTCTCGATGAGGACTACGATTTGGCGGTCACAATACGCCATAAGCCGATCCAGGGACTCGGGTTCGGGACCAAATATGAGCAGCCGATCACACTCCCCAAGATCCAGTTTCCGCTGCAGCCATACATTTCCCACAATGAGATTCTGTGGGTAATGGTAAAGATGGGCGTTGTCGGGTTTCTCCTCTTTTTCCTCTTTCTCGATTCGATAGTATTTCATGGCGCGAGAATATTCAAGAAACTTGAAGATCCATATTTGAAGGCGGTATGTGCCGTCATAGTAATAGCCGTTATTAATCAGGTCATGGTATCGTATTACGACCTCCAACTCACGTACTATCGGGACATGGTTTACCTCGGCACACTTGCAGGACTTCTCCCCACGCTGAGCAGGCTTCACGATGAACAAGTCAAGTCTGGCAAGAAGGACAAAGATGTCCCGTGGTTGCAGGTTTGACCCGGGAAAACCCAAAATGAACGGGAGAAACTTGAAGAACAACCTGAAGGTATACGGAACAGACAAAGGTTTGGCCGAGCATCTATCGGCTCGTTCACGCGCGCGAAATGAGGCAGCCGAATGAACTACTCCGTCACGGAATCACTGACGAAGAATACCACCCTTATGATGGCGACCCAGGTGTCGACCTGGATCTCCGGGTTCGTGCTGCTCCTTTTCCTGCCCCGCTATCTGGGCAGCGCGGCCTACGGCCAACTCTACCTGGCGCTATCCATCCAGATGATTTTCCAGTATGTAATCAGTTACGGCGGACAGTACCAGATATCCAAAGACGTGTCGCGCGACCGGGAAGGGACGTCGGAGTTAATGTCCAGCTCGGCGATTCTGAGGATCGGGCTCTGGCTCTTGTCTATGGTCGTCACCTTCGTGCTCTGCGAAGTTGCAAAATATCCGCTCGACACAGTGCTGATCGTCATGATTTTGGGCTTCTCCAACTATTGGAGAGGATTGGCATCGCTGATCCGGTATGGGTTTCAGGGAGTGGAGGACATGAAATATCCCTCCATCGCATCGGTCGTGGAGCGGACTTTCCTTATGTTTACCGTCGTCCCGGCCCTCCTTTTGGGCGCAAATGTGCTTGTCGTTGCACTCCTCACGGCACTCAGCGTCTACCTGAATTACCTGATATCCATGAAATTCGGCAAACGTCTGTTCAAACTGGAACTGCGAATTCACCTCGACAGGCTGCTGCCCCTCGTTCGGAGCGGAATGCCATACCTTCTGTGGTCCCTCTTCGGGATAATATATTACCGGATTGACGCGGTGATGCTCTCCGTGATGGTGCCGGTGTCGGTCGTGGGATGGTACGGCGCAGCTTACAGGTTGTTCGATATTCTCATGTTTCTGCCTTCGATTTTCTCGCAAGCTCTCTATCCCATACTATCCAGACAAAGCGCTTCGGAACTGGATTCCATGAGATTCACATCGCAGAAGAGCCTCGAGTTTCTTCTGCTTGCGAGCATTCCGATAGCGGTAGGTATGGCCGAGTTTGCCAAGCCTATCATTGCACTCCTTTTCGGTCTCTCCCAGTACGCCCCCTCGGTTGGCATCATCCAGGTTTTCTCCGTCGGAGTAGTCCTGGTTTATGTTGACTTCGTACTGGGGGGGACCGTTTTTGCAATGGACAAACAGAGGGCGCTTGCCGCCGTGGCATTTGCCGCGGTGATTGTAAATGTCGTTTCAAACTACTTCCTGATTCATTATTTCCAGGTGAACTTCGGAAACGGCGGAACCGGCGCGGCGATAGCAACCAACATCACTGAGTTGTTCGTGTTGTTCTCGGCGATAATTCTCCTGCCGAAGGAAATTTTCGGGACGAGATTTCTCGTCGCCGCGCTCAAAGGGATAGCTTCCGGGGTAATGATGTGGCTAGGGATCATGGCATTCGGAGCTGTTGGGCTACCGTGGATTGCGCAGGGCGTACTTGGCGTGATGACGTATGTTGCGTTCCTGTTTATTCTGTCGACCTTCGAACCGGCAGAGATTATGGCTCTCCGGAGTGCCTTCAGTCCGGGAAAATTAAGACAGTATTTATTTGCAAAGAAAGGTATTGATGCATGAAGATCCTCCATGTTGCACCATATTCACCCGTACCTCCCATATTCGGCGGCGCATTGCGAACCTATTACATGTTGAAGGGATTTGCGCTGAGGCACGATGTCACATTCGTTACTTACGGGACCGAGGAAGATGAGGCGCTGTTAAGGAAGGAATTCGGCGATATTGTGAATCACATCAAGGTTGTCCGCAGGGAAACGCTTTCGCGTCCCCGGCTCTTCCTGAAGTTCATCAGGTCGCTCCTTTCCCGTAAAAGCCTTTTTTTCTCGACAGACCGGACAAAACAGATGAAGGAAACACTTGACTGGCTCTGTGAAAACAACGGCTACGATGCGGTCGTTTTCGAATTTCCACTCATAGCGAGGTTCAATCTGAAAGGGGATGCGGTCAAAATTCTGGACGAGCACAATGTGGAGTACAACAATTTCAGGAGAATGTACGAAAACGTAAGATCACCCCTTCGCAAGATATTCTATTTAAGAGAACACGTGAAGACTTATCGGGAAGAAATAAACATCTGCAAGAAGATGGATGCCGTCTTCGTAACGTCCTCGGTCGACGGAGATATCCTGGACCGGGACGTGCCCGACAAGTTGAAATATGTCGTTCCCAACGGGGTCGACACGCAGTCATTTGCCCCTTCGGACGAGCCGATCGAACCTTACTCGATGGTATTTACCGGCACGATGGATTACGTCCCCAACAATGACGGCATGATATATTTCCTGGAGAACATCTTTCCGCTTATAAAACAAAAGGTGCCTCAGGCCAGGATTTACATCGTGGGAAGCCATCCTTCCAAGGCCCTGCAGCGCATGGCATCCGAAGACGTCATAGTAACGGGTTACGTGGACGACGTCAGACCATACACTGCGCGTGCAAGTGTGTACGTTGTGCCGCTCAGGATGGGAAGCGGAACCAGACTCAAGATTCTTGAAGCTCTCGCCATGAAGAAGGCGATCGTGACTACAAGCATCGGAGGGGAAGGAATCGAACTTCAGGACGGCAAGAACGCAATGATAGGCGACACCCCCGTTCAGTTTGCAGAAAATGTTGTCAACCTGCTGCTCGACC
Source organism: Candidatus Kryptoniota bacterium (assembly GCA_046705025.1). Lineage (GTDB taxonomy): Bacteria > Bacteroidota > Ignavibacteria > Kryptoniales > JAKASW01 > JAKASW01. The sequence goes on along the minus strand of JBJKQU010000197.1, from coordinate 8,201 downwards.
GGGCGAAGGCTGAGCAGCTGGGAGCCGAGGGATACAGGCTGGCCAAGTCGAGGTACGATTGGGATATTATTGCCGACCTTGCCAACGATGCGCTGAATTCGCTGGTGAGAAAAAAACGGAGCGACGTCACACCTGCCATCTATTCAATCACGAATCATGAGAAGGCAACAATGAATCTAGTTAAGGACAACGGATCAAGGTCGAGCAAACCTGCGGTTAAGGTGCTGGTTTACCATCGCGTCGTCGACGATAGAGATGTCAAGAATACCTATTCCTGGAACGTAAGCCCCTCTCAGCTTCATACACATTTGAGGCTTCTCGACAGCTGGGGCTACTCGTGTATAAATTTTGAAGACTACTCCCTTTACCTGAAAGGCGAAATAAGGCTCCCGAAAAAGCCGATAATTCTCACTTTCGACGACGGATATAACGATGTGCATCTGAATGTGCTCCCCGTCCTGAAGGAATTCGGCGCGAAGGCAACCATGTTTGTGCTGGGTGAGAGGTCAATCAGGAAGAACATTTGGGACGAACCGCGCGGAGTCGTAGGCGCTTCGCTTATGGGTGACAAGGAAATCGTCGAACTTCACCGGGCCGGGCTCGAGATCGGATCTCATTCGATGACGCACGCGAATCTTTCCAAACTACCGCCGGAAGCCGCGTGGTGGGAGATCGCACGATCGAAGGAGGTGCTGGAGGACCTTATAGAGGCACCGGTCGTTTCTTTTGCCTACCCGTTCGGCGCAACGGACGACAGGTTGAAAGGGATGATTCGCGAGGCAGGGTACGAATACGGGTGCGGAGTCTTTTCAGGGCCTCCGAAGTTTCCCGGAGACCTCCTGGATATAAGAAGGATATCGATCAAGAGCTCTTCAAGCATATTCGATTTTGCTCTCAAAGTGCTGACCCCCTATGAATATTACGGCTGGGTCCGTTGGATGGCCGGAGAAAGATTCCGGGTTCATGGGTCCAGGAACGGATCCGCCACGGAGTCAACGGCCGTGCTGGATCGCGAAATAGCGGCAGATTTGAGAAGATAAAGGGGAGATGTGAAATGAATGATTTGAGCTTGAGTCCAGTGTTCATGCCCGACGAGACTTGCGTACTTGCGGAAGGTCCCGTCGCTGAAAGCAGCAGACTTACGGTGGAAGTCATCGACGACGCTCGCTCTTTCTCCTCATTCGAGGCCGAGTGGGATGGTCTAGTGGAGAATTCCACAGCGACCGTATTCCAATCCTTCGATTGGCAGTATCTGTGGTGGAAACATTTTGCGACAAGTCCTGACTGCCGCCTCTTCATAATTCTGGTCAGAGACGGCGAAACACTCGTCGGGATAGCCCCGTTCTACATTCAGAGCTATTCGGTTATCGGTTTGAGAATATTCAGGCGGCTCAAGTTCCTCGGCGGAGGACTCCAGTCTTCGCACTTGACAGTTCTTTCTTTGGAACGTGACGGCCCAGCCGATTATCTGGACATTGTGGCCGCAAGGGGATTTGAGGAAGCAGTCTCGCGTGCGGTCGCCGATTTGCTCAGGGAAAAGTCCTATATGTGGGACGACATGTACTTCCAAAACGTGCCTGAAGGGGCGCTGCTGCTGAGTCATCTCGTGCCGCTTCTCGAAACTTCCGGGTGTGAGCTCGCCACCGCTTCTACGGACGCCTGCCTGAAAGTCGAGTTGCCCGACACATACGAGGGTTACCTCTTACCATTGAAGAAGAAAGTGAGACAGCATTTTCGGCACGCGTACAGGGGCTACTTTCAAAATCCTGAATACTTACTTGAAGATGTCGTTGAAAACGGCAGGATAAGCGATAAGCTTGAAACGCTTTCTCGTCTGCACCAGAAACGCTGGAATGCAGTCGGTTACCCCGGCCTCTTTTCGGACAAGAGATTCGAGGGACTGCATAACGAGCTGGCCGAGACTTTCGCGCGCAAGGGTAGACTGTGGTTCAAGATTCTCACGAAGAAAGGCAAGCCGATTGTTGTTGAGTTGGGATACAAGTTCAACGGCCGGATTTATCCTTATACCAGCGGTTTCCACCAGGACCGCGGAGCCGGTTCCCAGAGCTCGAGCCCCGGACTCGCAATGAAGTTGCTGGTGATCGAAGAAGGCATCAGGGAAGGATATCAGATAGTCGACCTGTCGAGAGGGGGAGAAAGTTACAAGTATGATCTGACTTCGAATGTCACCTACAACAGCGAGATTACCGCGCGTTTTGTCTCACGCAGTTCGGCAGTGCGCAAAGTTGCCTTCGGTGTTTATAGAAACCTGAACTCGGTCTTTGCAAGAGCAAACTGCGAAATAGGCATCATGAGGGTGCTGGCGAGGCAAAAAGGAACCCCGTTGATATTCTCCGAATATTTCGAATCGGTCAAGAAGAGATTCTCCGGTGAATCGAGAAGTGTAATCTCCCGGCTTGCGGCAGCGAAATTGAATTCCTTTCGTCGGGAGAACAATAACGTGAATAAAGAGAGCAAGGTCAAAGAGACCGCCGGCACAATAGAGGGATAATGTTAACATTCGCCTGCCTGCTTGGTTGCGAACAATGCCGGCTCGATTGAGGAAGTGATGCAGACTGCAATTATACCACATTACAACAAGGGACGACATATGTTGTTTCGCCACCGAGGGAGCAAACTCTATGAAAGTAGAAAAACACAGGATTGAGAATCCGGACAAGGGAGCGAACGGTGAAGGGATGCTCCACGGCAGCCCGGCAAAACAGGAAGATGGCGCGGAGCCGCGCGAATCGAATCTTCTGAAACTGCCTCCACTGACAAGTCCTAACGATTCCAACGTCGATCCCTGGACTCTTGATGCCCTCCTGCAGCAGAGTTATCATCTGATCTCCATGCTGCGGATGTCGATGAGCTCCTGGATAATTTCAAGCGAAGTGTCAAGGAGTAGAAAAATCCGTGTGACAAAACGATATGAAATACCGACAGTCGCCGTCGAGATGCCGTTGGAAATTACACTTTCAAAGAGCAGGCTCCAGGAATACATGGAGCTCTGCGTCGGATTCGGTATGACATCCCTCGAATACTGGAACGGCCATCCGGATGCTGTCCTGACTCCCAGGGAGGTGGTCAAGCTTGCCGCAGAATATGAGCTCGACGTACTCGCCAGGGTCGGGTTAAAGAGAGGGAGCGAAGGAGACAGACGGAGAAATGGAAAGCTGATAAATGAATCGAAGGAGTGGCTCGACGCCGGCGCTAAATATCTTGTCGCCGAGCCTTTCGAGACGTATGTAAAAATCCTTCCTCAAAAGTCCGCCAGAAAATTAAGCAAGAGTCTTTCCGAGCACTTGGCCGTTTCGTTCGGCCTGCATTCGATAATGTTCGATGCGCCGGTTAAGGAAACTCAAATGTTGCTTATCGACCATTTCGGTCCTGAGGTCCGTCTTTGTGCCGTGCGCCTCGAAGAGATTCTTGAAATTGAATCGTACCGGCGTCAGCCTTATTCGGGTTTCTTCGGGGGACCGAAACGACTCGCTTTCCTGTCTGAACTTGAAAAAGGGCAGTATCTTCAGTTGCCTGGCAATGACGATGTGAGCAAAACGATCGATGAACCGACGGATCTGACTCATATCACCGGAAGCTAGAAAAACATGAGAACTATCCGCGTGAGTTTTTATTCGCCATGGGTTGTGCCTGGCCCGGATCAAACTTCGGCACTGCAAGCACGTGGAAATTCCTCGCGGGAAATCGCTGAACTGGTGCCGACAATAGACTTTGCCTGCCAGATTGGAGAAGAGATTAATTGAAAACGCTTGTTTCACTTCTTGATATCGTCTTCATCATTCCTTTCCTTTTCTTTTCACTGTACCTGGCATTCCTGACACTCCTCGCAATGTTCCAGAGAATGAAGTCCGGAGGGAGCTTCCCCGCCGGCTCAAGGCGTTTTGCGGTACTTGTCCCGGCACACAACGAAGAATCGGGCATAGAACGCACTCTCCGCAGCTTGAAGTCTGTGAATTACAACCCGGGCCTCTTCGACGTGATCGTTATAGCAGACAACTGCACGGACCGGACCGCGGAAATCTCAAGAACCGTCGGCGTGAAGGTGCTCGAGCGCACGAATACGGTTTTGCTGGGTAAAGGGTATGCACTGAAGTGGTGCATAGAAAAATTGATCGGTTCGGAGGACAATTATGATGCGTTTGCAATAGTCGACGCAGATTCCGTCGTATCGGAGAATCTGCTTTCGGTATTGAATTCCTATCTCGAGGACGGGGCGGAGTGCATACAAACAAGCGACCTGGTTGTACCCCAGCCGGGGGCTTGGAGCCCTGAAATGATCCGCGTTGCTTTCATCCTCCACAACTATGTCAGGCCGCTCGGGCGAAAGGCAATCGGCTGCGGACCCGGATTGAACGGGAACGGCATGTGCTTCTCGAGGGGGTTATTGAAAGAAAAACCCTGGGAGTCCTTTTCGAGGGCGGAAGACCTTGAGAGATATCTGCAGCTCACGCTCGTTAATGTCAAAGTCCACTTTGCACCGGAAGCAGTAGTATACGCCACGATGCCTACAGATTCGGCCAGTGCCGGCTCGCAGAGAAAACGCTGGGAGATGGGAAGACTCCCGCTTCTAAAAAAGTATTCGAAGGCTCTTTTAGCCGTTTCACTTCGCAGGAGATCGTTTGTTGCTCTGGACGCGCTGATAGAGCTTGTAACACCGGCCTTTGTCAACATGTTCGTTCTCACGGGCACTGTCTTTCTTGTGAACGTCCTCCTCGTCGCCGTCGGCCTCCAGTGGTTGAATACTCCCGCCCTGCTTTCGGGATTGGTCGTGCTCCTCGAGCTGTTCCACGTGGTGGGTGGCCTGGGCGCAGCCCGCGCGGACAGCGGCGCGTACATGGCACTCGTAAATCTCCCTAAGTACGCATTTTGGAAGGCCGGAATTTATCTCAAGACCGTCCTGAAAGGGGATGATAAAGGGTGGGTCAGGACTGCACGTGATCCCGTCCGGCGAGAGAACAACTCCTGATATCGACGCACGGAAGACGCCGGTCGCTTCCACGCGGTTCGGGCCGCTCTGTTTCTAACGATGAGAACCGATCAGTCCCCCCGAATTCATTGAAAGGATTCTGCCGCTCCCGACGGAAACGTACCCGGAGGCTTTACGCCGGCAGCGTCGTAAATCACATCCTTCATCGTGTTTACGAAGCCTTCGATGGTGTGCTTCTCCTCGATGACCTTTCTCGCCTCCCGTCCCATCTTCTCGGCAATCTCGGGGTGGTTCCACAAGTGATCGATTGCATTCCTCAGTGAAACCGGGTCGCCCTGCGGCACGAGTATTCCCGTCACTCCTTCCTTTATTATGTCTATCTGGCCTTTGACGCGCGAGCATATTACGGCCTTGCCCATGGCCATGGCCTCAAGCAGGACCGTCAACCCGTTATCGGTGTCGGTCGGCAGAAGCGGTATTACGACGAATCTCGATCGCGCGTACATTTCGCGAAGCTCGTAAGGCCGAAGCCCTTCGATGGTCACATTCGAGGGAAGTGATTTTTCGGCCATGGCAGCCTTGACTGTGTCGTACATTTTTCCGCGCAGCCGAACGGCGATATGGCATTTTATGTCGAGACCACGCATGGCTTCGATCAGGGTCGGGTAGTCGCGCATTTCACGCCCGGCAGAACAGATCATGTCTGTCTCGCGGCCCATCGGGCGGAAGAATCTCTCATCTGCAAACTTCGTAATCATTCGAATCTTCTCCGGCGGGATCCCGAGCTGATTGATCGCAAAGTCACGTTGTATTGAAGACCACAGCACTATCGTTGTAATGTGGCTGTGGACAAGTTTAAGGATGCGGGCCTTCTTTGGCTTTGAAATCCAGCTCATCAAAGCGACGTGTGGAACTCGTGAGCCCGTGAGCTTCAGCGCGGTCGCATAAAGCAAAGCAGGGCGTTCGGCCCATGAAATCACTACGTCGTACCTTTTCCGCTGCAGATACGCCTCGATGATTTGAGATGCGGCAAAGGGGAGTCGTCTGTAGAGCCATCGTCTCGATGGTTTCGCATGTAAAAGGTAGCGCTCATTAAGCATGTCTGTTCCGAGCTCCGTCTCGTAAAGCGAATAGCGCGGTGTTTCATCCGCTTTCTCCTTGGCGAGATTTATTTCCGGCAGGCCTTCCGTTATCAGAGTCAAAGATCTCAGGCTTCTGCCTGATTTTATATCGGCAACTTCCCTTTGGCTTTTATCACGACTTTTTGCGGCATCTCCGGGATGAACACGTACGGATGAGCTGCCGGCATATCCGCCCGTCGAAAGGGCCGGCGTTGTAGAGTTCTTCTTCCCGGCAGCCTCGGTGGCGATTTCCTTCATATCATTTACAAACCTCTCAAGCGTGTGATACTCTTCTATAATCTTTCTGCCTTCGCGTCCCATCTTGTCGGCCAGTTCAGGATGATCCCATAAGTGCTTGATCGCTCTCCGCAGAGCGGCAGGATCACCTTGCGGAACCAGCAGCCCGGACACGCCCTCCTTAATGATATCGACCTGCCCTTTCACGCGGGAACAAATGACGGCTTTTCCCATTGCCATCGCCTCTGCAATCACAGTCACACCGTTGTCCGTGTCGGTCGGCAGCAGCGGGATAACGACAAATCTCGACCGTGCATAAAGCTCACGAAGTTCCAAATCGGTCAGATTTCCGATTGTGACATTTGAAGGAATAGTTCTGTCACTAATCGCCGCCTTGACAGTATCATACATCTTGCCCCGTAGATAAACGGCAACATGGCATTTGATGTCGAGTCCTCTCATCGCTTCGATAAGAGTCGGGTAATCGCGCATTTCGCGTCCAGCTGAGCAGATCATGTCTGTCTCTCGGTTCAGCGGGCGGAAGAACTCCTGGTCGACGGGATTCCTCACCATCCTGATTTTGTCAGGAGGCAACCCGAGCCGATCTACGACAAAATCCCGCTGGACTGATGACCATAACACCAGCGTACATATATGGCTCTGAACCCATTTAAGAACCATGGCTTTCTTCGGCCTTGACGGCCACGTCATCAGCGCCACGTGACGAATTTTCGATCCGGTGAGTTTCAGTACCAATGCGAAGAGAAGTGCCGGACGTTCGGACCACGAAATGACGACATCGTACCTTCCGCCGAGAATGAATGCTTCAACGATTTGGGAGACCGTAAACGGCAGGAGGTTGTACAGCCATCTTCTCCAGGGGCTCGATTTGGAAAGGAAAGTCTCATTGAGGACGTCTGTCTTCAGAGTCCTTTCGTACAACGACGTCCTGCGCGCTTTGTCCGATCCCTCCTTCGCTGGGTCGCTCTGCGGCAGTCCGGCAGTCACGAGCGTCAAGGTCCTGATGCCGGGTCCTACGCCCGGAACCACGTAACCGATTGCGTCGCCGGCATTCTCGGTAGGGAGCATTGAAGGGACGCCCGTATTAAGCCCTGCCTTCGGTATTTTTAAACCCGGTCTTCTTACCGTGATGCAAAAGCTCATTCTCTCCTTCGGCTGTTGCCTGAGGCTGAAATATTCCTGCGGGCTGACATGTCGATTTATATCTTAAGCACTCACCGGATTGCGGAGTCATGATTATCTAACATTCTTATCGGTAATTAGACGGAAAAACTGGAAGTGAAACTAATGCCTGAATACTCCTCAAGACTAAATTAATCGGCAGCCCCTTCAATTCAAAGAACACCGACGTGGCGGCGATGATTCCCCCGCATCGGCTCATAATCGCCCGCGGCTTTGATCGTCCTCCGGTTGAATAATCGGGCGGATGCTGCAGCCGGTATCAAGTCTTCTTCCTCCAAACTTGAACATTAATTGCTCTTTGGATGTTAATATTGAAAAGTCGATAGCGATTGATTTTGCTACTCGGCAGGACCAACTCACAATGGGTTTAACTAAATGAATAGTCTGTTTGGATCAAAGGGGGGCACAGCTGAGGCCCCGGTCGATCTATCTGAATACCTGAAGAAAGGTCTGACATGGGATGAGTATCTCGTCAGGAGCACCAGGAACGTGGATAGGATGAGATCGATATACGAAAACGTTCCGCTGGGTGAATACGAATTGGAATTCTTCAGGCGGAGGGGAAAAATGAGCCTGATATGCATAGCCGAAGACTGGTGTCCGGATTGTGCACAGAACGTCCCCTTGCTTGCAAAGTTGATCGAGCGGCTTCCCGATGCGAGTCTGCGGATCTTTTTCAGAGACCGTAACAA
>JBJKQU010000196.1:0-54275 GCA_046705025.1 Candidatus Kryptoniota bacterium | reverse complement strand
GGCATGCTCAGCGGGACGGTAGTCGAGATCATACCGGGAATTTCCGGGGTATACCTTCAACCAAACGATACTGTCATGGGGAGCCCCTCATACGGCATAGATCAAGCAATTGCCGGCGTGGAGACGGTTGAACTCCAGATGAAGAACGTATTAGCGAATGTTGATGTTCTAGTGGGGAAGCATACCCAACGCAGAGTCCACGCAGCGCTGGTCAACCTGGGCAGAGTAGCTGCAGGCCTGAACAATGAAGTAAACGGAAACCTGAGGTGGACGCTCGCAAACACATATCAGCTGACTTCGGAAAACAAGGAAGGTATAGCCTTGCTCGTTAAATCGCTTAGAAGGAACTCTGAGCAGTTGTCCGCGTTTTTGAAGACTTCGTCCGAATCGGCCGGGTCGCTCGATTCGCTGCTGGGGAAAGCAAAATCGGGGAAGGGAACCCTCGGAAGGATCGTCGGAAGCGACTCGTTGTATAATAGCCTTAAGAGCACCATCTTATCTGTCGATTCGCTCGTAACCGACATAAAGAGAAATCCCCGAAAATATGTTGACGTAAAAGTATTCTAGTCCGGCCTAAACCTTTTGACGGGCCATCAGCCCAAATGGACGGATGGATGCGGAAGTTGTCGGGAACTAAAGGGACACAATTGACCAACAATTACCGCCAAAAATAAGAACATATAAGGAGCACACCGTGAAAAAAGTAATTTCAGTTTTTGGAGTCGTGACAATCTTCCTGGCGACATTACAGACGTCGCAGGCGCAGACTCAAATTGGAATTCATGGAGGCCTGAGTGTCCCCGATCTCAGAGGTGGAAACAACGAGATTAGTCAAGGGTACACGTCAAGGCTCGCTCCGAATTTCGGCATTACTGCAAATTTCTGGATCACCAGGAATTTTTCCATACAGCCCGAGGTAAACTTCGACGGGCAGGGAGGTCGGCGCAACGGACTTCAACCTATCACTTCGACGACGCTTCCTCCAATGCCTTCCGGAGGCTACTACTATGCGGATTTCAACAACACTTCGATCCTCAATTACCTGGAGGTTCCAGTCCTCGCCAAATACACTTTTGGCAGAGGGGGATTGAGGTTCAACGTCAACTCAGGACCGTATGTGGGTTATTTGTTGAACGCAACCCAGAAGACCAGCGGGACAAGTTCGGTATACATTGACAAGCAAGGGACGCCGTTGGAAATGCCGAACGGAAGCGGTGGGTATACCCCTCTGCCTCCGCAATCCTTCGATGCGAGTTCCGGAGTGACCGGCAGCCTTAACAGGATAAATTTCGGCATTGCCGGAGGAGTGGGCATTATCGTACCGATTGCGGTTAGAGAAAGTATCTCTCTGGATTTGCGCGGTCTATTCGGATTTACCAATGTGCAGAAGTACGCCGTGGATGGGACGAGCCACACAGGAAACCTGATGCTGACGGTAGGTTACATCTACACCCTATGATGAGCCGGGGCATATCACCGGGATAGGGCCGCACCCGTCTTAGTGATTTGACATTCCAACGGATCCGTTATCGACCCTGTCGCTTGAAGTATTGTCGGGAATTGGGGCATCAGGCAAATCGACATAGAAAACCCGCTGTATCTGAGAGTACCGTCTATCTTGTTACTTTGGCAGTGTTGTAGAGAGCCGCGAGAAAGAAGGCAATGTTGGCAAGCCAGGCGGTCAGAAGGGGGTTCACAATGCCATCATAACCCAGCACCTGGCTTATCTTGATGACCAGCAAGTAGACGAAAGCAATGAGAATACTTACACCAAATTCGAGCGCGAGCCCGCTCCTCTTCTTCCTCGCCGACAAGGGCACTCCGAAGAGGACTACGATGATTGTCGCGAATGGGAACGACACTTTTGAATAGTAATCGACCTCGTATCGGGCGACATCGTTGCCGCTCCGTTTCTGCAGTTCTATGAACCGCTTGAGCTGATCGTAGTTCATGTCCTTCGGATTCAGTTCCTTCTGCTCCAGATCCGACGGCTTGAATGTAATCTCCTTCAGTAGGAGAGACGGGTAGGTATTGAAAGTCTGTTTCGCACCGTCGAACGTCCGCTCAATTACGTGCTTCAATACCCATGCATGCTCCTTGGAATTATAGGTCATCCTCTGTGCGTCGTATCTCTTCACCAGATACGTCAGGTTCGTATCTGCAAAATCCTGTACTGACACCTTCATAGCGGTATTGGAAACGTCATCGTAATAGCCGATCGAGACGATACGGTCGCGCCCATCCAGCATGAAGATGTTGGATTTCCACCACCCTTCGCGGTGCTCTTCCAGGTAAACCTTTTCAATCCTGAACTTCTCATGATTAGCCATCGGCACAATCCACTCATTGAAATAGATCATTATCGCACATATGATAGTAGACACCAAAAGGAAAGGGACAAGCAGCCTGTATATGTTTATGCCCGAAGACCTTACAATTATTATTTCGTTCTGATTCGACATCCTGCCGGTCGTGAAAAGGCATCCCAGCAGCACAGCAACAGGAGTAATCAGCGTCAGTATTTCCGGTGTGAATACAAGGTAGTAACGTGCTATCAGCAAGAGGCCGACGCCGTGGTCGAGAAAATTGCTGAGATGCTCCATGACATCGACGAGGATGAAGATGGCGGCAAAAACAATGAGAGCGAACAGGATGACACTTACAAACTGTCTGATTATGTAGAGATCGAGCTTTTTCAGCGTTCTCGCCTCGAAATTTCTCCCAATGTCTCTTCAGAGACCCACCTCTTCGGCAGGAACCTGACTAAGCTGTCCCAGTTTATGATCACGGCTTCTTTGGAAGCCTTGTATGTGAGGAGGAGGCCCAGCGCTCCAAGGACGATATTGGCGAGCCACATCGCCATGAACGGGCTCAACATTTCACGGTCGGCAAGTTTCTCACCGGCAATGAGGAAGGCCCAATAAATCAGAAAGAACAGCAGGCTCAGGCCTGCAGAGACGCCGAAATTGCCCCGTCGCGACATCATCCCGAGCGGGGCACCCAGAAGGACAAAAACAATTGCAGCAAAGGGAATCGAATATTTCTTTTGAATCTCCACCCTGTAAGCATACGTCTCGCGTTCAGTTGTGTTCATGCTCGCAAGTATTCCTCTGGCAATCCCCAGGGCCGAGGAAATATTTGTGCTGGCCTGAGAAAATATCCCGGATGAGTCCGAGGCCCCCGAGATCACGTATCTGTTTGGAGAAGGGGAGATCAGACCTTTTACGTTGAGTCTCATGTAGTTCGTTAATTGAGATTGAAAGATGTCGACTGTCCTCTTCAACCCCGCTACGATGCTGCGCATTGAATCTGCGCTCAGTTCCCGGTCGCCTCGCGAGAAGGCATTCTGCGAGGACTCCTCAAAAGCAAACCCCTGAGCACTCAGGACGATCTGTTGATGCTGAAATCTCATTCTCTGATAAACGTCGGGCTGGTTGTTGTCATATTGATCCACCTCGCCGTCGTAGAGAAGCATTATTATCTCTTTCATATTCGGCGAGAATCCGACCTTACCGCGCTCGGCGGTAATTGTGGTAAATTTTCCGGGATTCGAGAAGTCGAATATTGTCACACCATACAAGTCCGTGGAGTTTGGTACCGTCTTCCTTACGAGAATTGCGTGGCCCTCAATCTCTTGAGAGAACTGCCCGGGCTCGAGAGTGAACGTCGGTTTCTTCCTCCTTATGTCTATCATTATTGTCTTCGCCCTGTGATTAGCATCAGGAAGTACATCGTTGTCGAAAAGCACGAGGAGATAAAATACGCCGACAGACGCAATCAATACCGGCAGCATCATCCGGAGAAGGCTTACTCCCGAGCTCTTTATCGCAGTCACTTCATTGTACGATGACAGGCCCCCAAACGCCATCAACACTGCGACGAGCACGGACATCGGTCCCGCGAGGACGATGATCCACGCAAGATTGTAAACAATCAGTTGTACTATCACGAAAAGACCGAGACCTTTCCCGACGATCTGATCCATCGACTGCATCAAGAACTGCAGAAGAAAGATGAAAGTGATAGTGATCATCGAGAACAGGAACGGACTGATGTGACGCTTAAGTAAATAAAGAGACAACTTCACGTCAAAATATAGCACGGATTTGTGGTGTACTCAAAGCGATTCGATTAGCCCACGTAAAATTTGAACGTTTCAAATGACATATTATATTTAGCTGAAATGACACTTCGGTTTTTCGTAGGGTACTATTGCCTTAAATGACGCCTTGTCTCACAAGCACGGAACGTGAGAAGGGTCGTGCATCCATAGAAGAAACACAAATCCCCCCTGCCAACATGTTGGAGATAACATGACACCAGTTTTGTCACTGAATTTCATCGACTATACGATTCTCGCTGCTTACGTGGCAATTACAATAGTTGTAGGCTTTTCCCTGAAGAAGTACATGAAGACGAGCGAGGACTTTTTTCTCTCCGGACGCTCGCTTCCAAGCTGGATTACCAGCTTGGCCTTCTTGTCGGCAAATCTCGGAGCGCTGGAAGTTATAGGCATGGTTGCAAACTCCGCAAAGTATGGGATCCTCACCGTTCACTTTTACTGGATCGGTGCGATACCTGCGATGATCTTCCTGGGCATTTTCATGATGCCGTTCTACTACAGCAGCAGGGTGAGAAGTGTGCCGGAATATCTGAAGCTGAGGTACAACGAGGCCACCCGCGGTCTAAACGCGCTGTCGTTCGCGATCATGACTCTCCTCATGAGCGGCATAAGCATGTATGCGATGGCGCTCCTTTTCGAGCTGATGCTGGGCTGGTCATTGACGTCAAGCATTTTCCTGTCTGCAGTTGTCGTTCTTATTTATGTTTTCTTCGGCGGGCTTTCTTCGTCGATTTACAACGAGGTTATTCAGTTCTTCCTGATATGGCTGGGACTTCTGCCGGTTGTTTACATAGGGCTTCATGCTGTCGGCGGGTTTCAGGGACTTGTCCAAAGAATACCCCCCTCGTTTTTCCACGCATGGCAGCACATGGGGTCGGCTTCAGACAATCCGATGGGGGTAGACTGGCTCGGAGTCGTTCTGGGGCTGGGTTTTGTGCTGTCGTTCGGATACTGGACGACGGACTTTCTCGTGGTGCAGAGAGCAATGGCATCAGAGAACCTGGCGGCCGCGAGAAGGACTCCGCTCATAGCGTCCTTCCCGAAAATGCTTGTCCCGATAATTGTAGTTATACCAGGACTCCTGGCCGTGGCACTGCTGCCGCAGTTCAAGGTAGTTCCAGGTGCCATGGGACACGGAGCGACCCCCGACTACAACTCGGCACTTATCCTGATGTTTGCACATTACTTACCGAACGGTATTCTCGGACTGGCGATCACCGGATTGCTCGCCAGTTTCATGTCCGGTATGGCAGGGAATGTTACGGCATTCAACACCGTCTGGACTTACGATATCTATGGAAGCTACATAAAACGGAACATGCCGGATGAACACTATCTCAAGATGGGCAAGTACGCTACGATCTTCGGAGTGCTCTTCAGTATCGGTACGGCATACATAGTCCAATCGTTCCCGAACCTGATGGACTATATGCAGCTTCTCTTCACATTTTTCAACGCGCCTCTTTTCGCCACGTTTCTCCTCGGTATGTTCTGGAAGAAAACAACACCTTGGGCCGGCTTTTTCGGACTGCTGACCGGAATCCTTGCCGCAGCGTTCCACTACTTCGTCCTGTACCGGACCGGCATCGTGCACTATCCGAGCGAGATGGCAGCGAACTTCTATCAGGCGTGGTGGGCATGGTGCACCGATTTTGTCGTGACGATCGGCGTAAGCTTGTTTACCGCAAAGAAAGAGGAAGGCTCACTTGCCGGCCTGGTCTATGGACTAACCCCGAGGGCTCATTCTGAAGAGACGTTTTTCCGCAGACCCGGATTTTGGGCAATCGTTTCGCTGGTTATTATGGTCGTGCTGAATATCATATTCTGGTAAGAACAGGAGGACAGAAATGGAATCGACACAAAGACGCAAGCATTTTTTCGATTTAAAAATCCCACTGGGGAGCCTTCTCAGCTTCTACGGCATATTGCTCCTTCTCTACGGACTACTGGGCCCGTCGTCAGTCTATAAAAAATCGTTCAATCTTAATATCAATATTTCCTGGGGAATCCTGATGATCTTAATCGGGCTCGCCTTCCTGGCTTCCTCTTTTTTCAAAAGAGGCGCGAGAGGCTAATTCTCATCAAACCCCATTCTTGAGCTCGTCGCGGTTTTTGGGCGGCAATCAAAGCTGGAGATGATGCGCAGTCTGGTGTCGGAATGGTTAGTTGCTGTTTTCACAAGAACCTTTTGCAGGTTTTTATCTCGAGGTGTACAAAGATGAATCGTCTGTTTGCGGGATTGTCAGTTCTTTTCATGCTGAACATTGCTTATGCCTCCGGACTTCGCCCCGGCGGGGACAAATATTGGCAGCAGTACGTTCATTATACCATCAACGCCACGCTCATCGACAGCATCCACACGATCGTCGGCAATGAGACTCTGCTTTACAAGAACAACTCCATGGACAACCTGCATAAGGTCTATATAAGACTGTACTGGAATCTCTTCAATAAGAGTAGTTACGGCTACAAGCAGGCAATGCGCCAAAGGCGCTACGGCCTGCTCACAACGGGCAATATGATCATGCACGAATGTGCGCTTCTCGTAAACGGGCAGAAGATCCCTCTGAAATTCAATGTCGACAATACCCTCGCCGACGTTCAACTTCCGAGCTCTCTGAAGAGTGACTCGGCTGTAACATTTTACATCACCTGGACAGGAAGGGTTCCCGAAGGAAGCGACAGGGCTGGTTATGTCGGGGAAGACTACGACATCGCCCAGTGGTACCCTCAAATTGCCGTTTACGACAAGTACGGCTGGGATACCGACCAGTATATGGACCGCGGCGAGTTCTACGACGATTACGGAACCTTCGACGTGAACATAACGCTGCCGAGGAAATTTCTCATCGGGCATACCGGCGTGCTGCTCAATCCCGGGAACGTCCTGCCGGACAGCGTGATCGAGAAGCTGCAGGAATCAAAGTCGCATCAGAACACATTTCATATAGCGGATTTCTCGAACAGGATCCTTACCCCGGCAGACAATCAGATGGTGACATGGAGATTTCACGCGGACACGGTGAGAGATTTCGCATGGTCGGCCGATCCCTACTTCATCTGGGATGTAACCCACTGGCACGGGATCGCCATCCACGCCATGTATTTCCGCAACAAGGCCAAATACTGGAGTGAATCCGCAAAGATGGGGCGACATGCGATCAAGTTCTTCTCTGAGCATCTCGGCATGTATGCGTACAAACAAGTCTACATCGTCCAGAGTCCTGAAGACGGCGGGATGGAATACCCGGGTGTAGTATTCATCGGACACCTAGGCTCCGACAATAATCACAAGCTGGGTCGGACCACAATGCATGAGCTCGGACATCAGTGGTACCCGATGATGATAGGGAGCAACGAGACCAGGTTCGGGTTCCAGGATGAAGGGTTCAACACGTTCAACACCACGCTCGCCCTGGAAGCGTACTACGGCCGGTACAACAACAGTTACGTCTGGACAAGATGGTACCAGAAGCTGCTCGATTTCCCGAACACAGACGAGAGGGCGGAAAGACTCGCCGATTACCTCTACCTGGCTCACACGGGATACGAAGAACCGGCCATGAACCATCCGGACCACTTCGCAGAGCCGCTCCTTCAAGACATCTCCATCTATGCAAAGACTACCGACGTGATGTTCATGCTAAGGTATGTACTGGGAGATTCCGTCTTCTGGAGGGTAATGAAGGCATACTATCAACGCTACAAGTTCAGGCATGTCTACCCGGAAGACTTTTTCAACATCGCGGAAAAAGCGAGCGGCCGCAAGGACCTTAGGTGGTTCTTCACAGAATGGCTCGACCGCACATACACCTGCGATTACGGCATAAAATCGATTTCCTCAAAAGCAAAGCAGACTGACTCCGGCAGGGTGTACGCTGACAGGATCACGCTGAGCAGACACGGACAAATCGTCATGCCGCTGGATGTGCATCTGTATCTTCACAACGGGGATGACTTTGTCTTGAACACAAAGGTTATCGACTGGCAGAACGGTGAGCTTCAGAGGACATACAACGTTCAAACGAAATCCAGGATCGACCATGCCGAGATCAACCCGGGGCAACAGATCGCCGACATCAACAGGCTGAACAATACGTGGCCGCTGCCGAAAGTCGATCTGAGCTTCGACAACACAATGGTCAACTTCTATCCTAATGACGCTTACCTGATCCGGTGGCGGCCGAGTCTATGGTACAATACGGTTGACGGCGTGAAATACGGCGTAAGGCTTTCCGGAAGCTATCTTGGGTACCTGCACGACTTCCATGCCGGCCTGTGGTACGGCACGCATTTGAAGAACGCCGAGCTCGACTACAGCTTCGAATACGATAACCAAAGCACTTCGGTTCACAGGGATTTCTACCCTGGCACCACGACCCCCTTCGTCTCGAGGCACCCGCGTCTGTATCTGCAGGCGGAGCGGCTCGACGGGATAGATTTCTACTCTCTCGGTTTTTCAAAAGTGCTGGCGGCTCACTACAGCTACCCACCTTATCACACGATCAGCTTCTCGCTCAACAGCACGATGGCAGAGAGAACGGATTTCCTGCTTGATCCTTCGTTCTGGGCGGTGAAGCAGCGGCTTAATTATGCGAAGGCGCAATATCATTACCGGAATTTCTGGCAATACTTCGAAGTCGACTTTAGAGCATCTTACGAGGCTTCACTGCCGTTCTTCAAGTCGGACATCTTCAACTATTCAAAGCGGTCATTGGAGCTGGCGACTTACTACACATTCTCGAATAACATGCTGGCCCTGCGGTTATTTGACGGGCGGGCCTCCGGAAACGTCCCGAGTATGACGCAGTTCTATCTTGCTCAAGGAAACCCCCTCGAGATGTTTAACTATCCGTTGCTGCGGGCCATCGGCACTCTTCCACTTCAAGTTCAGCAGAATTCGCGGATTGCCGGGGGAGGAAATGTACGGGCCTACAATAGATTGATTGCCGGTGACAAATTGGATGCGGGAAACCTTGAATTGCGCTTCGGTTCGCTGATACCGTTTGTCCATCCGTCCGGAGCGAACGCCGTCGGCTCGGTGATTTCGCTATTCAGCACAAATTTATTTTATGATGCCGCATTCATCGGCTCTCAGGCTGAAAACATCGAAAACAGCGCCCATTTCTACGATGATGCAGGAATAGGATTTGTATTTGATATTCAGGGCTTCTTTAAGCTATTTTTCAGTGAAGGCACTTCACTCTTCAAAACTGTGAATATGTCGCAGGTGAGGTTCGACATGCCGCTGTACGTAAACAAACCGGTTGCTGCCGGGAGTGCCGGAAGCTTTGAATTCAGATGGAGGCTATCATACAGCACAGCATTTTGAGAATGATCTTTGCGGTTAGGAGGGTTAGATGGGTGCGGCAGTAGAGTTCACCACTTTAACTGAAATGTTCTCCCGGCTCTCCAAGAAGTATGCAGGAACCGGCAGAGACGTTTACAGGTATAGACTCGAAGGGAAATACGTAGGGATAACCTACGATGAGTTTTATTCCAAGGTTGAGCTGTTTGCACACGGGCTAACCTCACTTGGTCTGAAACGAGGTGACAAGCTCGCGATTCTCTCGGAGAACAGGCCTGAGTGGCCGATAACAGATCTTGCATCTCTCGCGGTCGGCGCCATTGATGTGCCGATCTTTCCGACGCTTACGGCAAAGCAAATCGAGTACATACTCGACAACGGAGACGTTGCCTTTGTCGTGGTATCCAATTCTTTTCAGCTCAGCAAGATCCAGCGGGTACGCGGAAACCTGAAACTCCTCAGGCAGATTATCGTGATGAACCCAAAGGAGAATCCGAAAGACAAGTCGCTGGCAGCCTTCTCCGAGGTTTATGAGCTTGGAAAGAAGAGGCGCGATAAACAGCGGGGCCAATTCGCTAAATGGCTGGAAGAGGCCAAGCCCGATGACCTCGCCACTATAATTTACACGAGCGGTACGACCGGAGAGCCGAAGGGGGTCATGCTCACGCATGCCAATTTTGTAGCTAATGTCAAAGGCGCTCACGATCACATTTCGATTACTGATGAAGACACGCTTCTTTCGTTTCTCCCCATCTCCCACAGCTTTGAGAGGATGGCCGGCTACTATACGGCGTTGTCAGCGGGAGCGACCGTCGCTTATGCGGAAAGCATCGAGACGGTAGCCCAAAACCTTATGGAGGTCAGCCCGACGCTTGTCACGACCGTTCCGCGGTTGTTCGAGCGAATCCACGCCACCATTCTGAAGAACGTAGATTCGAGCTCAGCGACAAAAAAGAGAATTTTCTATTGGGCGCTGTCGGTCGGAAAAGCGTTCGTGGAAGCAAAGAAGAAGGGGAGCGTGGGCCCGGTTCTGAGGAGCGAATACGCGCTTGCTGACAAGCTCGTACTCTCCAAGCTCAAGGAGAGAACGGGGGGGCGAATCAAGTTTTTCGTCAGCGGGGGCGCGGCCCTTTCGCGGGAGCTGGGAGAGTTTTTCGAATCTGTCGGCATCATGATAGTCGAGGGATACGGGATGACCGAGTGTTCACCCGTGATATCGGCCAACAGAATAGATGACTACAAGTTCGGAACCGTCGGGAAGCCGCTCAGAAACGTGCAGGTGAAGATCGATGATGACGGCGAGATACTTACACGCGGGCCGCATGTGATGGTAGGATATTACAAGGACAAGGAGGCCACAAAGGAAGCCATCGACAAAGAGGGTTGGCTCCACACGGGTGATATAGGTCATTTTGACACTGACGGATTCATAGTAATTACGGATAGGAAGAAGCACTTGTTCGTTACTTCCGGCGGAAAAAACATAGCTCCGCAGCCTATTGAAAACTTGTTGCAGCAGAGTAAATTTGTAGACCAGATAGTGCTCATAGGGGATAAAAGGAGGTTCAATACAGCACTTATAGTTCCGGATTTCGACTACCTCAAAGAATTCGCTAAGGAGCATCGCCTGAAGTATGAGAATGAAGAACAATTGATGAACGATGAGAAAGTGAATGCCGCCATGAAGAAAGATATCGACCAGATACAGAAAGACCTGGCAAAGTACGAACAGGTGAGAAGATTCAAGCTGCTCATGACTCCCTTTACGATCGAGAACGGGTGTCTCACCCCGACGTTGAAAGTGAAGAGGAAAGTAGTCGAGCAGAAGTACCACGACCTGATTGACTCAATGTACAACTAACGGAGAAGAGATGAATTTGCAGGATAAAGAGAAACGTTTCTTGCTGCAGACATACAAACGCCTCCCCATCGAGGTCGATCATGCCGACGGTGTGTACCTTTACGGAAAGGACGGGAAGAAGTATCTCGACTTCCTCGGCGGGATTGCTGTCAATGCACTGGGTTACAACAATTTGCGCGTGAAGTCGGCAATTATTAGACAGGTGAATCGATACCTGCATATGTCAAACATGTTCTACATGGATGTTCAGATCGAGCTCGCCGAAATGCTTTGCCGGCTCTCGGGTTATTCTAAAGTCTTTTTGACAAACTCGGGGACCGAAGCTGTTGAAGGCGCGATCAAAGTTGCACGCAAGTGGGGGAGCAGCGTAAGGAAATCGCGGATATTCGCATTGAGTAATTCGTTTCATGGCAGGACATTCGGCGCGTTGTCACTTACCGACAGGCCGAAATACCGGCAGGGTTTCGAGCCTTTTTTGCCGGACGTCGATCACATCGCCTTCAACAACACTGAGGAATTGCGCAGGAAAATCGACTCAAATACTGCGGCAGTATTCGTCGAGTTTATCCAGGGCGAGGGGGGAGTAAATGCGGTATCCGACGAGTTTGTTCGCGAGCTGTTCTCTCTCAGACAAAAGTTTAACTTCCTTATCGTAGCGGACGAAATCCAAGCGGGTATTTACCGCACAGGTAAGTTGTTCTCCTTTGAACACTACGGTGTTCACCCGGATCTCGTCACGGTCGCGAAACCGATTGGAGGGGGGCTGCCGCTCGGCGGAATACTTTTCGATGCTTCACTCGAACAGGTTCTCGGATACGGGGCACACGGGACAACCTTCGGGGGCAATCCTGTTTCCTGCGCGGCAGGTCTGGCAACACTGCAAGAACTCACGGAGAGAAGGATTGATTTGCACGTTACTGAAATCGGCAATCGCTTCCGAAAGAAATTGGTAGAATTCCAGGCGAATCATAACGGACCCGTATCTGAGATTCGGGGACTCGGCCTGATGATAGGCGTGGAGCTGAAGGTCGAGTGCGGCGAGATAGTGAACCGGCTACTGGGTAAAGGCATCCTTGCCAATTGCACGAACGGAAACGTAATCAGGCTGCTTCCCCCGCTTGTAATCCAGGAGGAACACATCGATATTTTCATGGATGCACTTGAAATAGCCGTACAGACAACCTCCCCGGGCGTTTCCGCTTAAGAGAAAACCGCGCAGAAGTAACGTTTGATGGACGAGCGTCTGAAATTTTTGTTTGTATGTATCGAACGAGAGGGCCTAGGAAAAGCACAAAGGAATGAACCCTTCAACGATCAATATATCGGAGGATAATTCAGTATGGGAACACAGCAGCTTCTTCTGCTGGTGCTTGTGGCCGTCGTCGTGGCGATAGGTGTAGCTCTGGCAATAGTCTATTTCAAATCGAACCAGCAAGAGACAGAGATAAACGAGGTCATAAACGAGATGAACCATATGTCGGCAACCGTCCAGGGGTGGTATAGAAAGCCGAAAGATATGGCAGGAGGAGGAACCTCTTTTACAGGCTTCACACTGGAATCGATCGCCCAGCCGGACTCAAACGACATTGCAAGGTTTTATGTCGTTTCAGCAAACGGCAACCTTCTGCGACTCAAAGCTGTCGGATATCTAGATTTTACCGTCAGTTTGGATGTTTATCCTGACTCTATGGGGGCATACGATATTGTAAAATGAGTCCGACTATCATAGAGCCGTTTAAGATCAAGTCCGTCGAACCGATCAACTTCACGACACGCGAATACCGGCGGAAGGCTATCGCGGAGGCCTACTACAACCTGTTTATGGTCAAGGCTGACGATGTCCTGATAGACTTCCTGACCGATTCGGGAACCGCCGCCATGAGTTCAAAACAGTGGGCAGCACTGATGGACGGCGACGAGTCTTACGCGGGGTCACGCAGTTTTTTCAACTTCGAATCGGCGGTCAAGGATATCACCGGGTTGCGCTACATAATCCCCACTCATCAGGGGAGAGCAGCAGAGAAGATCCTTTTTACGGTGGTAGGAGGTCCGGCCAAGACAATTCCAAGCAATACTCATTTCGATACGACCCGCGCCAATGTGGAGTTTTCGGGCTCCACAGCCGTCGATCTTCCGATTCCATCTGCTCTCGAGACTGATAAGTATGCACCTTTCAAGGGCGACATTGATTTGAACAAGCTCGAAGACTTGATAAAGAAAGTCGGACGTGAAAACATACCTCTTTGCATGCTCACGGTGACGAACAACTCGGTTGGGGGACAGCCGGTCAGCATGAAGAACATCAGAGAGACCAAGGCTCTGGTTGACAGATACGGAATTCCGCTTTTCCTCGATGCTTGCCGTTTTGCCGAAAATGCGTTCTTCATAAAACTGCGCGAGCCGGGATATGAAAACAGAAGCGTCAGAGAAATCGCACGCGAGATGTTCAGCTACGCCGACGGGTGTACGATGAGCGCTAAGAAAGATGCGCTGGTGAATATCGGCGGATTCCTGGCTTTGAACGACAGCGCCATCGCTGAAAAGGCACGGGGCCTCCTGATAATGACTGAAGGATTCCCGACTTACGGCGGCCTGGCAGGCCGCGATCTCGATGCCATGGCGCAGGGTTTGGACGAAGTGCTTGACGAGAATTACCTGAAATACCGGATAAGATCGATCGAGTACTTCGGCGAAAAACTGCAGGGCGCCGGAGTTCCGGTGCTCATCCCCACCGGGGGTCATGCAGTCTTTATCGATGCGAAAAAGTTCCTTCCGCATGTGCCTCCGCATGAGTATCCTGGACAGGCCGTCTCCGTCGAGTTCTATCTCGAAGGAGGGATACGCAGCGTTGAAATAGGCTCGGTCATGTTTGGAAGAGAGATCGGCGGGAAATTTATACCGGCGCAGCTTGAGCTTGTACGGCTGGCAGTGCCCAGGAGAGTCTACACGCAGAGTCATGTCGACTATGCGGCCGAGGCGATCATCGAAGTGTTCAGGCGGCGGGCGAGCATCCCGGGTTACAGAATTACTTACGGGTCTCAATATCTTCGTCATTTCACGGCGCATTTTGAGCCGTTGAGCCTCGAGAAAATCCGATCTGCATTATGATACTTCATGAGGCCTTTATCCGCACATTCGCGGCGGGGTCAGGGTGGCCCGATATTGACTAAGTGCCCGGTCTGCGATGCGGATAATCTCGAGTTTGCCACCAGGTGCATATCCTGCGGGAGCTTTCTTCAACAGAGCGTCAAAACCCTGGATCTCTTCTCAACGATATTCGAATTGTGGCGCCACCCGGTCTTTGCACTTCGAAGGATCCTGCTCGCCGAGCATAAGAACTACACCATACTGATCGCCGTTCTGGAGGCGGTGACGTTAAGTTTCCTCTCTCTCTACATCGTAAAGGCTGCCGATATATACTCGCTGGAACTTTGGAAGCTGATTGCAACAGGCACCGGGCTTGCATTGTTTGTGTTCCTCCCCGCGATGTACCTCTTCCTGGTACTCAGTTATCTGGTCCTTCGTCCGAAGAAAAGGGGGGTCACGCTCAAAGGTTTCATCTCGGGGACGGTTTATAGCTTGCATCCGCTGGCCTTTAGTGCGGCTGTCTTCCTGCCCTCAGAGATCGCCGTCTTCGGGCCGTACGTGTTCTCCAACAATCCGCCGCCACAGGTCATCAATCCTCTCCCATTCTATTTCCTGGGATTCCTGGATCTCGCCTCGGCAGTTGCAGCACTTGTATTCGCTACTCGCCTGATCAATATCCTGTTCGGCGCAAAGCGTCGTGTGACTGTTTTAATGGCGGTGTTCCTGTGCGTTTTCGCTGCGGCCCTTGAGATAACAAAGCATATATTATTGGGATGAAATGATTTCTTGAATGGATAAAAACAAGATAATGAAGAAATGATGGAATATCTGAACTCCATAGCAAATGTGAAGAACGGGCTGATCGTCTCATGTCAATTCGAAGCTGACGATCCATTCAACCAGCCCGACTATGTATCGCTGTTCGCGCTCTCCGCACAATTAGGCGGCGCATCAGGGATTCGAACAGAAGGTAAGAATAACACAAAGGCTGTCAAGGCAAAAGTGAATCTGCCGGTGATCGGCCTCGTACAATCACAATACCCTGACGGCTCGGTGTTGATCACGCCCGATTTCAAAGATGTGGACGACATCATAGAAGCGGGGGCCGATATAGTAGCGGTCGACGCGACTGAGCGCGTGCGTCCTAATGGACTGACGGGATTTGAATTCCTGCGCCGTGCACGCGTCGAGCATCC
This sequence comes from Candidatus Kryptoniota bacterium, assembly GCA_046705025.1. Taxonomy (GTDB): domain Bacteria; phylum Bacteroidota; class Ignavibacteria; order Kryptoniales; family JAKASW01; genus JAKASW01. The sequence continues at coordinate 38,700 of JBJKQU010000196.1, read as the reverse complement.
GGGTACACTGCTGCTGGCAGACGTCTCAACCTTCGAGGAAGGTATTCAGGCGGCGGAGCTTGGAGCCGATTTGGTCTCGACGACCCTCTCCGGCTACACACCGCCGACTGCTCAAAAAAGGGAAGAGGGAGTGGATTTCGACCTGATCGAACGGCTCTCCGGATCGCTGGTCGTTCCGGTGATAGCCGAAGGCAGAATACTTCTTCCGAATGAAGCGGCCCATGCGTTTGAACTCGGCGCCTATGCGGTCGTGGTAGGTGCGGCGATCACCAGGCCGACTGTCATTACACAAATGTTTGTACACCAGATTCAATTGGGCCTCAGGAGCAATGAAAAGAAAGATTAAGGTCATTCAATTCGGACTCGGACAGATCGGGATCAGCATCTCAAGAACATTGCTGAAGCATGATGATCGCTTCGAAGTCGTCGGCTGCATCGACAGCGCGCCGGATAAAGTCGGGAAGGACATCGGTGAATTTCTTGAGCCGAAGGGCATTTACAACCTGTCCGTAGTCGATTCAATCGAAGCATTGAAACGCAGACGCGCCGCCGTGGTGGTTCATTCGGCAGTTTCATTCCTCCCCGAAGCGGCCGATCAAGTCCGGCTTCTACTCGAAAAGGGATACAACGTGATAACGACGGCCGAAGAAATGTTCTTTCTGCGCCGCCGCGACGTAAAGCTGTACAAAAGGCTCGACAACCTGGCCAAGAAAAAACACCTCAGACTCCTGGCAACGGGAGTAAACCCTGGTTTCGTTATGGACAGCCTTATCCTGATGCTGACGGCACCGTGCCTTTCTATTTCCTCCATCAGAGCAGAGCGGATGGTCAACCTGAGCCACCGCCGGCTCGCTCTCCAGAGGAAGTTGGGTGTGGGGATGACCGCTCAGGAATTTGTCGAGGAGGTCGAGAGCGGACGATTCGGCCATATCGGTCTGGCAGATTCTGCCGAGTTCGTTTCTCACTACCTCGGAATCAAGCACGACAACATCCGCTCGTCGATTCAACCGGTTGTGGCCGATCACGATTACCACGGAGAGGAAGTATTCGTCGCGATGAACCACGTGCTCGGCGTGCGACAGGAGGTTGTCGTTGAAAAGAGTGCTCAGGCAATTGTGTCTCTCAGACTGACTATGAGAATTGACGCGTCGATCGAATATGACGCCATCTTCGTTGACGGTGACCCTCCCGTAAACGTGGTAATCAACAACGGCATCAGCGGAGATACGGCGACCGTGGGAATCGTTGTCAACCAGATAGAGCATTTTCTCGAAATGCCCCCCGGATGCCACGATATGGCAGACATGAAAATTCCTCATTTTATCCTCGACGGTATCTCGTGATGGAGTTCCCGATCGAAGAAGCAGGCTCGTCACAGAAGCCGTGAAGGACAGCAGGGGAAAGTGAAACCGGGCAAAGAGAATCCAGGCAGGAAGGGGAATCTGTAAGTGAAGTCACGGTATGGCCTGTACTTTCTCTTTATGTCGCTGTACAGCGTGATCGTGTCCGTATGGCTTCACACCTTCACATCGGCTTCGGCGGGTCTCATTGCCTTTCTTTGCTTCAGCACCGTCATCGTTTCTGCTTTGATCATGAGTTGGGCAGCGGAGGCCGCAGAATTCAGCATCAGCCAGGGCCTGGCCGTGGCTATCATCGCACTCCTTCAAGTCATCCCTGAATTCATGGTCGAGGCTGTCATCGCCTGGAGGAAGGACGTCGACCTCATGATGGCAAATTTCACGGGATCCAACCGCCTTCTCATGGGAGTGGGTTGGCCTTTGATCTTTGTGACAGCAGACATCTACTCGAGAATAAGAAAAAAAGAAAAAATTTCATTCATCGAGCTCAGACCGGAGAATATTGTCGAGGTGGCCACATTATTCATTGCCTCGCTGTATTTCGTCGTCGTCCTGATAAAGCGTGACCTGCAGGTCTACGACGGGATTTTTCTCGGAATTACTTTCGTTGCCTACATGTACATCCTCAGGGTGCTGCCCGAGGAAGCGGAGGAGAAAAAAGAAGATCTTCTCGCGATGCCTCGTTCACTGGTGGATGTCAGTGACGGCAGAAGACGCGGCCTGCTCCTGTGGGGGCTCTTTGCGGTTGGTGGATTGACGATGTGGGCGGTCGCCGATCCATTTCTCGACAGCATGAAAGAAGTCGCCGCAGCCGCGGGCATAAGCGTTTTCGTTTTCGTTCAATGGGTCGCTCCTTTCCTTTCCGAATTCCCCGAAAAAGTAACCGCCTTCTACTGGGCCAGAACCGTTCGACTGGGACCGATGGCGCTACTCAACATGATAAGCAGCAAGGTGAACCAGTGGACGCTTCTTGTCTCGATGATTCCAATCGTTTATTCCGTCTCAATGGGCAGGATATCTACAATTCCGCTGGACGTTCATCACCGGGAGGAGATACTTCTCTCAATGATGATGACGTTCTACGGGTGTTCTACTCTCGCCAAGTTGAAGTTCACACGCGGAAACGCTATTATTTTATTCGTGCTGTGGCTTGCGCAATTTCTTTTCCCGGTGAACTTTACGTTCATGCCTGCTCTCCCGGTTGTCGGGAACAATTCCAGGCTGATAACCTCGGTCCTCTTCGGCATACTCACCGTGTATGAGGTCGGAATGCACTGGAAGGAGTTCCGCATCGGATTCGGTATTAGGGAAACCATTCGTATGGCAAAAGCAAGGGCTGGACAAGCGGAATAAAGGAATGAGGCCAGTAGGCGAACGAGTCGTGCAATTTATCGTCAATCCGGTATCCGGCAATGGCCGGACGCGGAGAATACTGCCTCACCTTATCAAGCTAGCCAGGAGGCTGGGTATCGATTTTGACCTTCAACTAACTGAAGCCCCGGAGCACGCGACAGAACTGGCAAGCAACGAAGCAGGTGAATTCGATGTCGTCGTTGCTGTCGGCGGTGACGGTACGATCAGCGAAGTCGCGGCAGGAGCCATCAGATCCAGAAAAGCTGTCGGCATCGTTCCGACCGGGACGGGGAATGACTTTGCACGTGCCCTTGGCCGATTAAAGCACTTGCATGAATACGTTCACCGGGCCGTTGCAGGGAAGGTCAGGACCATCGACGTCGGCTCGCTACTCATGAACGGAAAAGATACGCTATTTGTAAACGGAGTAGGAGTCGGTTTTGATGCCGAAGTAGCCCGCCAAAGTTTCAATACCCCGAGACTTAAGGGACTTTCAAGATACCTCTATGCAGTGTTCAAGACGCTCTCCAAATACCAGGCTTCAGAGATGCGAATAGAATTGGACGGAGAGGTTATCAGTCAGAGGACGTTTCTTGTCGCCATCGGAAACGGGATATCCGCAGGGGGCGGCTTCCTGCTGACTCCGAACGCGGAGCTCGACGACGGTTTCCTCGATACGTGCATCGTTTCTGATGTTTCCATACCACGCGTCCTCCAGGTTATGCCGAGCGTCCTTAAGGGCACTCATGCGAAACACAAGGAAGTTTCGTTGAACCGCGCGAAGAGGATCCGGATTGAGAGCGAGACCCCTTTGGCTCTTCACAGAGACGGCGAGATTCCGTCAAGCAAGGCGACGAAGATCGAAATAGAAGTGCATCCGGGGTCGTTGGACATAATGGTGTGACATCAGTGGCGGCCAATGCACGCCTCTTGCGGTGTGTTCCTTGCGAAGGAAGCGTGACTCGAGTGCTTCGCTGCAATTTTCATCGGTCTAATTTTATATTGACGGAACAAGAGCCGGATCCTTTTTTGTTAAAGCCATAGTATGACATCAGACAGAAGACAGTTTCTCAACCGGGTTCTTACAGGAGCCGTAGGGGTAATCGTTGCGTATATAGTCTATCCGGTTCTTAGATTTCTCGATCCTCCTTTGCCTGAGGCGGAGGAAAAGACGAGGGTATTTGTTACAACCACCGACGAGATGGGTTTGAACACGGCAAAGTTTTTCCGCTTCCTGAATCGCGCAGCAGTATTGGTGCGCTTGCCGGACGGGAAATACAAGTCTCTCTCGGCAAAGTGCACGGACCTTGGATGCACGGTCGCTTTCAGGCCGGCAGGGGACTACTTCCATTGTAACTGCCACGGAAGTGAATTCAGCATCAACGGCCGGGTATTGAGAGGACCGGCCGCACGGGCACTGGAGGAATACGATGTTTCCATCGTGGGGAGCAGGATATACGTTTCCGTACCGAGGCGGACTGTCTAGAGGCGATGAGAGAGAGACTGGCTCGCTTCGCCGAAGAACGGATAGACATGGAACGCGTTCGGGCATGGATCGGAAGCAAGTACGTACCCGATCACGAATATTCCTTCTGGTATTATTTCGGGGGCCTGGCACTCTTCCTTCTGATAGTTCAAGTTATATCCGGGATCCTGCTGGCCTTCTACTATTCCCCTGATCCTGCAACTGCCAATGAATCAGTGAGATTCATAATGGAGCGGGTGAAATACGGGTGGCTGATAAGGTCCATTCATTTCTGGGGTGCAAACTTTCTGATAGCCGTAGTCCTGGTTCACATGTTCTCGGCGTACTTCATGAAGGCCTACCGGAAGCCGCGCGAGGCGATGTGGGTTGTCGGCTCCTTGATACTGGGACTGCTTCTGGCGTTTGCCTTCACCGGGTATCTCCTTCCCTGGACGACGCTGTCTTACTTCGCGACAAAGATCGGAGTCAACACTCCTCATGTCGTGCCGATCATCGGCGGGTTCCTCTCCAGAATCATGATGGGCGGCTCGGATGTCGGAGCGGCCACTCTCCACAGAATGTTCACGCTGCACACTGTAGTTCTGCCACTTCTCGCTCTTATCCTGGTATCGCTGCACGTGCTGTTGAACCAGGTGTTCGGTACGAGCGTACCCATGTCTCAATTGGGACGCGGCAAGCAAATGAGATTCTTTCCCGATTTTATACTCAGAGACGCAGCCGTATGGGCCGGCGGATTGGCCATCCTGCTTGCCTTCGCTACTGTGTTTCCCGCAAATCTCGGAGTAAAGGTCGACATTCTGCAGCCAGCCCCGGCAGGCACGAAACCGATGTGGTATTTTCTCTTCATGTACCAGAGCCTGAGAATGTTCCCGAGATCTGCAGTCATCGGCGGAATTACACTCGGGGCAATAATCTGGATGTTGGTCCCGTTTCTCGATCGAAAGTCGTCGAGGGAGGAAAGAAGCACTTTCTTCACCCTTTTTGGGATAGCAATTCTAATTTATATGACCGCGATGACCCTTTTTGCAGATATCACCATGAAGATTCACTGATGCTGCTGTATCTGGTTCAAATCGCCGGCAATGATTCAACCGCTCTTAAGATACCGTCGTTCACCGACCGACTGAATTTCACTCTTCCGGTAATTGTCATTCTTTTCATGGTCATGTTTTTTCTCGTGTTGAAATCTTATGCGATAAACAACGCGGCGACTCGAAGCAGCAGAATGAAATCGAAAAGGGACGAGAAGAAGGCCAAGTAAGCGTTATACTCGAGCGGTTAGCGGAACAGAGAGCACTCAAATCCTTGAAAATCTTCGGTATTCGTCCTATATTTTAAGAAGCCGATGAAAGAACAATGTATCCGCCTCAACAATGCCACTTTTTACGCGTACCATGGTGTTCTCACGAACGAACAGGCTTCAGGCGGCAAGTTTGAAGTCGATGTCGCGTTGTTCGGAGACTTCTCTGGCGCCGCTCAAAGTGATCGCTTGAAGGACGCGGTCGACTACCAGAAAGTGTATAGATCAATCAAAGAGCTGGTGATAGAAAAGCGTTTCTACCTGATCGAGTCGCTTGGGACACAGATAGCTGAGAGTATACTGACCAGGTTTCCGCTGCTGAGCCGTGTGGTTGTCAAAGTCAGGAAGCATACACCACAGGTCGGGGGCGTTGTGGACTACGTTGAATTTGAAACCGAGAGAGTTCGTGGCGAGTAACCCATCATCGGAGGAGACTGAAGCTTATCTCCTGCTCGGTTCAAACGTCGGCGACAGAATCGGATATTTGAGAAAGTCGGTAGACTCCTTGTCGGCTTTCTCTCAGCACCGGGATATCGGGCTGTCGTCCATATACGAGACCGAGCCGGTAGGTTATACGGATCAGCCGAAGTTCTTGAATGTTGCTGCGGTTGTCCCCACGTCGATCGAAGCTCGTGAGTTGTTAATCGGCTTGAAAAATATAGAGAGCAGAGTAGGACGCGTGCCAAGAAAGCGATGGAGGGAACGCGAGATAGACATAGACATCATCTTCTACGGCGGTTCGGAGATCGAGTCCGACGATCTTGTAATCCCTCATCCCATGGCTCATAAGCGCAGATTTGTCCTGAAGCCGCTTTGCGAGATTGCACCGGAGTTCATGCACCCCCTCCTTCACAAAACCGTAAGGCAGCTCCTCGACGAGTGCGAAGACCGCTCAGGGGTTATGCGGTTTGACGATTCATCAGTGTTGCGAGGGTAGTTATCGAAATGGATAGTTATAATGCCGACTTTAGACATATCGCCGTAGAAGGGGTTATCGGTGCGGGCAAGACGAGCCTGACTCTGAAGCTCGCGGAGGTTTTGAAAGCACGGGCGGTACTCGAGCAGTTCGAAGAAAATCCGTTTCTCGAAACATTCTATGACGACATTCAGCGCTACGCTTTCCAGACTCAGATTTTTTTTCTGCTCAGCAGATTCAAGCAGCAACAGCAGCTAGCCCAGATGGACATATTCGAACAGGTTATAGTGAGCGACTACCTCTTTGAAAAGGACAAGATCTTCGCTTACCTGAACCTCCAGGATGATGAGCTGAGGCTCTACGAGAGCCTTGTGAGCCTGCTGGAAAAGTCGATCCCGAAGCCTGATCTCGTCGTCTATCTGCAATGCAGCGTCGATCACCTGATGGAAAACATCAAGAGACGCGGCAGAAAGTTCGAAAGAAGCATTTCCAGAGAGTACATACAAAGTCTGAATGAAGCCTACAACTATTTCTTCTTCCGCTATAAATCATCCCCTCTCCTGATAGTGAATGCCGATCAAATTGATTTCGTCAACGATGAAAGCGATTTTAACAGACTAGCTGCAGAAATAATGAAACCAAGAAAGGTTGCAGAGTATTACAACCCAATATTGAAGTGATGTTACGAATAATTATATGGCTCCTGCTGTTCTACGTTCTATACCGAATCATAAGAGGTCTTGTCCGTAATGCGGTGAACAAAGGGATAAGAGACTATGAAGCACAGAAGGAAGAGCAGCACCGGAAGGAAAAGGAAATAAAAATCGACCGTAGCAACATCGAAGATGCACACTATGAAGACCTCAGGAAAAAGTAGGAGCTGTCGTTGAACGGCAACCGGAAGACCAGCAGCTACGGACAAGGAGCGGAAAAACTTGCCAAAAGGACCGCCCGATTTCTGCTTGCGAAAATTGCATCGCCCCGCCACAGGAACTGGCCCGGCATTGGGCCGACTGAGCAGTTGAAAAGAATCATTGTCATACGACAGCATAACCAGTTCGGCGATGTGCTGTGTACCGTTCCGCTGTTAAGATGCCTGCGGTCGAAGCTGAAGCCGGACGAGTTAAGCGTGGTCGTATCGCCGCAGAACATCGGCGCGATGGCGGGTTGCAGGCACGCGACGAATCTATTGAATTACGACAAGATTGCATTCTACAGGAAACCTTCGCTGTTTCTGAAATTCGTGAGAGATCTGCGAAAGGGTTACGATCTTCTCCTCGTGCCGTCCAACGTTTCCATCTCGCTCACCAACGATCTTCTCGCCTTTATGGTGAGAGCCAAGACCAAGATCGGTCCTCGTTCGCTGGGCAGCAAACGGAACAAGACCAGCTCGGTATATGATATTGCCGTCGATTTGCGCTGGGAAGACACGATCGCACACCAGTCATTCAAGAACATGAAGATTGCAGAACCGTTGGGAATCGTGCCGAAGGATGACAGCGGTGAACTGGAGTATGAAGTGGACGGGAGTATATCTTCAGAAGTCGGGGCTTTCATCGAAAGCTTCGCGGACAAGTCGAGAAAGAGAATTGCAATTCACGCGGGTGCAGGGAAGCCGCCCAATCGATGGAGCATCACCAACTTTGCCAGACTATCGGAACTGATGTACGACCGGCTTGAAGCAGAGATATTCCTGACGGAAGGTCCAATGGATCACGACGTAATCGAACACCTGGTAAATCTCGTCGGGGTTCCATTCATCCGTGTGAGAAACAGAACAATTTCGTTCGTCGCGGCTCTGCTGAAACAGATGGACATGGTGGTGACCAACGATACAGGCATAATGCATTTGTCGGCTGCAGTCGGAACGCCGACACTTTCGCTTTTCGGCCCGACCGACCCGTTGCAATGGGCCCCGCTTGGAAAAAGGCACAGGTTTATCCTTGGAAGGAGCGGTGATATAAACACGATAGAAGTGGACAAGACTTTTTGTATGGTAAAGAAATTGCTTCAAACAAATTAGGTAACAGATGGACTTTTTCAACAGAATCAAGGATTGGTTAGTAGAACGACTCCAGAAAGTTGAATTCTCTCAGGAACCTATACACCTTCTCCTAGCAGTCATAACAGGAATCGCCGCCGGTTTCGGTGCAATACTCTTTTACAAGATGATCCAGCTCGTCGAGCATGTGATGTTTCATGATCCTGCGGGCTTCTTCGGGTTGACAAATCTGGTCATGCTGCAAGGCTGGAAAAGGTTTCTGATAATTCCACTTGTCCCGGCAATCGGCGGATTGATTGTGGGATTCATAGTCGTCAAGCTTTTCCCCAGTCCGAAGGGCGAGGGAGTGCCTCTCATAATCGAGAACGTGGCCAAGAAAGGCGGCATCCTGAGCCCGTTTGTCGGACTTACGCAACTCATAACTAGCGCTATCTCCATCGGAAGCGGCGGGGCCGGCGGACGTGAGGGACCTTCAATAGCGATAGGCGGTGCTATCGGATCCAGTGTCGGACAGATATTCAGGCTGAATGAAGAGCAGATGAAGTCTCTTGTCGGCTGCGGAGCCGGGGCGGGCCTCGCGGCAGTCTTCAATGCGCCGATCGGAGGTGCGCTCTTCGCAATGGAAGTCGTGCTCGGCAGTCTCAACATGCAGACCTTCTCTCCCATCATCATCGCCTCGGTGTTCGGGACGTTCGTTTCTCGCACCATTCTCGGTAATAAGCCCATTTTCGTAATCCCAACGTTTTCCATGAAGAGCCCGGTTGAACTTGTTTTTTACGTGCTGCTCGGACTATTCGCAGGGTTCGTCGGCGTCTTCTTCGTCAAGCTCTTTTATGCGACCGAAGAATTCTTCGATCACGAGAAGTTTCCGATCAAAAGCAGGATCTGGAAGCCTGCCGTCGGCGGACTGATTGTCGGTATCATAGGTATCTACTTTCCTGAGGTCTTCGGTTACACTTATTCCGGCGTGGATGCCTCTCTTTACAGCAGGGACTCGTTCATGCTTCTCTCCGCGTTGCTGCTGTTCAAACCGATAGCGACTTCCGCAACTCTCGGCAGCGGCGGATCCGGAGGTACACTGGCACCGTCACTCTTCATCGGAGCGATGGCGGGCGGAGCATTCGGGAGCGTCGTCAACATGGTCGTGCCCAGCATTGCCGCGCCGCCGGGCGCATATGCCCTCGTTGGGATGGCTGCCGTTACCGGTTCGGTAGTTCAGGCACCGTTGTCTGCTGCGATACTGGTCTTCGAAATGACGGATAACTACTCTACCATCCTGCCTATCTTAATTGCCGTGGTGCTGGCAACATACGTTTCGAAGAAATTCATGAGCGGATCCATCTACACTATGCGGCTGAAACTGAGGGGGCAATTCCTGGATGTCTACGGAAGAGACGTGAACATCCTGCGGTCCCTCAAGGTTAGGGACGTCATGCGAGCACAGCTTGTCGCGGCTTCCGAATCCACCCGGCTATCAGACCTGATCGAAATGATTCCCGAGAGCAGTACGACCGTCTTTCCGGTGATCAGGCACGACGGCACTTTGTCCGGTACGATTTCTTACGGCGAGATCAGGCAGGCTTTGACGGATGAATCCGTGAAGGATCTTCTGAGCATTCTTGTCGTCAAGGACATCCTCAATCCGACGAGACTGAGCGTGATGGAAGAACAGGATTTGTCGTCGGCGATGAAGCTAATGCTCGACGCTGGTGTTCCTTCCGTGCCTGTCGTAAGGAACGGCAACCAGCTTGCAGGCATGCTCTATCTGAACGACTCAAACCAGGCATACGAAAAGAAACTGCTGCTTAGCGAAATCGCTAAAAATTGATGCTCTCAAATGCAGAGTTGAAACGGCTCTCTGAGCTGAAAGACCGGGCAGGAAGAAGAGAGCAAGGACTTTTCTTCATCGAAGGAAAGCGTGCAGTGATGGAAGCTATCACAGGCAATGCTTCCATTCGCAGGCTTATCCTGAGTTCGGATGAAAACCGGCAGAGACTTAGTCAGGTCGAGGACCTCGCCCGTGAAAACGGGTTGGAAATCGAAGAACTGCCGGGCACAAAATTCAATAAGCTGGCTTCCACTGAAACGAGTCAGGGTGTAATAGCCGTCGCCAGGACGGGAGAGGTGAGCCCGGATGAGCTGCTTGCCAAAATTCGTCCGAAGCGAAGTGTGAAGCTCATCTTACTCGACAGAGTATCCGATCCCGGAAATTTGGGTACGATTCTCAGATCCGCTGCATGGTTCGCCGTAGACGGGGTACTCATTGCAGCGGGCAGCGTAGACGCCTACAATCCCAAGGTCGTAAGGTCCGCGATGGCCGCTATCTGCCAGCTCGATGTCGTTCAGGATGTTGAAATAGCAGGGGAGATTGCTCAATTGAAATCCATAGGCTTTACCGTGGTTGCGTCCACTCAGGACGCAGCGGTTAGCCATACGGACTATGCTTACCCGAAGAGAGTAGCGGTAATCTTCGGCGCGGAAGCGACCGGCATCGCGCCTCACCTCCTCGGGTTGTGCGACATGAAGGTGGCCATACCGCGCGCCGGAAAGATGGAATCCCTCAACGTGGGGGCAGCGGCGTCCATCGTGCTGGCAGAGATGATGAGGCAGGGGAGAGGGAAACGGTAAAGGGTTAAGGGTGAAAGGTCAGAGGAGACACCGGGCGAAAGAGATTGGGGGACAGGTCAAAACTCAAAGGTCAAAAGGACCCGGGCGAGTGGATTCCGTCTCTTGAAACTTACTGCGGGGCACACTACAATTCTTATGGCTTTGGGGAATGGCTTGCTGTTGAACGATTGTTGAGGAGGTTAAAAATGAAATCCGTCAAATGGATAACCATGTGTGCGGCAGTCGTCATCTTTGTCGCCGCAAATGCACAGAGTCAGACACTCGGGGTTACGGGCGGTCTTAACATTTCAAATTTCAACGGCATCAAAGGAGCTTCGGCAAAGAACGGGCTGATAATCGGCGGGTTCATGCGGTACAATCTGATTCAGGGCCTCGCCATCCAGCCGGAACTGTTGTTCTCAATGAAGGGAGCGTCAGTCAATTTCGCGGCAACGCCCCCCGCTGCAATCGGAACGACACCTAGCCGTATCGACTGGACATTGAACTACGTCGAAGTGCCCATTCTCGTTAGACTCGACGTATTCTCGGTACCGATCGTCCCGGTGGCCATCGATCTATATGCCGGGCCGGACATCGCTTTCAACGTTAGTTCAAATAACAAAACGGAAATCGATATCAGTAGTGCCATAACTGAAACAAGCACTGTCGATGAATCGAAGAATACGCAGCCTGTAAACTTCAACATCGCAGTCGGGGGAGGGCCGCATATCGATCTCGGGCCCATGACCGTCGGCGTAGATGTGAGGTACACGTTCGGGACCGCATCGCCATTCAAGGGCTTGCCCGCCGATTCCTATTTCCACAACGCCAAGAACGGCACCTGGTCGATCATGGCAAGCGTTGGGTTCTGACAAGTCACTTATCAGACGCATAGGCTTCGGGCAATCCTTGGACAACGGAGATGGCGAAGAGAAGTCAGAAGTCAAAATCCAAAAGTCAAAAGGGACGACAGCCGACCCGGCTCGGGTAGCCATGAACTTTAGACAGAGTCTCTCTTAAACGCGCGTGGTTGGAGGACCGCTGACTGCCAACCTGAATTGACCGTGGCGATATGAAATTCAGCACCTGAGCAATCACAATGGGGGTCTTCGTCTACGCGGCTGCGGGGCCTGTTTGTCATAACACATCTAAGACGTACTCTCCTATGGACTCAGTGGGAATCTCCCCATGGGGGTGTTGCGCTTTCTATAGCATGTACCGTCCCGCGGACAGCATAATCGAGTCCGACACGCTGCGGGCTACAAGCCAAGAGTCAAATCTTATGAACTCAAGATGAAATGAAGAATTCCGATAGAATAAACATGAAAGAGCGTGGTGCGTTGTCATTCAATAGTTGAAGGAGAGAAACATGAGCAACAAACAGAGGACTGCCCTGGTTTGCGGCGCAGGGGGCTTCATTGGAAGCCATCTCGTGAAGAGATTGAAAGAAGAAGGCTATTGGGTCAGAGGCGTCGACCTGAAGCATCCTGAGTTCGGGCAATCACTAGCAGATGATTTCACGATCGGAGATTTGCGGGATCCTGTAGTTTGCAGGGACGTTACCGACATTCCTTTTGACGAAGTGTACCAGCTTGCAGCAGACATGGGCGGCGCAGGTTTCGTATTCACCGGTGAAAATGACGCCGACATAATGCATAACTCCGGAATGATAAACCTGAATATGGCCGAAGCATCGACCGGAGCAAAAGTGAAGAAGTTGTTCTACTCCTCATCCGCATGCATGTATCCGGCATACAACCAGGAGGATCCCGATAATCCAAAGTGTTCCGAAGATTCCGCTTATCCTGCCGCCCCGGACAGTGACTACGGCTGGGAGAAGTTGTTCAGTGAACATGTCTATCTGGCATTCTCACGCAACCACGGACTTGACGTACGCATCGCGAGATTCCACAATATCTTCGGACCCGAAGGGACATGGACAGGGGGAAGGGAAAAAGCACCTGCCGCGCTTTGCAGGAAGGTCGCTGAAGCAGATGACGGAGGCGAAATCGAGATCTGGGGAGACGGCAAGCAGACCCGGTCCTTTCTGTATATCGATGAATGTCTGGAAGGGGTGAGACGATTAGTGGAATCCGATTTCCGCGGCCCGGTGAACATAGGGTCGGACGAGATGGTGACGATAAATCAGCTCGCTGAAATGGCCATGAAGGTTGCGGGCAAGAGTCTCACCATCAGGCATACCCCGGGTCCTCTCGGCGTAAGACGAAGAAATTCCGACAACAGGCTAATCAAAGAAAAACTCGGGTGGGGGCCTTCTATGAAACTGATCGAAGGACTGAGCAAGACCTATTCCTGGATTTTTCAGCAAGTAGCCAACGCCCAAATGGCTGAAACGTCGGTCAAATGACCGCGCACAGACAGATGGTTCATCCTGTCTGTGTTCAAAACATTGAAAGCTCACCCGTGCATCGCATCCCATCAGTACGAGTGAGCTGTTCCTTTTATCAGTCTTTCCCCTTTGTCCTTTTCATGAGCCCACATGAAAATCTTAGCGGGATAAATCTTGTTCGGCATTGATGTTCGAAATTAGCCAGGTGAGCAATATTGTGCATAAGTACCTGGCATAAATGCCGAGCACGTCGTATCTGATTGAAATCACATGGCACAGCTTTTGCAAAAAGTGGTCCGAGGAAACAAACAAATCCGGATAGAACCGGATGATCGTTGGCTTAGTGCACTTCGCGCATGATCGAACTGACTTAACGGAGAAACATGTGAGATGACAGCAGAAGGACTTTCCATAACCGCTCGACAGCGAGAGCTGGAAGGCTTTCAGGGAAGAGAGGTAATCAAGGGAAGAACCAGCCCAAACTCTGCCTTACCTGGACCGTCGCCAGCAACTTACAGGATTGCAGTAATCACCACCACCATAAATGTCCCAACGCTTCTTGAAGCCTATGTCCAAAACTTTCGTCATTTCGATCGTGGCTCCATAGAGGCGATAGTGGTGCTGGACAGGAAGACTCCTCTTGAGGCAGAACCCTTTTGCCGGGAAGTATCCAGGAGATACGGAATTGCCATTACCTGCCTGACAGTGTCAGACCAAAAGGCCTTCCTTTCAAATTATCCGGAGTTTGATAGAATAATCCCGTGGAACACGATTCAGCGAAGGAATGTAGGTTACCTGTATGCTGTCGAACAGGGGTTCGATTTCGTGATTACGATCGACGATGATAATTTTCTGGACTCTAGCGAAGATTTCATCGGTTCGCACATCGACGGGTTGGGACGCGAGGCAGAGGTTCTGACGGTCGATTCATCGACAGGATGGTTCAACTGCATCGATCTTCTTGAGACGAATTTTGGGCGAGTTTATCCGCGAGGATTTCCGCTTTCAAAAAGGTGGTCAAAGAACGCCGATAACAATTTTCAGCGAGAGTCAAAACGTTGCGTTGTGAATGCCGGATTGTGGGTCGGCGATCCTGATGTAGATGCAATAACCAGGATTTACTATCCGGTGGAAACCAGGGGTCCTTTGAAACACGAGTATGTCGCGATGAATTCCCACACTTGGTGTCCAGTGAACTCTCAAAACACCGCGTTCCATCGTGACGCGTTGCCTGCTGCGTTCCTGATTGTCATGGGGGATGAAGTAGGCGGAATACCCATTTCACGTTACGACGATATTTGGATGGGTTGGATCCTTCAAAGTATCACCGAACACATGGGAGACTCAGTTCGCTTCGGCAGACCGCTTGTCCGACAAATCCGGAATACACATAACCTGATGAATGATCTGAGGGGGGAATTGCCCGGTATGGAACTTAATGAAGAGTTTATCAATGCGTGTCGGACCTGTGAATTCAAATCGACAAGCTACCTCGAATCTTACCGCGAGTTGTCTGCGCACATCTCGAAAGTATTCTCTAACCATCGGCACGCCAGCCTTCTTCAGGACGTCGCCCATCAAATGGACGTATGGGCCGACGCAGTGGAATGTGCTGAAAAGAAGCGAAAAGGGATTTTATCGAAAGGAAGTCTTAATGCCTGATTTAATGAAGAAGGTTGGATTCGCATTCAGTTCCAAAGACCGAACCTATTTCACACGCCGTTCACTCAGAAGCATAGACCAAGAGGCAGGCTATGATCTGTTGTGGGTAGATGGCAGCGACACGCAGGAAGGCAAGGAACTGCCGTTCGATATAGAATTGAAAAACGCGCGGTTAGTTGAAGTCAACCAGAATGTGAAAGGTGGCCCTGATGCCGCAATCAAGTTCGGACTGCATCGCTTGCTCGATCTCGGATATGACTATTGCGGACTGATAGAGAATGACGTAGAATTCAAGCCCGGCTGGTTCAGGCACTTACTCCAACTCTTTGAGTTGGGCGATAGGGATAAGCTCAACATCGGCGCCGCCAGCGTCAGGTCGATTGGAAGTCGTGTCTTGGTCAATCAACGCGATTACTCCCTTCTTTGGAATGCAGGCGCCGGGATGATCTTGTTCACGCGAGAAGCGGCCGAACAGGTTCTTTCGACTTATGGATTGACCACGGCAAAAAAAGTATATGATTTCTATAAGCGGCTCTTTGGGATTGATGTATCGAGTTCCTGGGAATTGTTCATGAATCAATTCGACAGACCATTGGGAGCGGATTGGTCTTATGCTATGCAGCTATATGAACATGGCTTTGCCGCTGCGTGCTCTATCCCGTCTTACGCCTTTAATATGGATTGTGACGTGGAGAAGGAATTTAGGACAAAATACGTTACTGATGATCATGAGATATCGAACGAAGAGCTGAAACTTTTCAAAGCCGTTCGAAGGACCCTCTCCAACCGTTCTGTCCCACATCTCGCCCGATTCGAGACCAATGGAAAGAACATCGGTCAACGGCAAATTTCCTTACCTCGTCTGTCCTCTCCTCGACGATCCAATTCAAACTCAAATAACCGCAGAAAGATCCTCCTCGTTCGCTCCGATTCAATAGGCGATAGCGTAATATTCTCCGCGATGCTGCCTCATTTGCGTGAGAAATACTCCGGCGCCAGAATCGCGGTCGTTTGCCAGGCACACATAGCGGAGTTGTACAGTTCGAATCCTTTTGTCGATGCCGTGTTCCCTTTTGACCGCCGTAGGATGACCGAAGACGGCGGCTACCAGAGACGATTCTTAGAGACTCTTCAGAGCTTCGCCGCGGATCTGGCTCTCAATACTGTTTTTTCCCGCGACACACTTTCTGATTTCATCACCCTCGGTTCCAACGCAAAAGTCTGCGTGGCATTCCGCGGCGACCTATCCAACATAAGCGCGGAAGACAAACAGCAGTTTGACGCCTACTACAACCATCTGATCGAAACTAAGGACAGCCACACCGATGAGTTTTCACGAATGGCGGACTATCTTGAAGCTCTGGGCATTCACGCTCATAATTTGAAAACCAGCCTCCCAATCGGAGCCGATGACGAAGCATTTGCCGACAAGATCTTTAATGAAAAGGACCTTGACCCTGCGTCTACTTTCGCGGTTTTCCCGAAAGCTCAGTATGACATAAAAGATTACCCTCACATTGACCGAGTCCTGCATACGCTCAGCAGTGAGACAGACTTCTCGTTCATCGGCCTCGGAAGCACAAAAGATATTCCAGAAGTAGAAAGAGCTCTGAGCACGGTACCGGAAAATCGGAGGGTGAATCTCAGCGGGAAGACAACGCTCCTCCAAATGGCGGCGATATTGAAAAGATGCAGGTTGGCCTTTGGTGTTGACACGGCTGCGGCTCATATGGCTTGTGCCGTCGGAACGCCTAATGTGGTCATTCTGGGCGGCGGTCAATTTGGAAGATTCCTCCCTTATTCGCCGCTTACATCAGTGATCGCATTGCCTCTGGACTGTTATAACTGCAACTGGAAATGCAAATTCTTTGCTCCACACTGCACTAAAGATGTCGACCCCGAGGTTGTTACGGAAGCGGTACGGCAATCCTTGATTAGCAGAAGTGATAAGCCAAGGATATTCGTAGAAGGCGTTGACAAATGGCAGTCCGGTCCTGGCAGGCCGAAGTGGCAGTGGTTCGAGGATTTCATTGACATTGATGCCGTTGACATTGTCCCAGTAGGAGAGGTGCCTGCCTTGCCGACTGCCAAGGACAGGCTGCTCAAGGCGGAAGTGGAAATCACAGGCGGGAATCTTGTCAGAGCGAGTCATATTCTCGGCGAGTTGTTGAAGAAACACGCGGATGACGTCGACGCGTTGAACGATCTCGCGGTTGTCAACATACTTCAAGAAAATTATGACAAAGCACTTGATAGCATCTCAAAGGCATTGAGTCTCCAGAGCGATAACCAAGTTGCTCTTGGAAATCTAAAATACTTGCAATCAAAAATGGGAAGTTCTTCTGCCGGCAAATACAGGCCACCAGTTTCCGAGGCCGGCAATCACGTGACGGAAAAAGGGAATATCTCTCCCGAACAAAACGGCGATCATGCGAGGATCTTAGTATCTGCAATCGTGTCGACATATAATTCGGCGAAATATATTCGCGGGTGCCTGGATGACCTCATTAATCAGACTCTGTATCGAGAGGGACAATTGGAAATCATAGTAGTCAATAGCGGGTCACAGGAGAACGAGGAGGACATTGTCGATGAGTACCTGCAGAAGTATCCAAATATCAGATACCTGGCTACTGCACAACGCGAAACGGTTTATCAAGCATGGAACAGAGGGATAAAAATCGCCCGCGGAAAATACGTAACCAATGCAAATACTGACGACCGACATCGCGAGGATGCCCTCCGGAGGATGGCTAACCTACTTGATGCCGACGATTCGATCGGTCTGGTCTATGCCGATCAGTTCGTTACCAGGACCGAGAACGAGACTTATTCCAGTTCAAACCCTGTGGGTTATTTTAACTGGCCTGAATTCGACCGGGTGCAGCTAATTCACTGCGCATGTTGCGGCCCGCAACCGATGTGGAGAAGATCCCTGCACGACAGATTTGGTTATTTTGACGAGCGGCTGGTGGTGGCAGCCGACTATGAATGGTGGCTGAGGATTTCGGATAAAGTCCGGTTCAAGCATATTCCCGAAAAGCTTGGCTTATACTTATTGTCACCCGGCAGTGTGGAACATAGCAATACTAAAACAGGGAATATCGAGACAAGAAACCTGAGAGCCCACTACGCTAGGCAGATGGGGTTGAAGGGGCTCGACTACAATAAGTACAAACCGACATTTCTTGTTATCGACCAGAATGCCCAAAGGGCAAGAAGCGGTGAACTTCGGAAGCGGGAGAACAGCCCAACCGTCTCTGTCATCCTTCCGACGCGCGACAGGCCGGATTTTCTTCGACGCAGTCTCCAAAGCATTTTGAGTCAAACGTTTCAGTCATTTGAAATAATCGTTGTCAACGATGCCGGAGCGGATCTCACGAATGTCATTGATGAGTTTCATGACGAGAGGATCAAATACTTTGAACAGGGGACGCGAAAGCGGGCTGCCGGGGCAAGGAACATTGCACTAAACTCTGCAAAGGGGAAATATGTTGCATATCTGGACGATGACGATATCTATTACCCAAATCACCTTGAGACTTTAGTGAATTTCCTGGAAGCTAATCCTCAATTCAAGTTTGCTTACTCGGATGCCTACCGTGCAAGCCAGGTAAAGAACGAACACGGCTACGAAACTTTAAGCCGGGATATTCCGTACTCGGAGGATTTTAGTCGAGCTGCACTCCTGGTAAGAAACTACATCCCGATTCTTTGTATTATGCACCGAAGAGAAATTCTCGAAGATGTTGGGCTCTTTGATGAATCTTTGGCAACGCAAGAAGACTGGGATCTGTGGATAAGAATGTCAAGGAAATATCCCCTCCACCATATAAAAGAGGTCACGTGCGAATTCAGCTGGAGGACAGACGGATCATCCACAACAAGCGCGAGTCAGACCGATTTTAAGATCAATGGAAGAAAAGTCTGGTCCAAATATTCGAAATACTTCACCGAGGAAACCGAGCAGCTGATCGAGCAAGCGGATCTCCAAAATGCCGAACTCTTTGCTCGAACGGCTCTGGGAATTTTCCCGGAACAAATTGACTTGCTCAATGACCTCGGGGTCATATATGTCCTTCAAGGTAGAATCCAGGAGGCGGTTGCAGTCCTGAAAAAAGTCATCTCCATTGATCCGGAGAATCCGGTAGCAAAAGAAAACATTAGGTCGGTTCTGCACAATCTCGGGCAGGCCTTTCAGAGTGAAATGCCCTCCCCTCAAGAGCCACTTCAACCGGTGACGGATCCAAACGAAAGTATCGTTCAGGCCGAAGGGTTGATCAAAGCAAAGCATTTCGAGGAGGCAGAAACCCTGCTGAAAAGAATATTGGCCGGCTCTCCCTCTAATCGCGACGCACTCAACGATCTGGCAGTTCTGTATTCCGTAAGAGGAAACCTCGAAAGGGCTATTGAGCTGTTGAACAGACTTGTCGAGCTGGATCCTTCTAACATCATCGCCAGAAAGAACCTGGGTAATTTGTACGTGCAGGTCGATAGGGTTGAAGACGGTCTCAAACAGTACCTTGAGGTATTGAAGATGACTCCGGATGATATCGATGTGCTGCTCAGCGTCGCCGGGATCTCGAGTCTTGTTGGGAAGAGGGATGATGCGATTTCAATATACAGAACAATACTCAAGTTTGATCCGCAAAACATCGCTGCCAGTAAAGCGCTAGAGACAATCGAGAGAGAAATCATCTCACGTCCATCTGCTGAGAAGCCGCTTGTCAACGTAATCCGATCCGACAAAACTGTATCCGCAGGGGCGCCGAAAGTTTCCGTAATCATACCCGTTTTCAACAAAGTAGATTTTACAAAGAGATGTGTCGACGCGGTTTATGCCAACACGCATTACCCTGAATATGAGATAATTATCGTGGATAACGGTTCGACAGACGGCACAGGCGAGTATCTGCGAAACCTGGCAAGAGAGAATTCAAATGTCAAAATCATTGATAACAAAGAAAACCAAGGTTACGCTAAGGCAAACAATCGCGGCGCCGAGATTGCCATTGGAGATTATCTGCTTCTGCTCAACAACGATACTGAGCCGCAGAAAGGCTGGATGAGTTCTCTCGTCAGAATACTGGATGCCGATCCTTCTGTCGGTGCCGCGGGAAGCAAACTGTTGTTCCCGGACGGGACGATCCAGCACGCCGGAGTCGTGCTCTTTGACATGAGCAAAAGAAGAAGGGAAAAGCTGGTGCCATTCCATATATATTACGAAGAGGACTCTGGCCTTCCGGATGCCAACGAACTTAGATGCTACCAGGCTTTGACCGGCGCTTCGCTGTTGTTAAGATGGAACCTGTTCGAAGAATTGGGCGGGTTCGACGAACGATTCTGGAACGGATATGAGGACGTCGACCTGTGTCTAAAGATCAGGGAAAAAGGCTATGAGCTGGTGTATCAACCGGAGAGCGTGGTAATACACTACGAATCCCAAAGCGGCCCGGAACGGTTTTCCAAGCTGGAACAGAACGCGATTCTACTGAACGGCAAGTGGGAAGACAGAGTAGTCTACGACGGTTACGGTGACGGCGACGGGAACGTGACACTTGCCAAGAACAGTCTAATAAGGAGATACACAATTCCCGCGATATCCTCCGCAATCGACCGCAGCAAGCCGCTGACTTCAATTGTCATACTGACTTTCAATCAACTCGAGTATACGAAAATAACGCTGGACAGCATACGCAAGCATACGAAGTCTCCTTACGAGATAATCGTCGTGGACAACGCCTCTTCGGACGGAACAGTAGAGTATCTCAAATCGCAGAAAGACATACGCACCATAATCAACGAACAGAATGTGGGATTCCCGGCAGGATGCAACCAGGGAATTGAAATCGCAAAAGGCGATTACATCGTTCTGCTGAACAACGACGTAATTGTAACAGACGACTGGCTGGAGGGGATGATCGAATGTTCGAATGCCGATCCCAAAATAGCCATCGTCGGCCCAATGACAAATTGGATAAGCGGGTTCCAGCTCGAAAGGGATATACCCTACAAGAAGGCAAGCCAGGTTCCTTCGTTCGCCGCAAAGTACCGCCGGAAGAACAGAAAAAAATGGATCGAAGTGCCGAGAATCGCCGGCTTCTGTATGCTGATCAAGCGAGAAGCGGTGGAGACGATCGGCGGTCTCGATACGGTATTCGGAATTGGTAACTGCGAGGACGACGACTATTGCCTCAGGGCAAAGCTGGCAGGATTTAAAGTTGCTCTCGCAGGTGACGTGTTCATCCACCACTTCGGCAGCAAAAGCTTCAGCCAGAAGGGAGTCGAGAGATACCTAAATGTCGTACAATCGAAACAGAAACTGTTCGAAGGCAAGTGGGGAATTACCCCTTCCGAGTGGTGGAGAGACGGGAAAGAGCCGACGAAGATGTCCGAGTTGATGATACCTCTCGATCAAGGGGAAGCGACACCCGTTTTGGTGCGTGAAGCCGAGCCCGCTGTGTCGGCCGAGCAAGAAGGCCGTTGAACTCAATTCAAGAGATTTGTCGAGTAGTATCGGGCTACATGCCCATCTGAAACGATCGCCGCGTCAAATGAAGTAAAACCGGTTCGACGGCCGGCCGTCAGCCTGAATTCCGCTTCGATGATCGGCCGGGAGCCTTTGCGAAGCAGCCTCTCATTCAGTAAGTGAAACGATTCCCCGAAGACGCAAAAAAGTACCGCCGATTCAATCATTCAAGAATGAGTCGTTGTCTGTCTTCATTCCGCGGCTTAAATTATATCTAAAAAGGTATGATGATGTTTGAACCACAGAAGCAAAAAGCTGCAGATTTGAAAACTAGAATTGACAACCTTCGGAGGTTTCTTTGACGTTGACGGTAAAAAGGAAACAATAGAGAAGCTTCGTCAAAAGACTCTTGAGCAGAATTTCTGGGACGACAACCGGGCCGCCCAGCAGGTAATGGGCGAACTGAACGACATTAGAATCTGGGTCGATGAGTGGGAAGAGGCCGCGAAGAATACGGAAGACGCCAGCGCGTTCATTGAGCTCGCGGAGGAGTCCGGCGACGAGTCCCACACTGAAGATGTCGATGCCGAGTTGAGCAGGGCAGAGAAACTCATTTCTGACCTGGAATTCAAGAAAATGCTCGGCAATGAGGACGACAATAAGAATGCGATTCTCACTATTCACTCGGGAGCAGGTGGAACCGAGGCGCAGGACTGGGCGCAGATGTTGATGAGGATGTACATCCGCTGGGGCGAACGTAACGGCTTCAAGATGGACATCGCCGATATCCTTGAGGGAGAAGGCGCCGGAATAAAGAGTGCGACCATCGAGGTCATCGGGAAGTATGCTTTCGGATACCTGAAGGCCGAAAACGGAGTCCATCGCCTCGTGAGGATTTCTCCCTTCGATTCGAATGCCAGGAGACACACAAGTTTTGCATCCGTCTTCGTTTACCCGGAGGTCGAGGGCGACGTAGACATCGAGATTGACCCGAAAGACATAAGGCTGGAAACCTACCGTTCGGGCGGCCACGGCGGTCAAAACGTGAACAAGGTAGAGACCGCTGTCAGGTTAATCCACATTCCCACGAACATAATTGTCGCATGTCAACAGGAGCGCTCCCAGTTTCAAAACAGGGAACGGGCGATGAAGATGTTGCGCTCGAGACTCTATCAGCTCCGGAAAGAAGAAGAGGAAGCGAAGAAGGACGAGATAGAAGGTACCAAGAAGAAGATCGAATGGGGAAGCCAAATCAGGTCTTACGTCTTTCATCCGTATAATATGGTTAAAGATCACAGAACCGGTGTTGAGACGAGCAACGTTCAAGCGGTCATGGACGGTGATCTCGACGAGTTTATCCGCGGCTATCTCATCGAGTTCGGTCTCGTCCGCGGCAATGGCGGAAACAAATAATGGGCGCCATTCCATCTTCCATCCTTCCGCCATTCCTTTATTCCATTATTCCTTTATTCTATTGTTCCGTCATTCGACCGTTCCATGAATAAGTAGAGACGATGGCATATCCGTATTTCGTGGCAAAGCGGCTCATGCAGTCGCGCTCACATAACCGGTTTGTTTCCTTCCTTACCTTCTTCGCGATAACAGGTCTGGCGATCGGCACGATGGCGCTTTTGATAACCGTCTCCATACTGAACGGCTTCCAGAAGCAGATATCGAAGAATGTCTCCGACTTCACGTCAAACATAGAGATAAGGGGATTCGAGAACGTACCTCTTCCGGACTACCGGGCAACCGTGAAGACGATAAGGTCGACACCGAACGTGAAGTCAGCTTCACCTTTTGTCTCGCACGAGGCGATGATCAGAGTTCACAGGGCACATTATGTCGACGCTCCGGAAACGGACGGGCTTCTACTCAAGGGTATCTTGCCTCAAGATGACAACAGCAGCCTCCGCAGGGAAATCAAATACGGAAAGTACAATCTGTCGAACGTCGGTCCGATGGGGCCGCTTCTTCTGGGAGCTAAACTTGCACGCAGGCTCGATATACAGGTGGGGGATACCGTGTTCGTGTTCGGCATAGAGGGACTCCCTTCGCCGCTAAACCCGCCGAGGGTCATGTCGTTTGTCGTGACCGGCATATACGAGACGGGAATGTCGGAATACGACGACCTTTACGGATACACGAACCTGCAGTCTGCATCATACCTGTTCGATATGCCGGCAAACAGCGTCTCCGGATTCGACGTAATGGTTGACAACATGAAAGGGATAAACGCGACTTCGGATTCTCTCCAAACCGTACTCGGGTATCCATATTATCCCCGTACAATGTTCCAGATGTATCGCAATCTTTTTGCGTGGATCCAGCTGCAGAAGAAGCCCATCCCGATAATCATAGCCTTGATCATTATCGTCGCCACATTCAATATCGTAGGGACGCTGCTTATGATAGTGCTTGAGAAAATGAACGCAGTCGGTGTCCTCAAGACGCTTGGTGCGACCCGCCGGGAAATCACGAGGATATTCCTTGCCCAGGGAGCGTTCATCGGAGCGGTGGGAACTGTCATTGGCGGAGTACTCTCTTTGCTCCTTCTGGAAATACAGATGAATTACAGTGTCATAAGGATTCCCGGAGATGTCTACTTCATGAATACCGTTCCGGTTTCGATTCATGCGGTTGATTTCATAATGATCGGCGGAATCGCGTTTGCCCTGTCACTGCTCGCATCTTATTTGCCGGCTCGCACCGCAGCCAGGCTAGACCCGCTCGAATCGGTCAGGTTCTTCTGATGTCATATTCCAGTTTTATCGCACTTCGCTACCTCAAATCGAAACGGAAAGCCGCATCGGTCTCCATAATCTCCTGGATATCCCTCGCCGGAGTCATCGTCGGAACCGCGGCGCTCGTCATAGTGATTTCAGTATTCAACGGCTTTCAAGGAATAGTCACGAACATCCTCGTGAATTTCGACCCTCACATCCGAGTTACGGCTGAGTCCGGGCAGTACCTCCATCACCCCGAAAAGGTGCTGGCAGAAGTTCAAAGCGTGAGAGACGTGAGGTCGGCCACGATGTTTTTGAGCGGGAAGGCGATGATCGTTTCGGGAGGGGTAAACAGGGCTATCAATGTCATTGGAATCGTGCCCGAGGGAAACGAAAGAATCTCGAGCCTTTCGAAATCTTTAGTCCTGGGGCACTTCCTGAATCCGAACAAGAACAATCAGATTCTTCTCGGCCTTTCTCTTGCCGATGCACTCGACTCGGTAGTCGGCGACACAATTGCAGTGATCAGCCCCGCCGGCATAGAAAGAAGCCTGACACAGTTCTATCAACCTAAAGTGGCGAAGTTTGTCGTATCGGGAATCTACCAGTCGGAGAACAAAGACTACGACGGTTACTACGCATATGTCAACCTCCCTGCCGCTCAGTTTCTTTTTTCATCGCCTGACAGTACACCGTCTCCGGACATGGTGAATGGGATAGATGCGAAGCTATGGAACATCGGCAAATCCAGCGAGGTCAAGTCGAAGCTCGAACACACTCTCAGCGGCGTGCGCGTGGAGACCTGGTATGATCTTCACAAGGATTTGTACCAGATGATGACGATTGAAAGAATCGTCGCATACATAGTGCTTTCTCTGATAATATTGATAGCAGCATTCAACATTCTAGGGTCGTTGACGATGACAGTCATTGAAAAGAGAAGAGAGATCGGTGTGTTGAAAGCGATGGGCGCAACGCAGAAGGGCATCACGAAGATCTATCTTCTCGAAGGAATACTTGTAGGCATCTTCGGTAGTATTCTTGGATTGACGATCGGGTACGCGGTATGCGAAGCCCAGATCAAATACCAACTGTTCAAGCTCGACACAAGCGTCTACATCATTCCGGCGCTGCCGGTTTCCATGCATGCCAGCGACTTCATCACGGTGGGCATAATTGCAATAATCATATCCACTGTAGCAGCTCTATACCCGGCCAAGAGGGCGTCACGTATCGATCCTGCAAACGCCATAAGATGGGAGTAATCAATATTGTCAAAAAGAATCATTGAAGCCTCGAAAGTCTGCAAGAGTTACTTCCTCGGGAAAGGCGAGCTGAAGGTACTGAAAGGCATCGACCTGACGATCAACGAAGGAGAGATCATGGCGATTATCGGTGCTTCCGGCGCGGGGAAGAGCACACTTCTTCACATCCTGGGAACTCTCGACCGACCTACCAGCGGAAGTGTTTCCTACGACGGAACCGATGTATTCTCCCTGAGTGACGAAAAGCTGGCACGCTTCAGAAATCTGAGAATAGGTTTCGTCTTTCAGTTTCATCATCTCCTGCCTGAGTTTACCGCCCTGGAAAATATCGCGATGCCCGGACTGATCTCCGGAAAGAAATTCGCGGAAGTAAAAGAAACAGCCAAAAGGCTCCTGTCCGAAGTCGGGCTCGCAGAAAGAATGGAGCACCGGCCGTCCGAGCTCAGCGGCGGGGAACAGCAGAGAGTCGCAGTCGCAAGAGCGCTGGTCAACAACCCGGACGTCATATTGGCAGACGAGCCGTCGGGAAATCTCGACTCCGTAAACGCAGAAGCCTTGCATGAGCTCCTGCTTCAGCTGGCGAAGGCGCACGGAACAACGTTCGTAATAGCGACCCATAATGAACACCTTCAGGGACTGGCACACCGGGTCGCCAAGATACAGGACGGGATTTTGATCGAATGAAGGTCTGGTTTGAAATTAGACTTGTTTCCAGTAAATTTGTGGCACGGGCACGTAGCTCAATTGGATAGAGCGTTGGCCTCCGGAGCCAGAGGTTGTGGGTTCGAGCCCCACCGTGCTCACAAGAAGCTGATTTGCAGAAGTCGAGTAGATAGTCAGATTGTTTGCATACGGTAAGTTGCAGGCTTGAGGGGGGTTAGCAAGACAAACAAAAATACTGCTTGAAATGGTGCCGGACAGAGGTGCTTGATAATCGGCATGTTTGTCCGATTAATAAGATTGCTCGTATCCACTAACTGAGAAGTTCGGAATGAAAAAGAAATGTCCTGATTGTGGATCTGATTCTTACTTGCAGAAGGACGATCCTGCCTCATCGTGGGAGGCTTTTCTAAGTTCCGTTGGAATTCTCCGGGTGAAGCGCTGCAGTAACTGCAATGCGGCCGTCTTTGTAATTCTAGGATTTCTGCCTATCACAAGGCTAAGGTTCAGACTCGTCAATGAATTCATCTTCTGGATTACCCTGCTTCTTCTGGTTCTGGTTCTTGGACTTGTCCTGGCAGAGACATTAACCAACTGACTCCTCTTATTGTTTCCATGTGAATCAGTATTGCCCTCGTTGATCGGCCTTTTCGGTCGCAGATGACCCCCCTTTTTAAAAAGGTCCTCCCGTTCGTATATTTCAGCATTGATTTCTATTCCCAAATCGGACGTTTTTATGAGATGAAGCCTGCATTCAGGAATATCCTGCTCTTGCTAATGACCTGCATGACTGGTATTGCGTGGAGTCAGGAGCCACCTATGCAGGTTGCCGGGAAATTCTTTCCTTATCTCGAGCCCAGGGGACCTAAAGTCGCCCTCGTATTGTCCGGCGGCGGAGCGAGGGGCATATCTCAGATCGGAGTCCTCGAAGCTCTTCAGAATGCGCACATACCTATAGACATTATCGTCGGCACAAGTATGGGGAGCATAATAGGCGGACTCTATGCCTCTGGTTACAATGCACGGGAGCTTGATTCCATAGCTCTGTCGCAAAACTGGAACCGGCTTCTCGCACTTTCGGATGCAGTCAGCCGAAGTGACCTCTTCCTTCAGCAAAAACAGGCCGCCGAACAGAGTTTTCTCGTGATCAGGCTGAACGGTTTTACTCCTGTACTTCCGTCAGCACTGTCCAGCGGGCAGCGTCTGACCACGTTGCTGACACGCCTCGTCCTCAATGCTCCCTATCGAGCGATTGGCTCGTTCGACGATCTTAGAATACCTTTCAGGGCGGTGGCTACAGATATCATATCGGGAAGAAGGGTTGTCATATCCAGAGGGGATCTCGCTCAGGCGATCCGTGCCAGCTCGACGGTACCGGTTTTGTTCTCGCCGATCCGGAGAGACTCGCTGCGCCTGGTCGACGGGGGATTGATCTCAAACATTCCCGTCGATGTTGCCCGAAACCTGGGAGCAGACATCGTTATCGCGGTAAACACTACCAGTCCGCTTCGTCCTGAATCAAGCATGGATACCCCCTGGGACGCACTCGACCAGGTGACCAGCATCATGGAAAAGCAGTCGGATAAGCTCCAGCTCGAGAAAGCAGACGTCATAATCACTCCTAAGCTGAAAGGTCAGTACGCCTCAGATTTCAGGGACCTGGATTCGCTGATATATAAAGGGAGAATCGCCGCGGAAAGTCAGATCGGCAAGATCGATTCAATCTTTAAGTCCAGGGCGCGCCAAATAAGGACGAACGAGATTTCTCAACTTCAGAAGCCGGATCCTCGTGAAGTACGACCGTTTCTCCAGACCGAGGACAGGTTGAACATGAGTCACCCGTATTACTGGACCTCCCGACTTTTGATATCAAACGTAGTGCTGTCCGGCACGAGGAGACTTCCGGATTCCGTCTTGGTCAGGCCGTTTGACGGATTGATCGGACATTTCGTCACCCCTTCGCAGGTCAACCGTGCTTGCGAACAGCTGATCTGGATATTCCGCAGAGCGGGTTATGGCATGGCGCGCTTGACGACGGTCCGATATGATTCTTCCGATACAACACTTGCAATCGACATCGATGATGGCGGCATCTCGGATATCTCGCTCGAGGGAATTAGCGTGGCAAAACCTTTCCTGATTCGGAGGGAGTTTCCGCTCAAGAAGGGCGATGTGTTTACCACAAATTCTGCGATAGAGGGGATTAACAACATTTACAGCACGAACTTATTCAGTCAGGTTCTGCTTTGGACGAGGTACGACCCGTTGCCCGCTCTCACCATCGATGTGACCGAAAAAAGCTCGCGTCTCCTCAGGTTCGGGTTCCGGGCCGACAACGAGCGGAACGGGCAGATTTTTGCCTCATTGTCCGATGAGGACCTGCTTGGAACTGGCACGAGGGCCGGCTTCTCGTTTTCGGGAGGAATGAGAAACAGGCTCGGAGACGTTTTCCTTGGTACCACGCGAATTCTGAACACCGACCTCACCTACAGCTTCAGAGCCTTCACGGGGTTCAGAGATGTTTATTACTATACAGACCAGCCTTCGCCGAATCCGAACGAATGGAATCTGGCTTCGACGGGGGAATATCGAATCATTCGGGACGGATATGAGTTTTCCATCGGAACCCAGCTCAGAAGATTTGGGATCGTTAATGCCGCATTAAGTTACGGCTGGGATAAATTGAAGCCTCTGCAGAACTTCCTGCAAAGTTATGCGAAGAGGGTGGTATCCCTCAGGATCGGCTCTCTCGTTGATACCCGGGATCAATCGGCTTTCCCCATATCCGGAATTCTCAGTGACATTTACTTTGAAACCTCACTCAAAGGACTCAACAGCGAGATATCGTTCTCAAAGATCTTTTTCGACTACGAAGCGTACCAGACGGCGTTCTCGTTATTTACGTTCAAGCAGCACTACGAGTTCGGGTTCGGCGATGCAACACTTCCCCTGACGCGGCAATTCAGTCTCGGCGGTCAGGATCTTTTCTACGGCTTGCGGCAGGACGCCCTGAGGGGAAGACAGGTCTTCCTAGCAAGCTTTGAACTGCGCATCAAGCTGCCGATCAGGATCTTTTTCGATACCTATCTCTCCGGACGTTTCGACCTCGGCGACGTTTGGGCACAGCAGCAGAACATAATCCTCAAGACGCTCAAGCAGGGGATCGGGGGTGCCCTCGGATTTGAGACCCCCATCGGTCCGATAGTATTCAGCGCAGGCAAAGCTTTCTATCCAGGTAAGGAGGCAAAGCTCCAGACCCTATCGACACCATGGACTTTCTATTTCAGGGTGGGAGTTCAGATTCCCACGGTTACGGATCTCCGGTAGCGCGCCCCCACACCACCGGTACATGGGGTTTCTTGAACACGACAAAAGGCTGGTACCGTCACCGAGACCCTCGCGACCATCGATCTCGCATATCGAAATGACTACAAGGCGTTCGTCTCCCACCGAAGCGGTGAAACCGTTGACACGATCATCTCCGACGTCACATTGGCTGTCGGTGCCGGACAATTGAAAACAGGCGGCGCATCCCGCGGCGAGCGTATCGAAAAACTCATCCAGCCGATGAGAATCGAAAGAAGGCTTGGAGAGGCTGCTCGATTAGCCGGAAAAAGGCGTTCAAGAATGCGCAGGCAGTAGTAACAATGAGAATTGGAAGGACCGCCGCGACCGTGCGAGCAGTTTCGGCGGTTTCATTTTTCCACGTTTACTTTGTTGATTACCGCCGGTTTCGACATCCGTTCTCGCCCGTCTGAGCCGCGGTCTTTCTTCCTGGTTTGCAGTTTCGCTTCAAGCCATGAAGCCGTTGTAAGGACAAAGACCGAGAATAGCGCCCCCGCTATCACGTCGACCCCGTAGTGATACCTCATGTAGACGGTAGCGAAAATCAGACCCGTCCCCAGCGGCATAATCACCATTGCAGATTTCGCCCTGTACTTCATTGCCATGGCGATCGTAATTACAGTCATCTCGGTATGACCGCTCGGGAAACAATCGCGCTGAGCGAGCATAGCTGCTTTCGCAACATTGGTGATTGACTCTCCGGAGTTTATTATATGCCTGAGAACAGGAGTCAGATAAAGTCCCGGAAGCTGCCGGTCCAGCTTTGCGAAATCATACAGCGTGAATCTCGGCCCGATCGCCGGTACAAGAAGATATCCGGCGTATGACAAGTAAAAGCCGTACATGAGTGCGAAGAAGAAAAAGAGGAAGCCCTTTCTGTTGCCGCTCCTCAACAGGTCGACGCCCAGAATAATCCAGAGAAAATAGAAACTGGCATAACAAATCTGGAGGAACTCAGTGAGACCTGGAGTCGCGATCTTATCAAGGACGGCGGTCGGATCAGTACCGAATATCATCCGGTCAATCCTTATGAGCAGGTAGTCGAGATCGTGCGGGTTGATGGGATGCACCATCAGATAGAGTTCTTTGAAGGTAATGAAGATGAGGGGCAGTGTGTACCACGTTGCAATAAACCTGAGAACGGCATCGTCTTTCCGGGAAATCGCGTTCATGAGCAGCACAAGCCCGACCGAGAGTAGGATATTCGACAGGATGATCACCGCGTAGTGCTCCACGCGGGCATGGAAGATCATGGCGACCACAGCTATGGCGCACATGCCGAGAATATTCAATTTGTCCAGGGTTCTGAGTTTAGATAGATCGAACATCGTGCTCCAGAATTGAGAAGAGCTTATATATCTCCTCCGGCTCGAAGACTTCCACCCGGCTAGTACGGTATTTTTCTTCGATAAGACGGACGGATTCCTTTCCATAATAATGTGCCGCAAAATGCCTGAACATCTTACGCCTCATCCCGAAAGCTCTCTTCACAAAGTCGACAAACGCATCCTCTCCTTCCATCCTGCTTCTTCTCTTGAATGTGATTTTGATTACTCTCGAATTTACCTTCGGCCTCGGGCGGAAACAGCTCGGTCTGACCGGAAACAACTTCTCCACTTCTGCAACCAGATTGAGCCGGATGGAAATTGCACCATATTCTTTAGACCCCGCCGTTGCAGCAAGCCTTTCTGCCACCTCGTCCTGTACCATCAGCACCGCAGACAGTATGTGCTTCCGCTCGTCCACTATTTTTGATACTATGCTGCTCGTCAGGTTGTAAGGGATGTTCCCCAGGATCTTCACCAGCGGGCCGTGGGAAGGGAGGGAGCAGTCGAGAAAATCGGCGTTCATGACTCTAAGGTTGCTCGGAGTACCCAGCCTTTCCAGCAAAAGGCGGCAAAGGTTGGTGTCTTTCTCAATCGCTTCGGTCTCGACACCTGTTGCCAAAATGAACCTGGTCAGCGCCCCGTCGCCGGGACCGATTTCCACCACCGAATCACCCGCTGTAATACACGACGAGGCGACGATCTTGCGCGCAATATTATCATCCACGAGAAAATTCTGGCCCAACGACTTCTTGGCCGGGAGTCGATTCTGAAAGCGGGATTCGACTGTCCGAGCTGCTTTCCCGAATTTTCTCTCCGCACGCTTCACTTTAACGACAGCAGCCGGTTGGAAGCCGCATGCAGGTTGTCTGCAATGTTGGCAGTGAAAGATACTATTGTAAAACGCGCATCGCTGGTCGTCCCACCGGCGACCACCCCGAGAGCCAATGTACCCTGAGGGCCGGCGTCAAGGTCCGGATAAGATGCCCTCAAATGCCTGATCATTCGAAGACTTATGGGGGGATGTACTCTCAACGCGAGTTTGTAATCCAGTGTACCATCAAATCCGTGCCATCCCTCCAGTCTGAAGTCAAACGGAGCACCGTAGGCGAGGAGCTTGTTGAAGTACACGCGGCCGTCCGTGATGTCCACACCCAGTGTGGCACTGGAGACTTCAACGGAGTCCCTTCCTGCAGCTCCGAGATAATCGTACAACTTGTTCAGTACCGAGTAACGCCTGACCAAGACATTCTTGATTTTCAATTGACCGCGGCCTCCCAGGGTGGCGAGGTCGACTCTGCCTGAATCATCGTAGACGCCATTGAGCGTGAGATTACCGCTTCCACTGCCGCCGCTGATGTCCACCTTCCCTAAATACCTCCTTACGAGGCCGCCGAAATTATCTGTGGTTATTCGAGTCTTTATACTGAATGTCGTCCTGCCTTCCTGACTGTAGTCTGTCCAACCGGAAACCAGAAAGCTTCCCAGCGAGGAGGCATAACTCAGCTTGTTCAGCTTGACAAAATAATCGACCAGCTTGAGATTGCCCGTTACCTTTGACAACGTATCGAAAGGCATAATGCATTTGCCGATGTTGAAAGAGAGAGCGACGTTGGCGCTGGGAACCCATGCAAGAGACTGCCGACCGACATTGAGATTCAAGTGCGGAAGGAGCCCTATGGTACTGAACGTTTTGGAGAGCACCTGCACTCTCAATGACGGCATCGATGTCTTGTTTCCGAGGACAATACCCTGATAGTTGGTGAAAGTGCCGGTGAGAACCATGTCGGCCCCGCCGAGACGTACCAGCAGTTTATTGAACGTTGCCCGGTTGTTCACGATCGAGACACTTCCGTCGAACTCACCCGTGTAGAGCGTATCTATCCCGATAGGGATCTGAACCAGTGCGTTGCCGAAAGTAACGAGTCCGTCTGCAGTAACCCTGTTTATCGCAGGATTGTACTTGAAGTGGTACTTTGCCCGTATGGTACCTGAAAGTCTGTCCACCTCCGGGATTTGAAGGCTGTGTGCAAGTCTCCTCAGGTTAATGTCCACCAGCATATTTGCAGTTGCGAATTTAGGTGGTGCAACGTAGAACCGGAGTGAGGCGGTGTTGTCGCCGAGTAGAGCGCTCGGGACAGAGAGATCGAAGACCGAGGAGCCGTTTTCCATGCTGTAATTCCCCACCAAGCCCCGAACTACGAGCGAGTCACCCGACTTGAGCTTTGCGCTGAAATCTCTCAGTCGAACAACCGCATTAATATTTGCACTCTTACCTCGTTTTACATACCGGAGCATGAGTGCAAATTTTCCATGAACCGATTTTTCCGGAATCACATTCTGCAAGAAAGCCGGGAGGAGATTGTATACACCTGCTGCTGATGAGTCGATGTTTACGGCGTAGAGACTTACCTCGGGCCTCGGGTAGAACAAAAATGACACTGAAGACCTTACTTTAATGCCGAAGATTGAGGCCCTATCGGATTCTATGTGGACAAAATCGTGACGCTTGTCGTAGTCGAGTTTCGCCGTGGCGTCGATCGGACTTCCGTTGAAGAGCTCAGAGTTGTCTTTCCATAGCTCGAATCTGCCGACCGTCAGCCGGGAATTGAGAAGGAGTTTGTCCTCCTTTACAACCGTCTTAATCCTCGAAGTAAAATCCACGTTCAGAAACTTTACAGAAACCCCCGTCTTGCCGTTGTACCAGATGATGTTACCGTTCGAAACCTCGAAATTTGAAAGAAGGAGGCTGGATAACGACCCTCTCAGGTTCTTCCCGCCTTTGTAGAAAGAATCGTTGAACAATTGCGCGGTATTGACCTTTCCCGACGCATTCTGCTCAATGTATATGACTGGCGAGTAGAAAATGACGTTGTTTATCTCCAGGCGATTCTTGAGAAGCGGAAGTATCTTCGCGTCGATCATGACGGCTTTTGCGTCGAGCAAGTATGGACTGTCGTACTTGCCGACATCGGGATTCGAAACCCGCAGGCCGGTTATTCTGATACCGATTGTCGGAAAGAAGGAAAGCTCCACCTGTTCCGCAGAAACGTCCCTGTTAAGGAGTTGGCTGATTTTTGGGAGCACGAGCGCGGTCAATCTGTCGCTGCTGAATACTACCTTTGAGAAGATTATTGCCAAAACGATAATCACCCCAACTACAGACGCTATAACCTTAATCAGCCTTGTACTTCTTCTCATCCTTGGAAATATAGGTTTTGCGGCCCCTATTTTCAATTTGTGACAAAAGGAAGTCCACGCTAATAGTAATTGGAAAAATTTCCCCATGGACGTATTTTTAGAAGTGCTAATAGCATTTGAAGGAATTGACGGAAGCGGCAAAACAACCCAGGCAGAACTTCTTTCCAAAAGGCTCTTGGAAGAGGGACTTCCAAATGAAATTCTGCGTGAGCCGGGAGGGACCACTCTGGGTGAAGGAGTGCGGGAACTTCTGTTGCACAGGGCAGACCTGAAGATCAATCCTGTTACGGAGTTCTTGCTGTTTAGCGCAAGCCGAGCTCAACTCGTTCGCGAAAAGGTGATTCCCGGATTAGAGCAAGGCAGAATAGTGATACTCGACCGGTATTTTTACTCATCGATAGCATATCAAGGATTCGGAAGAGGAGTCCCGACGGGGGATATAGAAAGTGTGAGCAGGTTTGCCACTCAGGAACTCACACCAGATATTGTCTTCTTGGTCGACCTGGACATCGATACAGCGATAAAAAGAAGGGCGACGGCGGGACGCACGGCGGACAGGATGGAGAACGCAGAGATAGAATTTTTTCAAAACGCCATCCGCGGTTTCTCCTATTGCGCCCGGAAAGAGCCAAATCGGTTCGTAGTCGTCGATGGAAAAGAGCCGATTGAGAGAATCTCAGACAAGATATTTGGTGTTGTTATGTGTAGAATTAAAAAGGTAGCGGAGGAAGGAAATGCGCCGTAAAGTTTTCATCATTGTAACAGTTCTGCTGATCGGGACAAGCATAGGGTTTGTCGCGATACAAAACAGCGACAATTTCTACCAGGTCAAGCGGAGCGTAGATATTTTCGGTACCGTCTTTAAGGACGTTGTCCAGGACTACGTCGATCCGGTGCCGCCCGAACAGCTTGTTAGACAGGGAGTCAACGCCATGCTGGCTTCCCTTGATCCATATACGGTCTTCATGGATAAGGAAAACAGCGGGGAAATCAACCTGCTGACCACAGGAAAGTATGGCGGGATAGGCGTTTCGATAGGCGTTGCCGACGGGAAAGTCATCATAACCGGTGTGTTTGACGGCTACAGCGCCCAGAGGCAGGGGCTGAGGATCGGCGACCAGATTCTGGCGATAGACACGACCAGTGTGGCCGGCATGAAAATAGACGACATCAGCAACATGGTGCGAGGCGAACCAGGCACTCAGGTGACCCTTACCATCAGACGTGAAGGAGAGGAAAAGCCGTTCAAGGTAGTTCTTGTCCGCGCCAATGTCAGGCTCAATGCCGTGTCATATTATGGGATCATCGATTCGAATATTGGTTTTATCAAACTGGATCAATTCTCCCGAGGGTCAGACGAACAGGTTAAAAATGCGTTGATGGATCTGATGTCGCGCACCGACCTGAAAGGAATAATACTCGACCTGAGGAACAATCCGGGCGGACTGCTCGAATCTGCCGTCGGTATAGCAGAACTCTTCGTGCCGAAGGGAAGCATGATTGTGATGACGAAAGGACGTGATCCCTCATCCGACAGAAAGTACGTTTCAGATCAGGATCCCATTGCGCCCAACATTCCAATGACGGTACTGGTTAACGGCAACAGCGCCAGCGCGAGCGAGATCGTTACTGGCTGCCTCCAGGATCTGGATAGGGCAGTGGTGGTGGGCACGACCACATTCGGAAAGGGCCTGGTCCAGACCATACTCCCGATCGACCAGAACGCGCAGCTGAAGATCACCACCGCAAAATATTATACCCCGAGCGGCAGGTGCATTCAGAAGATAAGCTACTCCAAGCTTCGTGAGGGAGAGAACGACATACTGCCGGACAGCCTGCGTAAAGAGTTCCACACGCTCGATGGGCGTCCGGTATTTGAAGCGGGTGGAATCACACCTGACTCAACCGTGCCCGGAGAGACGTTTTCGAGCTATGTCCTGCAGTTGCTGCGGGGCGGCTACTTCTTTAATTATGCTACTCAGTTCCGATCTGAGAACGATTCGATACCTCCGCATTTCACCGCCGGACCGAAAGTCCTTGAGGGGTTCAAGAGTTTCATAGAAAAGAACCAGTTCACTTATACATCCCATCTCGGGGAGATGCTCGACGAAGCCGACAAGTTGGCATCGTCGTCGAAATATGATCCGTCTATAAGCAAGGAAATAGTTTCCGTGGCGGATCAGGTAGAAGCCTACGAGAAAAGCCTCTTTGAGAAGAACTCCGATCAAATATCCGAACTTCTGACAGGCGAGATTATCGGAAGGTTCGGAGGAAACGCCGCACAAATCAAGGCGTCGCTTCGCTACGACAAACAAGCTCACGCAGCAGAGGCAATTCTTCACGACCGTCCTCTGTACATGCGGATTCTCGGCTCAACTCATTGATTATCCGATGCAATGGGCTTAAATTTTATGAAAATCACGAAGGAAAAAGTCTAGATGTCTGAACCCAATCCTGCAACAACAGAAACGATGTCTTTTTCAAGGGGCCTTGAGGGTATTGTAGCCGGACAGTCTTCAATATGCTATATAGATGGTCAGAATGGTAAGCTGATTTACCGCGGGATAAGCATCGATGAACTTGCTAACAACGCAACGTTTGAGGAGATCGTTTACCTGCTATGGCACGGCGTTCTTCCCAAGAAAGATGAGCTGCTAAGGCTTCAGAAAGAACTCTCGGTGAATCGCGGTTTGCCGGATCAGGTTATATCCTTAATGAAATCGGTTCCGAAGAATTCCAGCCCGATGGATGTGCTGCGAACGGCGGTTTCGTTTCTCGGGATTTACGATGAAGAAGCTAAAGACAATTCCATAGAGGCCAGCTGGAGGAAATCGATCCGGCTTGTAGCTAAGCTTCCTACCGTCGTCGCGAACTTCCATACGCTTCGGCAGAACGGAGATTTCATCAAACCCGATTCGTCCTTCAGTCAAGCCGCGAACTTTCTGTACATGATCAACGGAGTCGAACCCGGCGAGACCGCCTCCAAGACCTTCGATTGTGCATTGGTGCTGCATGCGGATCATGAGTTCAATGCTTCAACCTTTTCCGCAAGGGTGACCGCGGCAACGCTGTCAGACATCTATTCCGCAATCACGTCCGCGGTGGGAACGCTGAAGGGACCGCTCCACGGCGGAGCAAACGAAGAAGTCATGAATATGCTTCTCAAGATCAAGACTCTGAACAACGTGGAGGCTTACCTGCAGAAGATGTTGACTCAGAAGAAGAAGGTCCCCGGATTCGGACATCGCGTGTACAAGGTAGAGGATCCCCGTGCAAAACACCTGAGGAGATTCTCGAATAGACTCGGCGAAACCATTGGCAATTTAAAATGGTACCAGATGTCCGAGAAAATCGCGGAATTTGTTAAAAAAGAGAAGAATTTGGTGCCTAACGTCGATTTCTATTCTGCTTCTACATACTACTATCTCGGGATACCAATCGACCTTTTCACTCCGATTTTCGCAATGAGCAGGGTGGCAGGCTGGACCGCACACGTCATGGAACAGTATTCGGACAATCGACTTATCAGGCCTGTTTCGGAATACGTGGGTCCGCGCGAAGTACATTTCGTACCCGTTGAAAATAGATAGACATATATCGGAGAGCCGTAATCAGCCGGCGTGTTTACGCGAATTTAGTCCGCAAGCACTCCGGCAGCGAGGTGGTTGCGCAAGCTCTATCGACATTTGAATTTTCCTTCTGAAAAGAAATGACAAACAGATGCACCAGGAGTCTTGTCCGTTCTGTAAAATTATAAGCAGGGATGCCGGAGCGGAGATATTGTTCGAGAGCTCGGACAGCGTAGTTTTCCTCGACATTAATCCGATAAACTTCGGACACACTCTCGTGGTGTCCAGGGAACACTACACGAATTTCCTGGAGCTTCCGGACCATGTTTTGACCGATCTGACGAACACTTTGAAAATTGTGTCACGGGCAGTAATTGACTCGGTTCATCCGGCGGGTTTCAACATCTTCAACAACAACGGGCTGGCCGCCGGTCAGTCGGTCTTTCATTTTCATTTTCACATCGCACCGCGGTATGACGGAGACGGCCTGAAAGTAAGACCGCAGGTTAAGTTTTATCAGTCCCCTGAGCAAATGGCAGAATACGCGAACAAAATTCGCGAAAAGATAAAAGGAAACGACAAATCAGGAGAACAGAATGAATTCATATGAAAGGCTGTCAGCGCCTTCAAAGGGTGAAAAGATCAAGGCGGTAAACGGAAAGATTGAAGTTCCGGATAATCCGATTATTCCATTTATCGAAGGGGACGGTACTGGACCGGACATCTGGCGTGCAAGCAAGATGGTATTCGACGCGGCAGTGCAGAAAGCGTACGACGGAAAAAAGGCCATCGAGTGGTTCGAGGTATACGCCGGCGAGAAGGCCAATAAGGTCTACGGCAGAGAGGTTTGGCTGCCCGACGACACACTCAAAGCGATCAACGAGTATATCGTGGCGATCAAGGGACCGCTGACTACTCCGGTCGGAGGCGGCATTCGCTCTCTCAATGTCGCGCTGCGTCAGATGCTTGACCTGTATGTTTGCCTTCGTCCTGTCAGATATTTCGAGGGAGTTCCCTCACCGGTGAAGAGGCCCGAGCTGATAAACATGGTTATTTTCCGCGAGAATACCGAAGATATCTATGCCGGAATCGAGTGGCGGGCGGGA
>JBJKQU010000195.1:0-4595 GCA_046705025.1 Candidatus Kryptoniota bacterium | reverse complement strand
TATACGAATGTCCTCTTCCCGAACTTTTGCGTGTTGTTTTCTCTTTGTTATCATCGCATGGGCCTCGCCTGGATCTCTCGAAAGAAATTAATCCGTCGATGGCCCCCAATCAATACCCGGATGGCGGCGGAAATACGAAACTAGTCTCCCGGGTGAAAGGTGATTCGGCGGTCAGCTTCAAATATAAAATGATTACGCCATGTTAGAGAACTATTTCAGGTCGGCCCTACGCAACTTCGCCCGCGGTAGGGCGACTTCGGCAATAAACACAATATGTCTTGCAGTGGGGATAGCATCTTTCACAATTATCTACTCATACATCGCTTATCAATATAGCTTCGACAGATACAACAAGAAGCTCGACCTCATTTACAGGTTGACGAGCGAGACGAGATTCAGTCCCAACGCGCCGTACATCGGATATGCTCAGGTCGAAGCAGGGATCGCAAAATTGATTAAGCCACAATTTCCCGAAGTCTCGGCTGTCGTAAGGATGTGCAGGCTTGGAAACCGGTATGTGACCGTGGGCGACAGGCGTTTTTCCGATAAAGGCATCGTCCTCTCCGACTCTTCGATATCTAAAGTCTTTACTTTTCATCTCGTTAAGGGGAGCTGGGAAAACGCTCTCGACGATCCGCGGTCCATCGTGATCACAAGAAGTGTATCGTTGAAATATTTTGGAAGTGTCAACTCAGTGGGGAGGACCCTCGAGGTAGACAATGGCAGGAGTCCGGTAGAATTCGATATCGGTGCGGTAATTGACGATGTGCCCGGCAACTCTCACTTCGACTTCGACATGCTGATCCCTTTTGCCGATTCAAAAGAATTCGCCATCGACAGCAATGCTTACTGCTTCACGTATCTAACGCTTCGCCGCAAGGCTGATGCGGCGGTACTGCGTGTTGAATTGCCTAAGCTTGCGGAAGAGTATACGGGGGAGGTTGCGCCTCGCGGATTCAAATTTCGTTTACAGCCGTTAAGAGACATCCATTTGCATTCCCACCTGCGCTTCGAGTGGAAACCCAACGCCGACATAGCGAACATCCACATGCTGTTCGTGATCGGACTGTT
Source organism: Candidatus Kryptoniota bacterium (assembly GCA_046705025.1). Taxonomy (GTDB): domain Bacteria; phylum Bacteroidota; class Ignavibacteria; order Kryptoniales; family JAKASW01; genus JAKASW01. Next base: position 3,524 of record JBJKQU010000195.1, on the reverse strand, counting down.
GGTTCTCCTCGTTGCCGGAACCAACTTCACGGGAATTTCCATTTCGCAATATGTGAGCCGGCGTAGGGAGGTTGGAGTCCGGAAAGTGATGGGAGCGACACGATTGGCGCTCATCGTGCAGTTCCTTGTGGAATCTGCGGTGACGGCGGCTCTCGGTACGTTGTCTGGAATTGGAATGGCTGAACTTGCTTTACCGCTCATGACAAATATTGTCGGTGAAGGGGCGTCAACCCTCTTATCATCTCCAGGCTCGCTTGCCGTGATTCTGATGGTAGGAATAACCGTAGCGATTCTGTCGGGCGTTTATCCGGTTTTGTACCTCGGCTCACTATCACCTACCGTAGCTCTGCGCAGGGAATCCATGTCGTGGTGGTCCAAGATGACGCTGAGAAAGGCTTTCGTGGTTTTCCAATTTGCCGTGTCGACCGGGCTCCTGATAGCCGCCGTCATAATCGAACGGCAGTTTGAATTCATGGAAAACAAGAATCTGGGTTTTGACAAGAGCGAAGTCGTGGTGGTACCGATCTCATCACCCAGGCAATATTCGGCGTTCCGGCATTTGCTTTCTGAAAAGCCGGGGATTGCGGATGTCGGTGCCGCCGCATTTGTGCCAGGTGAAGTGCAGGGGACGATGTTTGTTAAGGATCCACGGGACGACCGGTCTTTACAGATGAGGTGGAACTCTATCGACGGGAGCTTCCTGCGCACGATTCGAATGAAAGTGACTGACGGCAAGGGGTTTTCAAAGATATACCCTTCGTCGCTAACCGGATTCCTGATCAATCAGAAAGCGGCCGCGGCCCTTGGCTGGCGAATACCGGTTGGTCATGAGCTGATTGCGGCAAGGGATACCGGGAGGGTGATAGGCATCGTGGAAGATGTTTACTTCTCGTCGCTCCGTCATGAAATCGGTCCGACGTTGTATTGGTACAGGCCATCATTTTTCAGCAGGGCGCTGATAAGAGTTGCACCGGGCGATTATAGCGGCCATTTGAGAGAGATCCGCTCCGCATGGAATCAGGTATCTCCAGAAAGTCCTTTTGAGTACCATTTCCTGGATACAGATATCGACATGTTGTATCGTTCCGAAAAACGTCTTGGCTTGCTCTTCGCGATGTTCGGCGGGCTGGGAGTCCTTGTCGGTTCTCTCGGATTGTTCGGCTTGGCGTCGTTTACAATACAGCGGAGGACAAAGGAGATCGGCATAAGAAAAGTGCTCGGAGGCCCGACTGTCCGGATCATGATTATGCTCTCGGGCGATTTCCTCATCCTTGTTGGGTTTGCAAACGTGATCGCGTGGCCGGTTGCTTACATAATCATGCAGAACTGGCTTCACAACTACGCATACCGTGTGGGGATAAACCTGTTAATCTTCCCACTTGTTGGGGCGTTGATGGTTTGCCTGTCGCTTGCGGCGATACTAATCCGTGTGCTTAGGGCTGCGAGGACAAACCCGGTGGAGGCGTTGAGGAATGAATAGGAGCAGCAAGGAGCGGGGAGCAAAGATGAAGAAGAGGGATCATGGGACATGGAACATGGAACAAGGAGAAGACTGCACGGGGAGTGCTACATGAAAGAGAGTAGCGCTTGAATCCGGGAATTACCTGGTGAAGTCGCGGCAATACTACCCGGCGGCCTCTACCTGCCGTCGAAGTGCGCGCCGATGATCGCGGTGATCGGCTTGAGCTCCCTGGTTGCGGGATCCAACTCGACGGCGAAGGTACCGAGCGTTTCTCATTACGATTGGGAGAGAGAGGTAAGCCTTGTTTAGGAGCTACCTGCTGACGGCGGTCAGGCGTCTCCGCAGATCGAAAACATATTCGTTCATCAATATCTTAGGATTTGCCATCAGCCTCGCTTGCGCGATCCTGGTATTACTATATGTGCGGAACCAGCTTTCGTTCGACCGCTTCAACAAAAACGCCGGCAGGATATATCGTGTCGTCAAGTACATGGATTTCAACGGTAAGAGAGCCATCACGCCGATAACCGGGGCGCCGGTCGCGGGAGTGCTTCAGGATGAGCTGTCCGGTGTGGAGGCCGCGACACGGCTCTTTCCTGCAGGCGAGTATTGGAATTGCGCTGTCGGCCGCGAAGGGGAGACACTTCCCGAGGAGAGATTCTTCTTTGCCGACTCGAATTTCTTCGATGTGTTCAGCATAAAAGTGCTGGCTGGAAACCTGCGCACGGCACTGGCGCGCCCGAACTCAGTTCTCCTTACTGGTTCCGCTGCAGCAAAGATGTTCGGCAGTGTAAACCCCCTCGGCAAAACAGTACAGGTATTTGTCGGGGAGAGGAAGTACACGTTTAAGGTTACAGGCATAACTGAAGATGTCCCCGCCGCTTCACATTTTCATTTCGATTTCCTCGCTTCTCTATCGACACTGGCATTCAGCCGTTCGACTTCATGGTGGCCCAATCCTTTTTACACCTATGTTCTCTTGAAACCGGGAGTCTCAGCCGGGACAGTGGAGGGTGAACTTCCGCGCGTTGTTCAGGAACATGTACGCCTCGACAGATCTCACTTCGGCCTTATGTTCCAGCCTCTGACTTCGATCCATCTTCATTCACATTATCAGTTCGAGATTGAGCCGAACGGCAGCATGGCGGATGTGTACATATTTGCAGTTGTCGGATTTCTGTTGATCCTGATCTCTTCGATCAACTACGCGAACCTTGCAAGCGCCCGGGCATCTACTCGCGCGGATGAGATGGGGGTCAGGAAGGCGTGCGGTGCGAGCCGGTCGCAGCTCCTGATCCAACTCATGTCGGAGGCGGCCTTATCGGTGATGCTGGCCGTCATCGCTGCGCTGGCGCTTTCGGAATTGCTTCTCCCCCTTTTCAATTCGCTGGCTCACACCTCGATCAGGATCGTGCTCATCGGTCGGGGAAGCATACTTCCTGCGATCATCATCCTGACTGGAGCCTTGTGTGTACTGTCGGGTTTCTATCCTGCGCTGATAATCGCATCTTCCGAAGTGTCGATGGGTCGCGCTGGAAGGGCAGCCGGCCCGCGACGAGGTCGTTGGATGCGGGGCAGCCTGGTGACTTTTCAATTCATAGTCTCGATCGTTCTCATCGTCGCGGCCATGGTCGTGCACGAACAAATGAGATTTGTTTTAGACAGGCAACCTGGATTCGACAAGCGGCATGTGCTGGTCATCGCGGACGCGCAGGCGTTGGGCGACCACTGGCAGGCATTTGCCCGGCAGCTTGAAAAGGGTCCGGATATCGTTCAAGTTGCGGCGGCCGGAACTATTCCGGGCAAAGGCTTCGATACGGTCGGAATCTCCCTTGCAACTGAATCGGGGAAGAATACGGTTCACAGGTTCGATTACGATTTCGTCGGCCCGGAATTCCTGGACCTTCTGCATATCGGTCTGCTTACGGGCAGGAGTTTTTCCTCCAATCCGGCATCGGATTCGCTGGACGTGCTGCTCAATGAGGCTGCGGTCAGGGATTTGGGGTTAAGAAATCCTGTCGGGAAAGAAGTTAACATCGGGTTCAGGACTGCGCCCGCAAGA
>JBJKQU010000194.1:0-24087 GCA_046705025.1 Candidatus Kryptoniota bacterium | reverse complement strand
CAGAACAACGTATCCGTTTACGAAGGGGTGACTCTCGAAGATTACGTCTTCTGCGGCCCGTCGATGGTATTCACGAACATTCTCGATCCGAGGTCGAAGTATCCGCAAGTTGGAGCGCAATATTATGTCAAGACGCTCATAAAGGAAGGCGCGTCCCTCGGTGCAAATTCGACGATTGTTTGCGGGCACACGATCGGACGTTTTGCCTTCGTGGGTGCAGGCGCTGTCGTGACCAAGGACATCCCCGACTTTGCACTTGTCGTCGGAAATCCCGCCAGAATTGTCGGCTGGCTCAGCGAAGCGGGGAAGAAACTCAGCTTCGATAATAACGGAATTGCTCACTGCGACAAATCCGGAAAGACTTACAAGCTGGAGAACGGTAATGTCAGGGAGCTGGGAAACTCCGGAGAAGAGCATTGATTTGGCGAAAACACATCATCGGTTGTTTCCCGCGCGTTGAGGACGGTCTCATGAACATGCCGGTAGAACATCTCCTGTTATGAAGAGGACTCCCTTAATGCACGGAAAAATTCTAATCACAGGCGGAGCCGGATTCATAGGCAGCAATCTGGTGGACAGGTTTCTCGAGCAAGGTCAGCAGGTCGTTTGTCTGGATGACCTGAGCACCGGGTTTGAGCAAAATATCAGTCAGCACTATGGAGATCCCAATTTCACTTTCATCCGTGGAGACATTCGCGACCCAGTGGCCTGTCGGGCGGCGATGAAAGGATGCAGCTACGTGCTGCACCATGCAGCACTGGGGTCGGTACCGCGCTCGATTGACGACCCGGCCAATACAAACTCCGTGAACATCGACGGATTCCTGAATGTGCTGATTGCCGCGAGGGACGCCAGAGTCGAAAGATTCGTATATGCCGCGAGCTCGAGTACCTACGGAGATTCCAGAAAGCTGCCGAAGGTCGAGGAGGAGATCGGTCGACCGCTTTCGCCTTACGCGATAACGAAATATGTCAACGAGCTGTACGCCGATGTTTTCGCAAGGACCTACGGGATGCAATGCATCGGCCTGCGGTACTTCAATGTCTTCGGAAAGAGGCAGGATCCGAATGGTGCGTATGCCGCCGTGATTCCTCTCTGGGTTAAGAAACTGATCAACCATGAAAGCCCCGTGATCAACGGCAATGGAAGCTATAGCCGGGATTTCACCTACATAGAAAACGTCCTTCAGGCGAATGAGAAGGCGTTGTTCACGCCGGCGGAGCAAATACTTAAACGCCAAAAAGATTACTACAACGTCGAGTTGGAGAAGCATAAATACATGCTTCAGACCAATAACGGTTCTGACAGGAGTTACGATTCGAATGCGGAGTTCTCGGAGGTATTCAACATAGCGTTCGGGGGCAATTCGACATTGATTCAACTTTTCAACGCCCTCCGGGAGAACCTTGCAAAATACGATTCGGCCATCCGAACGATCGAGCCGATATTCGGCCCTGTGCGGATAGGGGACGTTCCTCACTCGCAGGCGAGCATCCTGAAAGCGAAAGTTATGTTGAGCTACGAGCCGTCGTTTGATAGCGAGAGCGGAATCGCGCGTGCGACCAAATGGTACTATGAGAGTATGAAATCCTCTTCTGCACATAAAAGGTCAAACTTAACGCCTGGTGTTGCTACAGGAATTAATGAAAGGTAGGCTGCTGTGAAAGCTATAATTCTCGCCGGTGGGCTTGGCACTCGCCTTCGGCCTTTTACCGAAATCATACCGAAACCGCTTCTTCCAATCGGGGAAAAATCCGTACTGGAAATTCAAATAGAACGGTTGAGGGATTGCGGTTTCGATCAGATTTATCTGGCAACAAACTACAAATCCGACTACATAGAGAACTTCTTCGGCGACGGGTCGCGATACGGAGTCAGCCTGAAGGTCAGCAGAGAAAGAAAGCCGCTCGGAACCGTCGGACCGCTGATGCTTCTGAGAGACGAACTGACGGAGCCGTTCCTGGTCATGAACGGGGACATTCTCACGCTGCTGGATTTTCAAGCGTTTTACGATTTCGCGTTCTTGCAGCAATCTACTTTGACGGTTGCGATCAAGGAGATTATAACGCCGTTCCAGTTCGGAAACATTTTCTTCGACGGAGACTACGTTACAAGGATCGAAGAGAAACCCGATATCAGGACGAATATTCTGGCCGGCGTATACATTTTCAAGCCGGCGGTATTCGATTTGATCCCGGAGGACGAATATTTCGGGATGGATACTCTCATCAACGAAATGCTCGATCGGAAGCTGCCGATCACCAAATACATGATAAACAATTACTGGCTGGATATAGGACAGGTAGACGACTACCAGCAGGCACAGGAAATTTACAAAGAACATTTCTTATCGGAGGGTCAAAAGTGAAAAAGGTTCTCGTTACAGGCGCGGCGGGCTACATAGGTTCCGTGTTGGTCAGAAGGCTGTTGGAAACGGGTCATCTTGTGAGAGGGTACGATGCTCTCTTTTTCGGCGGAGAAGCTCTGCTCGGGATATACAACCATCCCCATTTCGAGTTCGTTCACGCCGACATAAGGGATGAGAAGGAGATTCGCGAGGCACTCGACGGTGTGATGGATGTGGTCCACCTGGCTGCGATAGTGGGAGATCCTGCCTGTGCAAAACAGCCCGACCTCGCCAGGGAGATCAACTGGGAAGCGTCGAAGCGTTTCTTCGATATATGCAACAACGAGACCAAAATAGAGCACTTTGTGTTCGCCTCAACCTGCAGCAACTACGGCAAGATGGTCGGAGACGGGTATGTAAACGAACAGTCAGAGCTGAGGCCGGTGTCCCTTTATGCAGAACTGAAAGTCAGGTTCGAGCGGTACATCCTGGGTGCGAGCGCAAGAGAAGACTTCGTTCCCACTGCCCTGAGGTTTTCGACGGTGTACGGCCTTTCTCCCCGGATGAGATTCGACCTCACAGTAAACGAGTTCATCAGGGACGTGACGCTCGGCAGAGAACTACAGATTTTCGGCGAGCAATTCTGGAGACCATACTGCCACGTGCAGGATCTGGCCGAGTCCTGCCTTCTGGTAATGAATTCGCCTGCCGTTTATGTCAGGAACAACGTGTTCAACGTAGGGGACACATCGGAGAATTACCAGAAGAAAACGATAGCCGCAAATATTCAGAAGATCGTGCCGAATGCCTCGGTCAGTTATGTCCATAGGAGTGAAGATCCGAGAGACTATAAGGTGGATTTCAGCAAGATCAAAAATGAGCTCGGCTTCCGGATCTCGAAGAGGGTACCTGACGGATTGGCGGAGATTCACGATGTTATCAGCAAAGGTCTTATTTCCGATCCTTACTCAAAAACCTACAGAAATGTCTGAGCGCAAATGTACCAGGAAGTAATCGATTTCATCAAGGGTCTTTATCCCGACAAAAATCCCGTGCTTCTGCACGAACCCGCCTTCTTCGGGAATGAAAAGAGGTACCTGGCAGAGTGCATCGATTCCACATTCGTCTCGTATGTGGGTAAGTTCGTTACTCAATTCGAAGACGTCACCGCCCGGTATGTCGGTGTTAATTACGCCGTGGCGGTCGTGAATGGAACTGCAGCTCTGCAGATTGCGCTTCAGGTCGCGGGTGTTGGGAATGGGGATGAAGTCATAACCCAGCCTCTTACCTTTGTCGCGACATCTAATGCCATATCCCATTGCGGTGCCGTTCCGGTATTCACCGATGTCGACCTGGATACCATGGGAATGTCGCCGGAAAAGCTTGAGGACTGGCTTTCCAGGAATTGCAGGTACGATGCGAATGCTCACAAGTCGTTTAATGCAACTACGGGACGGCGAATTTCCGCGATAGTTCCCGTGCATACTTTCGGATTCCCGTGCAGAATCGAAGACATTGTCGAAATCGCAGCCCGGTACGATATCCCGGTGGTTGAGGACTCTGCCGAATCTATCGGCTCAATTCTTAACGGGAAGCACACCGGCACCTTCGGTGTCGCCGGGATATTGAGCTACAACGGGAACAAGACGATTACGACCGGAGGAGGGGGGATGATAATCACCGATGATAAGAGCTTCGCGGAAAGAGCCAAACATCTAACCACAACCGCGAAGGTCCCTCACCCTTACGAATATGTTCACGACGAGATTGGCTACAACTATCGTCTTACGAACGTAAATGCTGCCATAGGGGTGGCTCAAATGGAAAATCTTGACAAGATAATTGCAAACAAGAGGGAGACAGCCCGGCTTTACTCCGAGTTCTTCAAAAACAGAGACCCGGAGTTTGTTTCGGAGCCTGAGGGGAGCAAGTCGAACTATTGGCTGGGCTGCGTGAAATTTTCCGGGAAGGACCAGAAAAACTCATTTCTCGATGAGACGAACTCTCAAGGCGTCATGACAAGGCCTGTCTGGAAGCTCATGAACGAATTGACGATGTACAAATCGTGTCAGACGGGTGATTTGAACAATGCAATCTGGCTTCAAGATAGAATCGCGAACGTTCCGAGCGGCTTTCGGAATGAGAGCGACTAAAGGAGGTCCCTATGGACAAGATTAGACTGAGGGCGCTGACCAAGGCGGATATGGAGAAGACGCTTCAATGGCATAATGATGACTATATAAAGAAGATGTATCTCGGACATCCTTTTCCCGTAACAAGAGAGCTGGAAGAAGAATGGTACGATAAAGTCCTGCGGTCCAATATCCCCGTCACGGTATTCGGCATTGAGGTCATTGAAGGAAAAAAATTGATCGGGCTCAGCATTCTCAGAGAAATCAATCTGCTGAACAGGTGCGCCGAGTATGCTATCTATATCGGTGACGCACATGCGCGGGGAAACGGCTATTCCCGGGAGGCTACAATAAAGACGCTCCGATTCGGTTTCAAGGATTTAGGACTTCACCGTGTGTCGTTGAAAGTGCTTTCCGACAACAAGAATGCCATCGGACTGTATAAGAAGTGCGGCTTTTCCGAGGAGGGGGTGCTGAAGGAGGCCCATTACAAGGAGGGCAGGTTCAAAGATGAGGTGGTCATGTCCATACTCGATGCCCAGTTTTCAGAGAAGAGAGACGATTGATGGGTTGTAAAATTCTGGGCCTTGAATCCAGAGACGAGTGGAACTCGTATTTCTCGCGTTTACCAGTCGACCAGCAGGACGTCTACTATACACCGGAGTATTATGAGCTGTACGAACTCAACGGATCAGGCAAAGCGGTGTGCTTCTGTTTCGAAAGCGGAGATAAATTTGCGCTATATCCGTTCCTGATGAACTCCATAAACGTGTTGGGGTACAAACTGGACCACCAATATTTCGATGTCCAGGGAGCTTACGGATATAACGGGGTAGTCGCATCGTCCTACGACGTAGGATTCAGGAAGGCGTTTTTCACGGAGTTCAAAAATTACTGCAATGACCAGGGGATAGTTGCTGAATTCATAAGGTTCAACCCGGTTTTGAAAAATCACGAGTTCTGCCTGGATGGTGAGCCGGTCTACACATTGGACAATGTAATTATCGACGTCGGGCAACCACTCGAAGATATCTGGGCCAGGTCCTTCGGCCGAAAGGTCCGCAGAGCGGTGACAAAAGGGATGAATGAGGGCTTAACTTTCGAATGGTACCACGCAAAGGACCTGAGCCATGAACTAATAGATGACTTCATGAAGGTGTACTACGCCACATTGAACAGACATCGTGCGTCCGACTTCTATTACTTCAGCAAGGATTTCTTTGCGGGCCTGGTCCGGAAACTTTCCGAAGAAGCCGTCTTCTCTTTCGTACGACATAAGCGTGAAGTCATTTCGGTCGAACTGGACTTGTACCGAAACTACAACGCTTACGGATTCCTCGGAGGCACACTTCCCGAGTATTTTGCTCTTTCGCCCAATAGCTATCTCAGGTTTGAGCTGACAAAAGTACTCAAGCAGCTGGGCGTCAGGAGTTACTCCATGGGGGGAGGCATTTCAAAAGGTGATTCGATATATAAATTCAAGAAGAGCTTTTCGGTGGAACTTGATAGCAAATTTTACATAGGGAAGATCATCCATTGCAGAAATGTGTACGACGAAGTCATAAGCCAGTGGGAGGCAAAAAATGCAGGGAATGATCTGCAAAGCGACAATATTCTTCTGAGATACAGGAACCGACCTTTCTGACAGCATGCGCCTGAGAAGACTGAAAATAGTGAATTGCAGCACTCTCGGAGTAAGATCATTGTCACGGACAAAGCTTCTCTTTTGGAAATCTTCAGCTCCGGTTGGTGTCGATGCTGTGCCATTGGATTCCGCGGTCGAAGGGGATTTCACCTGCGGCTATGGTTTATGTCGGTCATTTGTCAGGGACGAAAGCGGAGGGAATCTGTGAACATTAAATTGCTTGACCTCGCGAGGAAAGAAGAGTGGATGACTTGCCTTCAACGGCTGCCTGTCGGGCAACAGGACATTTACTACACTCCGGAGTACTACTCCCTGTATGAAAAGAACGGCGATGGTGAAGCATATTGTTTCGTATTTGAGCAGGATGGAGAGATCGCACTCTATCCGTTTCTGATGAACTGTGTCAACGATGCCGGCTACAAGCTGTCGCGCAAATTTTACGATATCCAGGGTGCCTACGGATATAATGGCGTGGTGAGTTCGTGCAATTCACAGAGTTTCATCGATTCATTCCATGACTCGTTCGACGAATACTGCCGCGAGAAAGGCATAATAGCCGAATTTACCAGGTTCAATCCGTACCTGGGGAATCATACTTTCTCCGGCAACTCAATGGATATCAGCATCAACCGAAAGACCGTTTGCCTGGAAATCGACCGGCCTTATGAAAAGATCTGGTCGGAATCTTACGACACTAAGAACAGGAACATGATTCGGAAAGCCCACAAGGCCCGGTTTGAAATAGTCGTTCAGAACTCAGAAGAAGCGGTCCGCCGGTCCTATCAGATATATCTGGCAAGAATGATGGCAATCGGGGCGGAACCTTATTACTACTTCAATCTGGAAATGTTTCTGGAGATGCATCGAAACAAGGCGTTTGATTTCCTCTTCGTCAGGGACACCAGGGGGAATTATCTTGCGTCGATGGTTCTGATGTCTTACGGACGATATGCCCATCCCCATCTGAGTGGCAGGGTCGCGGGCATCCCGTGGGATGCTGTCAGCAACTTCCTCTTCGACGAGGCGATAAAGCTTTCTGCCCAGCACGGCGCGGAGATCTTCCATTTTGGCGGCGGGAACTCCATGGATGAGAATGACTCGTTGTTCAGATTCAAGGCGCATTTTTCGAAGCAACATCTGAATTTCTACATCGGCACCAAGGTGCATAACACGAATGTGTATGACCAGGTGATTGACCAATGGCGGGTGAGGTATTGCTCATGCCGGGAAACACGCGACACCAGACTGCTGAGATACAGAGACACATGCCTGCCTCCTCGTTCCCGCTCGATATGCGCCATCTGAAAGAGAAAATCCTCCCGGCCCGCAGGTCCGAAGCCGGAACAGCAACTTCAATGCGAGATATATAAGCGAACCGATTTATGCCGATCAAAAAGAAGTCGATTAACTCGATACTAAATTTTGTCAAGAGTGAGAGGATAACCAGGAATTTCGGGAATACTCTCTACTATATGGGCGGCAATGTAGTACAACTGTTCATTGCTATCTTCACCCTCCCCATTTACTCGAAGTATCTGTCTCCGACGGATTTCGCCATCTTGGGTTACTACACGGCTATCAATGCGTTTTTCTTCCCCATCTTCGATCTAAGCATGAGCTCGTACTACCTGACGAACTATTACGCGCCTAATACAGTAAGCAAAGACGAAGAGCTATCGTATGCGGTCAACGTCCTGAACCTGACTAACGTCGCGGTCGGAACCGTCGGGTTTTTCGTAATCGCGGCATATTTCAGGCTGCTTCATGTGGAGTTCCCGCTGTACCCTTTCGCCCTCATGGTTTTACTCTACCTCTTCTTCAGTAAGTATCGGACGCTTTTCCTTATCGATGCGCGAATACAAAAGAAGGGTTTGCAGTACTTCCTGCTGTCCGCTTCGGGTGTCGTCTTCAACGCGATATTCTCATTGTCGTATGTGATAGGGTTGAGAGCCGGCGCCGCCGGGAGACTGGGCGGACAGCTCAGCGGACAGTTCCTGGTCGCTGCGATCGTACTGTTCATATGGATAAGACGAAAGCGAATAAAATTCCGTATGAAGTTCGAGAAGACGAAGCTGCTCGATAGCTTCAAATTTGCATGGCCTTTGATACTGGCCAGCTACTCTTATTACCCGATCGGCAATATGGACAAGCTGTTTCTCGAGAGAATCGGCGACCCTCACGAGTTCGGTTTTTACAATGTCGGATTGATAGTTGCGAACTACGTAGGGGTTTTTTTTTGGCTCTTTATCAGAGCTTCGAACCTGATCTGTACAGGTTCATATACGCAAACAACTGGAGAAGATACTTTCTGTTTGTCGCGGGTTACAGTGTCATTCTCTTCGTAACGGTCGTCCTCTTCATTGCGTTCTCACACACGATACTCTCGCTCCTTACAAGTGGTCGTTACACGAGAGCGAGTACATACGCGAATATATTCGTGATCGGTCTTGCAATTAAAAACACGGGTGGCTTCTTCGAGCCGATTTTCAATGCCGCAAAACGGACTAAATATATACTCGCCACTAACATTATCGTCGGGTTGTTCAGCATCGGGTGCTACTATTTCATGATCAAATGGAGGGGATTCCACGGAGCGAACGATGCGAGAGTAATGATCGGCGCATTCTACCTGATGGCGTCGTTCGCCTTGTTCCAGGTGTTCAGGTTCAGAAGGAAACAGGCGTGACGCGATGATCAAAGCACCGGTGTTACTGATCATATTCAACCGACCGGACACGACGCAGGAGGTGTTCAACGCGATCAGGAAGGCCCGCCCGCCGAAGCTGTATGTCGCGTCGGATGGAGCGAGGGCCGACCGACCGGACGAGGTGGCGAAAGTGAACGAGGCGAGAAGAATTGCGACAGAGGTGGACTGGGATTGTGAATTGCATACGAAGTTTGAGGAACAGAATCTCGGATGCGGCCCCGGCCCGAAATCGGGGATTTCGTGGGTTTTCGAAAATGAAGATCGCGCCATCATATTGGAGGACGACTGCATTCCCGCCCAATCATTCTTCCCCTATTGCGACGAATTGCTCGAGCGCTACAAGGACGATGAGCGAGTGTGGACAATTTCCGGCGACAATTTCTATGAAGAAGTGGAAATGCCCTACAGCTACGTGTTTTCCAACTACGGACATAGTTGGGGATGGGCAACCTGGAAGAGATGCTGGGAACATTTCGATCCGGGCATGAGCGGCCTGACCGAATTTCTCAGCCTGGGTGGATTTGAAAATGTCTTCGTCACCAGGAGAGAAGGGCGCTATTTCAACAAGTTGTACGCCAAATTCATTAACAGCCAAACTCTCAACAAGCATGTCTGGGATTTCCAGGCAAATTTCGTAGCGAAGAGCAATCGCGGGTTATCAATAGTCCCTTCGAGGAATCTTGTGAGTAATATAGGAGTCTACGGTACACATTCGGGTTCGGAGGGCAAGTACCATAACAGAGTGGTTGACGAGGAATTCAGAATTACCACTCACCCCAGGTTTTTCATCCCTTTTCATAAATACGAGACACACAGTTTCATGAGACATTATGCGGACGACCGACGGATTCTCAGACGGGTAAGAAGAAAATTTCATAAAATTCTCGGGCAGTGGAACCGTGAGTAGTAAAATGAGAGTCGCGTGGCTCTGCCACTTTACAGACAAGGAAGTCCAGGAAATTCTGAAGCCGCATAAGCCGGTTCGTGAGATGGCGCCCTGGATTCCCGCGATGGCACAGCTCTTTGAAAAGCAGGACAGAGTCCGGCTTGACATTATTTCACCTCACGAGTACATAAGTGGCACCAGAACATTCAGCTTGAGGGGAATCAACTATCACTTCTTCAACGCGCACATCCCATTTTGGGGCAGGCATTGGCCCGGAAGGCTCAAGGTAGACTATTGGACAAATTTCCGGCTGAGCAAACGAAAGATCGGGTCGATTGTCGGCCGCATAAAGCCGGATGTAATCCATCTGCACGGAGCGGAAAACGCCTATTATTCTTCGGGCATCCTGCAGTTCAATGGCGAATATCCCGTTCTGATAACTCCTCAGGGCTTCATCGCACACACACTGGCGAAAGGTCCCCAAATTCTAAAGCGCCAACAGGTTGAGAAGGCCATACTGCGCAGCTTCCATCACTTCGGGTATCGTACCCGGACAATGGGCGACCAAATCCGGGAATTCAATGCCGAAGCACGTCTGCATTGGCATCATTATCCGGTCAATATCCCGGAATTCAGGCAGACACCGAAGAAGTACGACATAGTCTTTTTCGCGCGCGTGTCGAAAGACAAAGGCATCGAGGACTTGCTTCGGGCTTGCAAGATCATCAGAAACCGAAAACCCGCACTCTCTGTCTGCATAGTCGGGCGAGCCACCGAGTCCTACCGGAGGTACCTGGAAGATGAGATTCGTAATCTGGGCCTGACCGACAACGTTGATTGGATCGGGTTTCTGCCCGACCAGAAAGATGTCCATGCCCTCGCTTCTTCCGCCAGGATCAGCGTTTTACCCACGTACCACGACATCATATCGGGGACAATTATCGAGAGTTTGTTCCTGAAACTTCCTGTGGTCTCCTATAATGTCGGAAGCATTCATGAGGTCAATGACAAGGAAGAGATCGTCAGGCTCGTCGAAAAGGGTGATATCCGTGGAATGACGGAGCAGATTGAGACTTTGCTGGCAGACGAAAGCCTGATTCAGGAGGTCGGAGAAAAGGGGTACCTGAGAGCGAAAGAAATGTTCAACTATACTGAGATTGTGCAGGACCTGGTCAATGCGTACGAAGCAGTTATTTCAGATTTTAACAAGAGCTGGCGGAATTAGGCAGGTCGGGAAATAAATGCGAGAGTCGAAGTTCAGATTCCTATTCAGGCTGTTAGCCTTCGCCCTGATCGTAACGACATTTTTCCCTTTACTGTACGAGAACATGCCGCCGATCATTCACAGCTATCACCTCTATGCAGCTCTTTGGTTGGCGTCCATACTATTCTTTTGTACAGACCTTCTAATAAACAAACCACTAAGGTACCTGGTATTCTATGGGATCGTTACTCTAATAGTATTCTACCTCACTATCTGGAGCAACGTAAATCAATGGAATTGGTCCTTCCTGAGAATGGAAACGTACTACGTGATAACCGCGATCACCGTGCTCACGTATTTCACAACATATCAGGACTTTGACGGCCTTGCGAGATTAGTGAAATGGGCTCTTGTTTTCATCGGGATTACGGCGGTTATGTCCATCTACGCCTCCTTCAAGGACCCTACGTATGCAAGGTCCATGATCGGCGGAGAGCTCGGAGAGACCGCAGTCGGATACTTTCACAGATTGGGTGCGGGGTCCTACAGCTTCGGCGAGGCTATCGTTTGCCTTTTCCCGATGATGGTGTACTTCTTCAAGAGCAACGAACAGAGCATATTCAGCCGAAGAGTCATCATTGTGTTCGCACTTGTTTGTTTTTATGCACTCCTGCGGATCCAGATCTTTGCCGACATCCTGTTTGCTCTGGTACTCACTGCCGTCTCGTTGCTGGGCAGCAAACGGATTCTGATTTCCCTCTCTCTCGCCTTTGTCTTTCTCATCATGATTTTCCTGATACCGAACGGCGTCTATGCCGAACTCGCAATCGAAGTGAGCCGGTACTTCAGTCCGAACTCCGTCATCTACGGCAAACTGCATGATCTCTCCACATACTTGATCGCAGGCCAATACGTGCAGACTTCGTTCGGTTATCATGTGGCACGTTACCCATTGCTGCTCTACGCGTTCGGGAGAAGTCCTTTCTTCGGCTATTATTTCGGCAAAAACCTCAGCGTTGACATAACAGAAGGAGGTCACCTCTACTGGATGAACAAGCTGGCCGTCTTCGGGCTGGTAGGTCTTCTCCTGTACGCAAAGATACATGTGGATCATCTCAGAGGAATTGTAAAGAAGCTGGACAAAGAGTTTACATTTTATTTTCTCGTTGCAGCGCTCGGCGGACTGGGTTTGGGTCTGGCAAAGAATATTGCGGGACGTGAATTCTGGTACACCTACTTCGTAATTCTGCCGGGCTTGTATTACTTGCCGTTGCTGAAACGGAAAAAAGAACCCTCGGAAGAGGACTCCGAGGACGTCTTCGTGGAAGTTGAGGCGGACAATTAAAGTGACCTTTTATCGGCCTTCGGGGAACATCCACTGTTCGGATGTGCCCGCGGAGGTCCTGACCGACATTCGAATCTTTAGCGGAGAATCAACTGAGAACCTGATATGAACGACACCGTGCTTCTTATTACCGGCGGTACCGGTTCCTTCGGAGGTGCCGTGCTCGACCGATTCGTTTCCACCGATATAGGAGAAATCCGCATTTTCAGCCGCGATGAAAAGAAACAGGACGACCTCAGGAAGAGATTGAACAATCCGAAGGTGAAATTCTACATCGGAGATGTTCGTGATTATGACAGTGTCTCGGAGGTTATGAAAGGCGTAAAGTTCGTCTTCCATGCCGCTGCGCTGAAGCAGGTACCCACGTGTGAGTTTTTTCCCGTACAGGCGGTAAAGACAAATGTGCTCGGGACGGACAATGTAATCTCCGCCGCCATCGAACGAGGAGTGCAGAACGTAGTCGTGCTGAGCACGGACAAAGCGGTTTACCCGATCAACGCGATGGGCATGTCGAAGGGGTTGCTCGAAAAAGTCATGATCGCGAAATCCAGGGAAGCGAATCATAACACCCGTCTGTGCGGCACGCGCTATGGCAACGTCATGGCTTCCAGGGGATCGGTCATCCCTCTTTTTGTCGAGCAGATAAAGAGTGGGAAGCCGATCACGATTACCGACCCCAACATGACCAGGTTTTTGATGACGCTTAATGACGCTGTCGACCTCGTGCTTTACGCGTTCGAGCATGCGGAACAGGGCGACATTTTCGTCCAAAAGGCCCCCGCTTCGACAATAGGAGGTCTTGCGCAGGCACTTGTGGAATTGTATGGTGCTAAAAATGAAATAAGAATTATCGGGACCCGGCACGGTGAGAAATTGTACGAGTCTCTGGTTAACCGGGAAGAGATGACGAAGGCGGTCGATCTCGGCAAATACTACAGGATACCGGCCGACGGACGAGACTTGAATTATGAGCTGTATTTCTCCGAGGGGAACGCCGATGTCTCCAACGTCGAAGAATATACGTCTCACAACACGCAGAGACTTGACGTCGAGGGGACGAAGAAGCTGCTCTTAAGGCTTGAAATGATTCGTAAGGATCTGGGCATTCAATGAGAACGGCAAGTCCATGTGTTGTCGAAGGCGGCATATTCTCGGACAATCGGGGGACGATAAGGCATGCAAATGACTTCAAGTTTCCGGACATAAAGCGTTTCTACATCATAGAAAGCCCGTCGGGTACGGTTCGTGCCTGGCAGGGACACAAAATTGAGAGCAAGAGTTTCTTCGCCGTCAAAGGGATGTTCAGGCTATGCGCCGTACGGGTTGACGATTGGAAATCTCCTTCGGACAATTTGTCTGTCCAGGAGTACCTGCTGGAAGATACATACAGCAGGGTGTTATGTCTGCCGCCGGGATACGCAAACGGCATTCAGACAATCAAAGAGAATTCGATTCTTCTTGTGTTCTCAAATCTCGAGTTGGAAGATTCAACCAGAGATACCTACAGGTTCGATTCGACGCTCTGGTTCGATTGGAAAAAACCGGCATTACCCACATGACAACAAGTAACCAGATAACCACACCTCACTCCGTTCAATGGGTCAAATCTGAAAAGCGTCTGAAGAAAGTCGCGATAACCGGTCAATCCGGATTCATGGGAACTCATCTGTTCAACTATCTGAACCACGTGACAAAAGATTTCGAGCTCATCCCGTTTGCAGGAGATGTCTTTGAGGACAAATCGGCGCTTGAAAATATCTGCAGGAACGCAGATACCATCGTACATCTTGCCGCACTAAATCGTCATAACGACCCTGATGAGATCTACCGGGTGAATATTGATCTGGTACGGAAGGTCATCGACGCTTGTGAAGCGGCCGGGTCGAAACCGCATATTATCTTCGCTTCCTCAACGCAGGAAAGCAGAGACAATGCCTACGGAAGATCGAAAAGGGAAGGCCGCCGCTTGTTTGAGGAGTGGGCAGAGCGGAACGGCAGCAGATTTACCGCAATGGTAATCCCAAATGTGTTCGGGCCATTCGGCGTGCCCTACCATAATTCCGTGATTTCGACCTTCTCTCATCAGCTGACACATGATGAGCAGCCGCATCTGGAAATAGACGCAGATCTAAACCTGATCTATATAAACGATCTGATTGATGAAATTCACGGAATTCTCGCGAAGGGACGCAAAACGCCGGACGGTCGGGTTACGACGATTTACGAAGTGCCTGCCCGCTGGAAATACAAAGTCTCGGATATCCTCTCCATGTTGGAACGTTTCAAAGCCGACTACTTTGACAACGGACTCCTTCCGAAGCTCCACAACGACTTTGAGGTCGACCTCTTCAATACCTTCACTTGTTACATACCCGAAACGAGATTTCCCGTCGGGCTCTCGAAGCATTCGGACCAAAGAGGCTCGTTTTTTGAGTTAATGAAAACTTACTTCGACGGACAATCGTCTTACTCGACGACCCGTCCCGGATACACGAGGGGAAACCATTTCCATCTGAGGAAAATTGAGAGGTTCATCGTTGTCAAAGGAACTGCGCGGATCGAGATCAGGAAAATAGGAACCGATCGCGTCGTGAGTTACCTGGTGGATGGGGACAATCCGTCTTTCGTCGACATGCCCGTATGGCATGCGCATAATATAACCAACATCGGCAATGACGATCTGATCACTCTCTTTTGGACCAATGAGCATTACGATCCTGACGATGCTGACACGTACTTTGAGAAAGTGTAGGAAAGCATGTCGTGTGAAAGGGACTCACGCAACCGGGAGCATCGATGAGCGGCAGTAAACTCAAGGTAATGACTTTCATCGGCACGAGGCCGGAAATAATAAGACTGTCACAGACCATCAAACTGCTCGATCGATTCGTGAACCATATCCTGGTTCATACCGGCCAGAATTACGATTACGAGCTGAATGAAATTTTCTTCGAGGACCTCGGGCTGCGGAAGCCCGATCATTTTTTGAATGTCGATGTCTCGAGTCTGGGCGCGTCCGTCGGAGATATAATCAGGAAGTCGGAGCAGGTACTGCTTCAGGAGCATCCGGACGCAGTATTGGTTCTCGGGGACACCAATTCATGTCTGTCCGCTTACATGGCAAAGAGGATGCATATCCCCATTTACCACATGGAGGCAGGCAATAGGTGTTTTGACGAAAACGTGCCTGAAGAGACGAACAGAAAAATTATCGACCATATCGCCGACTTCAACCTTGTCTACACCGAGCATGCGAGGAGGCACCTGCTTTCTGAGGGGCTTCCGCACAGAAGAATCTATCTTACAGGCTCTCCGATGAGAGAAGTCATCGAGGCAAACCGGGCACAAATCCAGTCTTCCGGTGTATTGAAAAAGCTGTCGTTGTCCGAAGGGAAATACTTTGTGGCAAGTATACATCGTGAGGAAAACGTCGACGACGTTGCGAACCTTAAGGCTATCGTCGATGTGCTTAATTCGCTGACCCGCGAATTCAAAATGCCCGTCGTAGTGTCGACTCATCCGAGGACACGCAAGAGAATAGATGGGATCCGAGGACTTAGGACGGAAAAAACGATCAGATTCCTCAAACCGTTCGGTTTCTCAGACTACATCAAGCTGCAGATGAATGCGAAGTGTACAATCTCTGACAGCGGAACCATAAGCGAGGAGTCGGCCATTCTGAACTTTCCCGCAATCACGCTGCGAAACTCGATGGAGAGGCCGGAGGCGCTGGATGCCGGGACTATAATTCTGAGCGGACTGGACAAGGATGTCGTTCTTAAGAGCGTTCACCTGGCCTCGGAAGCCTTTGCCGGCGGTAATCTAAGAGACTGTCCAGCTGAATACGCAGTTGGCGATACTTCGTGGCGTGTCCTTAAACTGATTCAGGGGACCGCGGGTTTGAGCAACAATTGGGCTTCGATTCGTACCAAACTATGAAAATATCTTTTGTCAAGGCATACGACTTCCCAATAGGCGGGGCATCGCAGAACAGGCTGCTCGGCATTTGTCGTGGTCTGCTGGAGCACGGTGATGAGGTTGAAGTCCATGTCATCGGCCCCTCCAAAGTCGGAAACCCGCTGAACAAGACTCGGTTCCTGCTGTTCAAGGATTTGAGAGTATTCAACCATGCGTGGCGGTGGCGGTCAGAGCCCAGGTTGAATCAATTAATCGGAGTGGCCGTTGGTCTGTCGGCGACATTCGTTTCCATACTGAAAAGCAACCGGGACAGCCATATCGACTTTATTTTCGTGAATGCTGACAAGATACCGTACATCGCTTTTTTCTTTTTGTTGTCCAGACTCATCGGCGCAAAACTAGGACGGGATCTCAACGAATATCCGAAAGCCCTTCTGAAAAAAGGGAGCTCCGATAAGTCCATAGGGCGCAGGAAGCTGCGTACACATTACGTTTGGTTCGATCTCTTCTTTGTGATCAGTCAGTATTTGTTGGACTTCTATAAGCCATTGGCGAGAATGAAAGCGCAGTTTCTTTACCTGCCTGTCACAGTTGAAATCGACAGGTTTCCGACTGCGGTTGAAGACCTTGCCGGTCAAACAAGAATTACATATTGCGGCGATTTGTCGGAGAGCAAAGATGGTGTAATCACGCTGATCAAGGCTTTCGGTATTATAAGGAGCGAATTTCCTCACCTGACGCTTCACTTGCTCGGCAGCAACAAAGACAAAGCTTACCTCTCTAAACTGGAGGAGCTGGTACTCAATCTTGGGTTAAGAGATTCAGTCATTATGCACGGCTACGTGAGTCCCGACAAAATTCCCGGCTATCTGTATTCTTCGCGTTTGCTTGTCCTTTCGAGGCCGGACAACCTTCAGGCGCGTGGTGGTTTTCCTACGAAACTGGGGGAGTATCTGGCCTGCGGAGTTCCCGTCGTGGTGACATCGGTCGGAGAAATTCCAAGGTATTTGTCCGATTCGGTCAATGCGTTCATATCGGAGCCTGGCAGCGCGTCCAGTTTTTCAGAGTCGATGCGAAGAGCGCTAGCCGACGCGGACTTATCCATTCAGGTCGGCCGGATGGGCAGGGATACCGCCGTAAAATATTTTTCACATTCCGCCCAGGGCAAGGTTGTCTCGGAATTCCTGCTCCGTAATTTACAGCTGGTAGGATAAGTTGGCCGGATTCTTTCTTTGGCACGACAGCAGGGAGTACGATCCGGCAAGAATTCGTGAGGTATTTTGGGAGCACGAGTATGTTTCGGGGAAGTATTTGAAACTCGGCAAGTGGAACGCAGTCGTTTTTCCAAAGCGGCTCTACCAAATAGAAAACTGGCAAATATTCTCCGAGGGGTCGGCGTTCTGCATCGGCACGTTCGCCTACAAGGGAGAAGTTTACGAGAAGGCACTTCCTGTCGTGTACGCGGATTTATGCAACGATTCACTGGACACCAAAGGATTCTGGGGCAGCTTCATAATTGTCGCCTCCGTTAAAGATAAAATCTACCTGATACGTGACGGCGCAGGCCTGACCCGGTTATACCATATCGAAGACCTCGTCTTTTCGTCGAGCTATTCGGGGCTGCTTCATAGCACAAACAGAAAGTGGACTTTCGACCGCGACGCAGCAACTGAGCTTTTAATGACGGGCGTGATAACGGGATCGCGGACGCTCTTGCGTGAGATCAGGTTCGTTCCGCCGGGTCGGAAGCTGAAATACATTTGTACCGTGGAGAGCAACTCAGCCACTTACACTCGACCGGAAACCAGGAATGAAGCGCTGAGTCAGCAGATCGACATATCCACCAGTTTCGTCAGGAAAGTTACCGGCGATTGGATCCGATATCTCCCGACAAGCATGTTTGACATCGGGGTAACAGGGGGCATGGATTGCCGTCTGGTTGTCGCCTTGCTTTCGGAATACAAGGATAGAATGGTCTTCCATACTCACTGGCGGAAGGCAAAAGATCGAGACTCGGATTTCCGTTACGCGGGAATACTGTCTCGGAAGATGGGGGTCCCTCTTAAAACGGTTGAGGTGACCTCCGCTGACGAAATGGACAACGGGCAACTGGAGGAGAATTTTGAGAAAGCTTATCGTTTGTGCGATGGCGAGATCAGGCCAGGGTGTTATTGGGACGAGGAATATGCAACACTGCGGTATCGTACGCAATTGACGACGATTTCGTCATTGAAATTTCTGGGCTTCGGCGGCGAGCAGTACAGAAACGGGGAGGGAATCCCTTTGAACTCGAGGCGGACGGTGGATAGCCTCATAAAATGGGATCTGCTGTATGCCTTTTCAGGAAAGTATTTCATGAATAAATCTGCGGCCCAACGAATCAGGGAGCAAATCAGAAAAGATTTCGTCCCGGCAACTGGTGACATGCGATCTAATCTTGAGAGCTACAAGGAGTTTATTCGCCTCGTGCAGTCGCCTTCCTACCGATCATTACAGGCGAACATCGAGAACAAATTGGGGTTTTGCATAAATCCATTTCTGGACACATCGCTTTCTCTAGCGTCGATGAACGCCGTCCGATTCATTGGAACGTCCCTTGATTTCGAAGTTGATATGATAAGGAGGCTCTCTCCTGAGATCGCGTCGATCCCCAACGCTTACGGCTTTGACTTTTCAAAAGGCGAACCCTTGAAGCACAAGATGGCATTTGCACTATGGCACCTGTCTCCGGCCGCCGTGAAATATCCGATTTATTCGGCCGCTAATCACCACTTTGCCAGCTCCTACATCCCAAAACTCTCGAGACAAAACGGATTCATTCGTGACCTGGAGAGAACTGTTCGAAAACTTGATCTGCCTATCCTATATGAAAAGTACCGGCTGCGTAGATCGCGCGGGAAGCTCCTGCTCAATCTGGGCTATTTTTTGCGCCGGAATGAAAATATCATAACCGTATAGTATGGGACAAACAAGATGATAAAGACAATGCTCAAGGCGACGATAAATCGCGTGCTGGAATTTAAAATTGCATTTCTGTGCAGAAGGAAATGGAGGAAGATTTCCAGAAACGTGGGAAGAGTGCCGGACCTTGGGAAAACGGAGTCGGACTATCGCGCTTTTTGGAATCGGCTCGGGGTGAAGCCTTCAATTGAATTTCTCAGGAATGTATCGACTCTAAGCGGCATCAATTCGAGTCTTTACGTACCCGAGGATGTTCAATATGCCAGGATCGAACCGGTACTCAACAATAAGGCATACTCGCTGCTCTTCAACGACAAGAATTTCTTTGAAAGGTACCTTACAAAGTTCAGGCACTTTTTCCCGCGAAGCGTCCTGCGTGGGATAAATGGTGCGTTTTACGATTCGGATTATGTAAAATTAAACCGGGAAGAGGGCGAGAGCCTCCTGATTGGACTCAAGAGTGATCACGACCTGATCTTGAAGCCCGCAACAGAGACCGGAGGCGGCTCTAATGTCATCCTTGTAAAGAGGACGGGCAATGGCTTCACGGTTCGTGAGAAAGAGTACACCCCCGGTCAGTTTATAGATTTCCTAAAACGGGACTATCGAGGCAGTTTCGTACTGCAGTTGAAAGTCCGTCAGCACGCGTTTTTCAATGCCTTCAACGAGACTTCCATCAACACGGTCAGGATGTACACTTATCGGTCGGTGCGAGATGAAGAGGTCCATCCTCTGCACGCCTACATTCGCTTTGGCGGGCAGGGCAGTCTTGTGGATAGTAGCGCGAAGGGCGGTCGCACGTGTGGTGTCTCAATGGATGGACGCATAAACAGATTTGCGCTCGGGAAATATGGGCAGAAATATCTTGACCTCGCCTGCCTTACGAAGAACAGGGATTCTGTCGTTCCCAGATTCGATGACATGAAAGCAACTGCGAAAGAGATCGGAAGCCTTTACCATTACCATCGGCTTCTGGGATTCGATTTTTTTGTCGACGATCATTCCGACTTACGACTGTTCGAAATCAATACGCTCAACATAGGGGTAATCAACCAACAGATGAATACAGGCCCGCTTTACGGGCAGTTCACCGATGAAATCGTCGATTATTGCAAAAACAATAAGAAGTCAATTGTTCTTGACTTTTACATCTGAGACCAGGAGAAGCGCCGTTTGGCTGATGACATCATCCTTCTGACCGACTACAAGGGATACTTCGGATCCAAGCAAAAGAGTGAAGTCTATCGTGGCGGAGTGGACATACGTACTCTCAAGTCATACTTTGGCGACTTCGGTCTGACGCTGGTGCCTATGCAGTATTCTGAAATTGACCTCAAGAGGAATGAGTTCGGAGGCAAATACGTCCTTTACACGTCGGAAGAGGACCCCGATCGGTTGTATAAAGGCTATATTGAAGATTTGATTCTTGCTCTGGAATTGGGTGGCGCCAAGGTGATTCCTGAGTTCAAGTACCTCAGGGCTCACGAGAACAAGGTGTTTATGGAATTGCTCAGGGATCTGAGTCCGTGCGAGCCGCTGCGGAAACTGGAGTCGCGAAAGTTCGGCTGCATTGAGGAACTTCAGAGCGGCCTGACGGGCCTGGATTATCCGAGCGTCGTAAAGAGCGCCACAGGGGCAATGAGCAAGGGTGTCTTCATCGCGTCTGACGCGGCTCATCTCGGGAAAGTCGCAAAGAAGGTAAGCAGATCGAGGAACAGGATGTATGAATTCAAGGACGGGTTGAGAAGTCTTAAGCATAAGGGCTATAAGAAAGATTCTCTCCACAGAAACAAGTTCATCGTTCAGGATTTTGTACCGGATCTCAAGAATGACTGGAAGGTCCTGATATTCTGGGACAAGATTTACATCCTCTACAGAGGCGTGAGGGACAAT
The DNA here is from genome assembly GCA_046705025.1 of Candidatus Kryptoniota bacterium. Lineage (GTDB taxonomy): Bacteria > Bacteroidota > Ignavibacteria > Kryptoniales > JAKASW01 > JAKASW01. The sequence continues at coordinate 3,049 of JBJKQU010000194.1, read as the reverse complement.
GACTTCAGAGCAAGCGGGAGCATGAAATTCGTTTTTGATGACGACGAGTTGAACGTAAAGGGAATCTTCGAGTTCTGTGAGACGGTATTCAGGTCATTCAGGGTTCCTTACGCCTCCATCGACGTAATGTACGACGGTCAACAGTTTTATGTGGCTGAGTTCCAGTTTGTCAATTTTGGGACGACTACCATGGAAAAATCCAGGACCCACTTTCACAAAGTCGGCAGCACGTGGACGAGGACGGACCAGACCTTCACTCTGGAGTATTTGATGGCGTACAGTGTTTCCAATTTCATATCCCATTACCGGATTTAGAGGAACAACAAACGTTGGTCTTGTCGGGTCCGAATCCAAACGTCAACCGTCTTCTCTCTGCAATGGAGGGAAGCATTAGCGGGCCGCTCGCCGGTCTTTCTGGTGGAGGCATGATAAGCGGGTGCAGAGTGAACCACCGTTCAGTCTCGGCATGCTTTTCTCAAGCCACATGTCCGTTATTACCGGACCGGCAGCTTCACGTGAATAAATTTTGGTGTCTAAGACAGGGAAACTAAATGCGGCATAGGATACAATGAAAGTCCTTTTTGTGAGCTCCGGGAACGTTTCATCCGGGATCAGCCCGATCATAAGAAATCAGGGAGAGTCCCTCAAGGGCGAAGGCATCCAGATAGATTATTTTACCGTGAAGGGGAAGGGGCTGACGGGATATTCTCGGAACCTTTTTCGTCTCAGGAGACACTTGAGTCAAAATCATTACGACCTGATTCACTCTCATTTCTTTCTATCTTCGGTCATTCCTTCGCTCAGCAGCCTGAAGCCGTTAGTGGTTTCATTGATGGGCAGCGATGTGTATACGTCAAAATACTACAATTCTTTGATCAGGACCTTTGCACGCTTGAGATGGGGTGCGACAATCGTGAAGAGTGATAAGATGAAGGACACCGTTGGAATGGATAACGTGCATGTCATACCAAACGGAGTTGACCTATCGACCTTTGTTCCGTCGGACAAACAGGCCGCCAGGAAAACGCTCGGCCTCGACCAGGGGAAAAACTACATTCTCTTTGCATCTGACCCTGCAAGGGCGGAGAAGAATTTCCTTTTAGCCAGGGACTCAATCGAGAAAACAAAAGACCAGGCGGAGCTGCTGGTTGTGTACGGGAAAGATCGAGAACTCATCCCGGTTTACTTGAACTCCGCAGATGTGCTGTTGTTGACTTCCAGGTACGAGGGATCGCCGAACATAGTCAAAGAGGCGATGGCTTGTGGTTGCCCTATAGTCTCTACCGACGTCGGAGATGTGAAATGGCTCGTCGGCGATATCGAAGGGTGTTTCGTGACCTCATTCGAACCGGGTGATGTTGCGGAGAAGATCGGGAATGCTCTGGAGTTCTCGAAACGGTCCGGAAGAACCCGGGGGCGAGACAGAATTGTGGAAGTCGGTTTGGCTTCGGAGACGATAGCCGGACGGATACTTGCGATATACCGGGAAGTTCTGAACATACGGGACAACAAAACAGTGGAGCCGGATCGATCTGTCGCCGGCTGCCGTGCCGAAGGTCGCTCATGGTAAACGTTATCGCTGCTCCGGAAAAAATCGACTTCGACGAGGTGGAGAAATACGTATGCAGGCATCCGCATCGCAACTTTTTCCAGTCGACCAAGGCTTTCAAGTTCTTTTCCGCGGTTGGAAACTACGAACCCATCCTGCTCGTGGCCAAACGAGGGCCGGAAATTGTGGGTACTTTGGAAGCGGTGGTTGTCGCGGACTGGAAGGGAACTAAAGGTTACTTCACAAAGCGCGCTATCTGCTGGGGAGGACCTCTGGTCTCCGATAACGATCCTGAAGTCTGCAGCGCACTCCTCCTGCGCTTTGATGAGGTGATTTCCAGAAAGGCCATCTATTCCCAGTTTCGCAACTTGTTTGACACGACCGAATCGATGGAGCAATTCCGCGCCTCGGGTTGGCAATATGAAGACCACCTAGACATAATCGTAGATTTGACACTAACGGAAGAAGAACTCTGGACCGCTGTGCATTCGAAGAGAAGGAACGAGATCAGAAGGGCCGAAAAGGAAGGGACTCAATTTACCGTCCTTGAATCGGAAGATGGGCTTTCCGATGCCTACAATATTCTTCGGGAGGTGTATAACAAAGCCAGATTGCCGCTGGCCAGGTACGAATTCTTCCGGTCTGCATACAATCAACTGTCGCCGGAAAATCTCAAAGTCTTCCTTGCGGTTCACAACGGCAAGTTAATCGGCACCATGTTTACACTGTTGTACGGTGACACGATCTACGACTGGTTTGCCGGTGGCTATCCGGAGCACTACGATAAGCATCCCAACGATTTGATCCCATGGATGGTGTTCCTATGGGGAAAACGCAACGGCTACAGGATATTCGATTTTGGAGGCGCAGGGAAGCCGAATGTTCCCTACGGCGTCAGGGATTATAAGAAGAAGTTCGGCGGCGCGTTCGCGTCATACGGCCGGTTCGAGAAAATACACAAACCTCTTCTGTACCGTACGGCGAAGGCCGGCTTTCAAATATACCAGAACATTAAGCGTTGAATATTCTGATCGACGTCGGCCATCCCGCACACGTCCATTACTTCAGGAATCTCGCAAAGAATTTTGCCTCGAACGGGAATGACGTTCTCTTCACGACCCGGGATAAGGAAATAACCCTGGAGCTTCTGGATCGCCTAGGCTTTCGTTACGTGAACTTCGGCAAACCGTTCAAGGGAACGGCGGGCAAATTAAAGGGTCTGGGAGTTTTTAACGGAAAGCTACTCCGGACGGCGAGACAATTTAGGCCGGACATTTTTCTCAGCGCGGGCTCGATGTACGCTGCTCATGTGGCGTGGCTGATGAGGCGGCCTCACATAACAATCGAGGATACATTTAACATGGAACAGGTAAGGATTTACCGGCCCTTTACGGATGCGATTCTTACCGGTGACTACCGGCATCCATCCATGGGGAGGAAGGAAATTAAGTATTCGGGCTACCAGGAGCTCGCCTACCTGCATCCTAACCGGTTCACACC
>JBJKQU010000193.1:0-5806 GCA_046705025.1 Candidatus Kryptoniota bacterium | reverse complement strand
TTATTTTGCCGTGACCGATTCCAGCCGTACCGTTTTTGCAGACAGTGTGGTTACGTTTATTAAAAAATACGGATTTGACGGCGTGGATATTGATTGGGAACCCTTGACGCATTCCGATTCACTCGGTTGGACCTCTCTAATTATGTCGCTCAGAAAACTCCTCCCGTCGCCGCGTTATCTGATCACCGTTACGGCATCGGATGGATATCCTTATGCGATGTATGCGGCCATACAGAATTATGTGGATCAAATAGACATCATGACATATGATCTCGGGTATCCCGCGAACGGTTTCAGCTCCATCTATTCGGGGGCGGTCTATTCATGCGGGCACGTGAACCCGCGGGACAGCAGAACACCGGCGGCATCCTGCGCTTACCTTGTCGGCCTTTACGAGGAGGCAGGTGTGAAGGCTTCGAAGCTCGGGATAGGGTGCGAGCCGGGAGGAGAATTATGGAAAGGAATCACCGGGCCTTACCAATCCATTGCCGGAGTGACGGGATTCAAGCAGGACGTTCCGTACACCACGATTATGGCGCACTACTACCGGAAGAGTTTGTACCACTGGGATTCATCGGCCAGGGCAGCGTATCTCAGCTATGCGACGAGAAACAGGGTGAATGATATGTTCCTGTCTTATGATGACCCAAAAGCATTGACGGCCAAACTGGACTACATAGACTCTGCCGGACTCGGAGGAATCATAATCTATGAGATTGGAATGAGTTACGATAGGGAGAGCAAAAGCAACCCTTTCCTTGATGTTACCGAAACTTACCTGACGAATCACGGAAAATTGTCTGGGAGAATACAGTCTGGACACAGAAATTTAGGACACTGAATGGAAGGCCGTCTGTTGGGTGCTCCGCAGGTGGCTGAAGCTTCACAGAATAATTATTAATTGTAAGGAGATAAATATGAAATCAAAGGTTCGGAACCGATTCCTGTCGCCTCTCGCTTTGTGGGTATTGCTGGTTGCAGCCTTCGCAGGCACCCCTTTCCGGAAAGTCGAGGCAAAGCCCTGGGTAACCGCATATGTCGGAAGCTGGTGGTTCAATTGGGATGACAACGGCGCGATGCCGATGAGGGACATTAATTTCAATGGAATGACAGTATGCGATTACATGGCGATAAATCCGTCGGCTACCGCTCCTTTCATCGATACATCGAACAATTATTCCATAAATATGGATAAACTGACGTCGATGGCTCACGCGGCCGGGATCAAGTGTACTCTTACATGTGGCTCCTGGGCGACGGAGACCAACTTCCTGATCGCTGCCAAACCGTCGAACCTTCCCACGTTCGTTGATTCTCTGGTAAGTTTCGTCAAAGCTCACAATTTTGACGGTGTCGACATAGATTGGGAACCGCTGCTCGAGACAGACTCCAGCCGTTACGTTGGACTGATGCAGGCTCTGAGACAGGCGCTCCCGTCGCCTCAATATATAATAACAACTACTGCAGGAAACGGATTTGCCTATTCCGTTTACGCGGCGGCCCAGGACGATGTCGACCAGATCAATCTCATGACTTACGATCTGGGGTATCCCGCATCGGGGTACACATCAATTTACGCGGGGGCGGTCTACTCAGCCGGACATGTGGATCCGTTTGACAACAAGACGCCTGTCTCGTCCTGCAACTACCTAGTCCAGCAGTTGGAGGCCGCAGGAGTCAGTGCATCCAAAATCGGCATAGGATGCGAGCCGGGCGGGCAGCTCTGGCCGGGCATCTCGGGGCCATATCAATCGATCGCCAATGTGAAGAATTTCAAGCAGGATATATCTTACAACACCATAATGGCGGCTTACTATGACTCCACTTTGTACCATTGGGATCCGGTCGCGAAGGCCTCATACCTGAGCGACTCTTCCTCGAATTCGTCCGCGGACTGGTTCCTGTCTTATGACGACACAACCGCCCTTAAGGCCAAGCTTTCTTACATCGATTCTGCCGGAATCGGAGGCCTGATCATATACGAGATTGGAATGTGCTATGATAAAACTGATAGCAGCAATCCGTTCCTTGCCGTGACTCAGAGATTCCTGGACGGGGTATCGGCGGTCAACGGGCCGTCCCGAAACATACCCAATTCTCCTGGGCTCGCTCAAAATTATCCGAATCCGTTCAATCCGACGACCAGGATTGAATACTCGATAGCAAAGAGAGGGCAGGTGTCGCTGGATGTCTTCAATGTTCTCGGGGAGAAGGTCGCCACCCTGTATTCCGGCGTCAGGTCGCCCGGAGACTACAGCGCTACCTTCAACGGTGCCAGCCTTGCGAGCGGAGTCTATTTCTACAGGCTTGAAACCGGCAACGGAGTGATTACCAAGAAACTGGTTCTCCTGAAGTAAACTTACTCAGCCTGCTTTGTTGCAGGTTCTGAAGCTGATTCCAACCGGTCGGCGGAAATCTCCAGGCATCAAAGCCTGTACACTTCTTCCGGCCGGTTGCGACCATTATGGAATGTCCGGGTAGTTGTGTGTGAGTAGAATCAGTCGGCCGCAACATGTTGCAGGACTGACCTGAAAGGTGTTAGGACTGTGGTTCGACCCTTGGGTATCTACCGGGTCGGGAAGCCGTTCACCGCGGAGGAAGCCTTCCCGCAGTCGGTGGATTCATGCCAGTTCAAGCGCCGCGGGGAATTTCACTTGTTCTGGCTTTCTCTTTCGGTTCGCACCCATCCTCTATCGTCGCCGGCAATCCATGTCTTGACATAGATGATGGCTTTCCAAACGGCAAACCTCGGAAAATTCAACAGGGCAAGATATGCGTCGCGGTCGGCCCGGGCAACTTTCAATCCCGCCAGGACATGGAAGAATTCGAGGAGCAAAGCTGCTCCCCAAATGACGGCAACAGTGTGCAGCCACGTCGCACCCATTGCGAGGGCCACAAGATTTATTGCAAAGCCGGCGCTTGTGAGAACAAACAGGTTTACGAAAGCCGGCGTTACAAGGTCTATCAGCATGTCTGCGACCATCAGAGACCTGCGCCTGAGAGCTTCCGACAGGAGCCTGAAGGTGTATTTTTTGAAAAGAGGGAATCTTCCTATCTCCCAGCGTTTTCGCTGAGTCTCGGCATTGCGCGGATCACTCGGCATTATTGCTCGCACAACCGCTTCAGGGGCAAATTGAATTTTGATCCGCTCGAGCGTCAACTGTAGCGAGTGTTCGAGATCCTCCACGCGGGAGTAAGCGTCCCATGGGTAGTTCTCAATCAGATTTCTTGAAAAGCACATCCCGTTTCCGTTGAGGCCGGAACTGCAGCCAATCACCATCCTTCCAAGAGGGCGGACATAATTGTGTAGGATGAAAGCGACTCTGGTCATTTCAGGACTCCAATGTCCTGGTTGAGCGATTACCATGTCGCTGCTCTGTATGCAGTCCGAACCTTCTTCCAGGTAGGAATTCATCGCAGTCAGAAAGTTGGTCGATATCACCGTGTCGGCATCCACGATGGAGAAGGCTTCGTAGGCTCTTTCCGATTTGATTATCTGATCCAGGCACCACCTGAGGGCGTGTCCCTTGCCTTTCTTTTCCCCGTCGAACCTTTCCATGACCCTGGCGCCGAGTTGTCGGGCGATTTCCGCCGTTCTGTCGTTACAATTGTCGGCGATCACGATGACATCGAAAAGATCGCGCGGGTATTCAACTTCATTGACACTTCTGATGGTATCTGCAATCACCAGTTCCTCGTTGTGCGCGGGGATGAGAACTGCGAAACGCCTTCTCGTTCCTGATTTCTTGTCAAATGTCTTCGACTTGTGTACCATGGCGAGCAGCGTCAGCAATGCAAGATAGGCCGAAAAAAATATAAACGGGACTAGGATGAGTGCGTCCAGCAGGAGCGTAAGGTTTTTCACTTCTTTATCTTATTCCTTTTTAGTCGTTGAGTTGCCCGCGAAAGAATGAACCGGGCGTTTAAGACATTTGTACGGACAGAGCGGGGGGTACCCATCAGGCCGGCGATTTCGCGTTCAGGCTTGGCTGTGCCACCGGCGGCTCAACCCGGGTGCACTGCCAGGGCTTTCGGTGGCTTGACACGTATTCACTGATCAGCCACCTGACCATGCTCGGCCGGGCAAGAATGAATCTGACATTGTACGGAAGGCTCGGGCTTCCGTATGCTACATAAACCCTGTACGCGCATCCGAACTGTTTCGCCAGTTCCAGGCCGTTTAGGGGAAGTGAGAAAAATTGCTCGAGCTCCAGTTTCGAGCCTGACTTTGCAGCGATCTTGAGCGCCTGCTCAGCGAGGTGATGGTCGTGAGTGGCGACTCCCAGGGAGGTCCTTCCCGCCAGTCTGGAGACTATGTCGAGGAAATTCTTCCGGTAGTCTATTTTGCCCGGCTCGCAGTCGGACCATTGGCCCTTGACGACCCTGACATAAAGGCCGAGGCCAACGGCTCTTTCCGCGTCCCCCAGGCTCCTGTGCCACCTTGAAGGAAGTGTGCATCCGAGCTCGGGATGAATTGCCATCCCTTTTTCGAGAAACCGGAAATTCTCTGTCACGGCTTCGGGCCCCAGCGAGTCGATGTGAATCCTGACTCCGTGCTCCTTTGCAACGCCGAGCAGTTCCGAGTAAAGGCCGAAGTCCCGGCCCAATGATTCCAGCTTGATGGCGAGGTAACTGCCGAGCTGTTCCCGGTCAATCGTCATGATGGCGGATATATACCGGCTCAACACATCTTCTGCAGGGTAGCAACTGCAGGCCCACGGCGAGAGTGCGGACTGAACGTCTTGAGCAGCCGCCCATTTGCAAATTACGAGGGCGTCGTCAATCTCAGGGCCGGCAATGTGTCTCGACGCGAAAGACCGGACTATGTTGTCTCTAATGGTACTAAGCACCGATGCTCTCCTCCTTCTTGTTCCCTTTTCCCCCCTCGTTTTTGCCATTTGATAAACGGTTTTCATGATGCTTCACATCTGGAGCGGAATGATTCGCCGGGTTGCCGCTTGCCCGTGACACGACGTGCCGAACATAGCCAGCTAAACCACGTATCGCGCCTCTGTCCCTGGCCAGTATACCGAATATGGTCGACTCGCAAACCAGCCTCAAACCCGCGGCCGATTTCGCCGACACGAGACGGTTAGCAAACCCTCTTATCAATCCTTTCTTCGCGAAGGGATCCCTCAGCCTGATGCGATAATTCTGCGTAATGTCCCGCGTAAGGCTCATCTTATACGCCTCGTCACCTCGAAGCAGATCGAAAACGGCAAACCCGGACCGTGCGGCGTCACTCATCGCGTGCATCAGTAGAGCTATGCCCGCTCCCGAGTGAGCAGGTGGGATTTGATCTTTTCCTGTACGGTCTACGCCGCTTAAGTAGTCGCTCACCCTTCCGTTGAACTCGAAACAAAGCCTGGCCGCTACCACACTGTTCTCATGTCTGAGGATCGTGAAGCGAAGCCGGCGCTTTCTTGCGAGTTCACCGGCGAGCTCGTATTGCATGGCCCTGAAGCGGCGGTCCGAGAACAAACCGGGATAACCCACTGAATTCCAATGTGCCTGATGAAGGGAGGACAATTCGTCCATTGCTTTTTGCACCTGTTCAAACTTCATCACCTCGTCGATGCTGTAATTATCGCCTTCGAGAAAAGTCTTGCCGGCCCTTTTGAAACTCCTCCGGGTGCGCGAGTCGAGCGACGCTACATACTCCTCCCACGATTTATCCAGCCTGACCATCGGACATACTTCGCTTGCCGTTTTTGAAATCTCCAGGCTCTCCGGCGCTATATGTGGCAGGACGTGATTTATTAAATTCCCGTCCTCGGCTACGTTCTGCAGGTCGATTTCGTCCCAT
>JBJKQU010000192.1:0-7502 GCA_046705025.1 Candidatus Kryptoniota bacterium | reverse complement strand
ACGGCACTGCCAAGGATGAACCGCCCGAATCAACCGTCGGCAGAAATGTATTCATCCGATCTCATAGGAACAACCGACCGATAGAACATCCATTGCCTTTGCAGCCCAGCCCCGTTAGGGGCGTCCTGTTTGTAGTTCAAACGACCCACCAGTGTTATTTAGCTCCGTTAGGAGCGACCTGTTCCACATTGTCCTCAAGTGAAAATCTGAGATATGGGAACGGCGTTTTGCAGGTCGCTCAGGAGTTTACCCCGCTTTGTGGGGGAGCTCCATTTTTTGTTCTGTTGGCATTTCTACAAACAGGCCGTGCCTGACGGCACTGCGAAGGAAAACCTATGATCGGTCAGGAGAAAGGTGTTCATCCGATGCCCTAGAAACAACGAGCCGTGGGACATCTATCAGCCTATGCACGACAGCCCCGTTAGGGCAGTCTGTTTGTAGTAGTTAGTCTTTGGAATTAACTCTCAAATGCGTTTCTGCCCAAAACCAGTACCCTCATATGACACTCCGAGCCGCTTAGCAACCAGCCTTTCACAAAGAGCGAGTGCATTTCTATGTTCATCGACTGCCTGGTCGTAGTCTCCGGGTACCCCGCCCTCATGCAGCATTTCGTTTCGAATGACATTAATCGGAAAATCTGCTCCTTCCTGGACGGCCTCACTGGTAAGCGCTGGGTATAAGTCAAGCCAATTGACTTGCATATTTTCACATGCAGAGATGAGCTTCTTAGCAAAGCAATTGCCTTTTCCACCGCCTGATTTCCACAGGATATCTAAACAGGAGTGAAGATAGAGCAATTGGGATTCAATTGTCTCTGATGAACACGCAATGAGTAGACGATCTATGACCCTATCGATGTCTTTCTTATCCGCTTCTGTAAGATTGGCGTACGAACTGACCATTTTGCTTTCAAGGAGTTGATATTGAGCTCGGTGGTGTTGAAGGTGGTTCGCGTTGCGCAGACGATAACGGGAGCCCGTCACCTCTCTGTATATATGCTTCGCGCTAGTGATTGATCCTTTCTCATCTCTGCCGATAATTTTACAGTAGTGCCACTCAAGCTTTTCGTTTTCCAAGAAGGAAAGGATTTGCAGCACTTCTCGAAGCAATGAAAAGACATTTTGCTGGAGGCGGGTTGAAGGCGTGGAGTCTTCGAATTCCTTTGTTATCTGCACTTTCATTTGGTCGAAGACAACTACTGCCTCACGGTCCCCAAAGACCACTTTTTTGAACTCGAAGCTCGGAACGAAAAAGAATGTTCCCATGCTAGTTTCGAGGAGGTACTCTTCATCTTTCCATTGAGACTCGGCCGGTTCGAAGCGCCCCCGTCCGCGCCATCCGCTCATGTACCCTTTTTGTGCATGCTGGGTAATAATGTTCCTTCTTTTATAGATGTAGGGCTCTGGGATGTAGAATGAGAAGTGGGTAGTGCGGGGGTCCGAGGTATTGTACGTGAACTCTTCAGTGCACTCTTGAATGGTGAAACTTAAGAATTCGTCGCTTTCACCGCTGATGGTCATGGCTGCAAACCGAAGCGATAAATGTACGCGTCCATCGCTCGATTCGAAATCAACTATCTGGTTGAGTCCCGTGAACATGTTAAGGTCCGCAATCCCATTTGGGATTGCACTAATTGTCGCCCTCATCGTTGAAGTGTCCAGGTCGTTTACGACAATTTCGCATCTGACCCCTTCAAGCATTGTGTTCTCAAAAATAAGGTTACCATAGGCGATATACCTGTGGTCGAACTCTCGCAAAGATCTATCGGCCATAACTTTCACCCTTGACATTAATAATTTCGGCCCGTAGCTCCTTTTATGCACCAAAGCAGTTCAGACGTTTTTCCCACCACTATTCTTATCTCCTCTTCCGTCAACCCATACCACTCATACACCGCCTTGTCTATTTGCCGGTTGAGCGACTTTTACTTGCGCGCAAGCCAGGTGGCCTGTGCCCGCGTCGCTATGCGAAGTGGAGCTTCTCAGGGTTAGACTTACCTAACGGGGGCATGAGAATGAGAGAAAAATCATTTCGATAGCCTTTTCTCGACTGCCTCCAATTTGGTTTTTAGTTTGGTTGCGATCGTTTTCATTTCTCTGAATACGTTGAAGTCTTTCACGAGATCCGGGTCTTCAGCAAAGTCTTTCCTGATTTCCTCGATGATCTCGCAAGTCATTTGGCGTATTCTCACATCATGATATGGATGGCCCTCTACGCTTAGATACTCTTCTTCGAGAGCATAACCATGGTGCTGCAACTGAGATCGCTTAACCTCGTCTCCAAGGGAAAGGTCCCTACGGAGAATTAACGTCTCTAAATCTATCGAGTCTCCGCCTCCCTCCATGAACGTCCAAATGTAAAGTAAGTTACCTGGAGGGTTCGACCGGTCGATATCTTTGTCAATTTTTCCAACTTTGGAAAACACACGCTTAGTGGCAATATGATTGAACTTGACTCGCCAGTTCACATTCGCTCTCGTTGGAAGCTCGTCGACTTCCTTTCCGAAGCCATCCAATTCAGCACGCAACGATTTGTCGTACTCATCGATTTTGAATACAACCCATGGATTCTTGCTCTTTAGCCGCTGCCATTGAAAACCACCTTGGATTGGGGAGAAGTTGTGAAATCCCAAAGCAATCAAGCTATTCAGGTTCTGTAGTAATGGCTGTACCACCCCCTCCATAAGTTCTCTCTTCTCAATTCTTTTCTCTTTCTTCTTGTAGGCTCTGAGGGACAAGAAGGTTGCTATCGCCATCGCGAAAGTGCCCATTGCCCCAAGCGCTGTCCAGCACGTTATATTCATTTGCCCTCCACCTTCCTTATTTCTTCCATTGTCCGCACCATGATTTTCTTGATTCGAGGATTAGCCTGATGATAGATCTCATCATGGTAATCTCCTAATCCTGCGAATCATGGCAGAGCTTGTTGTTATGCACCCTCTTAAACTGCAGACTTCTCGCGCCGAAGTTGATTAACAGGCCGATCTCCATATTATAGGCTTCCAGGTAGTTCATAGCCTGAGCGAGGTGCACGTCTTCGAGCTCGATGACAGCCTTAAGCTCTACCATGATACATCCTTCGACAAAGAAATCTACCCTTCTTGTTCCAATCCCTTCTCCACGGTAGTGGATCTCCATCTCTTTCTCCCGCTCGAACTCTAAATCGTCGTATGACATTTCTATCGCCATCGCTCGCTGATAGATGACCTCCTGAAAGCCGTTGCCCAGCGCGGAATGCACTCTCATGGCGCAGCCAATAATCCGTTTGGTTATTTCTTCGTGTTTCATCTGACCCCCTCCATTGTCAGCACCGTGATTTTCTTGATTCAAGGATTACCTTGATTCCCATTCCCGAGAGTGTCTCCCTTCCAAATCATGGCAATCCCCTAATCCGGCGAATCATGGTTGAGACTATTTTCCCTCCACCACCTTTATCTCCTCCTCCGTCAGCCCATACAGCTCATACACCGACTGGTCTATCTGCCTGTCGAGCGACTCGCACTCGCGCTCCAGCCGAGTCGTCTCCGCCTCCGTTTTTGCCTTGCTCAACTCCTCCTTCGCCGCCAACATGCGCTCGACGAGACTGACTATGTGGTCGTGGCGAGACTTGTCAGTTGAGTCCGAAAAGTCAATCGCCTTCACGGGTAATTGTTCGACAAATTGCGCGAAATATCTGAGGAACCCGCCTCGCAGGGTCGTACTCACTCTCTTCAAATAAAAGTCCAAGACTCTACTGTTAACCAGCGCTAGGACATACTCAGGCGCTTCTTGAACTGTGCTCTTCAAAGTAATACCATAGCCGCTGGTAAACGCAAACTCGCCCTTTGAGTCGAATGCGAAGGAAGCTCTGTTCGCAATGTCGGGCACTAAGATTTTGGACTGACGCATAAGCTCCAAGTTCTTCGGGTATATGTAAGCGTACCAGTTACGGCCCTTCATTCTGCTTCTCTCTCTCTTCTCAAGGTACGCCTTATTCTCTTGGAGGTACTTGAGTGTATTCGGCCACTTAACGCTCATGATTTTCTCTGGTATTAACTTTACGGAGCCATCTTCGACATCGTAAGGGATAATTACGACTTTGCCTGAAGGAGTAATCGCGAACGGCTTAATCTCACGCCCCTGAAGAAAGAATGATATTGAATCCCTGTCCAGCACTACCTCCCTGCCAAGAATTTTCGAGAAAGCTCTGATCTTCTTTATGCCCGCGCTTACTAAATCAAGAACGTACACCTCATTTGCACTTGTCCGTATTCCTTGCGCTATCCTATCAGCGAAGTCGTCCAGCTTTGTCGGTTCACTCCTCAGCTTCTCAAACAAAGACGCGCTCTTTCCACCGGCCAAATTCCATTCCGACGAAGAGATGGTAGACGCTTCGACGGTTATTTCCAATCCCTCTGCGTATGTTCTCCATCGTTCCAAGTGATTTACGTTGCTGAAACTGAAATTGTCGCGTGGCGCTTTGCTCAGGAAAAGCAGACAAGTGTACGTTGTCGCGCCTTCGAACACCTGCTGGTCCCCGAAATGGATGACCTTACTGACATGCCTCCCATCCGACATCAAACCACGCAAGTGTTCTCCATATTGAGCGTTGAAAAATTTGTGCGGCAAGATGTAGCCAAGCACGCCACTCCTGTTCAGCATCGAGAGGGCCCGTTCTACGAAGACAACATATATATCGTAGCTCTTGAACGCCGATCGATAATTCTTCGTGAAATAGTCTACCTGTGTCCTATCGAATCCTTGTATCCTCACATACGGCGGATTCCCCACCACCGCATCGAACCCCCCACGCTTCATCACCTCCGGGAACGCGTCCTCGAAGTTCATCGGCCTGAGCCTGCTCTAATCAATGTCCAGGAAGAGACTCCCCTCTGAAATGTCGGTACCGATGAGTGAATTGCCGCAGACAATGTTTCGGCTCAGGTTAGGAAGTATCTTGTCCTTCGTCAGAGAGAACTGGTACGCGTCGTTCGTCGTGACGTCCTCCAGGAGCTTCAGGTAGAGCGACAGCTGCGTTACCTCCGTCGCCTGGTAGTCGATGTCGACGCCATAAATATTGTTGACCAGTATCTCCTGCCTCTTCTTCAGCGAAAGAACCTTCTGCCCGTTCCGGTTGGAAAGGTCGCTCTTCTTCGCTTTCTCGGGATGCTCGGAGTACCACTTCTCATGGTATTTCAGGAGAAGATCGTAAGCTTCGATAAGGAACGAACCTGATCCGCAAGCGATGTCCGCGAAAGCCATCTTTGAAATCTGTTCCGGCGTCTTTCCCTCGGCGAGCTTGCCGACCGTTTCCTTGACGATGTATCTAACGATGTAGTCCGGCGTGTAATAGACGCCGCCCGCCTTCCTGACCTCCGGTTTTTCTTCGACCTTCACGCGCTTGTCAGTTGCGTGCACAACTTTACCCAGGAAGCGCTCGTATATGCTGCCGAGAATTGAGATCGGTATCTGATCGAAGTTGTAAGGAGACTCTGGTCCTGCCAGTCCTCTGATAATCTCCTGGAATAACCCTTCGTCCGGCGGATTAAACCCTTCCGCGTCTATGACGGGATGCGGCTTGAAGATGAGCCCGTTGTATTTCGGCTCCAGCTTCCGGCAGTGCCTGCTGAAGAGCTCCCATGCGAGTTTCCGGTCTATCAGGTACGCAAGCTCTTTTTCCTCGATGAGTTTGTCTTCTAGGAAGCGGATGAACACGAGCCTGTCTACCGTTCGCTGGACCGCCTCTGTGAGTTCCTCGCCCTGCAATTCCTGGTTCGATTTCTTGAACGCCTTCGCCAGACTCTCGCGGTGGCCATCCAGCTCGCCGAGAAATACCTCGTCGAAGGGTTGGAACTTGGGGACGCCACGGACTGCCTTTCCTTTGGGCCTGGAAAGGTTCTCGGCGAATTTTTCGATCGACCCGTCCGCCACAGCCTCCCGCGAAAGGAGGTAATATATCCACCTGAATTTCTCCTCGTCGGCGTATCTGTATACCGAAACGACCTCAGCTCTCGCTCCAGGGCGTGGCTGATGCTGGGCTTCAACCGGCAGTCGATGAGATACAATTCCTCGAAATCGGTCAGTACTGCGACCGGTGTATTCTTCGGCCACCCGTAGCTCATGGTTTGAAAGAAGAAATCCGCGTTCTTCAGCTGGCGCGCGGGCTTCTTAGCCTCCACGAAAAATTTTGGATCGCGGAAGTTGGGCGCGAGGAAGAAGGCATAATCGGCCCTTCGCTGCGTCCCCGGTCCCGGAACCCGGTTCTCGATCTGAACCTCGTACTCGTGCGGGTTCTTCTGCCGCTCGTGCGTTACGTCCCACCCCAGCGCGGCGAAAAACTTGTCTATGAAATCCTGCCTGACATGCGATTCCTGGTAGGTCGGAGAAAGGTAGTTCCGTTCGTTGGCCCTGAAATCTTCAACGAGCTTCCTGACGGCTTTGAATGCTTGTTCCAATGTATGCCCGCTAGATTAATTGTTTGAAATTATCCGGGGAGAGGTGGAAATGCAAGAATGCAATGATGAAACGCATTGCTATTTGTTCCATCGTCTCGCATCGAAAGGGACGCCTGGCAAAGGCGCGAGGGCGGCCGAAGACTTCACGTCATCGCCAGTGGCGCCTCGGTGCCACGTGGCGATCCCCTCATTTGCGGCTTCATGCAGGGGATTGCCCCGCTCAATGATCTTAAAAATGGAATGGGGGATGCCGCTCCCCGGCACTTCGTCACTTCGTTCCTCGCAATGGCAGGTAATTGCCTTTGGAACGGCCTGCTGCTTCATCCCAGCGTCCATTTTGAACCGATGCCGTGGCTTTTTCTCCCTCTGAGTGAGGACGAGCTCGTTCCAAGTGAGCTTTTTCTCCCTCTGAGTGAGGACGAGCTCCTTCCAAGTGAGCTTTTTCTGCCTTTGAGTGAGAAAAAGGTACTCCGCAGTGACCTCTTTCCCTGATTTAGTGAGGAAAAGGTCGTCCAAAGGGAGCTCTTTCTCTCTTGAAGTGAGATAAAGGTGGATCGCGGTGAGCTTTTTCTGATCTTTAAGGGGGCTCGTCAAACGCGGGCGGGCCCCCCTCTCCCGGTGAATCGTCCGCGACTAACCCTCTGTAGTTGCGGCGGGGATTTCAGGCGGTACCGCCTTTTCGGCCTTCGGCCTCCCCGGGAATCGCTTTTTCAGGTCTTGGTAGATCGCGTCGGCGCCCGGAACGTTTCGCTTGGCAGCATCGCGGACCGTGTTGTAAAACGTCAACGATTCCACGTATGCCTCGCTGCCGACGGCAGTGAACGTATCATCCACCGCTTCGAAGAACTGGTTCAGGAAGATATGGATGGGCTGGAGCTGCTTCACGAGAGTGACGTCCTTCTTGAGCTCCGCAGCGTCCAAGTACGGGGGAATCAGGTTCGGATTTCCGCCCACATAGTCAAGGCTCTTCTCGACGAACGAGACGGATTTCTCACCCATCTTCGGAACTGCCTTCCTCTCATCAGCCGTCAGGTTGACAAGGAACGGGAGAAGCCCCCAGGCTTCCATC
>JBJKQU010000191.1:0-16031 GCA_046705025.1 Candidatus Kryptoniota bacterium | reverse complement strand
TTACCGGCCTGGTCACTACTGCGATCGGGGAACAGAAAATCAACATAGATACGGTGAGTCACAACCGGCACAACAAGCGGGATGCCGTATTTTCTGTGGCGACCATGCCCTGTACAATGCTGCAGGTTCGCGCCGCTATTGCCTCCATAAGGAAAAACTCACCGGGGCTGCTTACGGAAGAACCGAAGCCCATTCCAATTCTGAGGTGAGAGCCGCGATCGAAGGCTGGAATATGATCAAGGTTAGTTCAAGGCAGAGATGACTGGCGGGGTCGGTACCACAGGTTTTCTCTTTTCAGGCGCCGCGAAATCCGGCTACAATAACGCCTTATTACCGGCTAAACGCCGATCCGGCAATCAGTCTATATTAAAACTCTGAAATTCCGAGACGGCAATCTGCAGCCCTGAATTCAAGATCGGACGTTCAAAATCAGTAATTCGAAAAATTCTTCTTACTTGCCGGGTGCTTGATTGGCAGTCAACAGTTCGGTGTTTATGATATCCTTCATCTGCTCCTTCGGGAGCGCGCCCACCGCCATTTGGGGTCGTCCTTCTTTGGGAATGAATAGGAGAGACGGAATGCTTCTGATCCCGAACACGCCTGCAAGCTCCTGCTCCTCATCCGTGTTCACCTTGAAGAAGTTGACCTTTCCGTCATACTCCGTCGAGAGCTCCTCGATAACCGGTCCCACCCCCCGGCTCGGCCCGCACCAGGGGGCCCAGAAGTCCACAACTGCGGGCAGCTCCCCGGCGAAATTCCATTCCTTGTTGTGTTCATAATCGAAGACTTTTTCCAAGAACGTCTGCTTTGTCAAATGTTCCGCCATTTTCAATTTCCCTATTTTGTGACTGTTTCGTCTCATATGAGATGATAAATCGGGGGAAACGATTCGGATTATCCGAGAAAATTCCGCTTGTGAATGAACATGTCGGGGCCTTTGGGGAGCTCTTCGCATTTGAATGCAGCTGCTGATGGGTATGCGCATTATCGCGGGCATTCTTGCCCGGGCTTCCGCGGAATCGCCCGCGATTGTGCCTATTCAGTCATTGAAGTCCTGCGGCCGATCAGCCGGCTGCGGGACTTCACCATCGGAACCGAGCACAAACTACCTTTCGATGGTCCTTGCCTTGGAGACTACCGCCCCAGGTAAGGTTCATCGGAAATCTTTCCCTGGAAGACATCGGTATTGGGCGGACCCGAGACCACAATCTGACCAATCGCCCCTTTATAAAAAGCCCGGAAAATCGAGTGATCCACTAAAATGTAAGTACCCGGGACTTCCGCCGTAAATTCCACAATGGCCGCTCCGCCAGCCGGTATGAGCGTGGTTTGAATGTTGTGGCCCGTGATTTTGGATCCGCCTTCCATATAAACATTAGCGAATTGTTCGCCGATGACATGGAAGGATGAACTCAGGTTCGGCCCGATGTTCCCGACGAAGAGCCGGACTTTCTCTCCTTCCTCAACCTTCAGCGCGTTTGCGCCCATAAGCGCCCCGACTGATCCGTTGAATACAACATATGTAGGATCTTCGTCGATCGCTTTTTGTAGGTCGAAATGTTGAAGGCCGGGGTCGCCGTACTTGCCGGTCGTGTAAAATTCACTTTGCATTATGTAGTACTCCTTGTCAACCGGCGGAAATCCATTTTTCGGCTGGACCAGAATCATACCGTACATGCCGTTGGCGATGTGGACCGGCACAGGCGGGGTTGCACAGTGGTACACAAAGAGACCCGCGTGCATCGCCCGAAATGAGAAGACCGTCGTATGACCCGGGAGAGTGACGGAAGACCCTGCTCCGCCTCCGGGCCCTATTACCGCGTGCATGTCGATGTTGTGCGACATCAAGTTTGCGGGCGAGTTGCTGAGATGGATTTCGACTATGTCTCCCTGGCGAACGCGTATCATCGGCCCGGGAACAGTCCCGTTAAATGTCCAAAAGTCGTACTGGACGCCGTCGGCAAGACGCCCCACCTTCTCTTTAGCATAGAGGTGCACGATGACCTTCGTGGGATAATCGCGCATGATGGGAGGCGGGACATCGGGCGCCGTCGTAAGCACCGCGTTCTCCGACCCCCTCACGACGTTGGAGTCTCCGGCCCCACAACCGGAGGAAACCGTCGTTCCGACAACGGCCAGCAAGAGCACAGCCAGTGACCGGAACATCTTCTTCAACTCTATAAATCCAGCTTTCATTTCACATTCTCCTTTTTGACTTTTCGGTAACTCGAGCAGAGTTCAGTTCGGCAAAACGCAACTGCAACCGCATATTCGGATAATGATATCCGAAATGGCGCTAAAAAAATTGTCTGCTAGTGATCAATCGTCAATTCGCTCCGGCAAACGGAGGCAATTCCGAATCTTACAAAGACCACCGAAATCGTTCCCGCTGCGGCACCGGCCTCATGAATTTTTATGTTTTCGTCTTCTGACATCTTCTGTACTTATCTCGTCGATAAATTACCGCCCCCCACTTTCACGCGCATTGACTTCGGTCAATTGAACGACGATGGTTATTGAATCCAGGGCAGTTGAAAATACCTTTAGGGAAGAATGCATTGGGCGGTGTAGACCTCCAACCGAGAGTCCTTATCAGAAGCTGCCTACTGAAATCAGCTGATTCCCCTACCATTCCATCCATCAGAGGCAGTATACTAAAGCGAGGAATGCCTACCTGCCCTCGGAACGACACATCTGGATGGCGTGTTTTGTATAAGACGGTCTCAACGAAGGCCGCGAACGGGACTTGGCGGGCTATTTCGGCGAAAAAGTGCTTCGGGCATGGCAGGAAGTGAGTATGACAAAATACACACAATGTATGATTGACCTTCTATTGCTCCAAAAGTATACTCATCATAGCGTATGCACCGATCAAAATGACCGGCTCTGTAGGAGACATGGCCGCGTGCAACGGCTGAAAAGTGTATATACATGCACCTAAGCCTGGCAGTCGGGATATGATTTGTCATTCACGTCGGTGTTATTCACCAATTAGGAGAGATTTATGGCGAAGAAGGAAGATAACAGAGTCGCGCCCAGCGTAGACCAGACCGCCTCATCGGAATCCATAGGCGAGCTGCTCAGACAACTAGTCTCCCACCTGCGACAAAATAGGACTCAATTAAGACAGGAGTGGGCCCGGCGCATCACTCAGGCAAAGCTATTGACTGCCATGAGCCAGGATGAAATATTTGCGGAGGCAACAACCATTTACGATAATTACGTCGAAGCTCTCGAATCCGGGACATTCGAAGCGCTGCAGGGTTATGCAAGGAATCTTTCAGAACGTATCATTCCCCGCGGCGTCGAAACACAGGAGGTCATAGGCATAGTTCTGCTGCTTCGCGATGTGCTCGCCCGGTCGCTCTTTGCTAAATACCAGCACGATTTCGCGCTCCTTAATCGCATACTCGATGCCTACGAGCCGGCGGCCAACAGCATTGCCAACACAGTAGCTGTCGGGTTTGTCCAGGAACGCGAACGTACAATCACTCAACAGCAGGAGGCCATAAGAGAGCTCTCCACGCCAGTTTTACAGGTGCGCGAGCGACTCCTTATCCTCCCAATAATCGGCGTAATCGATCCGCAGCGTGCCCGGCAGCTGACAGAACAGCTGCTGCGCGGAATCAGAACAAACCGTGCGAAGGTCGTGGTCATTGATATCACCGGCGTTGCCGCAATGGACTCAAACGTTGCCAACCATCTTGTACAGACAGTGGAAGCATCGAGACTGCTCGGAGCCACGGTAATTGTAACCGGCCTTTCCCCCGAAATAGCACAGACACTCGTAACCATCGGAGTGGATTTGACAAAAATGAACACGGTCGGTGATCTTCAAGGCGGTATTGAAGAAGCAGAGAAACTGCTCGGTTACAAGGTAATCCTGGTAAGCGACACGACCGCGCAGGCGTAGGAGATCCCGAATGGAAGTACCAATATTAAAGCAGGGCGGATACCTTATCGCGACTATCCAAGCTGCCTTGTCTGATGCGGACTTGATCAAGCTGCAGGATGCGCTCGTAGAGCAGGTCGGGAAATACCGATCCAAAGGGGTGATTATCGACGTCACTGCTCTTGACGTGATGGACTCATTTGCCACCCGGACACTGCGCTCGATAGCTCACATGATCAAGCTGAGGGGTGCCGAGACAGTGATTTGCGGCATCCAGCCCGAGGTTGCATTTGCAATGGTCCAGCTCGGTTTGACACTTGAAGGAATTTCTACTGCGCTCGACCTGGAGGAAGGACTTGCACTTCTAAACAAGCGGACTCGAGAGCGCGAGGCGGCACGTGGAAGATGAAGTACGGGTAGCTATAGAATCGGACTCTGATATAGTGCTTGCCAGAGAACACGGCAGAGTGATCGGAGCGAAGATCGGTTTCACCGCGACTGACCTTACCATTATCGCAACTACGATATCGGAAGTTGCGAGAAACATACTGGTATTCGCAAAGAACGGTGAAATAGTTATCCGTGCGACGAATGAGCATGGGAGGTTCGGCATTGAAATAAAGGCTGAGGACAAAGGCCCCGGGATTCCAGACATAGCCCTGGCAATGCAGGAGGGTTATTCCACAGGGAAAGGTCTTGGAATGGGATTGCCCGGTTCCCGGCGGCTTATGGACGAATTCCAGGTCATATCGTCGGTCGGGAACGGGACGGTAGTGATCATGAAAAAGTGGCTCAATCAAAATGGTTAAGGAGAAGGATTTTTCCGAAGTTGAATTCGGCGTAGAATCCCTCGAGATGCCCGGCCAACCGGAATCAGGGGACCTCCACGTCGTGAAGAGAATATCAACTGGTGCGCTGATCGGGGTGATCGATGGACTTGGACACGGAGTGGAGGCAGCTACTGCGGCAAAACTCGCGGTGAAAACGGTCGACGAGCACAGTGAGGAATCCATAATCAACATCGCAAAGCTCTGCAACGACCGGCTGAAGGGTTCGAGAGGCGCCGTAATGGCGCTTGCAGCTATAAATTCAAGTGATGAGACCCTCACTTGGTTGAGTATCGGCAATGTAGAGGGACTCCTAATCCGCGCAAATCCGCGGGCGAGTCCGGCTTACGAAAACATCTTCATGCGCCCGGGAGTTGTAGGATACCGTCTTCCTCCTTTGTTCGCCTCGGTTTTCTCCATCTCTAGGAACGACTTGCTGATCCTGTCTACCGATGGGATAAATATTGACTATTCTCAGAGGGTGGCTACCGATGTCCGGTATGCCGAGGATGTTTTCAGCCGGCTTACCGAATCACAGATCGCGAGATTATCCACCGGGAATCCGGTTCAAAAACCGGCCGTTGCCGCTTACGAATTCGCAGAAGCTCACAACATCGATCTAGGGTTTATCACAAGGGGGAAGGACAGCATAAGACCAAAGAACCTGGCTTCTTTCATCATCAAGAACTACGCCAAGGGTACAGACGACGCTCTCGTACTTGTGGCCAAATATCTGGGCAGGAAATGACGAACACGACGAACACAGCGCACGGCCTATTCGAATTGGAGTACAGGCGCGTCATGACAGATTATCTGGAGTCGGGCGGAGAACAGGCATTGCTTCAAGCTTACGAGCTCGGCAGGAAAGCGCTCAATGAAGGAAAAATACTCCTTGACATTCCCCAACTTCATTCTAATGTTCTCCTGGATTTCATCAGGCGGTCTTCAGACGACACCCTGGAGAGATCCGTCCGGGATGCCGCGACGTTCCTTGCCGAATTTCTCTCCCCTTTCGAGATGACGTTCCGCAGTTTTTTCGGTACTGTAGCTGCGCTCAAGACCGAAGTAGCAGAAAGGCGGAATGCCGAGGCGGCGCTGGAGCTCAGCGAGAAGTACTATAAATCACTGATCGAGAATGCTCTTGATATCGTCACGATTCTGGATAGATCCGGGACCATCGTATACTCCAGCCCTTCCGGTGAACGCGTACTCGGATACCCTAATTCCGAGATTGTCGGACGAAACGTGTTCGAATTTGTCCACCCTGAAGACGTCGACACCATTCTGGACATATTCTCCGCAGGGAAAACAATTTCACAGTCGACTGCAAGGGCGGAATTCAGGTTTCACCACAGAAGCGGCGAATGGCTCAACATGGAATCCATAGGGAAAAATCTTCTTGATGACCCTTCAATCAGGGGAATCATCGTTAATTCCCGTGACATCACCGAACGGAGAAACCTCGAACAAATCCGAAGGAAATATGAATTCATAGCGAATGCTTCAAAGGACCTTATGACGATGGTGAATGCGAAGTATGAATTTGAAGCAGTCAACGAGGCATGGTGCTCGGCCCTGTCGAAATCCAGGGAAGAAATTCTTGGCAAGAGGATCGACCAGGTCATCAGCGAGAAGCACTTCAAGGACCTGCTGGTCAACCACATCGGGAAGTCCATTTCAGGCGCAGAGGTGAGAGACGAGTGCTGGCTCTATTTTCCAGGAATAGGAAACAGATACCTGGAAATAGACTGCTACCCCTACTTCAACGAACTCTCTGTGGCCACTCACGCGATAGCAGTTTTGCGCGACGCTACCGAGCGCAAGAAGGCCGAGGATGAGGTCAGGGACAACCAGCTGCGAAGAGCGGAAGTAATTGCAAGGTACGCCCGGCTTGTCCAGCAGGCGCAGGAGGATGAGCGGCGCAGAATATCAAGAGAACTTCACGACGAAATTGGTCAGCGGCTGACCGCACTCATCCTCCGTCTGGATTCATTTGAGGAACAGGTGTTATCCGGAAGAGAAGTCGATGTGAGGACGCTGCGCTCCGTGAAGCGGGAGACATCGAAGATGTTCGGCGAGATCAGGAGAATTTCGCACAATCTCCGCCCTTCAGCCCTCGATCACTTCGGGCTTGCAGTTGCACTGAAATACCTTTGCAAGGAATACAGGAGAATCAATTCCACCCTTATAGACTTCCACACGAACATACCGGCGGGACGGCGTTTCAACCCAGACGTCGAGATAGCCGTGTACAGAGTGGCCCAGGAAGCGCTTTCTAACGCCGTTAAACATTCCGACGTCAAGGAAGCAGAATTGACAATCAGAATTGAGAACGAGACGCTTGAGCTGACGGTTGCAGACAAGGGGACCGGGTTTTCCTTTGAAGGAGTCCACAACCGAACCGATGCAGACAAACATTTCGGGTTGATGAACATGCGTGAGCGTATAGAACTTTTGGGAGGCGCTTTCACAATTACAACCTCCCCGGGAGAAGGAACAACAATTACGGCAAATGTGCCGGTGGTGAACACAGATGAGAAATGAAAAAATAAAGATACTGTTCGCAGACGACCATTCGATAGTCCGGGACGGGCTGAGGTCGATTTTCAAAAACGAACCCGAGTTCACAATCGTAGGAGAGGCATCGAACGGAAAGGAAGCCGTGGACTTGATTGCGGAACGCAAACCCGATGTGGCAGTCCTGGATATTTCCATGCCGTACATGACCGGAGTCGAAGCGGCACGAATCGTAAAGAAGAGCTATCCGACGGTCGGGGTTTTGATACTGACCATACATGAAGATGAGGAATACATCCAGGAAATAGTGCTTACAGGAGCAGACGGTTACGTACTCAAGGACGCCGGGAAAAAGGAGATCTTTGACGCCGTGCGTACTATTGCGAACGGCGGAACGTTTTTCAGCTCCCAGGTCTCGAAAGTTCTGCTCGATGGCATGGTCAAACGAACCAGAGGAAGCGACCCGTTTCCGCACGTGGGCGAGAAGAAGTTGACGAACAGGGAGACTGAGATTCTGCGCCTGGTTGCCGAGGGATTGACAAGCAAGCAAATTGCGGACAAGCTCTTTCTCAGCGTAACCACAGTGAACAGACATAGGACGAACATTATGAAAAAGACGAACATCCACGACGCAGTAGGTCTCGTGAAGTATGCAATCCGAAAGAAGATTATAGAGATCGGCCCGAACACCTGACCACACGGCCGGTCAAAACGGCGGCTGATCGGCCGGTACTGAATACGATTGTTCCTCCTCGCGGCAAGCTCAAACCCTACCACGAAGCGCGCACTTCCCTTCCCGTCCGGGGGAAAATCCGCCGGTCGAAACTCGACTCCCATGGACTTCCTCCCTATCAAATGCCAGGTCATGAATTAAACCGGCATACATCTGACTATGTAGTCTAAAACTGTCACGGCATGCAATTGCAGCATCTGACCTGCGCTGTTATTATTTCAGCGAAACAATCACCGCATCGTGCGGGACGACAAATGTGATGCATGATTTATCGCTAATGGATGAGGAGAAAAATGTCCTATCGTATGACTGAATACTACCCGATGCCTGCCGCGCAACCCGAAGTTCCAAACGAGTCTTTCAGATTGCTGGAATCCGGGAAGCAGCCCCAGGTTGATTTTGTCGGCAACAGCCCGGCGATCAGGGAGATATATTCCATGATAAAGGTTGTGGCCGATTCCACCACAGCCGTGTTGATTACAGGTGAAAGCGGAACAGGAAAGGACGTCGTGGCACGGCTGATACATTCCAAAAGCCCGCGGGCCGATCAGCCGTTCATACCTATAAACTGCGCCGCGGTCCCGAGAGACGTGTTTGAAAATGAGCTGTTCGGTCATGAACGCGGCGCTTTCACCGGGGCCATCGCCCGCAAGGCCGGCTATCTCGAAATGGCAAACAGCGGTACGCTCTTCCTCGATGAACTTGCAGAAATGAACCCGGACACACAGGCGAAATTGCTGCGTGTGATCGAGACCAAGTCGTACATCAGACTCGGGGGCACGAGCGAAATCAAAGTCGACGTCAGGATGCTCGCCGCAACGAATAAAGATGTTCAAACTGCTCTGGCATCGGGCGAACTGAGGAAAGATCTTTACTACCGGTTCAGCGTACTGGAACTCAGGCTCCCTCCTCTCAGGGAGCGAAGGGATGATATCCCCCTGCTCGTGGATCACTTCCTGAGTTTGATGTGCCAGAAACACGAGCGCCCGCCCAAGATATTTGCGGAAGAGGCAATGGACGCCCTGATGAATTACAATTGGCCGGGGAATATCAGGGAGCTTAAGAACGCTGTCGAGAGGGCTGTATTACTCTCTTCGGCGGATATCATGACACTGAAATATCTGTCGCCAGAAATTTCCAAAATCAACTCGCAGAAAGACTACGTGGTCACGATTCCGCTCGGCACCAAGTTGATGTCGGCGGAAAAAGAGATCATTCTCGAGACTCTCTCCTCGGTAAACAACAACAAGTCCAAGGCCGCGAGCGTCCTCGGGGTCAGCAGAAAGGCGCTCTACAACAAATTGAGAAGGTTTGGCGCGTTTGAACCGTGATTTTCCTTAATTCCTGAATGATGAGCAGGAGGTAGGGCGGGGGGAGATCGCCATCCCCCTGCCCCAGTGAGAGAATGTCGACCCCATTCAAAGAAACATCATCACGAATACGGTACGGATACAATAAGTGTCGTTCCCTCTCCCTTTCCGCTTTTGATTTCGAAGGCGCCGTTCAAGGCGATCACCCTCTCTCTGATTCCAAGAATCCCGGTCGAAGTTGGGTCCAGTTTTTTCTCCTCCTCCATTCCTTTCCCGTCATCGGAAATCTCCATAACGACTGAATTCTCCTCGATCCGGAGAGAGATGGTCACATTTTCAGCTTCAGCATGCTTTGCCACGTTGGTCAGTGCCTCCTGAAAAATTCGGAATACGGCGGTCGAAGCGGTCTGGTCGAGTGAAATATCCCGCTGAAGCCGTGCAATCCGGCATCGAATGCCGGTGCGATTTTCAAATTCCAGAGCTTGCCACTGAATCGCCGTAAGGAGCCCCAATTCGTCAAGAACCGCCGGCCGAAGTTCGGTTATGATCCGTCGGGCCGAGCGGATCGTTTTCTCGACAAGCTCCGAGATGGAACTGATTTTCCCAAAAATCGAGACTCTTCCGACCGGATCTGTCACGATTCTGGAAACCATTCGCTGAAGCAGTGAAAGATCCATATGCAGGGCTGTCAGCATTTGACCGAATTCGTCGTGCATTTCCCTTGCTATCTTGGTGCGCTCTTCTTCCCTAACCTGCTGCAGTCTTACAGCAAGCGATCGCAACTGCCTTTCACTTTCCTTCATCTGTTTGTCAACCAACTCACGCTCGGACTGGTCATAGATGACTACCGACGCCCCGCGTTCTACGCCCGATTCATCCACCAATCTCCAGAGGCTGACATCAGATTTGAACCTGTCATTGGACTTGCGAAGACACCAGGCTTCAAAATCAGTCATCAGGTTCTCCGAATTCTGGGACATGAAAATGGAAATTGTGCTCTTTGCAGAATTGTCGGGGAACAAATCCGACAGGGGGTGGCCGGTGATTTCATTTTCCTCATATCCCAATAAGAGCCGGGAGTTGGGACTCCAGCTCGACACGCGCCCGCCCGAATCAATCAGAAAGACCGCGTAGTCTCTTTTAGATTCCGTCTTTTGGCCGTTTTCTGTCATATCTCTCGGGTTTTCTGTTACTTCGTTTGCAGTAAATTTACTCTTTCTCCGCGGTCCGGTGATCTTGCTTCGCGCCCTATCGACCCGAGGTAACGATCAGTATTCGGTGACGATTTCGGTTTTCACAACCGTTTGACATTTTGCGTACACCAGGTCAACCGGTTATGAGATGTCGGACTTAATTCTATCGGTCACAGCCATTTTACTATCCTGATGATCGATCCCTCCTTTATTGCGGACCGCACCTCGAATTCGTCCGCTACATGTCTGGTTGCAAGAAGCAGGAGTCTATCGTCGGTCGAAAAGCGCTTGTGGCGGGACGCCGGTGTCCAGTCTTCGAGGTCCGGACCTTCACTTTGCAGCTGAGGGGTCTCAACAATGCTTATTGAAAGTCCCTTTCGGCCGCCGTGCTGGAGAGACCGGATCACGATATTGCCCGAACAGTCGAGATCCATTGCTCTCCGTGCGAGTTCAGAAACGACTGTAGAAAGCAAGGTGACATCGCTTCCCCGAAAGCCGATTTCCTCAGCCATCCACCGGCACCGCTGCCTCGCGTTTATCACATCAAGACCGGTACTAATAAGGACAGAAATCTCACCATTTACCAAATCCTTTGCCTCCTTGCCATAATTCTTCCATGTCTCTGCCTCTCATCGAATAATGAGGACTCTGAAATGGCCGGACGTCGACTGCAGTTTTCATTCCACCGTCACACTCTTCGCCAGATTCCTCGGCTTATCGACGTCGCAGCCTCGCAGGAGCGCAATATGATAGGCAAGAAGCTGAAGGGGGATGACCGACAATACGGGGGTGAGCACATCCGTGGTTGTCGGAACTCTGATTATGTACTCCGCTAAATGGCTAACCCGAGGGTCATCGTGATCAGTTACAACTATGATCCTTCCGCCCCGGGCCTTTATCTCTTCCATATTGGCAACAACCTTGCTGTAGGTATTATCACGCGGAGCCAGGAAGACCACAGGCATCTCCCTGTCTACCATAGCAATCGGGCCGTGCTTCATCTCGGCTGCGGGATACCCCTCGGCGTGTATATATGATATCTCCTTCAGTTTCAGTGCTCCCTCCAATGCCGCCGGAAAATTGTATCCTCTCCCAAGGTACAGGAAATTCCTTGATTTGTGGAAAGTCCAGGCGACCTCTCTCACAAACGGATCGAGTTGCAGGATCTCTGACACCAAAGCGGGGAGCCTGCTCAGCTCCCTCGCAAAACCGGCCAGCATCTCGGATTCCCTGTCTTTGTTGCGGACGATCCATAGGAGAAGCAGATCCAATGCGACAAGCTGGCATGTGAACGTCTTTGTCGAGGCGACTCCGATTTCGGGGCCCGCGTGGATATAAATTCCGGCATCGCTTTCCCGTGCTATCGTACTTCCGACGACGTTGCAAAGCGAGAGACAAAGGGCTCCTTTGTGTTTTGCCAGACGCGATGCAGCAAGTGTATCCGCGGTTTCCCCGCTTTGAGTCAACGCAATGACGACATCCTGACTTCCCACTACGGGGTCGCGATACCTGAATTCCGATGCGTGCTCGACCTCGACGGGAAGCCCGGTGTGCTTTTCAAGAAGGTATTTCCCATACAGCGCCGCGTGCCAAGAAGTTCCGCAGCCCGTCAAAATTATCCGTCTTGCCGACAAAATTCGCGGCCTGAACTCGATCAACCCGCCGAGTCTGGTGATATTATCGTCTTCTGAGATTCTCCCGCGCATCACATTCTTTAAAGCTTCAGGCTGTTCATATATCTCTTTTTGCATGAAATGCTCATACTTCCCCATCTGCAATTCGCGGGGCTCAATCTCAAGCTGCTCCAGATCGCGGGTAACCTCCACATTATCGAGAGTCCTCAAGCCGATGCCGTCCCCTGAAATGAATGCGACATCGCCGTCGTTGAGTTGCACCATCTTGGAGCAATAGGGGACCAGGGCGGCCTGATCTGACGCCACCATGAATTGCCCTTGCCCGATTCCGATCAGGAGAGGACTTCCCTTCCTTGCAGCGACAAGACGGTCGGGAGAATCGGAATGCAAAATCGCGAGCCCGTAAGTTCCATCCAACTCCGACAGCGCAGCCAGGACCGCCATTTCGAAATTTTGGCATATCTTCATATTCTCCTCTACCAGATGACAAATAACCTCCGAGTCCGTTTCCGATTCGAAGACGTGCCCCGCGTCGGCAAGACGCTCGCGGATGGAGTAGTGATTCTCGATGATGCCGTTATGTACTACCGCGATCCTGCGTGTGCAGTCAAGATGAGGATGCGCATTGCAAACGGATGGCTCGCCATGAGTTGCCCAGCGCGTGTGAGCTATGCCGACTGCGGAAAGAGGGAGTCTGCTTACGGCAGATCTAGCCAGAGATTCCACTTTTCCCGTACATTTCACGAAATAGAGTTTTGAATCGCTCACAACCGCTACACCCGCGGAGTCATATCCACGGTACTCGAGATTATAAAGTCCGTTGATCAGAATCGGAATAGCAAGTCTTTTCCCTATGTATCCAACGATGCCACACATGTATTGCTCTCCTTTTTGTTCCGCTCAAAACTGCGTCATGTTGTCCTCGCTAAGGTCTCCCAGGCGGAGCTGGTAAAGCGGCAGGCATGGTGCCGTGAGTGCCCAGGTTCGACAGCACAAAATAGGCCGCAGCAGCGGCGGCCACGGCAACACCGGTGCCGACCACTGTCAAAAATCCGATACCCGAATGCGGTTTGATTCGCTCGGCTTTGACCTCGAAGAAGTAATCAGATCCCGGCAGGCCGCCTGGAAATTCCTGGTCAATCGACCATACGATCCGGCGATCGATCCCCGCGAATTTTCCTACCCCTACATCGCCGCGCACCGCCCGGGGAATGTACTTGTAGCTCGGATTGCCGCGCTTCCTCAGTTCGAGGCTGACCCGGAACGTCCTGTCTGATTGCCCGAATAGATCATAAGTGACAAGGACTTCCCCGTGCTCGACCTCGAATCTGACATTTGTAACCCGTACAGGTTTACCTGAATTGGAAGCGATCACGTTCACTGCGGTAAACATTACCAGAATCGAAGCGCCGGCGGCTAGAAAGGCGATTTTGAGAATCCACCCGTGTGTGCCGCTCACTTTTTCCATTCGCATTTTAACCTCTCCTCTTCTGTTTTTATTTGAGCAGTTCCATCTTATGAACCACCCCTGCACTCGACCCGGCAGTCGCCCGGTAGAAATAGACACCGCTCGGAAGCTCCCTGCCTTTTTGATCCCTGCCATCCCAGAAGAATGTATGATTGCCCGCGCCCAAATCACCGTCGAAAATCCGGTCGACTTTCTGGCCAATGACATTGAAGACCGATATTACCACATGAGAATCGTTCGACAGGTGTATTGGAATCAAAGTCGATGGGTTGAACGGATTCGGATAGTTTTGGCCTAAGGATATTACGGAAGGACTTCCCGGAGAAATTCTCCGTTTTATTTCACTCTGTTTTCCGACCAGGATTTCAAAGGGCGTCCTTCCCGAGACGGGAGAGAAGCGCAAAGTCGGGTATTTCCTCAGATTCGTCCAGGATCTTGAAACGGGATTGAAGAGATAGACATCGAACCAGTCGGGCACCGATTGGACCCCGGAAAACTTCAAAACTGCATCCCTGTATGGCTGCGAATTCACGGTCAACTTCCACTCCGATAGTTCATTGAATTCCGGATGTATCTCACTGGCATAATCACCGTGCCATTTACCCCACCCGGGATGATGGAAGTAAGTGGAGGGACTGTTGCCGATTGCAAGCGGCTTGAGGAAATCAAGCCTGTTGTGATCACTTTGCACCACCGATGATACACCAATCCATGCTGCGTCGTCGGTGACCTCACCTGAGGTGAGCGAAATGTTTACGTCCCAGTCAACAGATTCCACCTGTTCGAATCCGTGTCGCTGTGCAGATGAAGTAAGATTGGTGTGGTCAAACGGGACCTGAAGTTGCCGAAGGGAGTCGGAGTTGAAGAAGTAGTATCCTTCCCCCGGACGGAGTTCCGAAGACGTTTGGAACGCGCCGGTGAAAGCATACAAGGGCTGGGCCGTCGCATTCGCGACCTGGACTGCACCCCAGGAAACTGAATCGGCGAATGGATCGGTAATCAGATTCCATCCCGGATGGAGGGGGATCTTTGTCGAGCCGCTCGAATCGACGGGCGCCGCGTTGACTGTAGTATCAATAACTATCGGGCGATTGTCGATTACCCAGAATGCCCTGCCGATGCTGAAAAGGAAAACCGAGTCCTTAACGGAAAAGTCGAATTTCTTGAGATAGTTTGAAGGGGCGCCATCATCCCAATAGGCTTCCCAGTCCACCCCCGCAGTCCCGTGGAGAACAGAAGTGAGGGGTGAGTTGCTGGCACCCGGCAGGCCGACCAATCTGTAGTCGACAGCTGCAAGTTTGCCGCTATCGGGGGATGTCGGAAAATTCACATCTATGGCAATTCCGACTTTGCCCGACGAAATGCTGGTTGCAACGGTAAATTCCCACGCCTTACTGAAGGCTGTCCAGCTGCCGGATCCCAATCGAGCCCTGACCCGCCAGTAGAATGACTGGCCTGCCGGCAGAGGCCCTTCTGTTACCGATGTTGAACCGATGGTGGAGTCATCGAGAATGAGTGATCCGAATGTCGGTCCGCTCGCAACCTGAATTTCATAGCCGGCCGCTCCTGGATAACTTGCCCATGACAGGACCAACGTACCGGGGAGACCGGACGCTCCGTTTGTCGGATCGTTCAAGGTCGGCGCCTCGGCCGCATTTTTTTCAGTGGTAAAAGTCCGTACAGAAGACCACTGGCTCTTGCCGCTGATGTCTTCAGCTTCCACTCTCCACCAATAGACCTTTCCAGTCTCCAGGAGAGGCGTGTTTATGCTCACGGCGGTGATACTCGAATCCATGACGACCGAGTCGGAGAAGGTCTGGTTTATCGCCAGTTGCACTCTGTATGAACTGGCGTACTGTGATGGTCGCCAGACGAGTGTGTCAACCAACGGCAAATCTGTGGCGCCGTCTGCTGGAGAAACAAGGGTGGGGACGGACGGGGGATTTGTCGAAGAGGCAGTCGTAAAATTCCATTCCGCCGACCATGCACCTGAACCTGCACCGTTCTCTCCCCGAACCTTCCAGTAGTACTGGATTCCCGATCGCAACCCGTTGACCACCAGATAATTGGAGGCGGTCGAGGAATCCTTTACCACCGTTGAATCCAGTGACGGATAAGTCGACAATGCTATCTGGTAAGACGCGGCAAATTCGACAGAGGTCCATCTCAAGGTATCATCGACGGGTTCTCCCTTTGCTCCGTTCGCCGGTGACACAAGCGTGGGCGCAGACGGCGAAGATTCAGTTGTGAAAGTCCACGCGGATGACCATCCGCTGACTCCGGACGAGTTACCGGCTTCTACCCGCCAATAATAGATGGAACTTGTTGAGAGTCCGGAAATGACGGTAGAAGTCCGTGTGAGACCCGAGTCGTAAACAACAGGTTTGCCAAAGCCGGACGAGAGTGAAACCTGCAAATTGTAGCTCGCCGCGTATTGAGAAGGATTCCATGTGAGAG
>JBJKQU010000190.1:0-2836 GCA_046705025.1 Candidatus Kryptoniota bacterium | reverse complement strand
CGAAGCACTAAATCCTTGTTCGTTTCCCAGTTTCGTTCTTTGGTAATCCCATTCATCCATTCTTCACTAATCTCAAACATTTATCCGAACCGCAGAAGTGCATCGACAAAACTGCCGGATCTCGTTGCTCACTCATACCGTAAAGACTCGCTGCCGCTGCGCGGGATGTGGCCAATTCTATTCATAACGTAAGGACTCCACCGGATTGGCCGTCGCGGCTCTGATCGCATGCGAACTCACCGTCGCGAGTGCAATTAGGAGCGCCAGCGCTCCGGATGCTACGAAGACGAAGAACCCGACGTTCACCTTATAAGCGAAATTCTGCAACCATAGATTCATCACGAAATATGCAATCGGCCAGGCTATTACATTCGCCAACACAACCCATCTGACGAATTGACCGGTCAAAAGACCGATGATTTCCGGGACGGAAGCACCGAGGACTTTTCTAACTCCAATCTCCTTGGTACGGCGTTCAGTCACGAACGACGCCAGGCCCAGCAGGCCCAGGCACGCCACGAAGATTGCAAGGACCGAAAAAATTGATGCAATCTGGCTTGTCCGCTGATCCGCTATGTACAGCCGCTGGAGATCCTGGTCAAGGAAGTTGTAATCGAGAGCCCCACCGCCGGCATATTTTGCCCAGGCACTTCTGATGAATGCAATCGTACGAGGATAGTCCCCGGGTTTCACACGCACCGACACAAAAGCCGGAACATAGCCGGGCGGCAGAATTCCGATTACCAACGGGCGTATCGCCTGATGCAGGGATTGAAAGTTGAAATTCTTCACGATCCCGATGACCGGCAGAATCTGTCTTTGCGATTCTGTGCGGCCCGGCGCCACCAAGTTCTTCCCGACCAGATTCTGCACACCCAATACGGCCTCGGCCTGCTGATTCACCAGGACTGCGCCGGAGTCGGACGGATGCTCCGGTGAGAAGGTTCTCCCGCTTGCAAGGGTGATTCCGTATGTCTTAAGGAAATTGTAATCACACCACATTTGCCGCATATCCCTAGAATCTTGCGCAGACTTTCCTTCAAGCCAGTATGCCGAATCGTCTTTCTGGTTTCCCGGCACAGCTGTCGAGGCGGATACGCTCACAATCTTAGGATCCGACATGAGCGCCTGCTTGAATTGTGTGATGCGGTCTCCCAGGTCCCCGGCCCACTTTATTACGATAACCTGTTCCTTGTCGAAACCGAGATTCTTATCCTGGATGTAGTTCAACTGGCTATAGATCACGAATGTTCCGACAAACAACACTATAGAAATGACAAACTGGAAGACCACGAGACCGCCTCTCAGCAATGCACTTCCTCCCCTTCCTCCCACGTCTCTTTTGAGGACGTCTGCCGGGTTGAAGGAGGAAAGATAGAAAGCGGGATAGCTCCCGGCTATCAGACCGACAAGTATTCCCAGGCAGAAAAGCGATGCAATTGGAAGTAGGCCCCCGAACAGGATGAGGCTCAGCTGTTCGCCGGATATAGTGTTGAAAAGCGGAAGGAAGAGTTCGACAATCCCAATCGCGAGAGTGACCGCAAGCAGGCTCATAACAACAGCCTCGGTAAGAAACTGCCTTACAAGTTGCTGGCGGTTCGAGCCGAGTGTTTTGCGGATGCCGACTTCCTTCAAACGCTTCACGGATCGTGCAGTTGCGAGGTTGATGAAGTTCACGCAGGCGATAAGAAGTATGGCGACTGCAATTGCAGAAAAAATATAGACATAGGATATGTCTCCGTTGGGCTCGATTTCGTTATCGAAGTGAGAGTAAAGATGTATCGAAGTCAGCGGTTCCAGCGAGTAATCGTACCTGCCACCCGAGCCGAGAAACTGGGACATAGATATCCCGACCGAAGTCTTGAGTTGAGGCCCCACATATTTGTCCATCAGTTCCTTATTCATTTCTTTCTGGAGAATTCCAGGGTCGGCTCCCTTCCTGAGCAGAAGGTAAGTATAATAGTTGTTGCTGAGCCAGAACGGACTCCGGCTGTCGTTAAACGTGCAAAGCGAACCGAGGAAGCCGAATTTGAGATGGGAGCCTTGCGGCCAGTCTTTGACTACGCCGGTCACAATCCAGTTCAGTCTGTTGTCGGCGTCAAGTATCTTCCCCATAGGATCGGTGTCGCCGAAGTATTTTCTCGCCATTGACTCGGTGATAACCACACTATTCGGGTGCGCCAGAGCCGTCTTGGGATCCCCTTTGAGGAAATGTGCGGTGAAAACGTTGAAGAAGGTCGAGTCGACAGCAAGAAAACGCGGCTCATTGAACGCTTTGTCGCCGTACCTTAGCAGGGGCGTCCCGAAATTTCTGATACGGGTGTAGGCGACGACCTGCGGAAAATCGTTCTTCATCGCAGGCCCCATCGGTGCCGGACAGGTGGCAAGGTTGAGAGTGTGGCCGCCGAAGACAATATGTCCGACCGGCCTGTATATCCGGTCGGCATGTTTGTTGAACCTGTCGTAGCTGAGCTGATTCTGAACGTAAAGTACGATGACGATACAGCATGCCAGCCCTACCGAAAGACCCACGATGTTGATCAGCGAGTAGACTTTGTTGTTCCTGAGGCTTCTCAGGGCGACGCGGAGGTAATTCTTCAGCATTGAGTTTTTCTCTTCTGGCGCAAAGTGTGGTGCGCAAGGTGCAGAGGGCGTTATTGGAGCAGTTGATCGCACTGACTTCTGCCTCGCTTCGCGCCTTGCGCTAAACGCCCTTCTCGATCCACCCATCCATCAGTCTTATTATTCTATTGCCGTAAGCAGCGTTGGCCTCCGAGTGAGTTACCTGTATGATAGTCGTCCCCTGCTTGTTCAGTTCCTTAAGGAGTTCCATGAT
>JBJKQU010000189.1:0-26935 GCA_046705025.1 Candidatus Kryptoniota bacterium | reverse complement strand
TTTCCGTTGTCATAGTGATAACCTAACTCGTAGTCGTCAAGTGTCTCCGGCTTGACCAGCGGGTCGCCGAAATCGTAAGTGCCGTTCGGGTTGAGGGCGAAGTTCGGCGTCTCTCCGCCGCTCGATTCGTCTGCATTGTAAAGGCTCGCGAGCTGCGGCTCCCTGGACGTCTGGCTCACGCTGAGGTAGACGTTGGAAGTCTTTGAAAAATCGTAGTTTACGCCGATCCTCGGGTTGACAAAATGATAGGGAACGATGAACTGCGTTCCCACGAATTTCTCCCCGTAGAACTTGTACTGCTTGAATTCATACTCTAGGTCGAGCATAAGGGTAATCTTGGGATTGATCGAGAACAGCTCGTGGCCGTAGGCCGTAGCGACATCCGTTCTGGCATGCCACTGATTGTAGTGATAGTCCGACGAGACCCCGACCGGGAGGTTGTTTGCCCAGTCTATGCTTGCCCAGTGGTCGGAGTAGTTCCTGTCCAGCTCTGCTCCGAGGACCAGTGTGCCGTGTTCGTGGTGGATGGTGACGCGCGGCAGCCAGCCGTATTGCAGGAGGCCTTCGTAGGCATGTATCAGAGCGTCGCTCGGATTACCGGTGGGATGGAAGCCGTACTGGGAAGTTATCCTGAAGTAGCTCGTGTCCGCCCATGAACCGTCATAGTTGTAAAATCCGGAGCCGAATATTGCGAAGACGGAATTGTTTAACGTAACGGTAGGGGAGATGTTCCATTCGTTCAGGATCGAAAAATGCGGCTGTGAGAAGTCTTCGATCTCGGTATTTCTCCTCGGGACGGCGTAGACAGTGTCGAGGCCGTTGCCGGATATGAAACGGGTCATGTGAGGCGAGTAGTTTACCATGGTGCTGTCGGTATTCCAGTCGTCCCAGTTTTGTGTCCTTAAATTCCTGTCCAGCGCGGCGAATTTCGGCAGCCCAAGGTAGGACAGCCCGTCTGAGATGGGTCCGCCGAATATGTTTATCTCTGTGGTCGAGTTTTCATCATATCGTGTGGCGCTGAGAAAGTAGCTGTTCAGATCGACCCAGGAGTTCTGCCTGTACCCATCGGTCATGCTCTTCGCCAGGTGAGCATAAAGCGCGTACTTACCGCCGATGAGCCCGGAGCTGAATGTCGCCGAATACCGTTGCGCAATTCCGGTCGACGAACCGGTAGATCCGCCGCCGAAGGTGAAGTTCAACTCTCTTCTTTTCGCGAGGTTGGTGGTCTCGATGTTGATCGATCCGCCTATGGCCGGTGGTCCGTAGAACTCCGTCCCGGCTCCACGCTGGACCTGAATTGTCGCTGTGCTGGCTTGTAGATCCGGCATGTCTATCCAGTACACGTTATGATCCTCCGGGTCGTTCTGGGGTATTCCGTTAACCATGATCGATATTCTTCTCTGGTCAAAACCGCGCATCGTGATATAGGAATATCCGATTCCTTCGCCGTTCTCTGAGTACTCGGTAATCGACGGCAGCTGCGACAGTATGACCGGAACATCCTGTATCGCGTACTGCTCGTGGATCGTTTTTTGAGACAGGTTGCTGAATGTGACAGGTGTCTTTCGCTCCTGAGCAATCTGGGCGGTTACGAGGATCGGTTTGAGACGGTAAGTCTTCGGACTCAGGACAATGGTCAGCGTTTCGCCGGGAACCGCGGTTCTGATGCTGCGCGGCTCGTAGCCGGATGCGGTTATTTCCAGCAAATACC
This sequence comes from Candidatus Kryptoniota bacterium, assembly GCA_046705025.1. GTDB lineage: Bacteria > Bacteroidota > Ignavibacteria > Kryptoniales > JAKASW01 > JAKASW01. The sequence continues at coordinate 25,224 of JBJKQU010000189.1, read as the reverse complement.
CCCCGGCCGACAGCCCGTGAATTCTGAATCTGCCGTTCGCGTCGGTTTCAACGGCTGCCTTGTTTTCATCCAAATATATCTCTGCGTGTGGAATCCCGGATTTGTCCGTGGAATCTACCACGACTCCATTCAAGGTGAACCTCTGCTGCGCCAGCGCTGCACCGGCAAGGCAGAAGAAAAGAGCCAACGTAATACCAACAAACTTCATAGCTTCTCCATAAACAATTAAACCGTTTCCGCTTGCGATTGCTCCGGTATCCAGCAGTCAGAAACAGAAACGGCGAAGTGAAGAAGCTCGTCCATTTTCCTCTCCCGATCAGCTGTCTATCGGCAGCCTTCGAGATGTGCACCTGGCGTGCACACGCTGGTATTACCCAGATCAGGTTCGCAGGGTTTTGTCTCAGCCGCCCCGGATTTCCAGGAGCAGCACCCCTAACGGACAGAGGAATTTAAGGGGCGGCAAATGTTAATGCAAGGTCGAAGGCACGACGCGTGCATCCGTCCTAGCGCAAATAGTTGTTTGTGGAAGCATGAGATATAATGCAGGTAGCTTTAACGTTTTCCTGAAGGCCGGTTGCTTGATACTTTAAGAAGGGCGAACACACGGGGCAAACGGGGGAGGTGCTGTAGTGAAGTCACAGCGGGCGTTGCGTGATGTGGGAAGTACAGGGTAACATAACGCTGATTCTATAACACATGGAACCTGGCAAAGTGCGCTTCGAGGATACCTGTTTCAGGCGGAGATTCCTCGAAATCTCCGCCTGAAACTATGTTCTCTGGTCTTTTACTTCTTGACTGAAATGTCTGGTCCGGCGAAAATTGTCGGCGCACTGCGCTGCTCGGCTACGCTGTTGAATTCAGGAATATCGCTGTTCAAAATGTCATTGAACTCTGCGAGGTAGACTCCGAGGAGCTTCTCCAGCCGGTGCGTGCGGTGCATAATTACTTCGGTAGGTGCACCGTTGTATGGCGACATGAAATTGTACAGCAAGCCGCTAAGCCTCGAATGAAAATGCGTAAATGCATGTATATCGTCCTCACCGACATTATGCTGAACGGATTTGGTATAAAGAGTGTCCTCCAGCGAAGTCAGCTTCTTATCCAGGCTCGATATACCGTCGAGAACCGGTTTATATTTGCCGTCTTTCATTCCTTGTTGATCGTTGGCCAGTGACTGCTTGATCATGTTCATTTGGACTTCGATGCTGTGGATGCGATTCATCATCTCGTTTAAGGCTGACGAGCTGTTTCTCGCCGTAAGACCGTCTTTCAAGTTGGAGGTGAAATAGTCCTCCGGGAATTTGATCCTCGGATCCGGTCTCAATGTGACATGGGTATTTTCGGTGTGGCCGTTGAAGGTTACAGCTAGATTGTAGGACCCGGGCGTAACCATCGGTCCGCCAGTTGAATAGGGATTTGCATTTGAGGCCATTTTGGGGGTTATCTTGAGGTGCTTGGGACCTTGGTACCTCATGTTCCAGACGTACCTGTTGAAGCCCTTCTTTGCCGGTCCGTACACTGTGGCAATATGATTTCTGGCCTCGTCTGTTATCACAATCTTCACCGGCGTCTGGTGCTCTTTCTTTTCTTTGGCCGTGGCACTCACTGTATCTTTGAGGTAATAGTTGATCACCGCCCCGATCGGCGCGTTTGGAGCCGAATAAGTAGCTAAATCGTTAAGCGCGTCACGATACCACGTGTGGTACATGTACGCCGGAAGAGCAGTGAAAAGATGGAACTGGTCGTTCCTCACGCTATTGTTGAACTCCTCGAGCGGTGTGATATTGTCGAGCACAAAGATTCCGCGGCCGTGCGTCGCAACCACGAGGTCGTGATCTGACTTCACGAACTGCAAGTCATAGACACAAGCAGACGGGAAATTGCTCTTCAATTGCTCCCAGTTTCTCCCGTCGTTTCTCGAGTAGAATAGGCCGTGGTCGGTACCTGCTACCAGGAAGCCACGCATATTCGGGTCTTCCCTCACTACATGGACGGGATATCCCTCTGGAAAACCGTTGGAGATTGACGTCCAGGTCTTCCCATAGTCGTCGGTCTTGAAGACATATGGCTTATTATTGTCGAGTTCATGGAAGTCGACGGCTATATAGCATGATCCTTGGTTAAACGGAGAAGGTGCGATTTGACAAATACGTCCCCACTGCGGCAGATGCGGGATGTTCCTCGCTACGTTCTCCCAATGGCGCCCGCCGTCCCGTGTTACCTGGACAAGTCCGTCATCTGTACCGATCCAAACAACGTTGGAATCGATAGGAGAGAGTCCGATCGACAGGATAGTGTCATAGTTCTCGGCGCCGCTGACATCGAGGTTTATGTTTCCGCCGCTCGCGTACTGTTTTGCCTTGTCGTTTCTAGTGAGATCCGGGCTCATGACGGTCCAATGCAAGCCGCCGTCGTAAGTCTTGAAGAGCACATTCGCGCCGACGAAAACCTCATTAGGGTTAGTGTAAGAGACAGCGATGGGGGTTGTCCAGTTGAACCTGTATTTCAATTTCGAAGGAGGCATGTCTGGTGCATCCCACAAATACGGGCGTATGTAATGCCAGAGCCCTGTCTTGATGTTGAGTCTCTTCATCCATCCGTTCTGTGCTTCGGCGTATACGATATTCGGGTCGCTAGGGGCTGGAACGACGTATTGGCCGTCCCCACCGGCTACGGGAAACCAATCTTGTCCCGTTACTCCGCCGCCGTAGAGATTTGTGGAAACACCGTACCATGCGTTGTTGTCCTGCAAGCCGCCGCCGATATTGAAAGGATGGCTGCTGTCGACCGCGACCTGATAGAATTGTTCGATGGGGAGATTGTTCAGGAAGCGCCAGGTCTTTCCTCCGTCCACCGTTACGTAAGCCCCACCGTCGTTGCCGTCTATCATTCGGTTGGGGTCCTTCGGGTCTAGCCAGAGATCATGGTGATCGACGTGGACACCGTGCTCAATGCTTTTGACGGTCTTACCGCCGTCGGTAGATTCGGTGATAAGAAACGACATAAAATAGAGTTTGTTTTGGTTATCGGGCGAGACGACGACGCGGGAAAAATAAAATGGCCTGACGTCGAGTTCATGATTGTCGGTCACCATGGACCAATGGCTTCCAAGGTCCTGCGAATCCCACAGCATACCTTTCTTGGATTCTATCAGGGCGTATATATGGTCCGGATTGCTCGGTGCCGCAGCAAGAGCGATTCGTCCGAGCGGGCCCTTCGGCAGGCCGCGTGTGAGCTTTTTCCATGTCGTCCCGCCGTCCGTGCTGCGGTAGATGCCGCTGCCGGGGCCGCCGTCGTTGAGCGCCCATGGATAACGGACGACTTGCCACATTGCGGCGAACAAGACCTTTGGATTACCCGGGTCCATCACAAGGTCCGATGCACCGGTGGTATCATTGACGAAAAGGACTTTCTGCCAGGTCTTCCCGCCGTCCGTTGTGCGAAATATTCCGCGCTCAGGGTTCGGTGCCCAGGCGTGTCCTATCGCGGCGACAAAGACGTTGTTGGGGTCCGTAGGATTGATAGCAATCCTCGATATCTGCCCGACGTCTTTGAGGCCCATGAACTGCCACGTCTTCCCCGCGTCGGGAGAAAAGAATATCCCCTTCCCTGTTATTATGTCATTTCGAAGATTTGCTTCGCCGGTGCCGACCCAGATGTAGTTCGGGTTGGAGGGGGCAATTGCCATCGCTCCGATTGACAGCGAAGGCTCATTTTTGAAAATTGCCTTCCATGAAACTCCGCCATCGCTCGTCTTGAAGACCCCGCCTCCTGCCGTGCCGACATAGTAAATATCCGGCTGACCGGGAAGGCCGAGGACAGATGTTACCCGTCCGCCGGCCGCAGCGGGTCCGATATTTCTGAACTTTATGTTGTGCATGAGATCGGTAGTATCCTTGCTCTGACCGGCTTGCAAAGTGGAAATGCCGGTCAACGACACTACGGCTGCTCCCAATAACAGGAGGAGCGCTTTACGGACCAGAATCTTCAAGAACCTGGTACCCGATAGTCTTGTAATCATTTGATTCTCCTTTTTTGAGTAATTGCCAGTGCCAACTATCGGCAATAGAGCCCCTGAGGGCACTGCATGAAGTCTATGTTCATGTCTTGCGGCCAAGTATAAATCATGTCATTCCTAGAAACTTCAGGTGGCTTACACAGTGTGACCTGCAGTCGGAAGACCCGAATCCGGGAGCGATTGTGCGTCCGCGGGTTTCTGCATTGACCTCACATTCGGCTCGAGCGAACAATTCAATTCGTGTAACCGTCACCTCTTTGAGTGTGAGCAAATAATCGATATGCCACCTTAGCTTCTTGTTTTTGGAGAGGTGTCGTGCCAGCCTTTGCTTCATGTTCTTCTTGGCGCTGCCGGTGTAAACGTAGCCGCCCGCCGGGAACTCAAACGTCCCGAGTCTTCCGACGGTCAAGGTATGGTCGGAGTGCAGGCTGAAGAAAAGCCGGTAGGTTGTATGGACCTTGTCATATGGAAGGACAGAGGTAAGATTTTGTGCTTTCACCATCTCTTGTTGCTGCATGAGTGTTCCTCAAGGCCGGGAAACCGTCGATTCTCCGCGCTCGAAGCGAGAACAAGACAATTCATCATTTGGTTATCGCCGCGACGGAGTCAGGCGTGCTGATCAAGAGTCGCTGTCAAGTCTCCTCTCAGACTTACTGCAAATCGTGCTTACGCAAAAACGTGTTAGTTGGACGTCTCGTGTTATTGAAATACCCTTTTCATGGTTGTGCTGAAAGCATGTTGAACCATGCGCTCATCATTGTTCAACATTCCGGTTGTCCTGAAAGATTTTAATTTTCTCTCCAATCCTCAAATACCTTCTGTGCCCGAGGTCATTCCATTCGACGAGTGCTCCGACGGTGACACTGTACAGATTTGCGATTCTAATGAGTGAATCACCCGGCTTGACCTTGTAAAACGTCGGATCATCGGCAATTTCATCCGACCCGGACTCATCTGTTGAGCCCTCAGTAACCGGAGAAGACTCGGCATAAATAGTCGGTTGTGCATACCTGGGAAGCTGGACCGCCCAGGTACCCTCGGGAAGGGACCTGTTGATAAGCCACGGGTTTAAATACCTCAACTCCTTGTAGCTTGTCCCCTGTTGCTTTGCCCATGAGGCAAGTTTGGGAATGCGAGTCACGACTACCGGTTTTGTCTCCGGGGGCTGATAGAAATCTGACGGCTGGAGGTCAAAACCGTACATCTTGTAGCGCGATATTATTTGTTTCAGTGCGACAATCCTGAATACGAAGTGTGCTGTTTCATCATTTAGATAAAGGCTGTAGTAGCTCTTTACCATCTGGTAGTGGAGGCTCGCGCTAAGTCCGGCTTTCCCCATGTTGTATGCAGCGGCAGCGAGAGACCAGCTTCCGAAGGTGCTATCCAGGTTCGCCAGATCCCTGAGTGCTGCATCCGTCGCCTTGTGAAAGTTGAACCGCTCATCAACGTCTCTATTGACGATCAGTCCGTACCTTCGCGCCGTCTCCGGCGTGAATTGCCAGATTCCTGCGGCACCTCTGTACGATACGAGGTTGCGAAGAGCACTCTCCGCCACGGCTAAATACTTCAGATCGGTCGGGAGATTCATCTCGCGCAGCTTCCGGTCAATATATGGGAAATATTCGGTACTTCTCTTCAAGTCCAAAATTATCTGCGCATCCGATAGTTCCACGTAGAAAGTCTGTTCCATCCTTCGTCTGACATCGGGTATTTGCAGGGGCATCTCCTCTCCGCAAAAGCTGAGAGAATCCGGAATTCGATACAGCGATAATCTGCTGATATTCTGAATGTCCCGCGCGGATCCTTTTCCCGAGAGAGGAGCAGGCTCCCCGAAAATGAATCCGTGAGTAGCAAACCCAAGTACTACGATGGACAATAGTCCAACAGGTAGAACAACGGCGATAGTTCCCTTAAAAATTCGTGACATAGCCATGGCGAAGCCCAAAGTCTTTTATGATCTGCACTGCTTCGCCCGGTTCATCGCACACATGAAAAATATCAAGATCCTTTTCACTGATGCACCCTTCCTGGAGAGCCGTCTCCTTCATCCAGTCAAGAAGCTTACTCCAGTACTTGCTTCCCATCAGGACAACCGGAAATGTTCTGGTCTTGTTGGTTTGTATAAGGGTAATGGCTTCCGAAAACTCGTCTACAGTGCCGTAGCCGCCCGGCATCACGACGAAACCCTGCGCGTATTTTACAAACATTACCTTTCGTACGAAAAAGTGCTGAAATGTCATCAGCTTGTCGGGATCGATGTACTCATTCGGTTTCTGTTCGAACGGGAGCTGAATATTCAGTCCGATCGATTCTCCTCCTGCCTCTTTAGCGCCGCGGTTTGCGGCTTCCATCAATCCCCCGCCGCCACCACTGACAATCGCGTATCCCGTTTTTGCCAATCCGAAGGATACTTCCCTGGTCAGTTCATAGTATTTGCTTCCGGGCTTCATTCGCGCCGAGCCGAATATTGATACTGCAGGCGCTGACCTGCTCAGAAGATCGAAGCCGTCGACAAACTCCGCCATAATCTGGAATATTCTCCAGATATCTCTCTGGCGCGCCTCCAGTATGGAAAGGCGATCGTTGGTCAGGCCGTGGTTGATTATTGTGCTCATATTCAGATTCTTCCATCGAGAAAGTTTTGTAGAAGTGTTTTGCCGTTTTCCGTCATCACCGACTCCGGGTGAAACTGCACCCCTACTACCGGGTAGTTCCTGTGTTTGAGCCCCATGACGAGATTGTCTTCCGTCCATGCGATTACCTCGAGCTCCGGGGGAACTTCTTCATTGGAGACGACGAGAGAGTGGTATCGCGTTGCCGGAAATGGTATTGGAAGGGAGTTGAAGACGGACTTGCCGTTGTGAATTATTTGAGACACCTTTCCGTGCATCGGAATCGGTGCCTTAACTATCGTTCCGCCGAAAACTTCGCCGATTGCCTGGTGACCGAGGCACACACCGAGTATGGGGAGCAATTTGTAGAATTTACTTACGACTTCCTCGGAGATTCCGGCTTCACGCGGCGTTTTCGGACCCGGTGAAATGACGATGGCTTCCGGGTTCAGATCGCGTATCTTTTCCGCCGTAATCCTGTCGTTTCGCGCCACGGTGACCGTGGCGCCGAGCTCGGTCAGATACTGATAAAGATTGTAGGTGAACGAGTCGTAATTGTCGATCAGCAGTATCATTGGAATCTGTCCAGAAGTTTCAGAGCCTCCAGGTTAGCTTTCATCTTGTTGATCGATTCGTTGTATTCAAGTTCCGGGTTGGAATCGTAAACGATGCCTGCTCCTGCCTGAAGGTAGACGGTCTCCCCGTCGACAACGAACGTTCTTATCGCTATGCAGGTGTCCATGTTGTTGTTGAAGTCGATGTAGCCGACAGCTCCGCCGTACACTTGCCGGCGGCTCATTTCAAGTTCGGTTATGATTTCCATGGCGCGCACTTTCGGCGCGCCGCTGAGCGTGCCGGCCGGGAAGCACGCGGCAAGTGTCTCTACCGCATCCCTTCCCTTCTCTATTGTTCCGACGACATCAGAGACGATGTGCATGACATGTGAGAACTTCTCCACATGCATGAAATTGTCGACGTGCACGCTGCCGGAGGAAGCGACTCTTCCGATATCGTTTCGGCCGAGGTCGACCAGCATTACATGCTCGGCCTTCTCCTTTTCGTCGGTAAGGAGCTCGCGTGTCAATTTTTCATCTTCTTCAGGAGTAATCCCTCGTGGTCTTGTACCGGCGATCGGCCTCATCTCAATTGTGTCCCCTTCTTTCCTCACAAACATCTCCGGCGAAGAGCCGATCACTACCACTGGCTTGTCACCCAGATTGGACTCCAGATAAAACATGTAAGGAGAGGGATTGAGCGCCCGGACACCGCGATAAAGGAGAAACGGGTCGCCTTTCAGCTCGAATTCCGCTCGTTGAGAAAGGACCACCTGGAAAATATCGCCTTCGATTATGTATTCTTTCGCCCTCCTTATTATGCTCTCGTAGCGCTCTTTCGTGATGTTGAACCTTGCATCTCCGACCTGACACCTGGCTTCGTCAGTCTCGCCAGGCGGGGTTTCCAGTAGAGAAATTATCTTGTGCAGAAGATCCAGACGACGGGTGAGCGAGTCGACACTTCTGTCCGGTTCGTCATCAAGTGGAACGAGGCTTATCAGCTGTACTTTTCTTTTCAGGTTGTCCACGGCAAGGATCGTGTCGTAGAAATTCAACAGGGCTTCCGGCAGACTTCCTTTCGAATCGGGCATCGGTATCGCTTCCAGATGCCTGACGAAGTCGTAGCCGAAATACCCCACCGCTCCCCCTGAGAACCGCGGAAGGTTCGGTATCGGGAAGACCTTGAAGCCCGATATGAACTGCTTCAACTCTTGAATCGGCGAGCCGCCCACCCTCTTCTTTTTCCCGTCCATGGAGATAGAAACGGTTTCGTTTTCGACAAGAAAAGTTGCAAAAGGGTTCACGCCCATAAAGGAGTATCTTCCGATATGCTCGCCGCCTTCCGCACTCTCGAGCAGGAAGCTGTTATTACCCATGCGGCGGAGGCGCAAGTAAAGACCTACGGGCGTATAGACATCCTCGAGAATCTCGATAACGATCGGGTAGTGGGTGTACCCTTCCGATCTCGCCCTTTCGAGGTCCTTCCGGTCAGGAACGCGCTCAGTCAGCGGCTGCATTCACGTTCGCTCCTTCGAAATTCTCCATCGCTTTCCTGATATCCCGTGGTATGGGTGTCGGGCGACCGGACTTGCTCTCGATTGCAACGACAGTCGTGCGGCCGGAACAGATCTCGGCCCCGTCTTCCCTTACAATCTCCAGATCGAAAGTGAAACTTGTCCTGCCGATTTTGGAGATTCGTGCAAAGATGGTGAGCATGTCCCCGAGCCGCGCCGACTCGTGATAGTCCGCCTCATTGTGGGCGACTACAAACTCGACGCCGTCGATATTGATTTCTTTCTTCAGATGGAAGCCGAGTCTCTTAAGGTACTCGATTCTTGCTTCTTCGAAGTAGTAAAAGTAGATGACGTTGTGCACGACCTGCTGGATATCGATCTCGTAAGTCTTGACTTCCCGCGAATATTTGAAGTTGAAAGCCCGGGATCCTTTATCAATCTGCACGATACTTCACCAGGGCCTCAGCAGCCTTCTTCACTTCGTCAACAGACACATCGAGGTGAGTAACCGCGCGGACTTTCCCCGCTGTCCCGGCCGACAACAGTACGCCGAGCGATTTTGCGCCAGCCAGGAACTTTTCCATTTTCAGCGGCGGCTTCAGACCGAATATCACAATATTGGTCTCGACATCATCCACGTTCACCTCGTATAATGGAGAATCACAAAGGATCGTCGAGAACAGTTTCGCCTTCTGGTGATCTTCAGCAAGTCTTTGAAAATTGTGTTCCAGTGCGTAAAGCCCGGCGGCAGCCAAAACGCCTGCCTGCCTCATCCCGCCGCCGAAGATTTTTCTGAAACGCCTCGCCCTGTCGATGTAATCTTTCGTCCCTGTCAATACCGATCCGACGGGAGCACCTAAGCCCTTTGAGAGGCAAACCGAGACCGAATCGAAATGCTTCGCGTATTCCGATACCTTGATTCCCGTTGCAACCGAAGCGTTCCAGAGGCGCGCGCCGTCGAGGTGATACTTCAGGTTGTGCCGCTTTACGACATCCTTGATATCTTCGATGAGCTTCATCGGGTAAATAGATCCGCCCCCGCGGTTGTGAGTGTTCTCCACGCACACGAGCCTGGTCGGCATCATGTAGTAAACTTCGGGTCGAATTGCATCTTCGACTCCCTCGGCAGGCATCAGACCGCGATTTCCCGGAACCGGATTCAGCTGGATACCGGATAGAAGTGCCGGGGCAGCGGTCTCGTAATTGAAAATGTGTGAATCCTTTTCGACCACGACCTCATCGCCGGGCGTCGTGTGTGTCTTAAGTGCCAATTGATTCGACATGGTCCCGCTGGCAACGAAAATGCCCGCCTCTTTGCCAAGAAGGTCCGCCACGGTCTCCTGCAGCAGATTTATGGTGGGATCTTCGCCGAAGACGTCGTCCCCTACTTCGGCGTTCGCCATTGCTTTTCGCATCTCTCCGCCAGGTTTAGTGACAGTGTCACTCCTCAAGTCAATGTAGTTCGTTGTTACGTCTCCTTATTTTTCCTTCTAAATTTAAGAAAAAGTCCCCAAATAATTGACGCAGAGGCGATCAATTCAGCGAGATGCGCAATCCAGTTGCCGTGCTCGGAGTAGAAAGTCATCTGTGTGTCTATCGGGATGTTCGCGAACAATGTGGCCTTTTCATCAAGCTTGGTCAGCCGTCCGATGTAGCGCCCGTACGGTCCTATGAACTCGGAAATACCTGTGTTGGCGGACCGCACAACAGAACGGTGGTTCTCCACTGCGCGAAAGATTGCATAAGCGGCGTGCTGGTATGGGCCGGACGATTTCCCGTACCAGCCGTCATTTGTAATAACGACGAGAAAGTCGGCTCCCTTCCTGACGAATTGCCTGACAAATCCCGGGAATACACTTTCGTAGCAGATAACCGTGGAGAACCTGAGACCGTTTGTGAGTCTGAAAACGGTTGTGTCCCTTCCGCGGGACCAGTTGCTTATCCCCACTCCCCACTTCAGCGGTTTGATCAGGAAAGGGAGCTCGTTCGCGTAAGGGATCCTCTCGCCGAATGGAACGAGAATAATCTTTTTATAGGTCTGATACACATCCGAATCTGGCAAGAAAAGAGCGGCTCCATTGTATGCGTTGTAATACTCACGCATGAATTCATCGTAATGACTGGTCGGGTCCGCCTCGCTGCTATCCGCGAAATAGTGGGCCAGCGGGACACCGCTCAAGAGAGAGATTCCCGTTGTATCGACGAATGACTGAAGTGATTCCCTGTCGTATGAGTACGGGGGAAGCAGGATATAAAATGGAATAGCGGTCTCCGGCCACACGACCAGTTCCGGATTCCGGTTCAGCACGTGTTTTGTCTCTTGCTCATAGGTGTGCAGAATTTCATCCGGAGCCGCGACCCACTTCGCATACGGGTTAATGTTAGGTTGAATCACTGCGACTCTCAAGTTCTTTCGATATTTGACATCCTTCGCATTGCTAAGCACTACTAATCCGTATATCTCCGGAATCATCACGAAGAGCAGCCCTGCCGTGAATGTAAAACCGGCCCGTCTCATATTTTGTTTCGGATTTTTCAGCCACAGCATTAGCGCGTATGCGAACAGCACGTTCACGATCAGGATTTGCAGAGAAACCCCGAAGAGTCCCGTATATGAAGCAAACTGGATATCGGCAAGATTGTATGACTGCGAATAGCCGAGCGTCAGCCACGGGAAAGCGATCTGGGTTATCGAGTGCAAGTGCTCGAACGAGAGATACAGGAACGGAAAGAGAAAGAGAGCCGGTGTCTTTCCAAGTCTCTTCTGGATGAAATGATAGACCAGCATGGGAACGGTGAAGAAGAGCGGGTGGCCTATTACAAGAGCAGCACCGCCGATCATCAGGAAAGGATCCGCCTGCGTGCTCCAGCCGCCGACCCAGTATATACTCAGAAGGTTGAAGACGAGGAACGAGAAATAGGTGAGCTTGAAAACCTCCTTGTAGTGGGGAGCATCGTCGATTGCGAAAAGGAAAGGTACCAATCCTACGAAAGCAAGCCACTCGAAATGGAACGGTGGAAACGCGAGCGCCAGCAGTAAACCCGAGACGGCACCCAGTGCCAGTTTTGATGTGAAAAACTTCCCGCTCTTTTTCATCGAGGTCGTCTTATTTATAGACGTATATTGGGTTGGATAGGATCCATGGGAACAAACGTTTCGTGAAGAACGTCAGCATTACCCTTTGTTGAAAAACTTGAACTCTGTACACCCCGGGGGTGGAAACCGTAAGCATGATGCTGCCGACGTTTTCATAAGTTCGAATCACCTTTCCGTCTCGTACAAGCTGCGTCTCAACCGAACTGCTGTCCGGAAGTGCGATATTCAGCCTGACATCGCCGCTCAGCCTGATGCTGTCACCCATCACCACCGATGATTTCCCCGATTCCGCCGTGAACAGGAATCCCCTTGCCGGCTCCAATCCGGAGAATGCCACATAGCAGTTGCCTCTACGGAGTGCGTTTAGGAGCACTCCCCTGTCATGCCGGTACCATCCGGTGAACGGAACTTTTGTGATGATGATGTCGTGTAAGAGCTCGAGTTGACTGGTATATGAAGGAAAGGGCCATCGGGTGTTCTTGCCCAGCTTCAGGTTCTCATTTGCATTAAGGCAGCCGATTCCGGTAACCTTGCCCGACATATTCAACTCGTCAAACTGGCGCATCTCTTCCGTCGGATATGCGAGTAAATAGTTGAGAACTTGGGGACGAAAGCCGTAAATACAATATGCTCCTATAAACTTGTTAATCCGGAGGAAGTCCAGATTGCTGCGCCACCCTCTGGCAAAACTGTAAACTTCAAATCCTGAAAATCCCGTTTTGCCCGGACTGAGGTCCAGCGGAGGTTGAGCAAGCCTGGTAAGTATCACCATATCTCCTTTTCGCAGCGCGTCATGGCGCACGGAGTCTATCGAGATCCCTTTACCCGGTATGAGCGGAATGCTGTCGCCTATCACCAGAAAGTGTCCAAACGAAGAATCGAACGAGAACTCTACTGCCGGTATCATAAGTGTCATACCGAAACGATCCGAAAGATCCGCTTTCATCGGCTGGACTGTATTGATGTCGGTTATTATCGCAAAGTCGAGACCCAAAGAGTCGCATGTCTTCCCGATTTGGCGGTAAGTGGCGACCCCGTTTGAATATTGCGTCTGAATTCCTATCACGCCGCAATATTCCGAGTATTCCCCGTACTGGACAGCCGGCCTGCGCTTTAATCTGTAGGTCAACAGGGCATTCGCCATCGAGACCACGATAATTGCTGCAACGACGAACGCAATCCATTTCAGTATTCTCTTAAGCATGTGCACGTCTGAATATGTGACGCAACAAGAAAAACGCAGCGGCGGCAGCCAGGAGAAAAATCACCAGGATTCCGTAGATGTCGAGAAAATGCTCCAGTAACCTCCAGTTATGGCCCAGCACCGCTCCTCCAAACACGAGAATGCTGTCCCACAATAGTGCGCTGACAGCACAAAGCGCCAAAGTAATTCCGAAAGGAAGCCTGGAAATGCCGGCGAAAAGAGAGACAACGGCTCTGGTCCCGGAAAGAAATCTGTTTGCGACTACGACACCGTAGCCGTATTTCAAAAACCAGCTCTCAACTTTCTTCACTTTGTCTCGCGGCAGGAAATGCAGCTTGCCGGAATCGAGGACTCCTCTGCCGAACAAGAGACCTATGAAGTAGACTATTACAAAACCCATAGTGCCGCCCAGAGTCGCAAAGAGAATGGTCGGAACAGGATCGAGCTTCCCGATTCCGACGAGCGACCCGCCGAAAACTATCACCATGTCGCTCGGTGACGGCGGAAACAAGTTCTCTACCAGGGCGAAGAAGAAAATTGTTAAATAGAGATATAGCGGGTCGGTGCTGTTAAGCGCGGCGACAAGGCTGTCGATTTGTGTCACGATTCTTCCATGAGGACGGCGGCAAAGCACCCTATCGAATCTCTGCCTATGAGGGTACCTTCCGTCGTCTTGGATTTTACCGACACGACACCCGGCGGTATATTGCACTGCTCCGAAATCGAAGTCCTGATCTTCTCGTAGTATCCGCTGAGCTTGGGCTGATCGGCGACGATAACCATATCGATATTCGCGATCTTCATGTTGCCGTTAGCGGCCGTTGTGACTGCGAATCGGAGTATCTCCCTGCTGTCAATCCCTTCGGTTTTCTTGTCGTTGTCCCGAAAGTACACCCCGATGTCACCCTTCGCGCATGCGCCGAGAATGGCATCGCTCAGCGAGTGGAGTACGACATCTCCGTCGGAGTGTCCGCGAAGGCCTTTTGGGAAATCGATCGTTATGCCACCGAGCTTTAGTACCTTGCCCTCGATCAGGACGTGCGCGTCAAATCCGAATCCGACTCTCATATGGTACGGAATCCGTCGAATTCAAAGGTCGGTTTTTCCCACTCGATTCTCACGTCCGTCACATGAGCCGAAAAAGGACCTCTGCGCAGGTCTTTTATGAACTCTTCCAACAAGCTTCTATCGCCTTCGGCAGCGACTTCCACCGTTCCATCGATAAGGTTCTTGACGAAACCTTTAAGCCCGTATGTTGCTGCTTGCCGCGCGGCGAAGTAACGGTAGCCCACCCCTTGCACTATTCCGCTGATGTATAGGTGGACCCTTGAATCATCCATTTTGCAGAAGGCCTTTCAACGTCTCGACGACGTCATTGAGTCGAGATCTGTCGAAACTAAGAGAGTAGAATCCGTTTCTTCCTCCCCCTTTGACTCCAAGCTTAGTTTTCAATTCGTTCAGGATAGACGCTGCTCCCTCTTCGCTCAACATGAGGTTCAAATTCATTTGAGAAATATTTGAATCTTGCCTGTGAAATACAAACGACTTCTTCACGGCCCGTGACACGCAGCTGGCGATAAACCTGAGCTCGTTTGCATCTGCAGTATCGTCCGACAGATCGACAACGGTCAAGGGCGCTGCGCTCTGCTCAACTTCAGGCGTCAGCTCGCTGCATTTGGCTTTCATAATCCTCTCGGAGAGGGATTTTATTCTGGCGTCCTTTTCCTGCATCTGGTTCTTGAGTTTTTCAACGGTTGCCGGCATCTCATCGATGACCGTAGAAAGGAGGCGGGCGGTATCCCTGCCGGCGCTGAACAGCTTGTAATAGTTCGAGACGGCTCTGTTCCCGCAGCAGAATTCGATCCTGGTAAGCGCCCCCTTGACCTTTTCGGTATTCCCCGTAAGGACGATCCCGACTTCCGATGTGTGAGTGCAGTGCGTGCCGCCGCACGGTGACAGGTCAAACCCCTTGACCTCTACGATTCTGACCGTGCCGTCCACCTTCGGCTGCTTGCGCAGCTTTAACGATTTAATCCCTTCCTGGTCGGCAAAGTGAATGACAACGTCACGATTCTCTCGAACGATCCTATTTGATTCCGCTACGGCTCCCCGTATCTCTTTGTCGCTCGGTTGTCGTGACAGGTCGATTGTCCCGACGTCTTCTCCCAACCGTGATGAGACGGTCGCAATGTCGAAAAGGTTTTCGAAAGCTGCTGAGAGGATGTGCTGGCCGGTGTGCTGCTGCATGTTCGAAAGCCTGCGATCCCAATCGATCATGCAATGTGCGCTCCCCTTTTGTATCCCTTCCGACAGTACATGGATGATGTTTTCATCCTGTTCGTACACATCGACAACCGGGACACCGTTAATTGTGCCGGTATCGTGCTCCTGTCCGCCGGAGGTTGGATAGAAGTATGTTTTGTCAAGCGTCACGCAGTGAATGCCGTCCTTTTCGGTAGCGTCAAGGATGTTTGCATCAAAGGAGACAGTATAAGGGTCCGTATAGTAAGGTCTCATTTCGTGCTATGTGAGGCTGGTTCCTGGTGGATTACCACTCTGGAGATTTGTGGGAATTCTTTTGCAATATTCTCTTCGAGTTCGTTTACAATCTTAACCGTTTCTCCGAGCGAAAAAGTTTCATCGAATTGACAGGTCATCGCGACGCGTAGCCCCGAATCAGTCTCGGTAAAATTCAAGTTACTGCAGTTGAGGACGCCTCTATTCGACTTCACGTATGTTTGCACCGCCTCAGGAAGAGAGCTTCCACGAAAGTTCGGGGAGGTGGCACGGACGGGGGTGTGAGAGGACTTGTCGATGTGAATGAAAATGTGGTCGATGCCCTCCAGTTGATCTCTGATGGCCTCTTCGAGTGTATCTGCCTTCGCGTGTGCTTTTTCAATAGTCTCGGCATCTTCCACCTCCAGGTGCAGGTCTACAACGAGCCCATGCTGGGTAGAGAAAACCTCGACCTCATGAATCTTGCTTTTGGTCTGCTCGGCAGCGAATCTGACTTTGTCGACGGCGGTCTCGTCGTTGGTCTCTACAGGTTCGGCGTGAACGACGACATCAATCCCGTCCCTGACCTCTCGCACTCGGCGTTCTATCTCGTCGACAAGCGCATGGGCGCGCTCGAACGGAAGCAGCCTTGGCAATCCAACTACCATGTCTACAAATAGCTTTCCTCCGGAGTCCCTGACTCTCAGGCTCTTGAGTTCTTGGACCTCCTTGGACTTCAGCGCTGCCCGGCTGATACTATCGACAAGCTTTCTGCCCGGACTTCTATCCACGAGAACGTCGATACTTCTCTTTCCGAGCCTGATGCTTATGACAACGACAATGGCCGATACACCGAGAGCTGCGACCGGATCAGCGAAAGAGAGACCGAATTCCGCGCCGATCAGGCCGAATATGACCACGCTTGAACTCAGTATGTCTGTGGAAAAATGAAGCGCATCGGCCTCGAGCGCCTGACTGCGATATTTCTTGGCCGCCCTCGATAGGATTCTCGCTCTCGTAAAATCAATGACAATCGATGTAAACATCACCACGAAGCTCCACACGGAAACTTCTATGGTGACGCTTTCAAAGAAAAGGCGGTCGATCGCTTCCCTTGCAATGAGGAAGCAGGTCAGGAGTAAAAGAAGTGTCTCGAAAAGGGCCGAAATGTTTTCGAATTTGCCGTGGCCGTAGTGGTGCTCGGAGTCCGCCGGTTTGTCGGCAGCCCGAACGGCGAAAAAGGTCATGCCGGCAGCCATGAGGTCCAGTCCGGAATGCGCCGCCTCACTCAGAATTCCAAGACTGCCTGTCGAAATTCCGACCGTGAGTTTGAAAGCGGTAAGAAAGACGGCGGCAATGACAGATGTCAATGCCGCCGTAAGTTTTTCCCGAGACGAGGAGTTCGTCAATTACACTTTGATATACTTGTTGACGATATCTTTTGTGTTCAGTACGTTAAGCTTCCGGAAGAGGAACTCAAATCTTTTTTCGAGCTCTTCGTTCGCTTTGCTGAACCAGTCTTTGCCCAGGTTCCACATTTCCTGCTTGAATGGTCCGAAGGCCTTCTTCCTCGTCTTGTAGACAAACTGCTCGTCGGTCATATCCGGCTTCCTTTCGTCGGCGAAGTTCTTCCTCAGATAATCATAGATCGTCTCTCTGAACTCCTTCGGGAAGATATCGTACAGCAAATTCTGGAAACCTGTAGCGAGGTGTATCTCGGCCGTTCCGACACCCGGGAACTTGTCGAACAGCTCTTCGGGCAGAGTCGAGGCCCCGTGCTGGACTGTTCCCGCCATTCCGTATTCCGCCTTTGCAATTTTCGATATCGACTCGAGAACGCCAAAGTCTATTTTGACCTGTGCTACCGTACCATCGGGTAGTGGAACTCCGCCGTGGCTGGACCCTGTCTGTACGCTGATCTTGCTGATAGTTCTAGCTCCACTTCTGCGGGAATTGAGAGTCCTCACATATCCCTGCATGTAAGCGCGAAATTCTTCCGGGGTGGAGTTCTTGCCGCCGACCTCGCCGATCTCACCTCCGACGGAAACCGTCACGCCGGCAGGCTCGATCTCACGAATCAACGCCGTCAACTCTGCAGCAAGCTCGTAGTTGTTGCGCTGCTGCTCGTCGATGGTCGGTTTGCTGAGATCCACAAGCGTGGAAGAGTCGATATCTATGTTGTAGAACTGTGCTTCCACCGCCTCTTTGATCAAAGACCGAATCACTTCTGTCTCTTTCTGGGGGTCCTGAGCGAACTTTTTCGCGTTGAACTGGAAATGGTCACCCTGGATAAAGACGGGACCGGTGTAGTTTTCCTTGACCGCAGCCGCCAGTATGCAGGCTGAGTACTCGGCGGGACGCTGATAGGTGTATCCGATCTCCGATTTCGCAATCTCGAAGACAAACGGTCCGATGCTGTTCCTTTTTGCCACTCTGAACATCGCGCGTGCGAAGTCATAAGTAATTCCGCGGACGTTTACTGCCGGAACCGTAAAGCCGGATACCTCTCCACGTCCGTAAGCCGAGTAAAGCTCCTGGATCGAAGCCGAACCGGAGCCGAGGTTCTTCGCAAGTTCACGGATCAGCCAACGCGTTTTTGTTTTCACCTCTTCATCCGGGTTAAAAACCGACTCGTAGACGAGTGTGTCAATCGCCGAGCTTCGAAGCTTTTCCGGACTAGACACGTTCACTTTCTTCCAGCCATCGACTTCAACAACGCCCTGCAAAGCCGTCTTGAGCTCGTCAATGTTCTTAATCATTCATTCCTCCAAGAATATTCTATTCAAAGTTTTTAACTGTTTGTTACTGTAATTGACTAAAGGTTCAGTCCGTTTTCCTCATGCGCGCCGCGAAACCGCCGTCCATGTCATGACGGTGGGGGAAAGTCTCTACGAAGCCGTCACGTCCTACGAGAGTCTTGTCGACGTAGTCCCCAGCCTCCTCGAGAACAAACTGGGGATGGCGACTCAGGAATCCCTGCACGACATCCTGATTCTCTTCGGTTTCTATCGTGCAGGTGCTGTAAACCAGTATACCGTTCGGCTTCAGCAGCTTCGAGATATTCTCGACAATCTGATTCTGGATTTCGTTCAGCTTGGTGATATCTTCCGGCTCACGCTTCCACTTCGAGTCAGGTTTCTTCCTTATCACGCCGAAGCCGGTGCACGGCGCGTCAACGAGAATCCTGTCATACTGGGTGTTTTCGGTATACGCTGTCGCATCCGCCACAATGACCTTGGCCTTTGTATACCCCAACCTATCGAGGGAATTCTGAATAAGTTTGGCTCTGTTCTCATATTTTTCAATTGCCGTCAGGTCGATTTCGCCGCCGGTCAGTTCCAGGATATGCGTAGTCTTTCCGCCCGGTGCCGCACAAACGTCGAGGATCTTCTCTCCCCGCTTTGTGCCGAGAAGCTGGGAAACGATCCCGGCGCTTTCATCCTGCACGGTGAACAGTCCCGCTCTGAACGACTCCAGCTCTCCAATCCTTGACAATCCCTCAACGTATAGGAAATTTGAAATGTAATTGCCTCTAGAGACCTTCAGGCCCTTGCTTTCAAACTGGTTTGCGAGTTCGTCTACCGAAATCTTGCTTGTGTTCACCCTGATAGACAGACGCGGCCGTTCGTTCAGCGCCGTAAGGAGCTGCTCTGTTTCGTAAACGCCGAACCTGTTTATGAATCTCCTCACCAACCAGGACGGAAATGAATGGACTGTCGAAAGTGCCTTTACTGCGTCGTCCTCGATCGACGGATATTCAACAAGGTTTAGTTTCCTGATTGCGGTCCTCAGAATTGCGTTAACCAGATTCCCAAGATACTGGCCGCGCAACTTTTTCACGAACTCGACAGCCTCATTCACGGCGGCCGATTGTGGAACGCGCTCGAGAAACATTATCTGGTACATGGCGAGACGGATCGCATTCTTGATGTTGATATCCAGCTTCGAATAATCACCTCTGTAAAACTGGGAAATGACATAGTCGATCCGGACTTTCCATCGTATCGTCCCGTTGACCAGTTCTGTCAGGAACGACTTGTCTAACTTACTTAGTTCCGAGTTTCTTAATTCGAAATCCAGAAGTTTGTCCAAGTACGAATCAGTTCTGTCAATTCTGTTCAATATCTTGACTGCAACCTCACGAGCCGTCTCGTAAATCACAATATCATTTTCCTCTCGTGAGTAACTATTGTACCTTTTTGACTGTTCCATTTCTGCATCCCCTGCTTTTTGTTTTGCTGCGGATTATGTTGCCGAAGTTATTGCATGCCCATTCTTCAATTTCTGCCTCGACAACAGCTGCTCAACGCTGACTGCTACAAGCTTTGGATCAAGCTTCTATCTCAAAAGAACAAGCACATTCGGTTTGCACGCACCGTCATAACAGATTGAAACTGAAGGCCCGTTGAGTGAAGAAACAGCTCCTTAGTTCCGAATTACGCCCCAGTTTTTGGCTTCTTGCCGTATTTTCGCATGAACTTCTCGACGCGCCCCGCAGAGTCTATCAATTTTTGTTTTCCGGTAAAAAATGGATGGCAGCTCGAGCAAATCTCAACTTTTAGAGACTGACCTGGTTCAGTAGAACGAGTCTGGAATGTATTTCCGCAAATGCAGGTTACAGTTATATTATGATATTTCGGGTGGATACCTGATCTCATTGTTTCTCCTATTTACCGTTAAATCTATGAAAATGGTGCGCGAATTGCAAATTTCCCGTCATATGGACATGTGGTTCCGATCAAACTACGCACTCTTCATCATCTGCCTGAGGACAGTCTGCAGGATCCCGCCGTTGAGGTAGTACTCTACGTCCACATGGCTGTCCAACCTTGCCATAACATCAAATTTCGTCGTTTTGCCCTTTTCTTCGACGGCCGTAACTGTCAGCTTTTTGTGAGGCGTCAAGTTGTCTTTGATTCCGCTGATCGTATACTTCTCCCGTCCTGTCAGGCCCAATGAGGCTGCATTCTCACCCTCTTTGAACTGAAGCGGGAGAACACCGAGTCCTACGAGGTTGCTTCGATGAATTCTCTCGTAACTCTCGGCTATTACTGCTCTTATTCCGAGGAGAAGAGTGCCCTTTGCCGCCCAATCCCTTGAGCTGCCGCTGCCGTATTCCTTCCCCGCTAACACCAGGAGAGGCACATTCTCCGACTGATATTTCGTCGAGGCGTCGTACAGCCACATCTTCTCGCCGTCCGGGAGATGAACGCTCCAACCGCCTTCAGTGCCGGGCGCTAGCATGTTCTTCAAACGGATGTTTGCGAATGTCCCGCGCATCATGACCTCGTGGTTTCCGCGCCGCGACCCGTATGAGTTGAAGTCTTTAGGTTGGACACCGTGCGCTATAAGATACTTCCCTGCCGGACTGTCCGGAGGAATCGAGCCTGCAGGCGAAATGTGGTCTGTCGTAACTGAATCGCCCAGTAGTGCCAAAACCCGCGCCCCCTCTATATCCTTGCCGGGAGGGACTTCCAATGGGAGATCGACGAAGAAAGGCGGCTCCTGAACATAAGTCGAATCTGAGCTCCAGTTGTAGCTGTTTCCTTCGGGGACATCCAGTCCTTTCCACCTATCATCTCCATCGAACACATGGGAATATCGCTCCCTGTACATGTTTGGCTTGACCGATTTCGATATCGCCTCACGAATTTCGGATTGTGATGGCCATATGTCTTTGAGATACACCGGCTTCCCGTCTTTCGTATGGTCCAGCGGTTCCGTCAACGGATCGAAGTCGACCCTTCCCGCCAGAGCGTAAGCTACCACCAACGGAGGCGAGGCGAGATAGCTTGCTTTGGCGTACGGGTTGATCCTGCCCTCAAAATTCCTGTTCCCGCTGAGAACTGCTGCTGCTACAAGGTTCTCTTTCTCTATAGCGGATGAGATGTTCTCGTCCAGAGGTCCGCTGTTGCCTATGCAAGTGGTGCAACCGAAACCTACAAGATTGAACTTCAACTTCGCCAGGGGTTCGGTCAATCCTGCTTCCTTCAGGTAATCCATAACAGCCTGTGAGCCGGGTGCCAGACTCGTCTTGACCCAGGGCTTCGCTTCCAGACCGTACCTTTCCACAGCTTTCTTGGCCAAAAGGCCGGCGGCAATCATGACACTCGGATTAGATGTGTTTGTGCAGCTTGTTATCGCAGCAATAGCGACAGATCCGTTATGCATGTCGAAGGAAACCCCATCGCGACGCACCTGGACGGTTTTGGCGACATCTTCGGGCTTCATTCCGAACCCCCGCTCTGCAGGAGAAGATGTCAGGGATTTCTTGAATGCCCCTTTTATGTCTTTCAACGCCACCCTGTCCTGAGGTCTCTTTGGTCCGGCAATGCATGGTTCAATCGTTCCCATATCTACCTCGACCACATCGCTGTAGACAGGCTCCGGTTGATCCTTGCTCCAAAACAATCCTTGTCCTTTGCAGTAAGCCTCGACCACATTCACGAAGTCGTCGCTGCGTCCCGTCAGCCTCAGGTACTTCAGCGTTTCATCGTCGACCGGGAAGAATCCCATGGTCGCACCATATTCGGGCGACATATTGCTCATCGTCGCGCGATCAGCCAGGGCAAGTCTGGCGATGCCTTCTCCGAAGTATTCCACGATCTTCCCCACCACGCCCTTCTTCCGCAGAACCTGGGTAACGGTCAGGACTAAGTCGGTGGCTGTTGCGCCTTCGGCAAGCTCGCCGATCAACTTCACCCCGACTACTTCGGGAGTGAGCATGAAGTATGGTTGTCCAAGCATGACTGCTTCTGCTTCGATTCCGCCGACACCCCATCCGAATACTCCAAGTCCATTGACCATCGTTGTGTGCGAGTCCGTTCCGAGCAGAGAATCCGGAAATGCAGCCGGTTCTCCGTTTTCCTTTCTCGTCTCTACCACGCGGGCAAGGTACTCAAGGTTGACCTGGTGGCAAATTCCGGTGTCCGGAGGGACAACGTTGAAGTTACGGAAAGCTTTCTGTCCCCATCGCAGGAGCTTGTATCTCTCGACATTTCTCTTGAATTCCATTTCGGCGTTGAACATGAACGCGCCTTCTGTCCCGAACTGGTCAACCTGTACGGAATGGTCTATGACCAGCTCTGAGGGGATGAGGGGATTTATCTTCTCTGTGTTGCCCTTCATCCGTTCTACGGCGCTTCTCATCGCAGCCAGGTCAACCACGGCAGGAACGCCCGTAAAGTCCTGTAGCAACACACGGGCAGGCATATAGGCTATCTCCTTTTCCGGCATGCGTTTGCCATCCCACTTCAAAAGCGACTCTATGTCGGAAGTTGTAACTATCTTCCCGTCCTCATGCCTGAGAAGATTCTCCAGAAGTATTCTGATTGCATATGGTAGCTTGGAAATGCTGTAGTTTTGCTTCTCGAGTGTGGGAAGGTGGAATATCTTGTAGGTTGATCCTTTTACGGAAAGATCTCTTTTAGTTGAAAACGAATTAGATTGAACAGCCATTGGAATCGCTCCCTTAGTTTCTCGTTAAAAGTCGCTCGAAATTTAATGAGAAAGAGTCCCGATTTCAATGAAATCAAGGAGGGCCGCACGACGGCGGCCCTTTATCTGCGAGTGAGAGTAATTCTACGTTTGGACTCAAATGTCGTAATACATCATGAATTCGTATGGATGAGGCCTGAGGGCGACCTGTTTCACCTCGTTCGCCATCTTGTACTTGATCCATAAGTTGATAAGGTCTTCAGTGAATACGTCGCCTCGGAGAAGGAATTCATGGTCGCGTTCCAGCGCCCTCAGCGCATTCTCGAGGGAGCCGGGAGTAGAAGGGACGTTGCGGAGCTCTTCCGGAGAGAGATCGTAAATATCCTTGTCGAGCGGTTCGCCCGGGTCAATCTTGTTCATAATGCCGTCAATGCCTGCCATGAGCAATGCAGGAAAGGCGAGGTAGGGGTTCGTGGAAGCGTCAGGCACGCGAAACTCCACACGTTTTGCTTTCGGACTCTTTGAGTACATAGGGATCCTGACTGCAGCCGACCTGTTCCTCTGGCTGTATGCAAGATTGACAGGGGCTTCGAATCCCGGCACCAATCGCCGGTATGAATTTGTCGTAGGATTGACGAAAGCGCAAAGGGCTGCAGCGTGTTTCAGCAATCCGCCTATGTAGTAGAGTGCCATCTCGCTCAGGTTGGCGTACCCGTTGCCGTAAAACAACGGCTTCCCGCCCTTCCATAAGCTCTGGTGGACGTGCATTCCGGATCCGTTGTCACCGAAGAGGGGTTTCGGCATGAATGTAACTGTCTTGTTGTGTTTTGCGGCCACGTTCTTCGTGATGTATTTGTAAGCCATGAGGTTATCTGCCATCTGTGTCAACGGCGAGAACCGCATGTCTATCTCAGTCTGCCCTGCCGTTGCGACTTCGTGATGGTGCACCTCAACTTCGATCCCCACCTGTTTCATGGTCAGAACCATTTCAGACCTCAGGTCCTGCAGACTGTCTGTCGGGGCGACCGGGAAATAACCTTCCTTCGTCTTAGGGCGATATCCCAGGTTTTGCTTCCCGTTCGCTCCGCTGTTCCAGAATCCTTCATCGGAATCTATCTCGTAGAAGCCCTTGTTGATGGTCTGGTCGAACCTTACGTTGTCGAAGATAAAGAACTCTGCTTCGGGGCCGAAGTAAGCAGTGTCTGCCAACCCCGTCGAGCGGACGTATGCTTCAGCTTTGTGAGCGATATAGCGCGGGTCGCGGCGATAGGGTTCGCCCGTTATCGGTTCTTTCACGTCACAAGTGATGTTCAGGGTTTTGTGGGAAGTGAACGGATCTATGAAATATCTGTCAGCGTCCGGTATGAGTACCATGTCGCTTTCTTGAATGCTTTGGAATCCGCGAATGCTCGAGCCGTCGAAACCTATCCCCTCTTCGAAAGAATTCTCGGTCAGCTCCGATGGAAGAATTGAAAAGTGCTGCCATTGTCCAGGTATATCGGTAAATCTCAGATCGATGATTTCAACGCCGCTCTCTTTAACGTATTTCAAAATCCTGTCCACGCCGCTAGCGATCCTGGCGACTTTTGCCATCTGTTCCTCCTGTGTTAGGTGTTTTGTGTTTTTAATACTGTCGACTCTTTGATGGTAGAGAGTACAACGCTTGTTTTCGTGCTGAGTACTCCCGGCCACGATTGTATGCGCGATAACAGTTTTTCCAAGGCGTTTGTGTTCTCGGCCCGGACCTTCAGTAGATGTGAGCCTTCACCGGTTACGGAGTGGCACTCGAGAATCTCCTCTGTCTCCCTTGCACGTTCCATAAACATCTGGTAGTGTTTGCTCGAGTCGATGGAGACGGTGATGAAGGCGGTGATATCCTTGCCGAGGCGCTTTGCGTCAAGGATGGTCGTATAACCCTTGATGTATCCGCGCTCCTCCAGTTTCTGGATCCGCTCAGAGATAGTGGGTATGGTCAACCCAAGTTGCTGTGCCATCTCATTCAGTTTTGTCCTGGCATTCTTCTGCAGAATCTCCAGCAGCCTGTGGTCGATGGGGTCGAGTTTCTTATCGCCTGTTGTTAACATATCAGAACCAATTGTTTAACTAAATTAAATTGATTGCTCGGATAAGTTAAAATATTAAGCATAAGTTGTCAAGTGAAAAATCGGTAGTGGCTCAATTTGAAAACATTCAACGCAGAGGACGCAAAGGAGGCGCAAAGCACGCAGAACAACTATATTCTTTCGCGGTCTCTGCGATTATTTGTCTTTGCGAACTTTGCGTTAAATCAAA
>JBJKQU010000188.1:0-2822 GCA_046705025.1 Candidatus Kryptoniota bacterium | reverse complement strand
CGAAGCACTAAATCCTTGTTCGTTTCCCAGTTTCGTTCTTTGGTAATCCCATTCATCCATTCTTCACTAATCTCAAACATTTATCCGAACCGCAGAAGTGCATCGACAAAACTGCCGGATCTCGTTGGTCACTCATACCGTAAAGACTCGCTGCCGCTGCGCGGGATGTGGCCAATTCTATTCATAACGTAAGGACTCCACCGGATTGGCCGTCGCCGCCCTGATCGTGTGCAAGCCTACCGTCATGAATGCGATTAGAAGCGCCAGGGCTCCGGACAGCAGGTATACCGGTATCCCGACATTCACCTTGTAGGCGAAGCTCTGCAGCCATTGATTCATGACAAGATATGCTACAGGCCAGGCCAGTACATTCGCGACCAGGACCCATTTGATGAATTGCGCCGTCAGAAGTCCAAGTATCTCCGGGACGGTCGCGCCGAGAACTTTCCTGACTCCTATCTCCTTTGTCCGCCGCTCGGTCACGAAGGCCGCCAGCCCTAGCAGGCCCAGGCAGGCCACGAAAATCGCAAGGGCGGAGAAAACGGAGGCGATCCGGCTGGTGCGCTGATCCGCCACGTACAAGCGCTGAAGATCCTGGTCCAGGAAGCTGTAGTCCAGTGTCTGGTTGCCTGCGTATTTCTTCCATGTCCTTTCAATGAATGAAATCGTCCCGGGATAGTCGCCGGGCTTCACCCGGACGGACACGAACTGTACCGGATAGTCGGGGGGGATAAACCTGATGGCGAGGGGATGTATCGGCTGGTGCAGCGACTGGAAATTGAAATTCTGAGTAACTCCAATTACGGGGAAAATCTTCTGGTCGGACTCCCTCCGCCCCGGGGCGACGAGATTTCTTCCAACCAGATCAGCGACGCCGAATGCCTTCTCGGCCTGCCGGTTGACTATTACCGCATCGGAATCGCTGGGATGCTCGCGCGAAAAAAATCTTCCTGACACAAGTGCTATACCGTAAGTCTTGAAGAAGCTGTAATCGCACCACATCTGGCGTACATCCCGCAGCTGCCCGGCGGAGGTTCCCTGAAGCCAGTAAGCCTCATCGGATTTCTGATCTCCCGGCACGGCAGTCGAAGACGATACGCTGACCACTTTCGGACTGACCTGCAAATCATCCTTGAAAGCTTTGATACTCTTTCCAAGATCGCCTGCCCGCTTGATCACAATTACCTGGTTCTTGTTGAATCCGAGATTCTTATTCTGTATGTAGGTCAACTGCTTGTAGATTACAAAAGTGCCGACGAACAGCACTATAGATACGACGAACTGGAAAACGACAAGCCCCCCTCTTAACAACGATCCTCCGCCTTTGAGCCTGTCACCGCTCTTGAGCGCCCGAGTAGGCCGGAACGAGGAGAGATAGAAAGCAGGATAGAAACCGGCCAGCATGCCTACAGCTACGGCCAGGGCGAGAAGAACGGGAATCACCTCAACGCTGCCGAACAGGTCGAGGCTCATGTGCTGCTGCGTGACGCTGTCGAACACGGGAAGAAACACTTCCACCAGGCCGATCGCGAGTACCACCGCCAGGAGACTCATCATAACCGACTCGGTCAGGAATTGTCTGACGAGCTGCAACTTGTTCGACCCCAGAGTCTTGCGGATTCCGACTTCCTTTGCCCGCCTCTCAGACCTTGCTGTCGCAAGATTGATGAAGTTGATGCACGCTATCAGGAGAATGGCTATCGCTATCGCCGAGAAGACGTACACGTATGAAATGTCGCCGTTAGGCTCAAGCTCATACTCCCTGTGGGAGTAGAGATGAATCGACGTCAAAGGCTGCAGAACGTACAGCCATTTCCCGCCTCCGGAGATGAACTGACCTGCCGATTCTCCAATAGACTCCTTGATCTGCGGCCCTATGTACTTCTGAAGGAATTCCGCGTTCATCTCGCGCTGAAATGTCTCAGGGTCTGTTCCTTTGCGGAGAAGCAGATATGTATAGAAATTGTTGCTGAGCCAGTAGGTACTCTGGCTGCTTTTGAATGTACAGAGCGAGCCCAGGAAATCGAATTTGAAGTGTGAGTCCTCGGGCCAGTCTTTAATCACCCCGGTCACAAGCCAGTTTCTCCGGTTGTCGGCATTCAGAATCTTGCCCATCGGGTCTTCGTTCCCGAAATATTTCCGCGCCATGGATTCGGTGAGCACGACGCTATTGGGTTGCGTAAGTGCAGTCCTCGGATCCCCTTTCAGAAAGTGGACTGTGAAGATATCGAAGAAAGTGGAATCGACATCCAGGAAATTCGGCTCGCTGAATGCTCTATCTCCGTACCTGAGGAGCGGCGTTCCGAACTTTGCAATACGTGTGTAGGCAGACACCTGAGAGAAGTCAGTCTTGACCGCGGGACCCAGCGGCGCCGGCGATGACGCACCTTCCAGCGAATGGCCGTTCACGAATGCAGTAAGAGCCGCCCTGTAGATCCGGCCCGAATGCCTGTTGAAACTGTCGTAACCCAGCTGGTTGTTCACATACAGCGCGATCACGATGCAGCACGCGAGGCCGACCGCCAGGCCTACTATATTTATCACAGAGTAGACCTTATTGCTCCTTAAGTTCCTCAGTGCAACCCTTATGTAGTTCTTCAGCATTCGGTTATCCTTTCCAGCCGCAAAGCGCCGGTGGCGGTGTTACGCGGCACCTTTCAGAAATATGTTTGTCCGCATCGCACTTCAGGCTACGCGCCCTTCTCGATCCACCCATCCATCAGTCTTATTATTCTATTGCCGTAAGCAGCGTTGGCCTCCGAGTGAGTTACCTGTATGATAGTCGTCCCCTGCTTGTTCAGTTCCTTAAGGAGTTCCATGAT
>JBJKQU010000187.1:0-28026 GCA_046705025.1 Candidatus Kryptoniota bacterium | reverse complement strand
TGGGGCCCAAATCGATAAGTAATGTTCTCAGGATCATCCCGCCGGCCATCCAGTGCGGTGTAAACCCGGTCATCTGGAATCCCACCTGGACTCCAATCGCCAATCCGACAAATGTGGACGTAACCATAATGAGGGGAAAGGACTTCCGACCAATGTGAATGAACTGCTCCACTATCTGAGTTGTGTAGCTGCGGGCCTTCCTCATAGCGGCGAATGCCTGAAATGTCATTATCCCGGCTCGTCCCACTTCTGTAAAGAAAGTGTCGGTCGTTGTTCCTATGTCTGTGAAAACGTTTTCCATTTGTCAGAAGATTAGGCCGAGCGCCGTCAAGAGAGTTAAAAGAGTGGCCCAGGGCAAACAAATATCAAAAAGGATGTAAATACTGGCCCTGTGTCTGCCGAAGCTCTGCCTCAAACCACCGAGTACCTTACGCGGAGTCTGGAGAACGTTGGTAGCTTGAGTGTGCTTCAAAATGGCCTGAGAAAAAATGGCGTTAAGAAAATTTCGGAGTGGGGCGTTGAGAAACGAATATTTGTCTCCTGTGAGCCTTAGATCTGAGGCGTATCTGATTCGTTTTAGCGCCGCGAAGAAATTTTTAGCCATTTTTTCTCCAGCCTTGATTTTTTCTTTGGTTCTTTCTTTTGTATCAAGACAAAAGAAAGAACGTTCTACATGCGTGGGGTGACCACTATATTCCTGCGGGTAGATGTTTGATGATGTCTGTCCATTTTCCTTTGCTCGCCCAAAGGAAAATGGACAAAAAGGAAAGGGCGCCCGGCGGAAATGGTTCCGCCAATTGACATTGTCGGAAACGTCCCGTCCCCCGATATGGGAGGCGATTTTGATAAACGGTGGCTCATATGTCACGGATGAGACTCTGAAAATCGCCTCTTCAGGTAACATGAGAGTATCTGTGGATGGGGGACGGGACTCCATTTTCGCAAGGGATTGTTCGGACTTGCATTCTGCAAAAGCTTGTCTCATTTGTCCGAATGTCATTATATGATGGTACCTCGGGCCAAGGTCAGAAGCGGGTCTACGTGTTGCAGGACTCATGACGTCCATTCTCCTTCACTTATGTCCTGCATCTGATGATTTCCGAAAACAACTTTCAGCCCTTTCAATATTTTTAAAACACTCCTGATATCTTCTCTCCCGTGATGATCCCTTTTGAAAATCTCACGAATTATCCTCTTCGGCTGAGTGTAGAAGCTCGTGTATGCTCTCAAAACCGCGTGTTCCAGTTCCTTCGGCTCGATGTTATCGTGCCTGAAAACCGAATGCATCGTATCGTACAGTTCCCAGTTCCTGGTCAGTATTTTCGGCTTGACCTCGTTCCACAGGTCCGTGCCGGGATAAGGAGTGAGAATCGTGAACTGAGCCGTCCCCGGATCGATCATCTTTGCGAACTGAATCGTTCTGTTGACGTCCTCCATCGTTTCGGATGGCTCCCCCAAAATGAATGCTCCCCATGTTTCTATTCCATTCTGTTTGAGCAGCTCGACTGCTTTAACCGAGGTGTCGGAGGAGGCCGTACCTCCTTTTTTGTATGCCTTAATGATTCGTTCGTTCGGACTTTCGATTCCGAGAAACATCTGCTCAACCCCGGCTGCAGCCATTACTTCCGCTGTCTCAGGTTCCTTTATGAGGTGATCGCCTCTTCCCATGACCCACCGGACATAGTCGAGGTCGCGCCTGATGAGCGTATCGAACATATCGATGAGTCGCGCACTGTCGAAGTTTATAATGTCATCGACGATCAGAATCCTATCCGCGCCGTGTTTCGTCACAAGTCCTTCGATTTCTTTCGCCGTATTCTCGATTGACCGTGCGCGGAAACGCCTGCCTGCGAGTATGTGCACATCGCAAAACTTGCAGCCGTATGGACATCCCCGTGTTGTGATTAGCGGGATCTGCGCAGGCTTCCTGGAGTGCCCGGTTCCATTGCTGCCGTATCTCCAGTCGGCCTCTCTGATCGGGAAGGGAAGCTGGTCGAGGTCTTGTATGAACGGCCGGCTCGGATTATGAATAATCCTTCCGGATTCTTTGTCTATCCATGAAAGGCCAAGAACTTTGCTGGGATCAAAGTGCTTCCCCGCCTTCCCCGAAAGGGGTCCTTTGGATAATCCCTCAAGCAGTTCGACAGAGGTCTCTTCGCCCTCCGCTCGCACAACGTAATAGACATAGCCGCTCGATAGAGCTTCTTCGGGACTGCTCGTCGGGTGCGGCCCTCCCATGATGACGGTTTTGCCGAGCTGCCTGGCAAGCTTCGCTACTTTCAAACCGGGAATAAATTGAATTGTGTTGCATGAGATCCCAACCACGTCTGCACCCGTGAAGTCAGGGAGGGCGGTTTGATCCTCTAACAGTTGTATCTGAACGTCATGACCGGCTTCCTTCAGGGAAGCGGCGATATAGGATACCCCGAGAGGTTGCATCCTGACTCCGGCCAGTTCCAACAGAGCACCACGATAGGGAGAAATAAGTACAACGTTCATTTTGTGACCTCGCAACTCGTTAAGTGGATTTCTTTGAAGTCCTCATTCTGTACCTTCGATGCATTTAGCCGAACACGCGCGGGCTTTTCATGGCCGTCGCCGTCAATAACCGCGACATTGCGTCGCGGCACTTTGTTCCATTTACCATATTTGAACTTTGTGAAGATGACAAGAGCGTACAGACCCGTATAGAAGGGCATCGCGGCCCATACTCCTGTCAATCCTAATTTCAGTATCATGCCGAAGAGATAACCGAGCGGGACAAAGAGGAACCAGTTGATCGTGACGTCGGCGAGCATCACGAAAAATGTTTCGCCTGCCGCCTGGAGCCCGTTGGCAAGAACGAATCCGATTCCGAAGAAAATCTGGGCGAAGCCGGCAATGCGCAACACCGGTGTGGCGACATCAAGGATAGCGATGTTTCCCGTGAGTATCGATAATACATATCTGGGAAGGAACATGAATATCAACCCGAGAAGGATAGTATACGTTGTGGCTATGCGGCTCGTTTCAAAGCCCCATCTCCTTGCACATTGGATATCTTTCTCTCCAAGCTTGCGTCCAACGAGACTCTGGGCTGCGACGCCAAATCCCATCGCTGGCAGGTAAGAGAGGAGAAGTGCCGAGAGCACCGTCTGACTGGCCGCCTGCTGCAAGGTCCCGAGCAGTCCGATAATCGAGACGAATATGAGGAGCCCGCTCAGTGTGAAAACACTCTCGAATGAAACGGGAAGCGAGAGTTTAAGTATCGACCTGGCAATTGTCTTGTTGAATGCACGCCTCCTGAAAATTCCATACTTGTTCCGATAACCCCTGGAAGTACTAACGACTAAATAGACCGATGTCTCTATGCCGGCCGCGATCGACGTTCCCAGCCCGGCACCTGCCAGTCCCATCCCCTTGATTCCGAAGGCGCCGAAAATGAATGTGTAGTCCAGAATGATGTTCAGGACGTTCGACAATAATACCGCGAACATGAAGACTTTTGTCTTTCCTATGCCAAAGAAGAATCCCCGGTAGGCTACGGAGATTAAAAAGAACGGAACACCAATGAAACGATAGAACAAATATCCGGCGGCGAGCTTCGCGACCCTATTATCAACGGCGAAGAAACCGGCAATGTTATGCGAAAAGGTGACCACGACGGCGGCAGTAAGGAGGCCGAGCGCCGCCGCCATGGTCATAGAGGAGGCCAGTATGGTTCCGGACTCTTTGTAGCTCTTGCTTCCGAAACTCCTCGATGTAAGCACCTGCGTGCCCGTCGACAGGCTGGAAAAGAAACTTATTAATGCCCATGTCAAATAGAATACAATGCCCATTGCAGCGAGCTCGTACTTGGCGTCCGGAAGTCTTCCCACCAGGGCCGTGTCTAACAGAGACAGTACCATCTGTGTCGACAGCCCTGCCACTACCGGCAGGGCTAAACCTAGAATTTTCTTTTGATGATCGCCGAATCCCGGTAATAGAGTCGCCTTCCATGAGTGTATCTTCTTCTGACCGGGATAGTTGCTCCCTCCGGTGACTATTAGCGGGCTATGGGAAGTTGCATTCTCGAGTCTCTCCCATGAGTTCATCCCTGCTAAACTGAGAGCGGGTGCCTTCTGCCTGTATTTAAGGGTATCTCGTTTCATCGCAGTTCTGTGGTAAGATCGTTCATCGCGAATTGGGCTTCCGGCGCAGCCCCTTCCTCCGAGTCAAGATGCCTTATTAATATCTGCAGAATTTCCTCGGGGCTCTCTGGCGAACGAAGAAGTTCTCTTATCTGCTCCTGTTGTAGAAGCCGGTCGAGTCCCTCGATGACATTGGCAAGCTCCCGCTCCTGACCCGTTGGCGCCGCTACAAGAAAGACAATATCTATAGAACGGCCCGCTTTGGAATCGTAGCCGATTCCTCTGTCGAACCGTCCGAAGAATATCTTCGGTGCGGAAATTCCGTCGCTCAAGGAGTGAAAAACGACGCCGCATGAGCCGGTAAAAGAAGACGCCATTACCTCATAATGAAGGATCGACCGGGCGATTTCTCCGGTGTCCTCCACTTTTTCGCAGTGACTCGCAAGGTCTACCATCGACACAATCGTTTCCAGCTCAGAATCAGCTGATAGTGTGAGGTCGATGTTCCGTTCATTTATCAAATCGGTGAATTTCATTTTCGTTCGTCCGGAATCAACTACAAATCCATAAGAGCTGGTAAAACGGCCTGAGAAAAAATGGCGTTGAGACAATTTCGGAGCGAAGCGTGGAAAACGAATATTGGTCTCTTGTGTCCGCTAAGAATGAGGCGTATTTCATTCGTTTTAGCTTCGCGAAGAAATTGTCAGCCATTTTTTCTCCAGCCTTGATTTTTCCTTTGGTTCTTTCCTTTGTATCAAGACAAAGGAAAGAACGGATCAAAGTTGAGGACATCGCCACCGGTTGGGGGTTCAGCCCGGTCGGAGTTGAGCGACTCACAGCGGCGACGCCACAGCATTTCTTCAGTTGCACCGTCATTTCCCGACCGCAATTTCTTCTTCGCTTTCTACAAGACTGCCGTTTCCATTGACAGAAGAAGTACCCTTGCCCTCATCTTTCTTTTCAATCTCAATCTTCGATGAAGAGGTTTCCGCTCCATCTCCGATGAATTCCTTCTGCCAGATGGGTTCGGTCAGGGATTCGAATTTGTTGTTGTATTCGACAAGTCCCTTGTAGTACTCCTGGTCTTTGATTGCAATCGCTGCATCCGGATCTATAGGCTTGGCACCCGTTTGTACGATATGTTTCCGCGTGAACTCATAGTGATCTCTAATACCGCACGGCGCGATGAAGTTTTTGACATCCTTGCCTTTCTTCTCGAACCCGTAGTCACGCTGCCACTGTCGTATCCCCACCATCAGGTCAGACTTCAGTGCGTCGTTAAGGTTGCCACCGCTTGCGTAGATGTCCTTGATATTGTTCTTCGAGTAAGGATAGAACACGCAGGGCGTTACACTTCCGTTCCAGTCGATATAGATATATCCGCCGGACCTTCCGCCCGCCAGGCAGCCGCTTGAAAATACGCCGCCGTTCCAGAAGTCGGGGAGGAATACGTGCTTGTCGTGTATGAGGTGTTTCTCCCGCTCGAACATCCATTTCCGCTGTTCGGGAGTTACCATCAGATCGAGCGTCTGAGACCGTCCGATCGGCATGTACTGGAACATCCAGCCATAGACTGCGCCCTGCTTCTCGAAGAAGAAGTCCACAAATTCGTCGCTGACGATCTTCTCAGCATTGTTTCTGGTCGCAGTTACAGAAATGCCGAAGGGAACACCCACTTCTCTGAGATTAGCCATCGCTTCCAGGACTTTGCCGAATACGCCCTTGCCGCGCCGTTCATCGGTTTCCTCTTCGAATCCCTCGACTGAAATGGCCGGCGTGAGATTGCCCACTTCTGCCATTGCCTTCGCCATTTTCTTGTCGATCATGGTGCCGTTCGTGTACATCATGAAGTAATTGTCCGGATGCTCCCGGCACAGGTCGAGAATTCCCTTACCTTCGGATCTCCACATGAGCGGCTCGCCGCCTGAAATGACAGTGAAGAATGAATTCCAGAGTTCGGTCTTCTCACGGACAATCCGGTCGACTGTGGAATAGTCCAACTTCTCTGTTGACTTCGCCCCGCTTCCGGCATAACACCCCGTGCACTGCAGGTTGCATTTCTTGCCGGGGCTTATTGTGATGAATCCTGGGGGTTCCTGCATGAATTCCTTAATGAAGTTCTCCTGCCTTATCTTCTCGTTCTCCAGGAAGATGCGTCCGACAAAAATATCGAGAATCTTCTTCCTGACTGAAGGGGAGATGTTCTTGTTGGTCAATGCACGTTCAAGGGTGACGACGAGGTTGGACAATATGGTGTACCTTTCGAACCGGATGTTCCTGGTATAACCGTTGTCCTCATCGACTATTATCCTGTGCATGTACTTTCGCGCGTAGTTAGTGGCCACCTTCCGGAGGGCAGAATTTCCAAGTATGAAGTTTATTGCGCCCGGAGTGGCTTTCCTTAACTGTCGGTCAAGAAGATGCATGTTTAACCTCCTTTTGATTTTGGGTGTTGAAAAGTGTCATATGTCTTTTATACCCAATCGCCGTGCCGGGAATAATTCGTTAAATATCGAACTGTTATTCGATATCCTTGCGTTGGTGGTGAGCCAATGGGAAACAAGATTTCCCGTGAAGTGGTCGGAGGTGTGGATTCTCGTTTGTTGTGAGCGGAGGACCTTGCGAAATATGATTTCGCATGAGGAAGAGAGGGTCCTGGTTACTTCACACCATAGTCGATGAAGTGAGCAAGTATTAATTGGAACTTGAAGCTCGTCATGTAGATATACATGCGTAACAAAGACGGAGAGTGTATTATGAATATGGGTGTGCGGCATCGCTTTTCAGTGATGCCGCACCAGGATTTTCAAATGCCAATTAGTTCGTAGGAATATCCCAGGGATACTATGAGATTCCCGGTGTGGCTTGTGCCGTCTTGTGAGTACTTTTGCACGTTTGTTAATCCGTATAGCCCTCTCACGTCAAGGGAGAGGCTGCTGCGTGTTGAAACCGGAAGATCGATGCCCACACCTCCCGCGATACCGAAGTTGACTTCGTTTATGCTATTGGTTACATCTGTGTTCGCATCGAAGGACTGTGCTGGAACGACAGCGTATCCTCCATTTCCATTTGGCATAGCTAAGGGAGTCGTCCCGGCTCTATCCAGGTAAATCTGGCTCGTTCCGCTCGTCTTTTCCGTCGCATCAAGGAGGAAGCCGACGTAGGGACCGGCGTTAATATTGAGTCCGAATCCTCCCAATCGGAACGTGTACTTTGCCAGAACGGGTATCTCTATATAGTTGAGGATAGACATATTGTCGAAGCTGGCATAATAATAATTGCCGCTCGGTAGTTCGGGCAGCTGTGGCGGAAGGTTGGTTATCGGTTGGAGGCCGTTCCTTTGTCCGCCTTGTCCGTCAAAGTTAACCTGCGGCTCGATCGAAAAGTTGTTTGTGATCCCGAACTCTGCGGTGATTCCGAAGTTGGGCGCAAGTCTGGATGTGTATCCCTGGCTTATTTCGTTATTCCCCCCGCTTAAGTCGGGTACGCTCAGGCCTCCCTGGATTCCGATTCTCACCTGGGCATGGGACGCAGGTACCATCACGAAGATGGTCAACAATAAAATTATAAACGATACAAGATTTTTCATACAATAGCTCCTTGGAGTTTTGTGGTGGTCTTGGCGGTGCACGATGTTTATCCGGAGTACCGGAATTCTTATGCTTCTAGACGCTAAACCAGAGAATTAGCCATATTGTCCTGTTATAAACTGTTTACGATCCATATTGCATCAAGAATTATGCCCAATATGATCCAGGGGAAAATGCTTTCTGCGCAATGAGCCATGTTGAACTTTCGGAATAAGAGCGGAGTTCATGGCTTTAATAGGATGCAAGGCAGGCAGACCCAGGTATGCAACGAGAAGCACGATTTCCCGCTCGCCAAAGTCCTGACGCCATGGATGTGGCGAAACATCTTGCATGCAACTATGGCTCAGGCGGTAAGGGATTGCCAGGTACTGATCGAAGGTGGGACGGGGACCCCTTAAGTTTCCGACCCGCCCATTATTCTAAGCTTCTCTCAGCTTCGACATGTCTACCCCATGTTTTTTTACCAAATTCTGTATCTGCCGCCGGTCGTATCCGCTGATACGTGCAGCCTCCGATATGTTTCCACCTGCCGTCTCGATAAGGCTCAGGAGAAAGTTTCTTTCGAGATCCATCAGGACTTTTTCAGTCCGCCTGACCTTTTCCTTCTGCAGCTCTTCTTTCGTAGATGGAACACGTTCCATGATGGGCCCGACCGAATCACGAATTTCCGAGGGAAGGGAGTCAGCAGTGATCTGCCCACCGCGCGCGAATATCATCGATTGCAATACGACGTTCTCGAGCTCCCGCACATTCCCGGACCACGAATGAAGTCTAAGAATTTCCATTGCATCGGTATCAATCCCGCTGATCTTCTTCTTTGCCGTCTCTCCGTGCTTCCCAATGAAATGTTGTACAAGAAGAGGAATATCTTCCTTTCGGTCACGGAGAGGTGGTACGTGCAGATATACCACCTTCAACCGATAATACAGATCTTTTCTGAAACGCCCGCTTTCGACGTCTTCCTTTAGATTTCTGTTCGTCGCTGCAACAACGCGCGCGGCTGATTGGAGGAAAGCCGTTCCGCCGACACGAGTGAACTGCCTGTTTTCAAGGACGTGAAGGAGTTTAACCTGCAGGTCGAGCGGCATCTCTCCGATCTCGTCGAGGAAAATCGTGCCTTCTGCAGCCATCTCCAGTTTCCCGCGCTTCATATTCACGGCCCCGGTGAAGGCACCGCGTTCGTGTCCGAAAAGTTCGCTCTCGAAAAGCTCGTGAGGAATTGCTCCGCAGTTTACTTCTATGAACGGACCCTCAGACCGGTCACTCATCCGGTGAAGCGCTCTCGCAAACAATTCCTTGCCCGTTCCTGATTCGCCTTCTATCAGAACTGAAGCCTCGGTTACAGCGACTTCTTTCACAAGCCCGATGAGAGATCGCATTTCAGGATTGATTGTTATGATATCCTGTGGAATCTCATATTCTTTGAGCCTGTCCCTCAACGACCGGTTCTCCTGCAGAGTCTCGCTGTAATCCACGGCCCGCTTCACGACCAGCTCCGCGTCCTCAATCTTTATCGGCTTGAGTATATAATCGTATGCACCCGCCTTCATCGCCTCGACGGCGTTCTCTACACTCCCGAATGCAGTCATAACTACAACAGGAATCCACTGGTACGTGTTCTTGACATGTTTCAGGAGTTCTATGCCGGACATTTCAGGCATTTTCACGTCGGTCAGAACCGCATCGACCCTTTCCTTATCAATAACTTTCACTGCCTCGGCGCCATTCTTTGCCACCAGGACGTCATACCTATCCTGAAAGTTTATCTTCAGGACCTTCCACGCCCGCTCCTCGTCATCGACAATGAGCAGCTTAGCTCTTGCAGTTTTCATTTCAGGTCAATTCTTTCATGGTTTCAAATCTAACGGTGAAAACCGTTTCGCCGTTTCTGGAAAGGATACTGATCTTCCCGCCGAGTGCCTCTGCGATGTTGTGGGAAATGCTTAACCCCAGCCCCGTACCGGTTTCCTTTGTCGTGTAAAACGGCTCAAACAACTTCTCGCGATTTTGATCCGGGATGCCAATCCCATTGTCTGACACGGAAATTTCGTGAATTCCTTCCTCTATTCCTGTTGATAAAGATACTATCCCAGCAGAGCAATCGAAATCCGGATCCGATTTACACCTCTCTTTGATTGCCTCGCCTGCGTTTACTCCCAGGTTAAACAGAAGCTGGTAGAGGAGGTCGCGGTCGGTCGACAAGGTGTCAGTCATCGCATCGTAAGATATATGCACGTTGATATCACCCGCGGTCGACAGAATCGCGGCACGCACTTTCTCCAGAATTTCCGACAGTGGAACATCTTCGTTCTTTGGAGATCTTAGCCGTGAGAGGCTTAGGAAATCCGTCAGGATTTTGTTCAGCCTGTCGGATTCGTCGACAATAAATTGCTTGAGTTCATTCTCTTCCTCCTTGCTCAGTTCCTTCTTCAAAAGCGTCTGTGCAGATGCCGACATAACGTTCAGAGGGTTCCTGATTTCATGTGCGACACCGGCCGTCAACTGGCCGAGAGATGCAAGATGGCGGGACCGAAATTGCTCCTGCTCTTTTTCACGCATCTTTTCAATCGTAAGATTCCGCTGGAAAGCTGTTGCGACTTCATTTGCGAATATGGAGAGCGCGTCTATCATTTCGGGCGTGAATTCACGACCCGATCTTCGTACTGAAATTGCCAGTATGCCGATTAGTTCGTCTGCGGAAAAGAGCGGGAGAAGAAGCCTCACGCCTTTGGACTCTAGCGACGAACATATTTCCTCATTTATATTCTTACGTTCGATGTCGTAGAACTCAACTCCCCTTTTTACGTGGCGGAGGTATTGAACCAGGAAACAATCGTCTTTGAGGCGGAGAGAACCAGCCTCGTTCTTCCATTCTGAAAAACTTGATTCTCCCGGCTTACCGTTCCTGATAAATATTAGCACGTTTTGGATGTGGAATTGGCGAAGCAGGAATGTCTCGACACGGCGGAAGAATTCGGGCGGCGAAAGATAGTTCGAGATCGCGCGCGAGAACGTCACCATGCCATGACGGTACCGGTTGAGATCGCGACTGAGAAGATTGTCTAAGGTGCGATGTATTCTCAATTCTAAAGGACGAATGAGAAATATCAGCACAAGGACGAAAAGAGCGTTCGCTGCGTAGGAGCTTATCTTTAAGTAATTCAATAGACCTTCCGTAACTGCCTGTACGCTCAGGAAGTAAATCGCAAGAATGATCGACGAGGCAATCGAATAAGCTATGCCGCTCTTCATCGCCCGCTGCGATTTGAACATCTGTCCGCGTAGAACCGCTGCGGCAAAGAACATGGTGATAACAAATGACAGTATCGTGGAGGCAGTATAGAAATACAAAGTCTCCTTTGCTAATTTCTCGACTATGAAGAGTAGAAGTGCAATGAAAAGGAATATGAGCCCGCCCGAGAGGAATAGGCGTGCACGCCGCTTCTGGGTGGTCGTCCGCAGAGCTGGAATCTTCCTGAACATCACAACTGAGCCCCAGAGAAGATAAGCAAAGAACGTCGTCAGCAGAGAGATCGACTGAAAATCCGGTCGTACCACGATCCTGTAAAAATAAACTGCGCTGGAGCCGGAGAGTGAGATTAACTTGATGTGGAAATTCGGAAAAGAGGAAATCAAAAAGGCTACCGGGAAGAGGAAAACAATGACGTAGAAAAGTGCGCTTCCGGTTAACCTGGATAAGCTCTGCGGAAAATGATAGGCTGAGACAACGTAAAATGCCGGGATAATGAAAATCACTCGGTAGAGTACCTGGGCTGCGAGCGCGGCACCCTGTTCGCTGCCGCTGGCTAGGATGAATATCTCGGAAATATTCCAGACAGCGAAGCTCAAGACGAATGCCGATATCCATCTGTTGACCGATGACCTCGGGTTGCCAAAGAATATGATAAAGGTAATGGTGAGGTTGATTACGAAGGCCGCGATGGCAGGAAATGAGTAGATGTTCATATCAGCACTTCTTACCACAAAGACCGCGAAGGCAGGCACAAAGGCCACGAAGAATATGTGCAATTAATTGCCGTTGCTTTGTGTGCTTCGTGAGTTGTCTTCGTGACCTTCGTGGTTAAATGATTCAGCTGCTCCGTGTCATCCATTGATTGCTCTCCTGATTCCATCTTTAAGGTATTTCACATTGAAGTTGATGAGCAAGCCGAGTCGACAGCCGCTGAGCTTCAAGTAAGTCAGAATCTGAGCGAGGTGTACATCATTTAATGCTTCCACCGACTTGATTTCGACCACCAACTTCTTGTCCACGAAAAGGTCAATCCTGTATCCGACATCTAACTTCACCTCATCGTAAATCAGCGGCATCGGCATTTCTTTTTCGACAGGGACTTTCGACTTGTGAATCTCGTAGAATAGACTCTCCTTATATGCTGACTCCAACAAGCCCGGCCCCAGTCTCTTGTGAACTTTGATTGCCAGGCCGATTACCAAATTCGATAATTCTTCATCAGTCATTTCCGATTTGTCCTCGTTTTCTTTGTGGCTTTCCTTGGTGAGCTTTGTGGTTATATATGTCTTTATGACTTGACATCGCGTTCATCTCGCATTAACTTAGCAAGTAATCATTCACTTGTCAAGTCAGAAAACAAATGGAAAGAAAGCCGACTGAAATAAGGCAGGAAGAGATAAGAAGGGCATTCCTTCAGCTGATCGACGATGAAGGACTCCACAACCTTTCAACCAGGAAGCTGGCAGAAAAGGTTGGCGTTTCGGAGGGAGCGCTCTTCAGACATTTCAAGTCCAAGCGGGAAATGATAATCTCAATCATAGATGGGGTTGAAGAAGTTCTGATGAACTCACTTCAGAACATCGCCATGTCTGACGCTTCTTCACGGGAGCGCCTTTTTAAATTCCTTTGTGCACATGTCCATTATCTGATTGAAAACAAAGGAATTACGATGCTTCTTTTTTCGGAAGCGGCTCACTCCGGAGATTCGGAACTTAAATCACGAATGCTAAACATCTTGAACACACAGAAACAGTATGCAAAGAAGATCATACAGGATGGCATCGTCGGCGGCGAGTGGGACAACTCCCTCCAGGTGGAAAACGTCGCCACACTTTATATGGGAATTCCGATTTCTCTCAACATAGAACTCATCCTGAATCCCTACGGTGTCAACACCGAAAATTTCTGCAAGAGGATGATGTGCATTTTGGAGCGTGCGATGAAAAAGGAGAAGTAAAAAAAATTTACAATCGTATGTAAGTAGTTGATTACCAGTAAATAACAAAAAGGAGAATTGAAATGTTTACAGTACCAGATTGGCTTTTCGAGTTTCACGGACACAAGTGCCCGTATTCAGTTATGGGATACAGGATGGGCGTCATTGCTCTTCGCGAACTCGGAAGAGAAAAATGCTACGATCACGACTTCTTTGTCTTCTCCGAGATGGGCGTCGGACATCCTCAAGGCTGCATGCAGGACGGAATTCAAGCCTCGACGTCTGCGACGTTCGGGAAAGGGCAGATGCACAAACTCTATTTTGGGAAAGTTGCCGCTACCTTCTACGACCCCGCTAAAGGCGCCGTCCGCATTCTCTTCAGGAACGAGTTCATGGACAAGCTGGGCACCCATGAGTTTTTCAAATTCAGAAAACAAGGGGTTGAGCCGTCGCAGGTCCCTGCTGCTGTCGCCCAGGGGGTCATCGACATGGTCCGCAACGCAACAGATGAAGAGCTCTTCAAGATCGAGCGTTTGCCGGACTTCAAGTTCAAGCCGGTTCCGAGCTCGTTCAACAAGGCGAAGTGCGACGTGTGCGGTGAATACGTCTTTGAAAGGTACTTAAGAGTGAAAGACGGAAAGCATGTCTGCCTGCAATGTTCCGGTCATAGAGACGATGAAGAAACGATTTATCTCCCTATATGAAAAAGTACTAAATGCTTTTGGAACGGAGTGAAAAATGTTATACGCGATTGTTTCAATAATCATTTTGCTCTTCTCGTTTCTGTTCGCGATGTTGGGTCTCGGCGGCGGAATGGTGTACGTGCCTATTCTCAAGTGGGCTGGTCTGCCTGTTAAGGAAGTCGCAATTCCGCTTGGACTCCTTCTTAACGGGCTCAATACACTTCTTGCGCTGATCCCATTCGCGAAGAACAAGCTGGTGGATTGGAAAGGCGGTCTGGCGATGGCCGCCGCCGCCTTTATCTTCGCACCTGTGGGAGCTTACACATCTAAATACCTGCCGGTGAAAATACTCCTCTTGCTCTTTGCGATAGCTGTTGTCGCGGCAGGAATCCGAATGATAGGCTTCTCGCGACAGCCTGAGCCGGAAGAGATCATGTCTTTCAAAAAGAGATCCATTTACGGATCCATCGTTGGCGCGTTCGCAGGATTCGTCGGCGGACTCCTCGGCATCGGCGGTGGTTTCATCATCGCGCCGATTCTGATGTGGATGGGATATAAGACAAAGCAAGCGGCGGCAACAACCGCCTTTGTCGTCACGTTCTCATCTCTGTCAGGCTACTTGGGCCATGCGGCGGAGGGGCATATGAACTGGACCCTGACCATCATAGTCGTGATAGCGGTTATCATCGGATCGCAGTTCGGTGCACAGTATATGTCAACCAAAGCAAAACCGAAGTGGGTCAAACAACTCTATGCCGTCGTGTTAATCGGAATTGCAATTAAATTATTTTTGGACGTTTTATGAAAAAGATTATAGGTACACTTTTTACTGCAGCTATTCTTCTGTTGTTCGCTCAGATTTCCGTTTCACAAACCAAACCTGAGTGGGGCGGATATCTCCAGACCAGGTTCTCCGATGACTTCCGTTCCAACACCGGTTTCTCAATACGCAGGGCGAAGCTCTGGGTCGACGGACCGACGCCGGTTGACAGCAGCCTGTACTTCCGTATGCAGGGAATTTTCAGGTACCAGACGAGCGGCACATTCATGCTCCAGGATGTCTACGCCGAATACAAATTGCCCTTCGGCTTCGTCAGAGGAGGACAGTTTGTCCCGGATTTCAGCCTGGAGAGATCACAGGGTGATGCGTACCTCCAGATCATCGAGAGAGCAGCAGTCGACAACACACTGATCCCAACCGCATCAACCTACGCACGCGACATTGGGGCGGAATTCGTATTTGAGCCGAGAGAATCCGGTTTCCATACGAGCTTCGGGATCTACAATGGCAACGGCGGAAACACCGAGTCGAATGAGGACAGACAATTCCTGTATACCAACAGAACTACATATGACATTGGTTTTTCAAGGGTTCTCTCCTGGACAAACGGTTTCTCTGTTGCCTACCGCGATAAGAAAGACCTGTCACTGCCGGGAATTCTTGGAAACGGAAAAACATTCAGTGGCAGAGACTTCCGGTGGGGCCTTGAAACACATTTAAAGTGGCAGAAATGGGAACTTCAGGGCGAATACATTCAGGCTGATCTTGAGAATCAAAAGTCTTACGGATACTACGCATTCGGGGATTATGATTTTGACGGCCTGAATGAGATCGTGCTCTCCACGGAAAAGCTACAAGTTGTAAATCCAACTTGTTCAAGCGAGCCATGGTACATCGTCGGGTATTCGCACTTCTTCAACGGGCAAAAGGAAAAAGTCATGGTAGATGCGCGTACCCAGTATCTGAGCAATCGAACTAATTACGGCGCGACTGTTCAGTTCCAATTGTTCTTCAACTAAAACGGGTGCC
The DNA here is from genome assembly GCA_046705025.1 of Candidatus Kryptoniota bacterium. Classification (GTDB taxonomy): domain Bacteria; phylum Bacteroidota; class Ignavibacteria; order Kryptoniales; family JAKASW01; genus JAKASW01. The sequence continues at coordinate 12,645 of JBJKQU010000187.1, read as the reverse complement.
TTGTCAAGGTTTGAAACCTTGCCAAGGTTGCTCTCTCGGGAGGCTATGAATGGCACATGAAGACGGTCATTCCGCGGGCGGTTCACTGGGCCGCCTGATCTGGGCCGGAGTTCTCAACGTCGCAATCGCTATAGTAGAATTTCTCGGCGGAATCTTTTCAGGCAGCCTGTCGATCATGTCGGATGCGCTGCACAATTTCACGGACGCCGGCGCGGTCGCCGTAAGCATTGTTGCACTCAGGCTGAACGAGAGGCCGAAAGACCTGAAGCACACATTCGGCCTGAAACGCGCGCAGATACTTGCGGCAATACTCAATTCCGTGGTCCTGATCCTGATAAGTCTGTTTCTCATGAAGGAGGCTGCCCTTCATATTGTCGATCCTGCCCATATTGATTCGGCAGTAATGATGATAGTTGGAGGTTTCGGTCTGCTCGCAAATCTGCTCGGTACCTTCCTGCTGCATCGCGATGCCTCCGGCAGCATCAACATTCGCTCTTCATACCTGCATCTCCTTGCGGATTCGATGTCGAGCGCGGCTGTGATAATCGGCGGCCTGTTCATCTACCTTTTCAGTTACTACTGGATCGATCCGCTGTTGACGTTTCTGATTTCGATTTATGTCCTCCGTGAAGGATGGAACATCACTAAAGAGTCAGTCGAAATAATTATGATGGCGACTCCGACGAACGTAAACCTGAGGAAGATACAGGCCGCATTAGAAAGCATACCCGCCGTCAGGAATGTCCATCACGTCCACGCATGGGAGCAGAGCGAGCACGATCTCCATTTCGAGGCGCACATAGATGTCGACCAGACCGTATCGGTGAAGGAGACCACCGAGCTGCAAAGACAAATAGCAGGCAGCCTTGCGGATGGATTCGGGATAAATCACGTTACCCTCCAGTTCGAATGCGGGCTGTGTGCGGTAAAGGAATTGGTGCAGGGAACAGATCGAGGCCTTGACTCGAACTTGGTTGGGTTGTAATTTCGATAAACGACGAAATGACTTTATGACGACGAAAAACATTAAATCAGCGGAGAGAGTATTTAAGGCGCTCTCCGACTCGAATCGGCTCCGGATTCTGAAGATGCTTCAGGTCAAGCCCATGGCCGTTTGCGAAATCACCAGCATACTCAAGCTTGCCCCTTCAACTGTTTCAAACCATCTCTCTATACTGAGGGATGCCGGATTCATCGCTGACGAGAAGGATGGGAAGTGGGTGAATTACAGGCTTACGGACGATTATCTCGAGAAATATGTTGCCGAGCTTTCTCCGCTGTTCAAAGAGTGGCTCGAAGATGACCCTCTTGTGAAGGATGATATGAAGCAGGCTAAAGTTGTCGACCGATTCGTTATCTGCAAACAGTGATCTATTTTTTTTGTGTAAATCATATCGACATTTGGCGAAACGACGTTCCGACCTTGGTCAGGACCTCGTCAAAGACGGAAAGGAGAAAATAACGTGAGTATACTTCCGCGGATCCTTTTAATGGCAGGGGCGCTGGCATTCGTTTCTTGCGGGAATTCACCGGGCGCGAACAGACATTCTTCCGGGCAGGCTGAGCAAGCGGCAAAGATGGCCGGACCGGCTGCACAGAGTACTTCAAACGAGAAAACGGAGATCTATTTCATCGAACTCGGCTCGGTAAAATGCATCCCGTGCAGGCAGATGCAGCCCGTCATGAAGAACATCGAAGCCAAATACTCGCCGCGGGTCAAGGTGATATTCTATGACGTATGGACACCGGGGCAGAGTAAATATGCGCAGCTGTATGACATTCGCGTCATCCCAACTCAGGTGTTTCTCAATGGGTCCCGAAAGGAGATATTCCGACATGAGGGCTTTTTCCCTCAGAAAGATCTCGAAAAATTTCTTGCGGATCAGGGCGTCAAGCCTGTAGCGAAGTGAGATTAAACAACCTATGCTAGAACAAATCTTCAACGCCCTGACTGCCGCGATGAGCGGATATTTCGGGATCGCACTCCTTGCGGCGTATACGTGGGGAGTCCTGAGTATCCTGTTAAGTCCCTGCCACCTCTCCAGTATTCCGCTCGTGATTGGATATATAAGTCTTAAAGAAAACCCTACACAGAAAAAAGTGTTCAAGCTTTCGCTTGCATTTGCGCTCGGCGTGCTCGTCTCCATTGCAATAGTCGGGGCAATCACTTCGCTCCTCGGCGGAATCATGGGTTACATCGGTCCGTACGGAAACATAATCTCCGCGGTGGTTCTTCTTCTGACGGGGCTGTATCTCCTCGATTGGATAAAACTCTCATGGACACCCATCAAGTTGAAGCCTAACGAGCAAAGAGGGTGGACCGGTGCCGCCTTGCTTGGCCTCGTCTTCGGCATCGGGCTCGGCCCGTGCACGTTTGCCTACATGGCTCCTGTGGCGGTGGCGGCGTTCTCGATCGGCGAGACAAGCCTCCTTAAAGCTGCAGAGATTGTGCTGATGTTTGGACTTGGCCATTGCACAGTAATTGTGGTCTCCGCAACTCTTGCTAAGATGCTGCAAAAGTATATGCGCTGGACGCGGAAGTCAAACGGGTTGCTGATGTTCAAAAAGGCCTGCGGTGTCCTGGTCCTCGCGGCGGCGCGTACTTCATTTATACAATGCCATGAAAATACAAAACTGAAACTCAAAAAAACTTTCAAACGAGGTGACAAATGGGATGTTCATGCAATACTCCGAAAGCTTTCAAAGTCGAAATCGACGGCGAAGAAAGAATTCTTTATGGACTCGACCAGGTCGTCTTTACGACCATCCTGTCTTTTCCTGAAACCGATGAACAGGCGGCGGATGGATTATGGCAGGGCCTGCTCCAATTCAACGACAAAGTAAATCCCGAAGAGGAGAAGTCAATTAAGAAAGCTCTGATGGAGATTTACACGGCGACAAAGAAAGAATACGGTTATCCGGACAAAGTTCAGGAATCGAAAGCCTGACTTAGCTGCGTAACCGTCGAGAATAATTCGGTTGGTTAAAACAAAGGGTACAAAATGAAAAAGGCAATAATGATATGTGCATGCAGCTTCGCATGCCCAAGTATGAAAGACATAAACTTCGGCGAGTTGGCCGAACGGATAAGAATGGAAATCCCGCACGACTATATGCTTCTTCATCCGCGTCTTTGTGAGGAGAACGGGGAAAACATGATGACCGACCTGTTGAAGGACGGCGTCGCATATATTACCCCTGCTTGCGCAATGGAAAAGCAGAAGAAACTTCTGCGCGACGCTTTCGAGCGTGCAAATGTCCCCATGGACGCCCGCTGGAAGCCGGTCTCGATTTCGTTCAAGACGACAGAACAGGCATTCAACGATACGCTGAAAGCGGTTGAGGAGGTCGAGTAATGTCCGGAGGAACTTACCAGAACATACCGAGGGAGGAAATCCCGTGGTATCCGATAATCAACTCAGACCTCTGTATCAACGACAACGTCTGCATCGACTTCTGCAGCAACGATGTGTTCAAGATTGATGACATAAACACGGTGGTCGCCAACCCGTACAACTGCGTCGTCGGCTGTTCGTCATGCGGCACTCAGTGTCCGTCAGGGGCAATCACTTTCCCTGAGAAGCGCGAGTTGATAGAAGTGCTGAGGAGTCTTAGAGCGAAGTATGCGCCACAGAAAGCTGCAGCGCCGGTATCGAAGTGACTTGTCCGGGCCGCGCTTCGTGGCGACGTGGTGCGCCGAACGGCTTTAGGTACCTTCATATGGCAAAACTCAGACAAATGAGACAAGTTTTCTTGCAAAATGCAAGGTTGAGAAGTCCCTTGCGAAAATGGAGTCCCGTCCCCCATCCACAGAAACTTGCATGTTCCCTGAAGAGGCGATCTTTGGAGTCTCATCCGTGATATACGAACCACCGTATATTAAGATCGGCTCCCATATCGGGGGACGGGACGGTTCCGATCCGCCGGCGGCGGATCAGAACCATTTCCGAAGGGCGCCCTTTCCTTTTCTCCATTTTCCTTTGGGCGAGCAAAGGAAAATGGGCAGACATCATCAAACATTCACTGCCATGGATATAGTGGTCACTCCACCTATTTAGAGGGTTCTTTCTTTTGTCTTGATACAAAAGAAAGAACCAAAGAAAAAATCAAGGCTGGAGAAAAAATGGCTAAAAATTTCCCCGCGGAGCTAAAACGAATTAAATACGTCACTTCTTTGAAGTGCACAGGAGACAAATATTCGTTTTTTAACGCTCCGCTTCGAAATTTTCTTAACGCCATTTTTTCTCAGGCCGATCAGAAAATAGTTATACAGCAGGAGTCCTGCCGTCAGTCCAAGAAAGGCCTTGGCGGTCTGAGGCGTAGCTTCGCTGGGCAAAGATATAAGAACTAAAATTGGGAAATTGGTATGGCAACTGAAGAGGAAGTAAAAGGTGCGCTGTCTGGCGTTATCGACCCCGAGCTGGGCGCGAGTATAATTGATCTGAATATGGTACGTCATATTGACATCTCCGACGAGCAGGTCACGGTGGACCTCGTGCTAACAGCACCAGGATGCCCGCTGGCAAACTGGATTATAGAAGGTGCGCGGCAGTCAGTTGCTGCGATCTCCGGGGTAAAAAATGTCGAGGTAAACGTCCTTGATGAGCCATGGCAGCCTCCTGAAAATCGTGATGGCGGATGGGGGCTGTGAAATGAATGAAGTTGCGCTTCAATTGATGAAGCTGGATTTAGTGTTAGGCGGCAAACAGATACTTCACGATTTAAACCTTGAACTCTATAGAGGCGAAATTCACAGCGTTCTGGGTGCAAACGGCACAGGGAAATCGACTCTGTCGGCTGTGATCATGGGATTGAACGGTTACCGCCCGAACGGCGGCAGAATCATATTCGATGGAGAAGATATTACGGCTCTCTCCATCCACGAACGTGCTCGACGTGGAATAACTCTCGCCTGGCAAGAGCCCGGTAGATTCGAAGGATTATCGGTTGGTGAATATTTAAAAATCAGCCAGCGATATGCGGGAGACGGTTTCCTGAGCCCGCGCGAATGCCTCCTGAAAGTGGGACTCGCACCCGAGAAATACTTAGCTCGGAAGGTGGATACAACCTTGAGCGGCGGCGAAAGGAAGCGCATCGAATTAGCGTCTGTGCTGGCAATGAAACCAAAGCTAGCCATCTTAGACGAGCCTGAGTCAGGCATCGACGCCCTGTCAATTGACCATATAGTTGATGTGATCAGAACATTTTCGCGGACCGGCTCCACGGTGCTGCTGATAACGCATCACGAAGAGGTAGCCGCTATCGCCGACCGCGCGTCTTCGCTGTGCGGAGGGGCAATCCTGAAAACAGGGGACCCGCAATTGATCGCCAAATTCTTCCGCAACCACTGTGAAGAGTGTCCGCACGTGAACCAACCGGCCGAGGAGTTGAGCAATCATGTTTGACTATTCTAAGGAATTTGAAGCGATCGCAAAAGCATACGAGGAAAGCGGCGGTAATCCGGATGACCTTTTCGGCAAACAATCTGCCAGTCTTGTTGTTAGCCATCATAAGATTTTGTTCCAGAACAGTATTCCTGGAGTTACCATACAGGGTGAAGAGATGCCTACCGGCGTAACCGCTAAAATAATCGTGGAACCGGGAACCGTCGTCAAAGATCCCGTCCATCTCTGTTTCGGCGTCATTCCAGCTGAAGGAATCCAGGAAATCATTTCCGAATTTGAAATCGGCGATGATGCAAAGATTAGCTTCATTGCGCACTGTTCTTTTCCAAATGCTATTAAGCTGAAGCACGTAATGGATTCAAAGATTCACGTTGGAAAGAATGCCGAGATGAATTATTCGGAAACTCATTATCACGGAAAAGAAGGCGGTATCGAAGTACTGCCTGTCACTAAGGCGACCGTGGATGAAGGGGGCAAACTCTTTAGCGAGTTCAAGTTGATAAAGGGTGCGGTCGGTAATTTGAATCTCGACTACGAGGGAAGCGTCGGAAAAGAGGCGGTGTGCGAGTTTGATACGAAGGTTTACGGTAAGGGGGACGACAAGATTCTGGTTAAAGAATCTCTGTTTCTTGACGGCGAGAATTCCCGCGGCCTGGCGAAAAGCCGGATCGTGGCCACGGAGCGCTGCATCAGCGAGGTCATCGGAGAGGCAGTAGGCAATGCACCCGGCGCCCGGGGACATGTTGACTGTGTCGAGATCGTAAAAGGAAAGGAAGCGCGTGTCAGCGCAATTCCTAAGCTCCTCGTGGTCGACGATCGCGCAAAGCTGACCCACGAGGCCGCCATCGGCAGCGTCGACAAGAAACAGGTGGAGACGCTCATGGCCCGCGGACTCACTGAAGATGAAGCGGTGGATGTCGTGGTGAAGGGGATGTTGAGATGAGAGAAGAATCGGGGCGGCAAGCCGAAGGAGTTCTTTTTAATAGGCCTGGCACCATGAAGGCTGACAAGCGGCCGCAAGTGTCTCTCCAGAGAATCTTATGGGAATATTTTCTCGTCGGATTGACAGCATTCAGTATGGCTATCCTGCAGAAGCTGAAATCATTGGTGATGACAAATAGAAAGCGAATATTGAAAGGACAAATAATTGGCGAAGGATCTGAGTAATCAAACTTGGCACGGAGTACCGAGGAAGGAAATTCCCTGGTTTCCAACAGTAGACACCGAGGCCTGCATCGGATGCGATTTGTGTTACCTAAGCTGCGGCAGGGAAGTGTTCGAAAAGGACGAGGAGAATCGGGTAGACATAGTCGAACGCCCTTACAACTGCATGGTCGGTTGCTCAACATGCAAGACGGTCTGCCCCGTCGAGGCAATCTCCTTTCCGGGCAGAGATTTAATCTGGAAAGTAGAGAAGGAGCACCGCATCTTCGGGATCTTCAAGAAAGAAGCGAGAGACAAAAGAGATAAGCTGCAGATGCAGCGGGCTCGAATCGAAGCCGAGGCGGAAGTCGCAAAACTCGAGACCCGAGTCAAAGTTGAGGTCGCCGGTCAGTTCGGAGAGAAGAAGTTTCTCAGCAAACTCGAGGGACTGGTAGCGGACAAGCCGTTCGACATCGTGAACTTTAGGATGGATGTGCCGACTTTGAAGGGCCACTCGCAGGGTTCTCCGGGATTCATGAGCTTCGAGCTAACATCTGAGAATATGGAACAGGTGTCCGACATGATGGCAGACTTGAGGGAACTCATAAAAGATAGTCAACTCATCCTGGTCAGTGAAGCCAGGATCTCCTAAGTGAAGGCTGAAATAGTGAAGATTCTCGGCGACCAGACGCGGTTCAGCTTCCGCAGTATCAGGTCTCGAAAAGCCTCGTTATGCTTCGACGGGCGGCCTTGTCGATGTCGACCGCAACGAAACCTGGGGCTACTACCACCCAAAAACTGATAAGAAGACAAATACAGTCCTATTCGATTTCGTGAAAGAGTATTATGTCGGGAACCGTTCGATGGGAATTTGCCGAGCCTCGGCAAGAGGCTCGTTCTCCGTGAAAGGGGAAAATGCGTGGTCGGCTTTGCCCCTGAACAATAAGCGCACGTATGATTACTAAAGATGAAGCTACAGTCACTTTTTAAACATGGATAGAAAAAACCACGATTTGTCGACAGAAGAATTTCACAGCGGCGATACGGAACGATCGCTGGAGGACCTTTTTGGGAAGTATTCCCGATTGGTCTTCAATGTCGCATATCGATTTCTGCAAAACAGAGAGGATGCTGAAGATATAACCCAGGACGTATTTCTGCAGGTTTACAAATCTCTAAAACATTTCCGGGGTGAATCTCAAATCTCAACGTGGCTCTATCGTATTACCGTAAATCTCTCATTGAATTTCCAGCGCAAGAGAAAATACAGAGAATGGTTTTCTTTTGACAGAAGAACAGGCGGTTCTAGCTCGGCTGACGATGAGATGGATATTGCGGATGCACGGGAAGAGAATCCGGCAACGATGATGGAACGGAAGGAAGCCGAGCACATTCTGCAAGCCGCTATTAATTCGTTGCCTGAACAGCAGCGTGTGGCTCTTATTCTTTTTCGATACGAGGGATTATCCTACGAGGAAATAGCGGAGATTATGAAAGTAACCGTTGCATCAGTAGAATCCCGGTTGCATCGGGCGAAACAGACGCTTGCAAAAAAGCTCCTGAGGATCAAATATGACCTTTAGGTGCCCGCAAGTTATGGCCTTAAAGTGTGTCTAATTCTATGTGAAGGAAATCCGTCAATGACGCATAGACAAGTTCTGAAGAACCTCCTCCTGTTTATCGACGGCGAAATGCCTAAGGAGGATATGGAGAAAATTTCGCGGCATCTATCTTCCTGTACGCGCTGTTCTGACCGACTAAACCGGCTGCAAGAAGCATGGAAGTCGGAGGGTGTGCCTGGAAATCTGAAGCCTTCACCATTTCTCTGGACGAGACTTGAGGCGCGAATAGTAGAACATGAACGAAAGCGAAGGTCTTTCTGGGGTACAGGGCTTCTGCCGGTGTCATTCCGAGTCGTCACTTTAATTGTGGCGATTATCATGGGTATCCTTCTCGGTACCCCGGAGAAAAATCAGCCGTCCCCGGGATCCGAGATCCGCACCGAGTCACTGGCTTTTTCACACGAGTTTGAGCTGGGTCTATTCGATATGATTCCTCCCGATTCGCCGGGCAGGGCAATAACGAATACGATAGGCATTCAAAGGTAGGAGGGTTTTTCGATGAGAAAGATTGTTTTCTCTGCGGCTGTCATTCTCACAGTTGTCAATCTTGCCGCATTAGGTACGTGGTTGTATTATCGGGCCGTAAATGGAAGGAAGGTCCGCATGTCCGAAGTACGCAGCGAACAATTCGAAGAAGTCAGACATAAGCTCGCTCTATCTCCGGGACAAGTCGATGATTTCAACAAGTATCGCAGTTCGTTCTACGCCCGCATGGATTCGCTTTCTGCCCAACTTACGAAAGAGCGGACTGAGCTGATAAATGACATATGGCAGACTCCTGCCGACACTGCACGCATCGATGCGCTCTTAAACGGTATCAGTCGCGCTCAGTCCGCTGCCCAGCGTACCATCATCGCGCATCTCACCGAAATAAGGAGAATTCTCACACCTCGACAGCAGGAGAAATTGCGCGCCATTGTCTTACGGCGATTCGCGTCGGCATCGGATGGCCGAGGGCCAGCTGGCCGGTGATGCTGAAAGAAGGTCGACAGATCTTCTTCACGAAGACTTGTAATCCACCGCAAGTTTCTTGTATCTCCGCGTGTCCAACCCTTAGATAAATCAGTCTGCCGTTTTTGAAAACAATCAAAGGAATTGAAATGAAAGACATCCCCGAATGGCTTTTTGAGTTTAACGGCTATCGCTGCCCATTTTTGATCATAGGATACAGAATGGGACGGCTGGCAATGGACAAGCTCAGCCTAACTAGGGCAAATAGTTATGAGATGTTCGTCTTTTCCGAGATGGGCATTGCTCACCCACAAATAAAAATGATTGATGGGGTGCAGGCTGCAACCGCTGCTACGTATGGAAAGGGACAATTATTCAGGCTTAATTACGGCAAGCCTGCGGTTACTTTTTATTTTCCAGGAAGGGCTGCGGCAAGAATAAATGTTAGAAATGAATTTTTGGACCGCGCCGGGACTTTCGAGTATATGAAATACAGAAAGCAGGGCGTAAAGAACACAGAAATTCCCACTCAACTCGCCGATGAAATGATAGGCTTCGCGTCAGGAACTCCGCTCGATGAAGTCTTCAATGTGAAAGAGATGCCGGGCTTCAAATATGAAGGACTCCGGACATCATTTAACAAAGCCAAATGTGAAATCTGTGGCGAATACACTTTTGAGAGATATTTAAGACACAGGAACGGCAAGCTTGTTTGCATTCCTTGCTCGGAGTACGAAGAAGAAGAAAAGAAAGCCTTTTCTTTTCAAATACAAGACGGAAGCTGCTAACCAATGACGACAAATGATCGGCCCTCTCTCTTAAAATTGTTTTCTTCCTTTCTACGCCTCGGGCTAACAGCCTTCGGCGGGCCATCAATGATAGCTTATATCCGCAATATGGCTGTCGAGGATAAAAAGTGGCTTGATAAAGAAACATTCAGAAACGGCGTAGCGATTTGCCAGATAATCCCCGGTGCTACGGCGATGCAGGCTGCGGCATATGTCGGGCTGAAAAAGCGCGGCATGTCCGGCGCTGCTGCAACGCTCGTTGGATTCGGCTTACCGGCTTTTTTGTTAATGTCCCTGCTTGCCGTTGTTTATGAATCGGTAATCCATTATCCAATTAGCGTCTTCGTATTCAGCTGCCTGCAGGCGATAATTGTAGCTATAATAGCAAATGCAACGATCTCTTTCGGAAAGGTGACCCTGAAAGATTGGAAGTCGGTTCTTATAACAGTTTTCTCCATCGTTTTATTCGGCTTAAAGTGGAATCCAATCATCATAATTGTGCTGTCTGCTGCATTGGGAATATTGCTGGGGATGAAGAATCAAGTTTCGAAGACTCAGACCGGAGAAAATATTTCTTCAACTCAAATGTCAGCAAAGGGAGAAACAACAAAGTCGTATATACGGCCTATTCTAATAATACTTCTCGCTTATGCGGTGCTGCTTTTAGTGCTATTCTTTTGGAATAGGAATGTTTTCGTTTTTTCCACATTGATGTTTAGAATTGATTTGTTTGCGTACGGCGGCGGTTTTGCTTCTGTTCCTCTTATGTTCCATGAAATTGTAAATGTCCGGCATCTGTTGAGCAGCCGGACTTTCTTAAATGGAATCGCATTAGGACAAGTGACTCCAGGTCCAATTGTAATAACAGCCACATTCATAGGGTATTTATTATATGGATGGTCCGGCGCAGTAATCGGAACAATCAGTATTTTCTTGCCTTCGTTTCTCATACTTACCGGGATCACGCCTGTATTTGATAAACTACGGACTAAGAAATTATTCAATGAAGTTATAACAGGCGTACTAAGTTCATTCGTGGGATTATTGTTTACCGTAACGATTCAGTTTGGTCTGGCTTTACATTGGGGAGCTCCTCAAATATTACTGGGTGCAGCAGCACTAATCGCATTATTGTTAAACACGGATATACTCTATGTGGTACTCATAGGGGTCGCGATGTCTTTTGCTGTTTTTTTCGTGGTGTAAAGGGAAACAAAAATGGGATTGAAAAGACTATTTCAATTGAAAATCGAAGAAAGGAATTGGAACCGTGTGGATTGTTAGATTAGCCCTGCGACGCCCTTACACTTTCGTTGTGGCAGCCATCGTTATTGTCCTGTTGACACCCTTTGTCCTTCTTCGCATGCCGACCGACATTCTCCCTTCAATCAACATACCGGTAGTGAGCGTGGTCTGGACTTACAAAGGTCTGAGTGCGCATGAAATGGAGCAGCGCATTGTTTATAACCACGAGAGAATGATTTCCACCCTGATCAGCGATATCCAGCATATCGAATCCACTTCTTACAGCGGTGTCGGAGTGATCAAGGTCTATCTCCAGCCCGGTGCCTCGGTGCCGGAGGCAACGGCGCAGATTACCGCAAGTGCTCAGACAATCTTGCGCACACTTCCTCCAGGCATTACTCCGCCGTTCGTCGTTCAGTACAACGCCTCCAGTGTCCCGATACTCCAATACAGCCTCGCGAGCAAGGAGCTCAGTCCGCAGGCTTTGCAGGACATAGCGATGAACCAGGTAAAGATCGGATTATCGACGGTACGCGGCGCGTCGATCCCGTACCCGGCAGGCGGTAAATCCCCCGTCGTTGCCGTTGACATTGACCTCCCTGCTCTTGAGGCGAAAAATCTTTCGCCACAGGACGTGATAAATGCCATCAACGCTCAGAACCTTATCCTGCCGAGCGGCACAGCAAAGATAGGAAAAACCGAATATAATGTGTCGCTGAACAGCAGCCCGACTGTCCTTGAGGAGCTGAATGACCTACCTATTAAAACCGTGAATGGTGCAGTCATCCGTATCCACGATGTCGCTCAGGTCTATTTCGGGGCTCTTCCGCAGGAAAACATAGTGAGGCTGAACGGAGTACCTGGAGTTTTGCTTACCATCTTCAAAAGTGGCGCCGCGTCTACACTGCAAGTAGTCGATGGGATAAAGAAGGCCATGCAGCGCATAATGCCGACACTTCCGTCTGGAATGCAGGTTAAAGAGTTTGCTGACCAGTCTCTTTTCGTGCGTGCTGCCATTGACGGAGTCGTGAGGGAAGGTACTATTGCGGCGGCGCTAACGGCGCTCATGATTTTACTATTCCTGGGTACGTGGCGCGGAACTTTCATAGTTGCGACATCCATCCCGCTTTCCATTCTCGTTTCGATAATAACACTCGGTGCCCTGGGTGAAACGATAAATCTGATGACACTCGGCGGTCTCGCACTCGCTGTCGGGATACTGGTCGATGACGCAACCGTGGAGATTGAGAACGTGCACCGCCACATGGCGCGCGGCGAACCAACTTTGGAGGCGATACTAAATGGTGCGCAGGAAATCGCGCTCCCCGCGTTCGTTTCGACCTTAAGCATTTCTATCGTCTTCGTTCCGATGTTCTTCTTAACCGGTGTAGCACGGTATCTATTCGTGCCACTTGCCGAAGCGGTCGTATTTGCAATGCTTACAAGCTATGTTCTTTCACGTACGCTCGTACCCGCGATGGTCAAGTGGTT
>JBJKQU010000186.1:0-8890 GCA_046705025.1 Candidatus Kryptoniota bacterium | reverse complement strand
TTTCTGAGCGTAAGCACCGTCAACAGTCATCGTGCGAACCTCAAGAAGAAACTGAATATCCGTGATACCGCCGGGCTTGTCAAGTATGCCCTTCATAACGGATTAACGAAAGTAAAAGCTGAAGACTGATTCTACGTATTAAGCATCAAAATTTCTCGTCATTTTCTCACCGATATTGGGGGCTCCCACAATGGAGGCATTTGATAGGATTGCGCGCAATATGGGCAGTGGGGCGGTCCTTTTCATCGGGAAGATCAGGATGCCTGTCCTGGATCGAGTCCATTGTGCGATGAGCATCGCTTGTCCATGACCTGACAGTAGTGATGAGGATAGATTCATCACTACTGTCTATTGTTAGCGGGGTCTACTTCTTTTAAGATTAACCATCGGAATTTGGCCGGGCGGACACCCGGGAGGGTTCGCGATCTTTTGAGCATCGTCTGAAGTCGCGGACGAATTCAGTTTTAGCGAAACTCAAGGTGCGCGGCCCAAGATCTTGTAGCACAAAATGTCGAGAGGAGCAGGACCATCGCTGCCGAAGGTTATAATGTGAGAAGAACGCGGAACGCGGTATTCGGGGCACCGGCCGGTGAAGTAAAGCTTATCGGCAGGAGCGAAGCGGTAAAGCGCATTCATTCGACTATCGATCTCGTTGCGGATTCTCCCACCCCTGTGATGATCAGCGGAGAGAGCGGTACCGGGAAAGAAGTGGTTTCCCGCCTCATCCATGAAAGAAGCCCCAGAAGCGGCCAGCCCTTCATCGCCGTGAATTGCGCGGCGCTGCCGAAAGACATTTTCGAGAACGAACTGTTCGGTCACGAGCAGGGAGCCTTCACGGGAGCCAGCGGGAGAAAAGAGGGCTACCTGGATATCGGTAACGGAGGTACGATCTTCTTCGACGAGCTTGGTGAAATGGATCCTGCTATTCAGGCCAAGCTCTTGCGAGTGCTCGAGACGAAATCGTTCAGACGGCTGGGCGGGGGAAAAGAGGAAATAAAAGTGGATGTCAGGATCCTGGCCGCCACGAACAAGAACATTCAGGCAGCGCTGGCAGCGGGCGAGCTGCGGCTCGATCTTTACTATAGATTCAGCGTGATTGAAATCTTCCTGCCGCCGCTCAGGGAAAGAAAGGAAGACATTCCCTTGTTGGTTGCCAGCTTCTTCGAGACATTTTGCATGACTCATCAAAAGCCTCCAATGAGGCTTTCCGACGAAGCGCTGGAGGCAGTGATTCAATATGATTGGCCGGGAAACGTACGTGAGCTTCGCAACGTCATCGAGCGTGCGGTGATAATGAGCCAGTCCAGGATCATATCCTCGGAGTCTTTGCCCGAAAGGATAAGCAGGATTGTCCCGAGATCGAACTTCGTCAGCATTCCGCTCGGGACGCCCCTAAGGGAAATTGAAAAGATTATGATACAGCAGACCCTCGCGTATGTCGGAAATAACAAAGCCAAGGCAGCGAGAGTCCTTGGACTGAGCAGGAAGGGTCTTCACAACAAACTCCGGGATTACAACGAGCCGGCCGACGAATAAAGCTGCCGTTCTGAAGATCGACAGCAGTTTTGCAAAACCTCCCCTACTTTCATAACTCCGAACCTTTTAACTATTTCAGCAGCAGCATCTTCCTGGTCACGGCACGCGAGCCTATCACCAGCCGGTAGATATATGTGCCGCTTGGATACCTGCCTGCATCCCAGACTACCGAATGATACCCGGCGGGCATATAGCCGTCGACAAGCGTAACAACCCTCTGACCGAGCACATTATAGACCTTCAGGATCACGTATCCCGGCTTGACGTTGGAAAACGAAATCTCGGTAGACGGATTAAACGGATTCGGATAGTTTTGCTGGAGGCTGATGTCTTCCGGGACTAGGTTCGAGAAGAATGCTGTAATGGCCGTGGTAGCGGTGTTCCCCGATGCGTCGATGGCAGTTGCCGATATCGTATGCGGTCCGTTGCTCAGAAATAATGTGTTGAGTTTGACAAAGAAGGGAGCCGAAAGGATAATGCTTCCAATCTGGTTGTTATCTATCTTAAAAGTCACACCTGTGATCGGACTTTTGCCGGAGGCCTTTGCATAAACTACGATAGTACCGGAAACCGTATCTCCGTTGGTGGGAGAGGAAATTGAGACGGACGGCGCGAGGCTGTCGGGGGGTACTGAAGGGGCGGCTGCTTCCATGTCTCTTTTCAAAGAAGCAAGCAAAGGGAACGTCCCGTTTCCCGGATAAGCCATGCCAAGCTCATAAAGAATGATGCCCCCGAGATGTTCCTTCCTGATAAGAGCGAATTTCGCGGCTATTGAATTCGTGTCGTCATAAGAGATGAAATAGTCGTTTTCCGATCCGGGATTATTTATCGAGAGATAAGCTGCCTCGGCGCCGGCATCCCAGTGATATCTGTCCGGCTTGTAATAGTCATTCATGATACTCGGTCCGCCGTAGAAACTGTAAAGCGGTACGTCCGGTGTGACCGTCGGTTTGAATGGACTTCCCTGATGATCGAGGTAGCCCTCCCATTCCTGGTCGGGCCCGGTGGCGCCGTTGCCGGTTGTTGTCGTGTCGCCCGCTCCCACTATCATTACGCCTCCCTTCCAAATAAATCCGGCCAGCTCTGACCCTATTCCGAGCTTTGACGGGGCGACTCCGGCCGCAATGAATTTCTGCACGATGTTGTTGCACGAAGGAACGGGCGCGTGAGTACTCTGGTATCTCACGCCATTGGTGTAAACCGCACCATTGTACCACGTGAGGGTCCCGGGGCCGTTCCATGACAAGTCGTAAGTCATGATGTTGATCTGGTCGAGATAGTGCTGCGCGTACGCGAAGACCGCATACGGCTGTCCCTCGCCGGCGGTGCTCGTCAGGAGATATCTGGGAGAAGGTAAGTCATTGCGGAGCGCGATTATCAACTTCATGTAGTTTGTCGTATCCGCCGGCGTGAGAGGCTCCCAGTCAATGTCCACACCGTCGTATCCCCTGTCTTTGACAAAATCCACGATGTGGTTGACAAACGTATTGAAATAAGCCGGGCTCGTTGAACTCATATATCTTGACTCGGTCGCCCATCCGCCGATTGTAATGATTACTTTCGTCCCTACAGCGTGTGCGGCCGCGATTAAATCTGATGAATTTTTTTGAGTGATAGTGTTACCAACGGAGTCCAAACCCCCGCTTGCGTTTAAAGAGAGTGACATGTGTGCCACTACCGTCATTGCCGTAAAGTCTACGTCTTTTGTCGGCAGGTAGCCGTTGTCCGCCCAACCCTGACTCCAGCCTGCGTAGTAGACGGTAACCCACGGGGTCTGGGCCTTTGCCGAAACGACGCATATAAGAAAAGGAAGGACAAAAAGGGAAAGGAACTTGGTGCGACTGTGTTTTGTGTCCATCGTATTCCTTTACGAAACTAACTAGTTCACTGCTCCTCGGTGGTGCCGCCGGAACATTCACGGCTCACAACGGCACCGTTAACTTAGACTATGTAGACGCTTGTACTGCTGAGAGCGTATATAGTACCATTCAAACGATGATGCAAGACTTTTGTTGTTCCCTGTGTAAATAGTACACTCTGTGAAGAGACGCCTCCGGCGCCACCGATCGCAAGAGTCACGGCAATTTTTTCGGCGTTCACTAACCCGTAGTGATTGCCGATTTTAAATGAGGTAACTGCCGTCATGTTCCGCATGCGGTTCGAACGAATCAATGCGATGACGGGTTATTCTCCTCCGAAGCGGCTTGCAGGTCGGCCTTCACCGATTCGAGAAGGGGAAATGTACCGTTTCCGGGATAGCCCATCCCGAGTTCGTATAGTATGATGCCGCCAAGGTGCTCTCTCTTGATGAAGGCGAATTTCGCCGCAATCGAACGCGCGTCGTCGTAAGAGATGAAATAGTCGTTTGCCGACCCGGGGTTGTCGATGCTCAGGTAGCCTGCCTGCGCTCCCGCGTCCCAGTGATATCTGTCCGGCCGGTAATATTGCCGCATGATCCCCGTTTTTCCATCCATATTGTAAAGCGGCACATCTACCTGTACCTTCGGTGCATAGGGTGAGCCGAAGTGATTCAGGTAGCCTTTCCACTCCTGATCGGGTCCGGTCGCGCCATTGCCCGTGGGATTCCCGCTGGAGTTTATTATTTCCCCCCCTTTCCAGACAAATCCGCCGAGTTCTGCTCCGATACCAAGCTTGGTAGAAGCCACGCCTGCATTCAGAAAAAGCCGTACAAGATTGTCGCAGGCTGGAACCGGCTTATGGTTGCTGATGTATGTAACACCATCCTGGTACACCGCAGAGTTGAACCAGGTCAGGCAGCCTGGAGAGGGCCATGAAAGATCATAGGTCATGATGTTGATTTGGTCCAGCATGTTTTGTACATGGGCAAAGACCGTATATGGTTCCCCATATCCGGCGGTACTTGTGAGAAGGTACCCTGGAGAAGGGAGGGCGGCACGAAGCGCCGTCAATAGCTGAACGAATTGCGTTGTATCCGCCGGGGTGATGGGCTCCCAGTCGATGTCTACCCCGTCGTATCCTCTATTCTTGACGAAGTCCACTATGTTTTTCACAAAAGTCTTGAAATGTGCCGGGCTCGTGGAACCCATGAACCTCGATTCCGTTGCCCACCCGCCGATAGTGATTATTACCTTTGTGCCGGCAGCGTGCGCGGCCGAAATAAGTGCGGCCGAGTTAACAGGTGTTATGCTGTTGCTTTTCCAGTCAATAGTACCGTCTGCGTGGAGGTTCAGCGACATATGGGCGACCACGGTCATAGCACTGAAATCGACATCTTGTGTGGGCATGTACCCGTTATTCGCCCAGCCCTGGCTCCATCCTCCATAATAGGCTGTCACCCAAGGCCTATTCTGGGCTTTTGCAGATTGAGCGGAAAGGGAAGCGACCACCGCTGCTGCTATAATGCAAATCGGAAGTATGTTTCTCTTTTTCACTTGATCTCCTTTTGTCCCTTCTCAAAGGAATCAGTCGGATATTGGTTCCCGATACGTAGACTTGCATCTGGCCTGTTCGGTGAAGGGTGATTCGGCCTCCCCTTATCGCCAATAAAGAAACAGGCCACCTCCCAATGCTGGGAAGGTGGCCTGCCTCTGACACATTTAATGAAGTGGTGTTACTTCATGAGGATCATCTTTTTGGCAAGCGTGGCCGATTTCGTTTGAAGCCTGTAGATGTATACACCGCTTGCGAGATCTCCAGCATTCCAGTTGACTTCATGAATTCCGGCCGTTGCGTATCCGTCGAGCAACCTTGCTACTTCCTGTCCAAGGATATCGTAAATCTTTAGACTGACGTGTCCCGCCGAAGGCATGCTGAATGCAATTGTCGTGGACGGGTTGAACGGATTCGGATAGTTTTGCTGGAGCGTCAGCTTAGTCGGAATCTGATGACCTTCTGCTCCTTTGGCAATACTCTTGCTTGGTGCCAGCTTAGCGATCAGCTGGATGTTGTCGACATAATAGGTCCTTTGTACGCCGCTCGTTTCGAGAATGTCTATCCTGTTGAAGTCGACGTTTGAGGGATCCAATTCACTCAAAGGAATCGTAACGACGGTCCAGGTGCTGGGCGCAATTTTGCCGTAGCTTACCGAGGAGAAGGTGGTGTTCTGAGAATTCTGCAGCAGCATGCTGAACTTCGTTGCCGAGGTGGAGTAGACATCGAACTGTATGGCACTGTAAAGCGTAGAACTAATGCTGAGCGAATTCCAGTTGCCGTAGTTCAGAGACAAGGACCCCCAGGGCTGCTGATTGACCTCGATTGCCGTACTGCCGGAATAAATCTGGGAAGCGCAGTTGAAATTGACGGAAGCGCTCCAGGAGGCGTTGATCCAGGGGCTGTTAAGAGAATCCTGGTAAACTAAGAGGTTGCTCGAAGAGCTGTCCGATTTGGTTGTGAAGCTCCAGGTCGGGGACCACTGGCTGGTAGATGAAGACATAGATGCATTTACATGCCAGAAGTAAGTCGTTCCCGCCTTCAGGTTCGCGAAAGTGAGCGAGTCGCCGTCCGCATCGCAGGAATCGGCGGCACATGAAGAAGTGGAGAAGGTTGTATCCGTCGCGACCTGGATTCTGTAAGAGGAAGCGCCTGAGCATTTATCCCATGTGAACGCCGTCTGAGTCGAGACGGTTGTCGCTCCGTTCTGAGGCGACAAGAGTTTCGGCGCCGTGAGGCCGGTGAGCGCCAGGTTCCCGACGTAATAGGTTTTCTGCACCCCGCTCGTTTCCATCAGGTCAATCCCGCTGAATTTCGCCCCGGAAGGATTCAGCTTGCTCATTAGAACGGTCACGGTGTTCCACTGGTTCGCCGGCAGAGTGCCGCAAGAGACGTTCGGGAAT
Organism: Candidatus Kryptoniota bacterium; assembly: GCA_046705025.1. Lineage (GTDB taxonomy): Bacteria > Bacteroidota > Ignavibacteria > Kryptoniales > JAKASW01 > JAKASW01. The sequence goes on along the minus strand of JBJKQU010000186.1, from coordinate 2,540 downwards.
GATGTCCCTGCATCGCTCTGAAGCATGAGGCTAAATGTCGTTGCGGTACCTGAGTAAACCTCGAACTGAACACCGATATAACCGGTGCTGTCGACGTAGCCGGTCGACCAGTTGCCGTAATGAAGGGCGAGCGCTCCCCACGGTTTGTTGATGACCTGGATGGATTCGCTGCTTCCCGACGAGACGGGAGAAGTGTTGGCGAAATTGATAGTCGCGTTCCATGACACGTTCAACCAGGGAGACTGGAGGCCGCTTTGATATATGGGAAGCGCAGACGAACTGGCAATCCCTGAGGTGGAAGTTGAATTAAGAACGTTTACGGTGACGCTGGCCGTCGAGCCGTTTCCGGAAGCGTCCGTAGCCATTGCGGTTATTGTGTGGGATCCATTTGACAGCTGCGCGGTGTTCAAAGTAACGGTGTAAGGTGCGGCATAGACCGGATTGGAAATTTTCGAACCGTCAACACTGAAAGTCACTGAACTTACTCCGATGTTGTCGGTAGCGTTCGCCAGTATCGATATATTCCCTGTTACAGTGCTGCCGTTAGCTGGCGCAGATATCGACACGACGGGGGGAATAGTGTCGGTCGTCGTGACGGTAGTTCCCTCGTTCATGTCCCGTTTGATTGATTCAAGGATCGGGAATGTGCCGTTGCCGGGATAGCCCATTCCGAGTTCGTATACTATAAGGCCGCCCAGGTGCTGCTGCCTGATGTACTGGAACTTTGCTGCTATAGCGTTGGTGTCCTCGTACGACACGAAACAGTCACCGGCGTTACCGGCAGAGTCGATGCTCAAATATGGTTCGTCCGCTCCGGCATCCCAATGATATCTGCTGGGGGAATAGTAGTTTTTCATGATGCTCGGCCCGCCGTAGAAGCTGTAAAGCGGGACGTCGGAGGTGATTGTCGGGACGTAAGGGCTGTTTCCCTGGTCGAGATAGCCTTCCCATTCCTGGTCAGGTCCCGTTGGGCCGTTGCCGGTGGGATTGCCCGCGCTGTCTATCATCATTCCGCCCTTCCAGACGAAACCAGCCAGCTCCGATCCGATTCCTAGTTTGCCGGGGGCGACTCCTGCATCCGTAAAATTTTTGACTATGTTGTCGCACGCCGGGACCGAACCACCGGTGCTTTTGTATGTTACACCGTCCTGGTGAAGTGCTGAATTAAACCACGTCACACATCCGGGACCATTCCAGGCGAGATCATATGTCATAATATTTATCTGGTCGAGAAGGTTCTGAACATGAGCGAACACCGTGTAAGGTTCTCCCAGTCCTGCAGTGCTCGTCAACAGGTATCTGGGGCTAGGGAGAGCTTGCCGGAGGGCTTCAATCAGGGTCACAAAAGTCGATGTGTCTGCCGGTGTTATCGGCTCCCAGTCTATGTCGACACCGTCGTACCCTCTGCCTTTCACGAAATTGACGATGTTGGTTACGAACGTGTTCAGGTAGGTGGGACTTGAGGAGCTAAGGAACCTCGACTCAGTAGCCCAACCTCCGATCGTTATGATTACCTTGGTCCCGACGGCATGTGCTGCAGAGATCAACGCCGCAGAGTTTACGGGAGTAATGCTGTTGCTGACAGAATCCAGAGTTCCGGTGGAAGTAAGCGAGAGCGACATGTGCGCGACTACGGTCATCGCCGTGAAGTCGACTTCCGAAGTAGGCAGATATCCGTTATTTGACCACCCCTGTGACCACCCAGCGTAATACATGGTTACCCACGGTTTTGTCTGAGCCCTTCCTGACGTCGCGAACGAGATCATCAAAGCTGCCATGATAATTAGTGAGTACAAAACGTTAGTCCTTTTCATCGTATCTCCTTTCCTAAGTGTATCGGACTCATCGGTCCTAAACTATAATTATGCTGCTGCTACTCAGTTTTCCCTATGGGCCTGTTACTACCAACGGTATGCCGAAAAAGTCGGAGGATACAGTCAGTCTCGTCGGGGTGAGTTTGCCTTGATTGAGAGATTTTTGAAGGGAAGATTCGATCGCGAGTGTAGGTGTGTAAAGAAGATACGGTAATCATTACAGATTAACGATGGAATAATTACCCCTGTATGTGGCAGACGTGAACAGGGCCTAGCTAAGATGAACTAGTCTTTTGTCACTAGTTAAGAAAGAAATACTTCCGAGCATTTTCCTATCTCGAATATATGCGCGATCCCGCAGACACTCACTTCTGTGCACGCGCAAACAGGTTGCCTCGTGTCGTCGCACCCGGCTTCATCTGTCGAATGAGTGCCGTGATTTTGAAATGGCTGAAGCAGCAGCAGGACTTCAGGGAGAGACGCTGCCTAAGCGTTCATATTAAATCCGAATAAGTATTTGAAGGCTTCTACATAATAACAGCAGCCGCGGCGCCTGAAGCGATCGGCAGTGAGTGGACACCCTGTGTGCCTCAATAAGCGTTGGTAGTGGCTCAATTTAAAAACATTCAACGCAGAGGACGCAAAGGAGGCGCAAAGCACGCAGAACAACTATATTCTTTCGCGGTCTCTGCGATTATTTGTCTTTGCGAACTTTGCGTTAAATCA
>JBJKQU010000185.1:0-11796 GCA_046705025.1 Candidatus Kryptoniota bacterium | reverse complement strand
GCGTGTGCACGATAAGGATTTTCACGATAACAGGCGAGCTTGTGGCGACGGTGCAGCACAGACCCGGAGTCGTAGGATACAATCCGAGCGACGGGGAGGCAACCTGGCACCTGATGAACGACAGCCGGAGGACGCTGGCCAGCGGAATATACGTCTTTACCGTGACTTCGAAGCTCGGGACGCAGGTTGGAAAGTTCGTGATAATAAAGTGAGCTGCTTTGAACGCTGCTTTTGGTCCCTCCTGGCGCTGGAGGCGGCAATGTCTTCGTCTCCGTTGACACGGGCATGATATCACCCGGAGTCTCTGTACCCGTACGGCAGTTTCATCGTTATGAAAAGGCTCCACCTTAAATGAGTCATAGATTTGAAAGCCGGTTGGAATATCACTTCTCAAGATCCAGGCGTGTTGAAGGTAGAACGATTAGGGCCGAAATTGTAAGTTCAGATTCCCTTATGAGACTACTTGGGTGACCAGGAGCGTATTCTTATGCAGAATCGATCGGCTTTTGTAAACTGTGGAGGACTATGCATGAACGCATCCGGAAAAATCCTGTTAGTCTGTTCTTTTGTGTTGCTCACCTCCGCTTCCCTCGCGGCACAGGCAAAAAAGAACTATGTATTGATCAAGCCGACCGACACCAAGGCGGAAGTCATCCGCGCGGCGGCTAACGTCGTTCCGTCCGCGCAGCAATATGCCTGGCAGAAGATGGAATTCAACGCATTCGTGCACTTCGGAATGAACACCTTTGCCGACAAGCATCCCGGAAAGGAAAATCCGAAGCTCTTCGACCCGGTGGACTTGAACTGCGGCCAGTGGGTCTGCCTGTTCAAGGAGGCCGGCATGAAGATGGCGATCCTCACAGTGAAGCACGCCGACGGCTTCTGCCTCTGGCCGAGCAAATACACCTCGTACAGCGTCAAGAGCAGTCCGTGGAAGGACGGGAAGGGCGACGTCTTCCGCGAATTTGTGAGCGCCTGCCACAAATACGGGCTGAAAGTCGGTTTCTACCTCTCCCCCTGGGACCAGAACAATCCGGCTTACGGGACTCCCGCATATAATACTTACTTCATGAACCAGCTCAGAGAGCTTCTAACAAACTACGGGAAGATCACGGAGGTCTGGTTCGACGGATACACCGGACCGAACGCGCCGAAACAAGTCTACGACTGGGACGCGTACTACCGGCTTGTGAGAAAACTCCAGCCGAAGGCTTTGATCGCAATCATGGGACCGGATATCAGGTGGGTCGGAACGGAGTCCGGCTACGGCAGGAATACTGAGTGGGACGTCCTGCCGATAGATCTATCGGGCCTGACTGAAAATGAAATCGCGTATGAGACCGATCCGATTTATAACATATACAAGCCGCGCAATTACATGGGAAGCGACCTCGGCAGCCTTGACAAACTGGTCGGGGCCGACGGACTCTTCTGGTACCCGTCCGAAGCCGACGTTTCGATTCGTCCCGGCTGGTTCTATCATGCTTCGCAGGACACGGCCGTCAAGTCGGCGGCGGAGCTGGTCGACATATATTTCAATTCCGTCGGAAAGAATTCCGTCCTTCTCCTCAACGTCCCTCCCGACAGAAAAGGTCTGATCTCGAACTACGATATCAAGCCTCTAATGCGGATGCACAAAATACTCTCACAGACATTCGCGCAGAACTATGCGCAATATGCTACGGTCACCATCGACGGGAGCGGGAAGGCGGTGGATGAGGTAAAGCTCTTCGGCAGCGGGAAATACTGGCAGGCGAAGGATGGCTCCGATACTGCGACATTAGTGTTCAACTTCCCGAAGGCCCAGGTATTCGACGTTGCAATGCTGCAGGAAGAGATCACGGTAGGTCAGCGGATCGGCAGGTTCAGGATCGACTATTGGACAGGCGACAGCTGGAAGAAACTCACCGGCGGAACGACCGTGGGTTATAAACGCCTACTTCGATTCTCACCGGTCACGACGAAGCGCATCAGGCTGATTATTCAGAAGTCGAGACTGAGCCCTACTCTTGCGAATTTCGGATTGTTCTATCTGCCGGTCCCGTACCTTGGCAATCAATAGACTAAAGTGATATAATAAAGAAAAGGAAGAGCTGTCCCGTGAAGCGAATCGCACTATTTATTCTGATAGCTTTGGCTTTCCTGTACACCGAATCCAATGCAAGGGAGGCCGTAAATGTCGTTCCGAGACCGAACGTTGTCGAGCACTTCAAAGGCACCTTTCTCTTATCGAAATCGACAAAAATCGAATGTCCTGAACGCCTTGATGGCATCGCCGGTTACCTGTCGGGGCAGCTGAAGCTGTTTGCAGGCTTCTCGCCGGCCATACGTCCGAATTCAGCAGGTGTGAAAAGAGGGGTGATTTCCTTGATACTGAATCCGGCCCTTGCCGAACCGACCCGGGAAGCTTATGTCCTTGAAGTCTCCAAATATGGAGTTGAAATAAAGTCAAGGACCGAAGCCGGCGTTTTCATGGGAGTGCAGACTCTGCTCCAGCTTGTCCCGGTCTCGAGTTCCGGAGAGTTTCTTCGAGAGTACAGTCTGCCATGCTGCCGGATCGTCGACCACCCGAGGTTCGGCTGGCGGGGCGTGAATCTGGACTGTGTCCGCCACTTCATGTCGGTACCGTTTATCAAGCGCCTCATCGACCTCATGGCTTACTACAAGTTCGACATCTTCCACTGGCATCTGACCGACGATCAGGGCTGGCGAATTCAGATAAAGAAGTATCCGAAGCTTACCGAGGTCGGCGCGTGGAGAACTGAACCTGACGGCAGCAGATACGGAGGTTACTACACCGACAAGCAGATAAGAGAAGTCGTTGCCTATGCGCGGAGCCGGTTCATCACGGTCGTACCGGAGATAGAAATGCCCGGTCACTGCACGGCCTCTCTCGCGTCCTATCCAGAAAATTCCTGCACGGGCGGCCCGTTCAAAGTGGGCACACGCTGGGGAGTCTACAACAACGTTTATTGTCCCTCGAAGAAATCGACGTTCACTTTCCTCGACAACATACTCACAGAAGTGATGCATCTGTTCCCGTCGCATTACATTCACATCGGAGGCGACGAAGTAGTCAAGAAGCAATGGAAGGACAGCAAAGCCTGCGAGGAGCTGATCAAAGAGAAGGGGCTTGACGGCGTGGACGGCCTGCAGAGTTACTTCGTAAGGAAGATACAGCGGTTCGTGGAATCGAAGGGACGGCAGATAATCGGGTGGAACGAAATTCTCCAAGGCGGCGGGCCGGAGCCGGGAGCAGTCATAGAGTCCTGGCAGGGAATCAACGGGGCGATCCAGGCAGTGAAGCAGGGGTGCTACGCGATTGTGTCGCCGGGTGAATATACTTATCTCAGCAGAGAGCCCTCCAACCTTTCGATCGATTCCGTGTACTCGTTCAACCCGATGCCGCCGGGCTTGAGTCCGAAGGAGCAGAAATACATCCTCGGCACCGAAGCTAGCATGTGGACCGAGCACGCGCCTCAGGACAGTGTAATGGGTCTGCTGTTTCCGAGACTGCTCGCGATGGCGGAAGATGCCTGGACCGTTCCGCAGAGGAAGAACTATGAGAATTTTCACAAAAGACTCCAGGAGCAGTACAACAGGCTCGGTCTCCTCGGCGTGAAGTACGGACTGGAAGGAGAGGGAATAGGATATAGGACGAAGTTCAACAGCGTACGGAGGCAATTCGCCGTATCGTTCGAGCCGGAGCAGCGAGGCATAAAGATTCTCTATACTACCGACGGCAAGATGCCGACGCTGGCTTCCTCTGAGTACAGCGATCCGATAGTCATCAAAGGAACGACCGAACTGATCGCGCGCGCAAAACTGAACGGCAGGCTGGCGGGACGTCCCGTGGACCTGTCCTTCATCGTCGACAAGGCGGTCGGTGCGCATGTAAGTCTCAAGTTTCCGTACTCGCCCAGGTATTCTGCGGGCGGCCCCGAAGCGCTCGCGAACGGCATCCGGGCGACTACGAGCTTCACCGACGGCTTATGGCAAGGTTATCACGGAACGGATGTGGCAGCAACACTCGATCTGAAAAAAGAGGAAAGCATCTCCAGGATCGGCGCGGAGTTTCTGCAGGACGAGAACAACTGGATATTCATGCCGCGAAGCGTCGAATTTCTCGTATCGGAAGACGGGAAACGTTTCGAAAGCGTCGGGACTGTGAAGAACGACGTTCCCGAAAAGGACCCGAGCGTCGTGAAAAAGGACTTCGTGACGACCTTTCAGAAGAGGCAGGTAAGATACATTCGGATGATTGCCGCGAGCATACAGGTCTGCCCGCCGTGGCATTCAGGTGCAGGCCAGAAGGCCTGGACATTCATAGACGAAATATTCGCCGACTGATCGGGCGGCCGTCGAGGGGTCCGGAATGCGACTGCTGAAAACGCTTTCCGGACTTTGGTCAGTCAGTCTTGATCTGAAGTTGAGTGAGAATTGTTAAAAGTGAGGGTACACTTCATCTCTTAAGAGACTGTGAGGGAAGGAAAATGCGGAAAGCCTTGATTCTATTCGAATTTCTCGCTTTGTCGGTGCTTTTTGTCGGCAGTACCGTCGGTGCTGCGCCGGACAGCGCTGCCGCCAAGGCAAAACGGCTGCAGTGGTGGGCCGATGCGAGGTTCGGGATGTTCATACATTGGGGAATCTATGCTGTTCCTGCGCATGCCGAATGGTATATGAACAACGGGCATGTGCCGCGTGCCCGCTACGAGCAATATGCGAAGCAGTTTGACCCGGTCGATTTCAATGCCGATCGTTGGGTGAAGCTCGCACATGAGGCGGGGATGAAATATCTGGTGATTACTTCGAAACATCATGACGGGTTCTGCATGTTCAGGACCAAGGCCACCAGATATAACGTTGTCGACGCGACCCCGTGGGGCAAGGATCCTTTGGCGGCTTTGAGCAAGGCATGCCGCCAGTACGGAGTCCGCTTCTGCGTTTATTATTCGATAATGGACTGGCACAGTCCGGACCAGGCTGCCTACAAGCCCAGCAAGACGCACCCGACTTACAACCCGACACATTTCAAACCGGGAAAGAAACAGGCGTACATAAGATACATGAAGACGCAGCTCAAGGAGCTTATTACGCAATATCACCCGGGAGTCATCTGGTTCGACGGAGGATGGATGAACGGCTGGACAAAGGCGGACGGCAGGATGATCTATGATTACCTGAGGAAACTCGATCCTGAAATCATAGTTAATAACCGCGCCGGCGTCGGAGATTATGAGACTCCGGAACAGTACATTCCGCCGAACGGAATTCCCGGCCACGACTGGGAAACCTGCATGACGATCAACAACGATTGGGGCTACAACGCTTCCGATCACGATTTCAAGTCCGCGAAGACGCTGATCCGCAACCTTGTCGACATAGTAAGCAAGGGGGGAAATTACCTCCTCAATGTGGGCCCGACGGCCAAAGGAATAATTCCGAAGCCCGAAGCCGACAGGCTGGAAGCGATGGGCCGGTGGCTGCGAACGAACGGCAGCGCGATTTACTCGACCACGGCGAGTCCCTTCACGACACAGCTGCCGTGGGGACGATGTACACAGAAGGAGGACCAGCTCTATCTGGAGGTATTCGACTGGCCGACGGATGGGAAACTCATAGTGAAGGGGCTCAACAGTTTGCCGCAAAGGGCTTTGCTGCTAGGAGACAAAGAGGGAACCGACCTCAAAACTCAAAGGGACGGCGATGCCGTAGTGATCGACGTGCCGGATGCTGCGCCTGACTCAATTTGCGGTGTGGTTAAGTTAGACTTTGGAAAGCCACCCGTAGTCTACAACCCACCGACGATCAGTTCCGAAGGCAAGATTTTCCTGCACACGCTTAAGGTCGATGTCGCATTGCAGTACAAGGATGCTCAGGTTCACTATACTCTCGACGGCAGCGAGCCGGCCGCAAATTCGCCCGCCGTATCGGGCCCAATAAAGCTGGACAAGACGGCAATCGTGTCCACGAGGTGGTTTAAGGACGGCGAGCCTGTGAGTGAGATAGCGCGGGCAACGTTTACGAAAGTCAGCGCGATTCCCGCCGTGAAGGAGAAGGACCTCGAGAGCGGAATCAGGTACAAGTATTTTCAGGGGAAATGGGATTCGCTTCCTGACTTCGCCAGTCTTACTGCATTGCGGCAGGGCTCGTTGTCAGACTTCTCCCTGCCGATCAAAAGGGCGCTGGCCGATTTCGGCGTTCAGTACAAGGGCTACCTGAAGGTTCCCGCGGATGGCATCTACACTCTTTATACTGTGTCTGACGACGGGAGCAGGCTATACATCGGCGATTCGCTGGTAGTCGACAACAATGGTCTGCACGGACTTGGTGAGAAGGAAGGTGTCGTAGCGCTGGCAAAGGGATATCATCCTATTACCGTTGACTATTTCCAGGGTACCGGCGCGGACTCTTTGGCCGTCTACTTGCAGGGGCCTGAAATAGAGAAAGAGCCGATACCGGGTTCTCAGCTCTTCTGCCCGAAATGACAACGCGTTTGCTTAGTACAAGACAACATTGGAGAATATCGAATGTCAACCAGAGAGATGCCATTTAAGGTAAATACTCACTTCCGGACCAATATGAGAGCATTGTTGACCGGAGCGCTCCTGTTGGTGCTTCTGACCGCAGGATCAACATTGGCGCGGGCCTCGAAGCACACATTCTCAATTTCAGGAAACAACTTCCTCCTCGACGGTAAGCCGTTCCAGATAATCAGCGGCGAGATGAACTACGCGCGCATACCGAGGGCATACTGGCCGCTCAGGTTCAAGATGGCCAAAGCGATGGGGCTGAATACCATCGCGGCCTACGTGTTCTGGAACTATCAGGAACCGCAGAAAGGCAAATTCGATTTCAAAGGGAACCATGACTTCGCACAGTTCGTCCGCGACGCGCAAAAGGCCGGCCTCTGGGTTCTCCTGCGGCCCAGCGCTTATGCATGTGCGGAATGGGAATTCGGCGGCTATCCCTATTGGCTGCTCAATGAGAAGGGGATGAAGGTCAGGAGCATGGATCCCAAGTTCATTGCGTTGATGAAGAAATACTACGAGAAACTGGGAAAGGAGCTTGCGCCGCTTCAGATTACTCACGGAGGCCCTATAATAATGGTGCAGGTGGAGAACGAGTACGGCTCTTACGGCGACGATAAGGCATATTTGAAGACAAACGAGAAGCTCCTCCGCGAAGCGGGGTTCGATGTCCCCTTTTACACCGCCGACGGGCTGGGGCTCGTTTCCAGAGGGTCGGTCACCGGAGCACTGCCGGCCATAGACGGCTCGGTCAACATTGCCCGGATTAAGAAAGTCGTCGAGAAGTACCATCAGGGACACGGGCCGTTCTTCATCTCCGAGTGGTATCCTGGCTGGTTCGACAGCTGGGGGAAGCCTTTCAACAAAGTCCCGGCGAAGGACTGTGCCCCGCAGCTGGACACCGTCCTCGCGCACGGGTTTTCGATCAGCATGTACATGGCGCATGGGGGAACGACCCGCGGTTTCATGAACGGGGCAAACTACAGCAGCTCCAGCCCCTATTCCCCTCAGACAAGCAGCTATGATTACGACGCACCGATAAACGAGGCCGGACACGCCACGCACAAGTTTTATGTTTTCAGAGACATCATAAAAAAATACCTTCCCCCCGGTGAGACGCTACTTCCTGTCCCGCCGCCCGTACAGACGATAACCATACCGAGGACAAAATTGGAATATGCCGCCGACATTCTCCACGTGCTGCCGAAGCCGATTCACTCAATAACGCCTCTGACGTTTGAGGACATCAACCAGGCTTACGGCTACGTCCTCTACAGGACAACTGTCCGCGGTCCGCAAAAAGGGGAGCTCGACATCGTCCGTTTGCGGGATTACGGGATCGTCTTCGTTAACGGAAAGAGGGTAGCGGTACTGAACAGGATGTTCAAGCAGGAAACATGCAGCATTGATTTACCGGCGGGCTTGGACACGCTCGACATCTTTGTCGAGAACCTCGGCCGGATCAACTATGGCAGTTTCATCAACGACAATCACCAGGGGATTACCAAGGAAGTCCTTTTCAACGGCCGCCGGTTGACAGTTTGGAACATATACGGTTTCCCGTTCATCAGCGAGCCCCGCGTGACTTCCCGCATGAACTATCGGACCCAGTACCCACTAGTCAGGGTGGGAAGCTTCGAGCTGAAAGAAGTCGGCGACACTTACCTGGACATGAAGGACTGGGGAAAAGGCGTCGTCTGGATAAACGGTCACAATCTCGGACGCTACTGGGACATCGGTCCGCAGCAAACGATCTACGTGCCCGCTCCGTGGCTGAAAAAGGGAAAGAATCAGGTCGCTGTATTCGAAGAACTGAAGCTGAAGCAGGACGAGATTTCCTCAATCAACCACCCCATTTTAGACGACCTGCGGATTGGGAAGCGACAGACGAAATAACCACGGAGGACTCGGAGGGCACAGGAAGCAGACTTTTTATACACGGCTTCTTTACGGTAGTGTCTCATATTAAATCCAACCGCAGAGTTCGCGAAGTTTGCCCCAAGTGCGCAAAATATAAATCTGTTTTCCTTTGCGTCCTCTACCGCCTACTTACCGTTTGCGGTTGGATAGACTTAGGAAATCCACCAAGAGTCGAGACTGAGTCTTTACCTTTACCGCGTGACCTCCGTTTACATCTCGTGTACTCTGCGGGTGGTATCTTCCAGCCGGGTCCATAGCAGACTACTGAAAAAGGGAGAGTATTGGCCCACGAAACGCGCTAAATACGCAAAAATGATTCCTATTCGTGTATTTTCGCGTCTTTCGCGGGCACAGAAAGAGGCATTTCGACGGCTTTCAGTGCACGATCACTTCGTCCGTAAACAGGAACGACGGGTTGCCAGCAGCCGGATGCCACGAGGGCAGGACGCCCGGATTAACTCCTATTATTTGGATATACCTTGTCTTCGCGTCTTCGAAGTGCGCGGTAAACCTATGAATCAACGTCCCCATAAGCTTCTGGCTGATCGTGTTCGTTATGACCTTTTCCAGATGAAAGACTCGCCCGTTGTTCGAGAAGAGTATCTTCACTTCCTTCGGCAGCATTATCCAGGCGAAGCTGTTCTGTAGGAACCTTATGCCGACGCTCTTCACGCTGGTCTCATGTTCCATGTCCAGGATAACGTCGACATTCTGTCCCTGGAATCCTTGCCAGCGTCCGTCCGTGAAGTCTGTGGAGCCGAGAAGTCCATCGACAAGTGCCGAGTCCTCCCCGCCTGAATAGGCCGGGTTGTGGTCGCTCCATTTTGAGACGAGCCGGTAAGGCTTACCGATAGCCTTGTCGACTAAGATGTACGCCTGAGCCTGCGCCGCCAGCTGTGCATGCTCAAAAGTAGCGGCCTGTATGAGTGTGGAGTGGCCTACGGTAAACGGATGTGTGTAAAGAGCAGCACCCAGCGTGGGCACGCTGCCGTCCGTTGTGTAGTATATTTTCTTGTTTTTGAATACCGTGCCGAGCGTTACAGTCCTCTTCCCGGCGGCCACAGTTGGGGAGGGCTTGATAAACGGTGTCTCACCAAGGTATATGAGGGCGTCTCCCAGGTCGTCGTATCGCTCCATTATGTGGTTCAGCCACCAGGTCCGATTCTCCCTCTGCCACAGTCCGACATACTCCATCTTCAGACTGTGCAGCTCCTTCAGGAGCGGGCCTGCGTCCGGCTTCAGGGCGTCGACAGAGTACTGATCCTTCTTCAGCATGGCGCGCCTGAGCCTAATGCTGAATATGTCCTTTCTCACCTCGAACAGAACCCGTTTGGCGGCGAAAATGGCATAGTCCAGGGTCTTCGCGTTATTCCGTGCCAGGCTCCGATCTGTCCTCAACCGCGAGATAATTTTGAGAATTTTGGTTTCGATGTTCCTGTTATGCTCTTGATTTGTCCGAATGGTATCGCGGGCCGTGAAATCTAGAGGCGCTTTCCAGAAGCCCGGGTCTATCAATACTTCGCTCACGCTGTCATATCTTAACGAATCGAGCTGAAAGAAAGTCTGGGCAACCTGGTCGTGCGCATTGTCATAAAAGATCGCATCGAACGAGTCATCAAAACCGTGCAGCCTCCTATCGAGTTCTTCGGATGCATCGGATTCGCTCACCGGACTTGCCGGCTTCCATGAACATTCCGCGCCCCATAGCAGGCCGTGCCAGTTGTAGTTGAATAGGTTTTCACCGTCGTCGTCCCATATGGTGTTCATCATACCTATTGCACCGTTACTGGCCCCGTCCCTGACGAAGTTCGAAATGTTGACCACGGCGTTGCCCATGTCGGGCCAGATTTGACTCCAGCAGCTGACTCCGGGCGCTACCATGAAGCTGAACCCGTGTCTCGTGAATGGTTTGATCAGGTTGTCGAAGTTCGCCGAGGCACTGTAGTCCCAGGGGAGAGCAATCAGCCCTTTCGGGAGCTTTGAAATTATTCCCTTGTTTCGGGCTGCTATGTCTCCCCAGAACATGACTCGTTTGTGATACGGTTTGAGAAGGTCATAGATCCTGGTGATGTGGTACGCATACACTGCCGGCATCCCGATGCTGTCGACCATAGCCTTCGCTTTTCCCTGGCCGAGATCGTAGGTTTCATCGCAGTCGATGTTGAAGAACTTGCTCGAGTACGCAGGCACAACCTCGGAGTATACTTTTGCGAGGAATTTGTAAGTCTGAGGTACGGCAGGACTAATTACCTGGTCCGTTTCCCTCATCTTATGGTAGAACGGATCCTCCAGGATCTTTCCCATGTGTGCGAACGACTGGAAGTTTCCCATAAGCTGTATGTGATATTTTGCCGCGTATCTGGTAAGCTCCTTCACCTGCTTCGCCGTGATCCCGTCCGCGGGGGCTATGTCGGGAAAATTCTTCAGCTTGAATACATTTTCAGTATATAAGTTGAAGAAGTTCTGTTTGTACCCGGCCATGGTCCTGATCTCTTTCTTCAGCAGCTTCATCTTCGGTATCGGGCCGCGGCTTATGTCGTCCATCCAGCCACGGTATTTCAGGCCGGGCCAATCGACAATTGTCAGGCATGGAATGGAATTACCTCGGCGGTTAGCGCGGATGATCTGCTTAAGTGTCTGGACCCCGTAAAATACTCCCGTAGCTGTATTGCCCGCCACGATAACTTTCTCCGGAGAAATATTCAGGATATACCCCTGGCTGCCCAATTTGTAGGGGACCTGCAGTCCGAGCAACCGCAGTGAGCTGTTTATCCGGCTGTCTTTACCTATGAGCCCCAGCAGGAAACATCCGTTCTTGCGGTACCGCGATAATCGGAGGTGGATGCCGAGGTCACTTTCGATCTCGCCGATAAGCTCCTGCGCCGAGAATTGGCTCCCGCTCGCGGAAGGGCTGGCAATGGCCACGACGTCGCCGCCGGAGATTCGGAACACTCCGTGCTTCATGATTAGCGTCTGGGGAGTAGGGATTAAGAAGAGGCCCTGTGGGTCCCGCGGCCCGTTTGTACGGCCACTTTGCATTCCGCGTGCATTCGCGCCGAGAAAGACGGTGGTCAATAAAAGGGTAATCAAAAGAAAGGAGACAGGTTTGGTCGGAAAGATTCTGGATTGCATCACTTCACCTCAAAGACACTGTTGGTACTGATTGTCGATAGTTTTCTTAATAAATATAAGATGATTTGGTGCTAAATGGTTCCGTAATCTGGTAGTGGCTCAATTTAAAAACATTCAACGCAGAGGACGCAAAGGAGGCGCAAAGCACGCAGAACAACTATATTCTTTCGCGGTCTCTGCGATTATTTGTCTTTGCGAACTTTGCGTTAAATCA
>JBJKQU010000184.1:0-45220 GCA_046705025.1 Candidatus Kryptoniota bacterium | reverse complement strand
GCATAGTTGCTGCGCTCGTCGCGCAGACGGAAGCCGTCGACCATGAAAGCCGTTTGGTCGCTCCCGGCGCCGCGGATTACGATGCCGCTGCTTCCACTTTGGATCCCGGCCTGGAGAAGAACTGCGCCGGCTACCGTTACTGTCGGAATTGAAGCGACTTCGGCTGGCGTGATGTTGACCGTGCTCGCAGACACGTCTTTCTGTATGACCGGTCTCTGAGCCACGATTGTCACTTCGCGGGTTGTCACGGCAGCTTCAGACAGCTTCAGGTTGATGGTTGTCGTCTGGTCAATTGCCACCCGAACGTTTTCGACGGTTGTCGGTGCGTATCCTACCATCGAGGCTTTTAGAACGTAAGTTCCGGGAGTCAAATTAAGAATGACATAATACCCGTTCAGATCGGTTGAAGCTCCCAGGTTCGTTCCCTGTACCATGACTGTGACACCCACCAAATGTTCTCCTGTCACCGCACTGGACACAGTTCCCGCGATTTTACCGGTTGTCTGGGCGAACATTACGGATGCATTGATCAGACCAAGGCATACGTACACAATTAGCCTTCTCATTTTAGCTGCACTCCTGTCTAGAGTTAGGCGACGCTTTTGAGTTGATATGGTCGTAAAGATCTTCCCTCGGAAGGGCATCACCTGTCCCAAGGGATCCCGTTGGGATAAACACTGCTCGACCTTTCCCTCCTGACATTGTTTGTCGGTATGTGACTAAACAGATCTAGAAGTCTTGAGGTAGAGACGACCGGACGGTGTGAGGGAACTGGTCAGTTCAAACTGACCTTGCGGTATTGCCACAAATCGCCGTTCGATTTCTCCTTCCGAATCTCTTCAAGGAAGTACCATTCGAATCCCGTTAACTGAGTATTGTGGCAGGAAAAGCACACCCTTCCCGTATGAGAAAGAATTTTTGCACGACATCTTCTTCAACGTAGGGGATTTCGGGGCACGACTCCGGCTTCTCCTCCTGGCTATCTCTGACTGACTAATATTCGTATTTATTTTCGTTTTGTCAAGTCCGGCTGCAAATGATTCGACGCACATAATTCAAACCGAAGGCCTCATTCTAACGGATAATGAACACTTTCTCGAAAGCCTAATCGCCTTTCCTGGGCTCAAGCTGAGAGGAAGGATTCCAGGCACGATCCTGCCCTTTCCTCCTGACTCTCGATGCGGAAATACCGGTTCAACTTGCGTTGCTTCGGGGTAAGGTCGTGTAGTGTTCGGAAACGGGGATGGTTATGTTGTGAAATGGTATGATTAGAAACAAAGACCTGTAAACACTACTCGATCTTTCCCTCCTGACTTTCTCTCGTAATTAATACCAAGCCCGCGTGCCCGCCGGCCCAGAGGCTTGTAGAGAAGGAATGCGAAACAATTACGTTCTTCGAAAGCGCACGACCGCCTGCTCTATACACGTAATTGACTTGAAAGCACGACTCTCAGTTTTCCTTCGGCTTTAATATTTGAATTAAGTTTGTCTTTGTCAAGTGTTTCTTCGGGAAATTTTCCGTGGAGTCCGGACCAGACCCTAGACGACCTGCTGATGCGGCTGTGCCGCGGCTCCGGCACCTCGCGGGGTTCCCCCGTTCCTCTACCTGTTTTCCGCCACGCTCTTAACGGTGACACCCACCGAAGCGGCAGCAGATTCACCGTTATCATCCGTACCGACCGCCTTGATCTCGTGTCTCCCGGGCGGAACATTGAACCATACCCAATCGAAGGGTGGCGTGGTGTCGTACCCGATTGATTTTCCGTCAACGAAGAATTCGACCCGGACGACGTTCCCGCCCTTATCGGAAACTCTCGTATCGATTACCACGCTCGATCCTTCTACGAGCCCGGCAGCGGCCGCCCGCGTCACAATCTCAATCGATGGACGGCTTTTCCCGGGGTGCGGCTCCGAGATCGTAACGTAGGGCATCCTGCCTGTGGCCATCGCCTTCACCAAGGTTCCAGCCGAATCGTCGCCGCTTATCTCCCAGCACATCAGTCCCCCCAGGTGATAAGCTTCAATGTAATGATACTTCAAAGCTACCGACTTCGCATCGTCGAACGACCAGAACACACTATCCTTTGGGCTGTACAGTGTCGGCGCCATTGCGAGAGTATCCCAGTAATACGTGTACCCCTTTGAATAGAGCGACTGTAGAGAAGAATAGTAGCTCGACACGCCAGAATCCGATATCCCGGCAGCACCGGATGCCGGCTGGTAAAGACCATGATCGGTAGGGTCTACCCCCGTCCAGCCGCGACCGTAGAATGCTGCGCCAGGCACGATTTTGCTGCTCTTCACCGCGAGTGAATCCAGGAACAACCGCACCGAGCTGTCGAGGGACTGCGGTGGCCCGGATGTGTCTTCAGGCGAAGTCAGCAGGTTAGCATGATGGTTCGTTGCCGAGCTCCAGCCTCCGGCATAGTCATATGTCATCAGGTTGTACCAGTTAAGATACTTCTGGTCCCCGGTAATGTTGTAGTGACTCGCGTGCTCCCTGGAAGCCGGAACCGCGGCAGTCAAGATGAGCTTCGGATTGATCGAATCGAGTTTCGCCCTTAGGAGAGAATAGAAAGCCGTCAGGTTTTCCTTATCGTCGGCGCTGTAATGGTTCTCAGGCATCCCCCCGCCCTGTGGATACTCCCAGTCTATATCGACGCCGTCGAAAATGCCGGCCGCCGCTCCTTTTCCACCCCCACCTCTCTCCACCGGCAGGTTTCCCAGAATGAACCTATCTATGGTGGCGTCGGCAAATTTCTCTCTCGACTGCGGAGTCATCAAAGCGTCGGAGAGATACCCGGAACCGGTCCAGCCCCCGACGGAAATAAGAACCCTTAGATTCGGATGGCGTTCTTTGAGCTTCCTGATCTGATTGAACTGTCCCCTGAGCGGCTGCAAGGAGTCGTCCGCGGCGCCGTCGACGCTCATTGAATCGGAGTAGATCCGTTGGTACGCTTCGTATGGACTCATGAACTTCGGCTGTATCGCGCCCGTTGAATCCGGGCCGGGTTCGGAGAAGGCGTAGATCAGCACGGTCAGCCTGTCTGCGGCACCCGACTTTTCAAGATTTTTGGGAAGGTACCCGTGACGCTCTAAACCCCACTCGGGGTAGTATGCAACAACTTCTCTTGTCTGGCCTGTCAAAACCTGAGGTACGGAGGAAAACAGAACGACAGCGGCTAACGCGGAGATCAGCTTGCCCATGGCTCACCCTTTGTCTAATATGTCTGCAGAAACCTTTCTGGATTCAGGTTCAGGCTCCAGCTTTCCCATTACAACCTCGACCTCGTTGGTGGAGCCTTCGGGCTGAATCGGGATCGGCCCGTTTATGATTTCGCCGTTCAGTTTAACGAGCCGGACGCCCTTCTCAACTCCGTCGGGATTTTTCACCCTGATATTGTACGTCGCGCCGCGCCACTTCCTCGTTACTTCGAACTCATCCCAATAGGAAGGCACACAGGGGTCGACGGTAAGCTCCTTGTAGCCCGGCCTGATCCCCAGAATATACTTGGTGGCCGCCGTGTAATTCCAGCCGGCGCTCCCGGTGAGCCACGGATGCCGCGCACGGCCGTAAGCAGTGTGATCGTTGCCCATTATGAACTGACAATAAGCATACGGCTCGGCCTGGCGAATCTCAATCATATCGTTTTGGTTATACGGAAGAAGCGCGTCGTATAATTTCATCGCAAGGTTTCCCCTCCCGAGCTTACATTCAGCAATCATTGCCCATGGATTCGGGTGGCTGAAAATGGAACCGTTTTCCTTAATGCCCGGATAAACTCGCGTGGCGTAACCTATCTCGTCGTTCGGATTCGTGAAGGTCGGCCAATTCAGATGTATTCCGAACGGAGAAGCAAGATATTTGTGAACCGAGTCCATGGCGGCTGTTGCCCGCTCAGGGGAGGCGGCTCCTGAAAGGACCGCCCAGCTGTTGCTCTCAAGGAATATCTTCCCCTCCTCATTATCGCTGACTCCGATCTTCATGCCGGATCGAGTGACACCCCTGGCATACCACTCGCCGTCCCACAATTCCCGCTCGCACGCCTCGCGCACCCTCTCCGCTATGGTTGAGTATCTCTTCACATCCCTTTGACGGCCCAGATGGGCGGCAGCTTCCACAAAATACTGCAGCGCCCAATAGTGCATGAACGATACCATCGCACTCTGACCGCCGCCGAGGTTGAGGCAGTCGTTCCAGTCCGCCCGCAGGCCGAGAGCAATCCCGTTGGAACCGACCTGCTCTGCGGTGAAATCGAGCGAGCGTTTGAGATGTTCGTAGACTGTTGCCTCCCCTTTGTCCGCGAAGGGAACTACGAGGTCGAAGAATCCGACATCGCCTGTTTCCTTGACGTATTCGCAAACAGTTGCAACTATCCACAGCGCATCATCCGAACAGACGTCTTCCATTCCATGAATAATCGATGCGGCACTCGGGGTGGGAACTACCGTCGGAAGCTTGACTCCGGGCAGTCGGTCCTCCTGCGGTTTGAATACCTCCGGATCGAACAAATGCAGGCCGTATCCGATGTTGACCTGGCCGTGAAGCAGCTCGACGATTCGCTCCTTCACTTTTTCGGGATTTGTATGAGGCACGGCCATCGCGTCCTGTGACGTGTCGCGATACCCAAGCCCCGTCCTTCCTCCGACTTCTATAAATGAAGCAAATCGTGACCAGACGACGCAGGTCTCGGACTGGTACAATGTCCATGTGTTCACCATTGTGTCAAGGCCCTTGTTAGGGGTCCAACATTGGAGCACCGAAGTCTTGTCATCCCAGTACCGTTTCAATTCCTCAAATGCCGAATCGACATTCTCCGGATCAGAGTACCTCCTCTTGCTCGAATAGCCCTTTTCTTCTCTTGAGCCGACCCCCAGCATGAAGATGAGTCTCGCTTCTTCGCCGGGCTTCAGGTTAAGCTTCCTGTGGAGCGAAGCGCAGTGGTTGCCGCCGAGCTCAGTGCTGTTCTGGCAGACACCACGTTCGACTGCAATCGGGTTCGACTCCGTCCTGTAACTCCCGATAAACGTGTCGCGCACGCAATCGTAACCGTCGGGTTCGAAATTCGAGGCGAAGAAATGGTATGTCCACGGTTCGTAGAAGAAATCGTACTCGATGATTCCGTCTTTGTAGTTCGAACCGCTGGCATAGAGGCTCATCTGAAGGTTCTGATTGTCGATTTCGACATGGTGGAACGAGAACTCAACATATGAAAACACGCTCAGGCGCCGGGGCTTCTTGCCGGCGTTTTCAATCTTCACGTCCCACAATTCAACGTCGTCATTGACAGGGATAAACAAGAGCTGCTCGGCCTTCACGCCCCTGTATTCACATTGGAACCTCGAATAAGACAGGCCGTGCCTCGTGGTGTATTTTGCCTGCGTGAAGTCTTTACCGACCGGCTGCCATGAAACCGACCAGTACTCGCCTGTATCGTCGTCGCGCAAATATATATAATGTCCCGGCCGGTCCAGAGGGACACCGTTCTGCCTGAACCTGGTTATCCTATGCTGCTCAGTTGACTTGTAAAACGAGTACCCGCCCGCGTTGTGAGAGATCACCGTGCAGAGATCCTTCACGCCAAGATAATTAGTCCATGACACCGGAACGTCGGGACGCTCGATTACATACTCCTTATTTTTATCGTCGAAATGACCGTATCGCATTACTCATTTTCCAGTTCTAAAGTTCTGCCATTCTGAAACAGGCACAGAGGGACAAAGGAAGAATCGCGGTCAGTGCCTGTGTGTCTATGTGCCTTTGCGCCTTCCATCAGTGGTGTTCTACCCCCGAATCGACAGCAAGCGACGGCTCGACCGAGACGGCCTTTTCTTTTTCGACTTCCCTAAACGGCACCAGCCACGCTACAAGGAAAGAAGGTATCGTCGAGAGCATAACCCACAGGAAGAAATGCTTGTAGCCGAGAAAGTCGCTTATGAATCCGCTGAGCGCCGATGGAATCATCAATCCCAGGTTCATGATCCCGGTGGCGAAGGCGTAGTGTGCCATCTTGTACTTGCCGGGCGCGATCTGCTGCATCATGAACAACGTCAGCCCGATAAAGCCGAAGCCGTAGCCAAAATACTCCAGGACCGTTGCGGCACCGATGACGTAGATGCTTGTCGGGGTGGTGTAAGCCAGTACGGTGTAGACCGCAAAAGGGATATTGAAAAAGGCACACAAAATAACGAGCGACTTCCGGAGTCCCCGCCTGGCCGTGAAATAGCCGGCTAAAATGGAGCCTAAGATGAAGGCCATAGGCGGGAAAAGGCCGTAGGCTATTCCAATTTGAGAAATCGACAGGCCCAGGCCGCCGGATGCCCGACCTGCCTTGAAAAAGAGGGGAACGATCTTCATTGCCTGCCCCTCGGCAAACCTGAAGAGTATTATGAAGGCTATTCCCCAGGCGATGTATTTTTTCGCGAAGAAAGTTCTGACAACATCCCAGAACGTTCCGAACGCCTCTCCGGCAGTTTTGACCTGGCCGGCTGCTCCCCCGGTGGGAAGCATCCTGGAATGATAGATACTGAGCAGGACCATGATGCCGCCGAAAAGCGCCATGACTATCATCCATGCGTGCACCACGCCGACGGAGTGTTCGAGTTCACCTGCGACGAAGACGAACGCTCCCTGCGAGAGTACCTTGGCAACATTATAAAAGGCTCCCTGCCATCCGACATATTTAGACTGCTCTTTCATGGTTAAAGTATTTATGTACACCCCGTCGGCCGCAATGTCGTGAGTCGCACCGTTGAACGCTATGATTGCAAGGAGGGCAAGTGAATACTGAAAAAATTCGGGAAGGTTCAGCGTGAGTGCCAGAAGTCCGAAGCCTATTCCACCTATAAACTGTGTAGCGAGGACGAAATACTTCTTCGTCTTGAACATCTCCAGCACAGGCCCCCAAAAAGGTTTCAGCGTCCACGGCAATATGACGAGAGTTGTGAAAAGAGCTATTTCCGCATCCGAAACTCCGAGGGATTTGTACATCAGAACCGTCACTACGTTAATGACTACAAACGGCAGTCCTTCTGCAAAATACAGAGTGGGCACCCAGAAGGCGGGACTGGTTTTCCTGGCAACTTTGTCGGTCATATACTGCACCTCGTTGTAAGAAACCGTTCTTTAGTGCTTATCCGAAGGATCCTCTTTAGACGCCCCCGTCACAGTCAGTATCCATTCAGAAAACAGGCACAATGATTCTCGGAATGATCCGAGACACTCATTTCATCAATACCATCTTTCCGGTTGCAGTGCACCTACCGGCGCCGGGTGGCTCGATAGAGCTCGCCACAACCCTGTAGAAATACACTCCGCTCGTTAAACCGGCGGCGTTGAAGATGACCGTATGCATTCCCGGATCCTGGCGTGAATCAACCAGCTCCGCTACTTCTCTGCCGAGCACATCATATATTTTCACACTCACATGGCTGACGGCTGTCGAAGACCCCGCTTGCGGGGACAGCCGATAGCTGATGGCTGTCGTCGGATTAAACGGGTTCGGATAATTGCCAAGGAGTTTAAACCCGGCGACGGCCGTCGGAGCGGACTCAATTGCCGTAAGTCCTCTCATAGTCTCCGCAATAGCTTCGAGAAGCGGCTGCCTGCCGTTGTACAGGTCCTGGCTGAGCTCCCAGATCATTATTCCGCCCAGCCCCTGCCTTATGCTGAACTCAGTCTTAAGCTTGATAGAGTTCGTGTCCTCGAAGGTTATGAACTGTGTCGATGCGGAGTTAGTCAGATATGGGACTTCGGAGACGCCGTCCCATTTGTATGTCCACCCGGAGTTGATATCGTTCATGACGTCGGAATACACCGTGTTGCCCGTCCATGTGCCCGTCATGTATAGGCCTGAGGCATTAAACACATCGCCATAGAATGGCACTCCGAGAACCAGCTTGTTCCCCGGTATCCCCCGCGAGATATTATAGTAAACAGCAGACGAATCGGAGCCGGCCTGGTTCGGGTCGTTCGGCGCCTGGTACAGAGGTGAATTGTGACCCGCGTATCTCACCCATGACCCCACGAAATCGTAGCACATGACGTTGTACCAGTCCACGTAAGGAGTCAGACTCTTGTAGTCGAAATGCTGTCCCCCGTATGAAGTCGCGGGTATTGCCATCGTGATCAGCCGCGACGAATCGATGCGGTCGAAGGCCGTCCTCACACTTTGCACAAAGGCCGTCAGATGAGCAGTCTGCTGTGCATTAGCGGGAGTCTCCCAATCTATGTCGACCCCGTCATAGTCGTTCGTATCGATGAAGGCTACGATATTATCGATGAACTTCGCCTGGACAGCCGAATCGGCAGTCACACTGGGAAAGTAAGTGCTGTTGGCTGCGCCTCCCAGCGAAATCAGTACTCTTTTTCCCGCGGCGTGTGCGGCGTTTACCAGCTGCGGGAAAGGTATCCTTGGGTCTATGAAACCGATAGAGCCGTCGGCATTGGGAAAGGCGAACGCGACATCGATGTCGGTCAGGTTTGAATACTCCACCTGGTTGTAAGGAAGCACGCTGGCCTTGTATGCCGCGTAGTACCCCACAATTTTTCCCTGCGCCTGCGTCCGGCTGGAAACGAGAGCTCCGGCGAAAAACGCGAGCAAAACGAAAAGACATTTTCTTGCGGCATGCATATTTGCCAAAAACATGACCTTCCTCATCGACATTCAAACCTATTATTAATTCGGAATAAATCAACCGGGGCCGCTCTCCGTAGCAGCCCCGGCCCAGAAGGAGGAGTAGTGCTTTTTACTTAAGGAGGACCATTTTCTTTGTCGTGATGTTCGCACCCTGCCGGAGGGTGTAGAAGTATACTCCGCTGGCAAATTTCTCCATGTTGACGTTGAAGTTGTAATCTCCTTTCAGCTTGAAGCCTTCGTCAACTATCATTACCAGTTGCCCGATGTCGTTATATATTTTCAGGCTTGTCAGTCCGTTCTGAGGTAAACTGATTTTGATTGTCGTAGACGGGTTAAAAGGATTCGGGTAGTTGTCACTCAAGCCGAACTTATTCGGTATAGCGGCCGGGCCTTTTCTTACACCCGTCAACACGCCGGAGCTGGTAGCGTACATGTTGTCGAGGAGGAAGATTGCGGTATCCGGCTTGTTGTAAAATGCGTCGCCATAGACACCGAGGTGGAAGCTCACGATCTTTCCGGAAAGGTCCATGTGGGCGCCTTCACCGGCATAGCCGGCATACCAATTGACCTGCCCGAAATCCTCGATCGGGACAGCCACCTCATTCCAGCCGCCCATGCCGTCGTTCTTGTTGGAAGCCAGCAACGCAGAATAAACTCCGCCGCCTCCGGCGAGCCATCTCCACTGCCCGACGACGGGAGTAGTATCCGTTTGAACGCTGTCCCATAGATCAATGTCGAACTGCAAGTTTGCCGATCCGACGGCATCCACCGCGCCACTCCCCGTGTCAGGCACAGTGCCGGCATGGTAAACCTGGTTTCTAAGGCACGGCTTTACGACCTTTATCCAGAACCTTATTTCGGTCGCTCCGTTCAGATCGACTGCAGGGAGGGTCATCCCGGCATCGGTCCAACTTCCCCAGGAGTTCGGATTGTCCGGAATGGCCGCGACAACCTTCATGCAGCTGTTGCCCTCGATCGCGTCAGAGGCGTCGTTTGTCATGATGAGCTGGTCTGTAGCAACCCCGCTGCTGAAGCCGGCGGTCAACGCAGCTACATCCGACGGTTCAAACCCGAGAAACACCCCGTAGTTATCCGCGACATTTACAGTATCCTGCGCGGTCGCTTCCATGTCGCCGAAAAGGACGCCTATCGTATCGGCAAGGCTGTGCCCGTCTTCGGACAGCGTTATGTCGATGCCGGATACGGAGGCCGGAGCGCCCGCACGATTCGACCCGCTAACCATAAAGTTGCTCAGCGGGATTGCATATGTGTACCACACATTGCTGTAATGGACGCCGCCGTCATTGTAGGCGCCCACATTGTATAACTCATCGATCTGCTCCGGGGCATCGTACGCATTGCTCCCGTCATGCAAAGTAACCTTAATCTGCACAGCGCGCAGGAGGTTACTCGGACGCACTATATTCATCCTGATCTTGACGTCGGTTGCGCCGCTGATGTCCACCGGCTGAGGAAGCGTCAGACTCGCCTTGCCCCAGTTCGGTGAAGCCGGGAAGGTATAACCGCCATACGCAAACTGCATGTAAAGATTGTTACTCCCCAGAGTAACGGGATCCTGGTTAGTTGTGCTGTCGGCCAGTACAATCGTCGCATGTGAGTCCTGCGTGCTGGTTGTCCAGTGACTGGCACTGGCAGCGCCGTTGAATCTCGTAATTACAACGGATTGCGCTAAGACCGAAGAGCTTGCCCACACGACGAATGAAAACAAACCTAGTAGCAAAAGCTTCGCTTTCATTTCGAGCCTCTTTTTTGTTAGTTGATGGGTTAGTTTGGGTTAAATAGAAACTCACCTCACTCGACATTTATCACCTCCTCCTCAGTTTATCGAGAGCCTAGTCTCTGCCATAGTACTTCGCACCCCGGACAAAAGTCTGAATCTCATAAACGGGGTTTTCGTCGGTCTGGAACTGATACAGATGGGTACCGTTGTCCCAGACTATTCCACACGAGTTGGGAGTCGCCCTTAGAAGGCCGGGAAACAATGTCGAGTAAGATCCGTCGGGATGCACTACCAGGATCGGATTTGTCGGACTTGACGTACAAACGTAAACATCCCCGACCGCCGACAGGGTCATAGAATAAAAGATGGTAGTGATGGTATTCGAGTATTCGCTGGCGTTGGCCTGATCGAAGACCAGGCTGGAATTGCCGAGACTGCCGTCAGGATTGATCGGACTCCGATGTATTGTGCCGTCATTTGTAATCGGATCGGTTCCCAGAATGTAAAGGTATGGCTGGCCGCTTGACGGATCGTAGTAGACTCTTATGGCCCTTGGAGTGAGACCGAGTGATCCTATGTCGCCTACCTCCACAGGAGTATTCGAACCGCTGGGGACGAAGTAGACACCGCCGCCTACTCCACCCGCATAGACGTAAATGCTGCCGTCCTTATCGAAGTCAAAGAACCTGGCGGACACCCTGGAAAAATCAATGTAGGCAGCGGGAGTCCCGCCTCCCGGCGGTATCATGTACAGCGTCGAGCGGCGGGCGGCATTCTTCAGCATAAAGTACAGGGTGTCACCGGGCCCCATTCTCATATCCCACAAAGGACTGGCCGGAAAGGATGAGACCGCGGCATAGTCGCCGCTGCTCCTTACGCCCTGAGAGGATACCTCGGCGATGTGACCCTGACTCTCGTTGTCTACGTCTGTCCAGTAGAAGGCATACATCGACCCGTCTTTCCCGAAATCCACAAACTCCACATGTTCAGTCTGGTTGAAGTAGCCTGCATCGGGTGCTATCGATCTCACCGGGTAAGTGGTGTCCGCATAGTTGAAGGCCCCCGGCACGGCGACTCTTATATGCACGGTGTCTCCGATGGCAACGCTCGTATCCGGGGAAAGCACGTCCAACTCCGTGAGAGTGGAATTCACCAGTGTGGCAGGAACTCCGTTGAAGTAAATCCAATTTCCGCCGGCGCTGTCAGAAAAGTTATTCCCGTGTATTTTGATCGTGGTGTATCCCGCATAGGCAAAATTCATGGGGTCGCTTGCGCTTCCCGGAGGATCGACGCTGGTTATGACCGGTGCTGCCGCACCCTTTTCACCGGGTGCGTAGACCGCCGGTGGTGCCGTGATTTCGCTGCACGAAGCAGCCAAAAAGACTGACAGCACGCCAATCAATCCTATCAAAAACCTGTAAGACTTATTTCTGAAAGTCATGGCCTTTCTCCAATTGGTCTGCTTTAGAATTCCGCTAGTACTCAAACCGCAGAGTGAACCTGTTGATGTTTCCGAATATCCCGTAAGGTGAATACGCGTAGTCGAATCTCACCCCGAACGCGCGGACGCCGAGCCCAAAGTCGAAATGATTTTCGTCGTTGCCCGAGATGTAGCCTCCCCTCAGCGATAGGATTTGTAAGAGGGTATAGTCCAACCCGAAGCTCACTTGCTCGGGATGCGACCGGTCGTTAATGTCGTCAACGGAAAAAAGGAGCGACTGCCCCTTTCTATCGAACGGAACGACGTCGAATAAATCCATTGAAGCCCCGATTGTAAACCTGAGGGGGAGGACGAATTTCTCCTGAACGTACTTCTGCTGAGCCGCAAAATTACGCACGGACATGCCGAACGTGAAGCTCTTGAATCCCGTTTTGAAGAGGGTCCCGAAGTCGAAAGCTACGACGCTGAGCTTGTTGCTCACGCTGTTGCTGGTATCCCCGACTCCTACCACGCCCTGGCTCAACCCGAGATCCTGGGTCACCAATTTTACCTGTCCCCCGACCGAGAACTGATCGGAAATCTGCTTGGCATAGCCCACCCCTACCGCAGCCGCATACGGCTTGTAGGTTCCGATGTCAACGTACCCCTGCTGGTTCGGTGCGAACTGTGTCTCTTCAACGGTACCGTAGGAAACGTACTGAACGCTCACGCCGAACTCACCGAAGAGGCCGTGATTCGGTCGGATCGAAAAACTCCCTGCATAATGGTCGATATCGGCGATCCAGTTGTTAAGGCTTAACGACACGTTCGCAAAACTTTTGTCGAACCCCATCGAAGCCGGATTGAAAAACAGCGCCTCGGATTGAGCGTCGAGCGCCGTAACCGCCCCGCCTAAAGCCGCCGCCCTTGCGTCCGAGATTACGGTCAGGAAATCGAAACCCGTCTGGGCCAACTTTGCCTGACCGCGAGAACTGCTCACGAATCCGACCGTCATCGTAAGGAAAACCGAAAAACCAGCAATTGCTTTCTTCATTTTCTTCTCCAGCGTTTACAATGGATCCGTTCTGTCGGAAACATGAAGTTGCTACCTTATGATTATTAGCTTCTTAAAAATGGACTCGCCGGCTCTGTAAGCGAGGTTCCCCGTGTCGGGATCTCTATAATCCTTGTCGACGACGAAGTAGACGATGTAGACGCCGCTTACGACCAGCTGGTTGGATGAAGTCAATGAATTCCAGGTCTCATCGCCGCTGCCGTTGGTATGGTGTATCGTCTGTACCAGGTCTCCGCGTTCCGTGTAGATCTTGATAGTACAATAAGGAGGCAGATTGTAGAACTTTATCCGGCTCTGTCCGAACGGATCTATGTCGATTCGGAAAGGATTCGGAACGATTCTGATTGCGGACAACGGAGGGGGTCCGGGAGGCCTGAGAAGATTTGCCGCCGTATTGGTCTCCGTCCAGAACTTGTCGCTGACAAGAGTGTCGCCGCTGGAGCCGTCATCGTACGCCTGCAGATAGTAATAGTAGTCGAGACCGCGGATCGCCGTCACGTCGTCAAAATGAGTTACGGTCTTTGGAACTTCGGCTATCTGAGTATAAAAGGTGTCGGCAGACGTGGGGGACGCGGCTCTGAATATTCTGTAACCGACCAGATGAGGCCATGAATCCTGTCCGAGATTGTTTTGCCAACTAAGCAATATCTTATTCCCTCCCGACTGGACCTGGAAAACGTCCGGAGGAGGGGGAGGTTGAGGTATGTCGAACCCGCCTGCATAGTTTGCTTTTGCCCTCTCGAAAGTGGCGATCAAGGAATCCTGCCCTGTCATCACCCATGCGTTTATGTAGGTCCGCGGGTCGTTTGTGGTGGAGCCGTTCGGCAGCGTGAGCGTATCCGAAAGGCCCTTCACCGCTACATCCATCCACTTCTTGCCAACCTGGTAGGCCATCTTCCTGCTGAGACCGGCGACGCCTTCCGCGAGGACAATATGTATGCTGTCGCCCGGCTTCAGCGTGTACGGGCCGAATCCCTGAGTTTGAGCAAGCCCTCCGTTGCCGCTCGTGTTGTACGTGTCGGCGGGACCCGGATGAAGTGGATCCGCTCCCGTTACTGCATCGGCAGGTGTGGGCCTCAGGTGTCCGCGGGTAATAAATCCGTAGCATTGCCCCATACCGGAGACATCGAATTCGCTCGCGGGCTGGTGCTCCGCATCCTTGAACAGCGGCCAGGTCGTCATCGGCTGGCTGGAGTCGTCCGCTGGATCCTGCGTGGAATGATCTGCATGCAGGGTGACAACGCCCACAAATTGCGATCCTGTCAGGTGCCCGTCCGTACTATAGAACGGTGCCCCAAGGACTTGTTCTGCCGCCGGCATTTTGGAATTCACGCCGTACCATGAGTACAAAGCCCTCATGCTGTTAGGGTCAGGATCCGCCGTATTCCACGGGCCTATCTCTTGATGCACGGCATTCTTTCCCCAGCTGGTTGAATTGTCAGGCCAGTTGGGATCCATCTCAAAAGCTTCCCACGCAAAACCGTATCGATATTCCCAGAAGAAGTAGACACCTTTCAGAGTTGTGGTATCCGCGTTACCCTGCTCGTCGTAGACTCCGGTATTCTTGAACGTGTAGTCGTACACGTAGTAGTTGTTATTGTTTTGCTGACTGAATGCGTAGATCTTCCGGGTCATCGTCACTCCGATAGATGATCCAACGACGTTGACTATCATCCGATCAGCTTTAAGGTTGGGATCGATCGCATCCGGCACATCGTCTGTTGCATTGTCGGTCGCGTTCAGGCCGTCGACCACAACGGACGGGTGGTTGAATTTTGCAATCTCGTAGATCGTATCCGGCCACATTCCGTACGTCGGTCCGGCAAATTTTCCCCCCTCACATACGACTTTGTACGGGATCGTAGTTTTCAGGATGCGATCGTAATAGTCGGTCGTCCCAATCCAGACTCCATTACCGACCCTTGTGTCCTGATACGGAAACTGTGAGTCATATTGCAGTCCGTCAATCTGAGTCGCGCCGGGCCCCGTTGCCACTCCGGTGCGGCCCACCTCGTTCTCGGCTCCCCATGCTGAGAAGAAACTTCTGAGGGGACCCAGGTGGACAAACTTCACCTTCTGATTCGGAGGAACGGACTGGGCATAGAGACAACTATCGCTCGCCAGGAAGAACAGCAGGAGCAGCAACAACCGCGATGAGGTCTTTTTCGTCATATGCATTTCATCTCTCCTGAAAGGAATTCATTTCGATTTTTGTTACAGGTTGACGGACAGCTTGAGACCGAAGTAGATATATCTTGGGTTCAGGAAATTGAAAGTAGTCAGGTTCGGCATATCTATATATGATCTGTCGTCCAGAACCTGCTGCAC
The DNA here is from genome assembly GCA_046705025.1 of Candidatus Kryptoniota bacterium. GTDB lineage: Bacteria > Bacteroidota > Ignavibacteria > Kryptoniales > JAKASW01 > JAKASW01. The sequence continues at coordinate 30,017 of JBJKQU010000184.1, read as the reverse complement.
CTGTCCGCTGTTCGCCCTTTGCCACCCGCCATTTTTCCACTGCCAGTAAATACCTGTAGTATTGTCATAGACAGCCCATGCCTGAGTGTATTGGGAACCCGGGTTTGTCAGCATCGTGATATCGCCTGTCTGCGCGATGGGATGAAATGTTGAACCGCGAGTTGGGCAGGCCCCATACTTGTCGCTCCCCGGTATATTTGTGTAGGCATTGCTTTTCGGAAGGTGAAGAGAATTCATGTAATTCCTGAAGTCTTCGAAATCAGAGAACCCCTCGCCCGAGAAGCGTTTCAGGTTCAGCAGATTTCCGGCGTCGAGCAAAAAGGTCAGTTGAACGGGTCCCATATCAAATGCCTTGCTGATCCGCATGTCCAGGTTCCAGTAGTCCACCGCCTTGACGTTGTTGATCACTCTGGAATTGCTCGGTGCCCATGTCACGTATCCGCCGGCCCTCCAGTTGCCTATGAACGTGAGGTCCCAATCTCCAAGAATGTTGTTGTTAACGACTTTCGGTCCGTAATCATCGGGGGTCTTGAATGTGAGCACCAGGTTTGCCCAGGGGGTCGGGATAGGTTGCAGCTGGGAAAAATTCGTCACGTTCTGCTCGTACAGACGCTGGTCGGATGGATTCTGGTAGTACACATCGTACCCGAATCTCCCCTGCGACGAGATTTGATAAGTGTAGGATGCGAAGCCCGTCACCCAGCGCCCGGCACTTTTCCTTAGATCCATTTCGAACCCCATTATGTCCTCGTAGTTGTTGTCGCCGACGCCGAGGTAGCTCACCGTTCCGTCCGAGCTGACATACCGTGTACTGGACAGTTGATGGTAGATATTCCGATAGAAACCGGACGCCTGGAACAGGAAGTCCGAAAACAGTTCCTGGTCGTATCCGAGTTCATACGATGTGGTCTTTGCCGGTGGAAGGTTCGGGTCCCCAAAGGTGTTCATCTGATTGCCGGCTCCCCGCAATTGGTCGAACAGGAGCTCATAACTCGGCAATTCACTGAACTGACCGTAATTGAAATAGAGTTTCGAGCTCTCGGTAATCGGATGGGAGATCCCCAGACGCGGGCTAACCGTTAATATCCCTTTAGGTGGTGATGTAGAATATTTCGCGTCAGGATTATATGAACCTGAAAAATAACTGACGTCAAATGCGTTTACGTCGGCCCAGTCTGTTCGGGAGTTACTGTAATCCAGTCGCACTCCTACGTTAGCGACAAAGCCATTGTATTCAATCTTGTCCTGAAGGTAATACGCAGCCCGGATGGGATAGTAGTTCGCCTTCACCCATGAATCTGCATAGGGGAACGCGGGCACGTACGATCCGTAGTTGAGGTTGAGCCAATTATAGTCGAGCTCAAGGCCGCTCTTTATCTGGTGATTGAAAGTTATCTGATCGGTCAGGTCGAACTTGGCCGTGAGAAACGAGGCTCTCGTGGAGTCTCTCATCATGCTCACCTGTCCACCCAACAACAATGACGGGTCTCCTATCCCGACCCCCGGGACGGTGCTGTAACCGAAAGGAGCGACGGTAGTGTAGTAACCGGGGAAAATCTCGTACAGCGATAAGTCATTCCTGGCGTAGGTCGGATCGGTCTGATACCTGGTTCCGAAGTAGCTCACGCTCACTTGATAATACATGCTCGAGGACGGAGAGTGAGTCAACTCCGCGGAAACGCCGTAGTGCGAAACGTTCGCGAGGCTGTAGTAGGCGTCCGAGAAAATACGCGTTGCCATATCCGTCACGTTGTACTGTATGTCGTTCGCTATTTGGTCGGGGGAACTGATGTACGTTTCATAATTTGCCAGCTGGTTTCCAAACTGCGAGTTGGACCCGGCCACTGTACCGAGCTGACCGAAGTTGGCAGCTATGTTATTGGTCTGACCCTGGACAGCGGTCAGCGAGAACTTCATTGTCGGTGTTATGTCGGAAGTGAGTTTTAGGTCCCCGTTATAGTCGAAGTAATCGTTCTTGGTTAGGGGGACAAGAAGAGCCTGCCTGTTAGCTACGAACGACAGGAAGAACCGCATGTTTCCGAGTAAGCGTCCTGCCAAAGGGACGGGACCGCCGAAGCCGGCATCCACGTTATAATCTGGTATGTTGGTGGGCTCGGGCCTGCGATGCTGCCACTCGAATAGTCTCTGGGCTCCTGCAGGTGAAAGGTCGTTGCTAAGATTATCGTCCGTCATCAACTGCTTCGATATCGCATTCCATCCCACGAAAGTCGGATACTGCTGCTGGGTGTAGAAATCCCAGCTCCCGTTTTGCGTCCCTGTTGAGGCCACCGCCGGATCGAGATAGGGCCTCAGCCAATAAGAGCCGGGATCATAAGGGGAAATCCCGAAGTACTTATTATGTGGTGCGCTGTATTTGTATGTGACCGTTGCCTCATAGCGATCCTTCGGGCCGTCCTTGGTTACTATGTTCAGTATTCCGGATCTCACCTGTCCGTATTCAGCGTTGAACCCTCCCTTCACGAGCGAAATGTCTTGAATAGCGCTCAACGGGACTTCGGTGAGGGGCTGGTTATTTCGTGGATCTCTCTGGGCAAAGCCGTTCAGAAGGAATAGAGCTTGGTTGGCGTCGCCTCCACGAATCACTAGTCCCCCTTCGACGCCTGCCTGGAGTCCAATTACCTGTGACACGGAAGTAACAGGGAGTGAAGATATCTCTTCAGATGATATGTTCGCCGTAGCGGCCGAGACATCCTTCTTGATCATGGGTTGCTGGGCGACTATCACGACCTCACTGACCTTTACGTTCTCTTCTTCCAATTGAACGTTCACCGTGGTTGTGAGATCGATATTCACAACGACGCCCGTTATTTGAAGAGTCGTATATCCAACCATAGAGGCCCGAAGGACATGACTGCCCGGAGGCACATTCAAGATGGAGTAGTCCCCGTTCAAGTCTGTAGAGGCACCCATCGTGGTTCCGACGATCAAAACATTGACACCGACGAGCGATTGGCCGGTAGTTTTGTCGACCACCTTCCCTGCGATTTTTCCTGTTGTCCCGGCAAGCAACGTCGCACTCGCACCGAGTAGGACAAGAAAGAAAATGAGAAACGACCTGCCATTGGCAATCTTGGTAAAATGAGACATCTTTCACATCCTCCACATATTGTGAAATGTGCTTGGCGTCATCACACTCTGAAACAGCCATGCAAGCAGCCGGTCAACCGTCGTGGGAGCCACCTAAGAATGAGTCCCGGACACCTTGAAGTGGCGAGCCGCGGCGCGTAAGTTCTCACCGTGCTCCTCCACGGCTTCAAACAACGACAATCATACTCGAAAAGAGAATCTGCGCTTCATTACTCGTACAGCCATAAGCCATCAAGCACTCGATCTAACTAGAAGGTAAAGACGCGGGAAGGATCATCGATTGTTCTCGACAAACCAGCCTCCCATTTTGCACCACAAATCTTATCGACGCCCCAAGTTAAACGAGTGTTTGTTTATTTGCAAATAAAATTTTCATTGTTCAGAAAATTTTATTTGACACACAAGGAGCGTAGGCCGCGATTAGGGCTTTTTTGAGGCTATCCACAGCGCTGTGCCGCAAAACCGTAAATTCAAGCGGGGTAGTTTGTATTGATTCGAAATTAATAGCGCTAAGGCTCGAGGAGGGTAAGCTGGCTAGGTGGCTCTCCTCAGAGAGGTTCGGGACCCGATTTCCTCAGACTGCCGAGCTGGAATCCTCCGAGCTCCCATTTACCAGCCGTATGTTCGGCACCCTGAAGTAGTCCGTCAAGACGAGGCAGGCTGCACCGATCGCAACCGAGTAGTGCCCCTGGGAGCTCGTCACTATACGCAGGGCTTCGCTCGTAACCGCGAGCAACTCGATGTCTATTATCTCCTTGACCGGCTTGATGATCATCTCCCCAAGCTCTGCGATGTCGCCCGACAATATGAGCATGTCGGGATTGAATGCCGCCACTATCCGGCTTATGTTCCTGCCAATTTGATACCCCAACCGTTCAAAGAAAGATATTGCAACCTCGTCCCCGTTCTTCGCAGCATCGAGGACGACATTTATGTCGATGTCCTGCGGGGATTTGTCATACTCCTGCAGGACCTTCGCGTCTTTGAGATGAGTCCTGATGTTCAGAAGCAGATCATGCAGGTCAGGCATAGAAGGGTTTATCTCCCCCGCCGAGAAGGACGACCCGCGGTACAACTCCTCGCTGACAAGGAACCCTATGCCGAGTGCCCCGACGCCGACATCAACCTCGACGAGGACGTTGAGACAATTCTTACTGTCCTTCCCGACGCCGATCCATTTTTCCCCCACTACCGAAGCATTTGCATTGTTTTCGACGAATACGGGAAAAGGGAACTCCTTCTGCAAGGCTTCGAAGAGAGGAACGTTGACATCGGGAAAAATATCGGTCATAACCACGACATTGGTGTCGCTATTGACTATACCCGCGACCGCCACCCCGATGCCAAGCACCTTGGAAGGGTCGATATGCAACTCTCCCAATATCTCGTTGACCACACCCACCAGTTCACCGACCAATCCATCGAGCGTCTTCGCGCTTGTGATTTTGTAAACTCTCTTGAAGGCGATTTCCGACCCGAAATCGAGAACGACAACAGTAACCTGCCCGATCTCAATATCGACTCCAATCGCATATGCCGCTTCCCCGTTCAGTCCCCATAGATAAGGTTTCTTCCCACCCTTCTCCGTCGATTCTCCCTTTCCAAGGTTTAAGACCAGTGAGTTTGAAGTCAGATCCCTCAGTATGTTGAATATGGTGGACGGCTGCATTCCAGTAATGCGAACAAGATCGGAACTCGAAATCACCTTGTTCAATCTAACCAGGTTAAGTACCAGCCGTTCATTTATGCTCTTGACAAGACTATGATCACCGGTCCGCATTTTCACTCCTTGTTGCCTGGCTCTTTCGAGTAAAGCCGTCTGAACGAAAAACAAATGGGAAAAACTCTCCGTGCTGTTTCATCAGCGGTATTATAACACACGAGACGGTATATTTTCAATTAAAAAATTCTTTTCTCCTTTTGTATAGTGACACAACGGTTTCTGAATAAACTAAAAGGATTCACACGAAGGTCGCTAAATCCCTGCCCCGTTTTGACTTTAAAATCTTCTCAGATTGCTTTAAATTACATGCACAAGAACAGAGATCAGCAGTCCCTCTATACCATGAAGAATAAATTGCCTGTCCACACCGCCGTCCTTATGGACGCCGCCGGTCTTGTCATATTGTCTGTTCAGAGAGGTGCGCTGGAGGCCATGAAGGGTGGGGCGTTCAGCCTTCCGAACCTTCCACTGGCAGTCGCGATACTCCTTGTATGCGTTACAGCCGAACTCTATTCGAGAAGGATCAGCGTTGGCGGACAACTCCTCTTCTTCGTTACCGCATCTGTGTTTCTCGCATGCTCATTCTACCTTCCTCCGGTAGGTCTCTCAAGCGACATGTATGCGGTCCTCGGGTATACTGTAATTATCCTGCAGCTGTCGATAATGCTCGCGGTTGTCTTTTTGAAGCGAGCCGACTTCTTGAGAATCATAATAGGGTCCTTAGTGATCGGGTTCGTATTAAGCACGGCCGCATTTGCCTATACCTTCTCGTTCGACCCGTCAGCCTCCACAAACCGAAAATATGATGCTGCGGTCGTGCTCGGTGCGGAGGTTCTGCCCGATCACAAGCCAAGTCCCTTGCTGCAAGGCAGGCTGGATGCCGCGCTGAGACTCTACAAAGCCGGACTGATCAAGAAGATTGCCGTTACGGGAGCGGGACAGTCACACGCGGAAGCACGTTACCTGCTCAGTAATGGCGTTCCCGATTCCAGCATAATTACAGAGGACCACACGTTTTGCACGTGTGAACAAGCGGACTTCATAAAGACTGTTCTGGCTGATTCACTCAATATGAAGCGAATCGTAATCGCTACAGACTCCTGGCATCTCCCCAGAGCTTTGATGATGTGCCGTTGGCAGGGAGTCAAGGCTGATGGCGTGGCTAGCAAGTTCAAGATGACTCTGTCGGAAACCGTAGATTACCGGATACACGAGGCTGCGGGTCTGGAAGTCTATGTCTTGTTCGGGGCCTGACAGCACAACGGTGAAACGACCCGGACGCTATTTCTTATTTCTCCTCCTGATGACAAAATAGAGTACCGCGACAGCTGCTGCCGCGAGCATCACGTAGTCCATTTTCCTGAAGTACGCCTGAATCGTCCCCCAGTTGCTTCCCAGGAAGTATCCGACATACGTCAGAAAGAGCGACCACAAGAACGACCCCAGGAAAGTGAGGTAAGTAAACTTCACTGCGTTCATCTTCCCGATCCCTGCAGGCAGAGATATGAACGTTCTTACAACCGGGATCACTCTTCCGAAGAAAATCGAGTAAGAACCGTACTTCCGAAACCAAGTATTCGTCTTCTCGAGATGTTTCTCAGACAGGATAATCCTAAGTAACCGGTACTTATTCCTTATCGTGAGTATCCATTCTGCCAGGAAATACGAGAGAAGGGAGCCCGCCATGTTGCCAAGCGTTCCTGCGCAAGCAACCGCCCAGAAGTTGAAACCACCCTGAAGAGCAAGGAAGCCCGAGAAAGGCATGATAACCTCGGATGGTATGGGAATATTCACGCTTTCCAGAGTCATCAATAAGAAGATCCCCGGATAGCCGAGGTACTTGATAACTTCGATTATCAGTTTTGAAAGAAAATCCATCATCTCTCTTCTCTTACCGTAAAATTTATATCCCCGGAAATTCCGCTGTCAGTCCGGGATGATCGGAACCGAAAAAGGGGAAGGCAATCGATTACAAAGTACCGACGAGTCTCTCAGTGTCTTCGTGCCTGCCCGCAGGGCCCTTTGGAGGACACGCCGAAGTGCGTACTGGCACGCAGGCGTGACTCTTGTGGTTACAATTCTCCTCGGATATACCGGCGAAAGGATATCGCAGCATGGACAAAGAGTCATCTCCGATTGAGCGGGGCCTTTCGGCCGGCTTGCAGTGCGCCCTTCGCCTTTTCGATCACATACTCTCTCAATTCAGCCGGCTTCCTCACGAAGACATTCCCTCCCCATGTCAGCACCCAGTTGCCGAGTTCTTCGATTGAGTTTACCCTCATCCTCAGGAGTAGCCCTCCCTCCTCATCCTCCTCAATTTCCTGGTCCTCGCTCCAGACCCGGTTCTTCACGAGTGGGGCAACAGACGGTTCGAATTCAAGTTCCGTTTCGAATAGACTCCCGCCGCTGAAATAGCCGAAGCTTCCGGCGTAATAGTCGTTTGCAGAAAAGTCGCTTATCCGCTCGAATGACTCGCCTGCATCAACCACTCCTCGTATGTTGCCGATAATGAACTGTTTGAATATGCCGTCGGATCTGACGATCAATCGCCAGTCGCGGCTTCCGGGAATTATGTCGTAAGGCTCAACTTTGTAATCCGATGCCACTTCGTCGCGCAGTTTCACATAGCTCAGCACGATCTTTTCCCGTTTCTCGATCGCTTGAACGAGCGACGTAAACACCGCGAGCGTCCTGTCCTGCAGCTGCTTGGCAGTAAGCGAGACGTTCTTCGGGAAACTAATTATTCCGCTGACTGAAGTCAGGTACAACGAAAGCAGCCGGCGGTAGTCATCCTCTGTCAAGGGAGCGAGAAGCGTAAGCTGTTTCTTCGAGCTGTGAACATCATACCCCATGCTCCTGAGTTCGTTCAGATCCCTGTTGAGTGTCGCGACCTCAACGCGGAACATTTCACACAGATCTGCTATGGAATAGACGCCGGGATTCTTCTCGACCAGCGAGAGAATCTCGATCTGCCTGGCACTCTTGTTCCGGTTTGCGCTCTTGTCGGCGTTTCCCAAATCACCCCCTCCGCGTTGTATAGTTCCCGGTCCCTGAAATCACGCCGGCTCTGAAATGCGGTCGCGCCCGATCCGATGTCCTTTCAGGCCGTAGAACGCGACATATGCATAGGCAACCAGAGGTACGATGTAAGCGGTCTGCAGCCCGCCCAGATCGGCGATATGCCCCTCTATCGGGGGAAGGATAGCACCGCCGAGTATTGCTGCGACAAGCAGCGACGAGACCTGGCTCTTGTATATCCCCGTTCCTTCAAGTGCGAGGGCAAAGGTGTTCGACCAGCCGATGGAGGTAAACAGTCCGACGCCGACCACGCACCACATCGCAATTCCTCCGCCTGCTACTATCGTCGCCGCGAGAAGCACGACGATGGCGCTCATGAAGATAGTCAATGAACGGCCCGCATTGCCCTTGCCGAATTGGAAGAGCAGCCAGCAAGCCGCAAGCAGCGGGAGATAGTTTCGTACCACGCTCCATCCACTCAGAAAACCCAGGACTATGAAGGCTACAATCGGTATCGCTGCGAGTAAGAGCTGCTTTCTGCTCGATTTCATTTCGCTCAATTCCACCGCCCCCATGAAACGCCCGATCAGCATGCCGCCCCAGAAGAGCGCGACGTACTTGCTTGCTTCGACAGGGCTCATGTTAGCTATGCTGTGCTGTCCGAGAAAATTTATTATGGAGCTTCCCATCGACACTTCACCGCCTACGTACATAAAGATAGCGATGATGCCAAGCACCACGTGAGGGTATTTCAGTGCACCCGCGCCGCGCTCAATCTTGCCCTCTCCGACGCGGGGCAGCCTGATAAAGAAGAAGACAATTGCAAGGACCAGGAACACGACCGAAAAGGCCAGATATGGTACTTTCGTGGACTCAGCGCCGTTCACCCCGGCGCGGTTGAAGTACTGGAAGATCAGGTAGCCGCCGATCAGCGGGCCGAGCGTCGTCCCGACGGAATTGAAGCCCTGGGCAAGATTCAGCCGACTCGAAGCAGTCCGCTCCGGACCCAGTATGGTCACATACGGGTTTGCTGCTATCTGCAGGAGGGCGAAACCGAGGCCGACAATGAAAAGCGCAACGAGAAACAACGGGTAAGAAACGGCAGTGGCAGCAGGCCAGAACAGCGCGCTACCGAGAGCAGAGATAAGAAGACTGATCACCAGGCTGTTCTTGTAGCCTATCTTGGCTATAGGATCTCCTGCCGTCATGGAGATGACGAAGTAAATAAGAGAACCTATGAAGTAGGCCCCGAAGAATGCGAATTGCACCAGCATAGCCTGGAAGAAGTTCAGCGTAAACGCTTCCTTGAATCGCGGGATAAGGATGTCATTCCACGCGGTCATGAAACCCCACATGAAAAACAATGTTGTCATGATTGCAAAAGGGCCGCGATATGAAGGTGCTTTGCTCGTCTGCTGGGAGGACACGGCCCCCTCACTCGTTGGGTTCGTATTTATCATTTGTGATTCCTAAATAATAGTTCGGTCTAGTTTGAGCCGTCAAATGCAACCATAACTCAAAATCATCGGCGTAGACTTCATGTCCGGTGAGAAGAAGAACCTTCGATGTTTAAGTTAAGCCTAATTAATTATGTTTTCCAACTAATCTCTGCGGGAGACGGACTCACTCGAGTTGGTGGACATTCACCGACTCCGATAATCCGCCAGCCTCGCGGTTGATAGCAAAGTCGCAGTGCCCCTGCGCTCCCGTGTTCCAGCAGAAACACGTGAGACGCAGGAGGCACAGAGCAACATTCTCCCATTCGGCCATTACAAGCTGAGCCGATTGCCGCTTGCACACTGTTTTTCACTCACGGGTTAGAGGAAGTGCCGAGTGAAGCCATCGATGTTCCTGCAATGGTGGACACCGGCATCGCAAGAAGCCAGCCGTAGATGTTCGACACATATAGTGTCCCGCCGACAACCACAGGCGACGACGGACCGAAAGCGCCTCCGATGTGCTTGTTGCTGAGAAGCGTTCCATCCGACGCCTTTATGGCTGCAATGTCGCCTGATTTGTATGGGACATAGAGGACACCATCGGCGAGAGCCGCGCCAGCACGGATCTGCGCGCCAAGATGCACCTTCCAGAGTTCACGGCCGGTCCTCTGATCGAACGCATAGTAGTCGCCGGTAACAGGACTTCCTTCGAAGACTTTTCCATCGGCAATCATAGGCGTTGCCGTCTTCATCGCCGGCGGAACCGGACCTTTTGCGAATTGCTTCTGCCAAACGACTTTTCCGTTGTCGGCGTTCAGTGCAAGCAGGACGTTCGCGACAGGGTTTTGCGGGTCACCGGTTTCGACAGTCGCTTCCTGTACCACTATGCCGTGACTGTAAGCTGGCGTGCAGTCTCCCATTCCTGTGGCCACAAGCCTGGGTATCGTGACTTTCCAGGCCACTCTGCCTGTCGCTTTGTCGAGCGCATAGAAAAAGTTCGGGTTGGTACCGCCGACGAATAAATACTTCCCGTCCAGCACTGGGGAGGACATGCTGACAAACGAGACAATGTCAGATATCCATTTCGGCTTTCCGGTTTTCCCGTTTATTTTGTAAACATGCCCGTCGCCGGTGCCAATATATAGGAATCCGCTTTTGTATGCCGCGGTCGGCATAGCCTCACCTGCAAAATGATAGGCCCAGATCTCCTTGCCTGTTCTCGCATCGAGTGCGTAAAGCGAGTTCAATCCGGGGCCGCGCGTCGGTCTTTTTCCTTTGACATAAAGCATCGTGTTTGCGTAGTTGAAATAAGCGCTGCCGGTCGAGACAAATACGCGTCCATCGGCTACCAACGGATTGCTCATGTTCATGTTCCAGCCGTAGTGTGCCCAGATTAGTTTTCCTGTCACGGCGTTAAGCGCGTATGTGTACCCATTGTCGCTCCCGACGTAAGCGATGCCGTTGACGACCGAGGCGCCAACAGGCATTCCGATGCCGTAGGCGGTAGTGATGATGCTGTTGTTTACTGGAGGTCCGTCCAGTGGAATTGCTCCGGCACCCGCAAATTTCCAGTTGACCCCGTTACGAAGAACAGCGGGAGCGTTTTGAGGTACCGAGAAAACGGCGTTGCGTCCCTCGCTTGACGCATACGTAGTCCAGGTTTTGGGAAAATAACCCGCGAGGGCTGGATCAGGAAGATTCTCCGGGTAGAACTGGTAAGGAAACTCAGCAGCGACAGGATCTTGAGCCGCGTTTCTGCTTTGCGCATGAACCAACGGCGCGCTTTGAGTCACGTACAATAGAGCCATTGTGAGAAACACTCTTTTAAGCATAATATTCTCCTTATGAAATTCTGTTTTGACATGCGGCGTAGCTCCGCAGTGAGTGCGGGACACCGAATCTGATTAATTCAAGGAAGAATTATGCTTGGGGAGGTGCGCGAGTGGCACAGACACCTGCAGGCTCGAAAGAGTGCAGGACCAGGGGACGGAGGGAGAGGAGTATGAATCTGTCAGGTGCATGAATGCGCGTGGTGAAGATTCCCGGACTGACGGCCACCGGTTGAGCGAATAGCTGTGCCGGGCAGATATGGTGACCATTTAGAATGTCCAGGGCGTTACGTGGCGCCGCAGGACTAGAGACCGAGAGGCCGGCCTCCGAAGACGCGAGATTGAACCGCGAAACTTCGAATGTGGCAACAATCCCTAAATAGATGACGAGCGCAAGCTTCGCCATCTCTCTACTGCTACGTGACAGGATCTTCCTCTTCTGATACATCAACTATGTTCACAAATTCTGCGACAATTAAGTTCCTGAAGCGAGCATCATTCTTCACCTCACCACTGCCATCTTTCCGATCGCCGAACTGGTATATTGCCCGTCGACCGTCGTCGCTATCACCTTATATAGGTATACTCCCATGGCAAGCCGGTTTCCATCTTCATCGAGGCCGTTCCAGTCGATCCGCACGAACGTGCCGGTAAGTCCGTATGATTGGATAGTCTTGATCAGCCTTCCGCTCAGCGTGAATACCTTGATCGTCACATTGACCGGTTCGCCGGCCCCGCCGGCATCGCTTCTCTCGAATGTGAATGCTGTACCGTTGCTGAACGGGTCGGGATAATTGTAGACGTTCGTCAGGGAAAGGCTCGAATCCGACTCGACGACGAAATCTGTACTGGCCTGAGCCCCGTTGTTGAACACGTCAAATGCCTGCACAGTCACTGAATGCTCACCATACGACAGATTGGTGGTTACCGGGTAAGTAACTGTCCCATCCTGATATGAATTCAGCTTACCGGTGTAGTAAGGGCCAAGGTCGACAGACTGTCCGTTGTCAAATGTAGCTTGCAAGCTGTGTCCTATTCCCGCGTCGGACAGATTGAGCCCGTTTACGGTATGGATATCCACTATCATCGTCGGATTGGACGAGACCACGTCGCCATCCTGGAAATCCCTCGAGTCGAAATAGATGTTGACCACGGGCGCTATGTGGTTGTTCACCGCGGTGCTGTCTGTCCCTCCCACAATCACGTTTCGGGTATATCCGAGTCCGTCTGAACCGCCGCCTCCGAAATACAACTCAATCTTACCCCGCTCGCCGCTGTAAGATATGTCCTTAGGGATAACCGCCTGTGCCTCGAATTCTCCGTTCTGAATGGATATCTGTCCCCTGTAGAGGATCGAGCCGGGAAAATTAAAGCTGAGTCCCCATTGAGGTATCAGTACCGGCTTGTCTGAATCGTAAATTGTAACGATGCCCGTATCCGAAAGATCGTTCCAAACTGTTCCGTCCGCGCGCAACACCGTACCTTTTATGTCGAGCTTTTCCAGCGCTTTTATCTCCCGGAGCTGAGTTAGTGATTCCCCGTTCAGGCTATCGATCACTGCCTCATATTTCGGCACGGCAAGACGAACGGTCGGGTCACCGATGTAGTTATACTTTACGCCGGCGACCGAAAAATAATCTTGCTTCGTTTCGAAGACGGCATCTCCTACCCTGGGAGAGTTCCGCTGTGCATTCCAGAGGAGAAGATTGCTGAAAAAGGCATCGTCGATAAGCGAATTATCGCCTTCAAAACCGACCCTCGTGGCGCTTAGACAGCCGATCGCCCCGCCCTTCTGAGAATTGACAAGCAGCTCCGCCCCGCTTTCCTCCTGCGGGTTGTCGTCGAGTCCAAAATCGCAGGTGGCGGTGACGAAGAGGGTCAGCCTGTTCAGGTTTGTCAGCTGCGGTACGGCAACCGGGGCTTCAAATATGTGAGCATACGACCAGAGATTGTACGCTCCGTGTCCGACAAAATTCATCATGAGGGTGCCCTGGTTGATCTGGTCTACAATAGCTGCGGCGGCTTGCGGCTTGCGGCGACCCGAAGTGGATACAACCGTCGGATACAATGCAATATAGATCTGTCGAAGATCGAACTGTGAAGGGATGTAATCCTCAAGCAATTGGGTATCGCTGGTGAAGCTCGGGTCGCCGACGTCGTTCGCTATTCCGGTTGTGACATCGTCATCCGCGACCAAGGTTATCAGATTTCGCCAGACCCCGTATTCCGTAGATGTCTCGTATACTTTTATTTTTGCGACCACCGCGTCCGCGTCGGTGGCATCGTGCGCCGAAAGTCTTCCTATGCTCATCGAGATCGGGTACTCAGTCAACGGGCCGTTGAAAGTGACATAGTAATCGTCGCTGCAGTATGTATCGACCTGGTTAAGCGACTCCTTGGATTCGTAGGGAGGTACAAATTCTGTGTCCTGCGCTGCGATTCCCCTGTAGTCATAGCTGCCTGATCCGAACAATATTACGTATGACGGCATCAATTGATCGTTATCGTATGAGTATTGCAGATAATTCCTTATCGCGGTCGGATCCGGAATCCCGCATCCGAACTCGTTGTAAATTTCCGCGGTAGTAACCACCTGGGTGCTCAGCCCATCATGGCTCTCCTTCCAGTTCGCAAGTTCATTGGCCTGTTGAACGAACTGAGGTGCGCTGACGATGATGATGTCTGCACCGGCAGTCTCACCGTGGAGGTTCGAGTTAGCGACACTCACGATGCTCGACGCGGAGAGATAACCGTTATCTCCGACAGCATAGAATTCCTTTCTCGACCCGGATGTAGTTCGGGTTCCGAAATATGCCGTACCGTTGCTCACTGAATCGGGCTGAATCATCGCAACATTGGAGAAATCGGTCACATCGAACACTTTCACACTGTTATTGGAAAAAGCGCTGACTGAATAGTACACATTCGCGCTCGTATCCGGCCCGTAGAAATCCAGAACGTCCCCCGCCGATTGAAAATAGCGGCGATACAATATTTCTATCCAATTGACCCAGGCCTGCGCCGATGACGATGTTGAGACATAGGAGATATCGAGCGCACTCTTGTCGTTGGACAGGTCGCCGGTTCCCGTAAGCGTCTGAACGGCAAGGGGATAGGCGTAATAACCCTGGTCACTGAATTCGCCCGTGGTCGTGACAGTGCCACCCACTACCGTGGCTAATGCAGTCCCGGTGGCATTCTCGTAGATATTGAAATAGTTGTAACTCCCTGTCGGACTCCTGGAAATAAGATCGAGTCGGTAGGTAATGTTGCGAGAGTGATCCAATCCATAGAGCGTATTCTGATACAGGTAGCTGGAGTTTCCTTCGCCCGCGCTCGCAGGCACAAGTTCAGGTCCGTACCAGGTCTGGCCGGAATTCAGAAGATTGTACATCGACGTGTCCTGGAACACTCCCGAGGTGAAGGTCTGCGGGCGGTAATATGAAGCGGCGTGGAGGCTCGGCAACGTTTGCATCCGCTTCCCCTGCTGGCCGCCCCATGTTATGAAGTAGTAGTTCGTGTCCGAGTAATCGTTGATATAGTGCGAGAACGTATTCGATGACGAGTCGTAGCTCCACCCTTTTGTTCCCCTGCCGTAGAAGAGGATATAGTCGTTCGGGCCGAATGTGCCGGACCCGTTCGCATCGTAAACGTATATCGCGTTCTCCAATAAGTCGCTTGGACGCGGGGCAGTAGGGTCTTCCGGCAGCTGTAAGCCGCCGTTGTTATAAATCTTGATCGTGTTTACACTCACTCCGTCTACCGGGACGCCCGCTGCTTTGAGCTCAGAGTATGTCAGCTTGTATATCCCGTTTCGATATATCGACATCTTATACCATGTCCCCTGGGCCAGGACGCTCGACGTGGTCGTCTTCAGAAGACGCAGCGGCTGCGCCAGGACCGCGTTTTGAACCTGGCTGTAGTTCACGAGAGTTCTCGACAGAAGCGGGTCGACCGGGGTCGTCTCCGTCCGAACGCCGCTACCTGCAGAAGTCACCTTGAACACAACCTTAGAAAGGAGCCGGTAAGAACCCGACGTACTGTCGTACGAATACGGGTATACCCGGATCATCGTCACCAGATGCTTACGCTGATCATACGGTGAATCGAATGAGACAAATCGTGAGACCGCGTTCGGCTTCAGCCCGGAAGGGTATGCCGGGCTTCGATAAGGTGCCATCATCTCTACCGTCCTGTAGTCGGTCTGCAGAACCTGGACGCTTATCTGTCTCGAAAAAACGCCGACTTGCACGGGAATGAACTCTTTTACGTAGTCTCCCTTGCTATTGAATTCAGCCGCGGCATTCCTGTAAATAAGCTCAAGCCCTTTGGCACCGCCGATCGTGAGCGTGTCAACGCCAATGGAATCCGGAACGACCTGTACAGTGGTCGAGTTTTCACCCTGCGAGAGAACGGTTACAGACTGATTACTCTGGGCGAACGAGACCGCCGAGAGAAAAAAAATCACAACTCCTGCCAGATATGTCTGCCTTGCCAGCATTGTCTATGGTCTCCAAGTATAAAAAAAGCCGAACCATGCGTTAAGCTTTCACGCACGACTCGGCGGGGAAAACTTGTCAGAGGTTAACGGTTATACTTCACCCGAGTCTTTAACGGGTTTTCCCTTTGTTACCTTTCCGAAGAATATAGTCTAAACGACCGGGGAGATTCAAGGAATCCGGAATCACTCTCCGTAAACGGTCACCACGACCTCTCGATCCCTTGGCTTGATGTCAAGCTCGACCAGGACCACCTGTTGCCAGGTCCCGACTGCAAGTCTCCTTCCGCTGATCGGCAGGGTCACGCTCGGGCCGAGCAGCGTCGCCTGAAGATGCGAGTGGCCGTTGCCGTCATGCCAAGTCTGTTCGTGACCATAACTTCTGCTCGCCGGGATCAGCCGGTCGAGGAGCTGCGGGAGATCCCGCCGCAGGCCGGGTTCGAACTCGATGGTGCTGACCGCCGCTGTGCTTCCGATTACCGAGACATTGACGATGCCTGTGGCGACCTGCGACTCCGACACGATGGTCTGGACGCGCTCGGTCAACTCGTGAACCTCGCCATGAATCTCGGTACTGACTCTGATTGATTGCTGAAACACCATTAGCTGTTCCTCTCAATCTCAAAAGGGTAAAAGGCTAACGGTTAAAGGCTAATGAGGGAATGAAATCATGAACCGGGATCATGTAAACCGGTAGGACCAAGATGAATTGCATTTCGGGCCGTCCGTGTCCTTATCGGTCTCGTGACGTCTTTCTCCGTCTTTGCCTTTTGCCCTTGACCTTTTCCCTTTTGCCATTTGGCTTAGAAATAGTCCCCGTTCTTGTCGAATTTTGGAAGAGCCCTGTCTTTGCTCGACACAATCGGGTTAGATACCTGCCAGTCTATGGCGAGCTCCGGGTCATTGTACAGTATTCCGCGTTCATCTTCCCTGGAATAGTATTCGTCAACCTTGTAGACAACTTCCGCCTCTTCAGAAAGCGTGGAATAGCCGTGACCGAAGCCTTTCGGGATGTAAAGCAATTTCTTGTTCTCCTGGGAAAGTACTACCCCGAACCACTTGCCGAACGAGTCCGACTTTCTTCTCAGATCGACCACGACATCGAAGATTTCGCCGCTTATGCATCTCACGAGCTTGGATTGTTCACTGGGATCGACCTGGAAATGAAGCCCGCGGATCACTCCCCTGGCGGATTTAGAATGATTGTCCTGAATGAATTCTTCCTTGATGCCGACTTTTTCGAATTCGTTCGTGCGGTATGTTTCCATAAAAAAACCGCGCTCATCGTTGTAAACGTATGGCGAGATAACGATCGGTCCCTCAGGCTTCTTGACCGGTGTGAATGTAAATGTCATTTCCTCACTTAGTCTTTCATGTTAATGAACTGCAGAGGGACTCCGAAGTTCTGTCCTCTCAGCATCTTTATGACTTCCTGCAGGTCGTCTATCTTTTTTCCCGATACGCGGACCTGCTCGTCTTGTATTGCAGCCTGTACCTTCAGCTTCAGGTCCTTTATGACCTTGACGATCTTCTTTGCCGTTTCCGTGTCGATTCCCTCCTTTATGGGGATCTCCCGTTTGACATGCCCCTGCGAAGTCGGTTCGATAGCCTTCGGCTGCAGCACCTTCGGATCGACCTTTCTTCTTATCAGATGGGTCATGAGCATATCCATAACCGCATCCATCCTCATCTCATGCTCGGCGACGACACGGATGACGTTTTCCTTCTTGTCAAGGTTCACTTCCGCAGGCGAGCCGCGGAAGTCATAACGCGTGGCTATTTCCTTCTTAGTGTTATTGATCGCGTTGTCGACTTCCTGCAAATCGACACGATTGACGACATCAAATGATGGCATGTTTACTCCGTAAGTAAAATTCAAAAATCAAAAGTAAAAAGTCAAAAAAGGCAACTCTCTTTTGACTCTTGAATT
The DNA here is from genome assembly GCA_046705025.1 of Candidatus Kryptoniota bacterium. Lineage (GTDB taxonomy): Bacteria > Bacteroidota > Ignavibacteria > Kryptoniales > JAKASW01 > JAKASW01. The sequence continues at coordinate 12,472 of JBJKQU010000184.1, read as the reverse complement.
TTGACTTTTCACTTTATAGAAAGATAATTCTCTTCGAGCTTAGCCAGGCTCATTCTCATGGATTCAAGCTTGGTCTTCTCTTTCTCGATGACCTGTGACGGAGCGCGTTTTATGAATTGTTCGTTCCCCAGTTTCGACTCGATTCCGGTGATCGAACCTTTCAACCGCGTTATCTCCTTTTCGAGCCTGGTCTTTTCGGCTTCGACATTAATCAATCCTTCAAGTGAAACAAAGATCTCGGTTCCACGCACGACCGCGCTGGCAGAAGTCGAGGGTTTCTTGAGATCATAACCGACGCTCAGCGATTCGACTTTCGCGAGCCGCCTGATGTACGACTGGTTCGTAGAAATCACCTCGAGTGTCTCTTCATCCTTCGGCTTCAGCACGACCTCCACCTGGACGTTCACCGGCACGTTCGCTTCCTTCCTCATCGCCCGAATGGAAGTTATGACCTCCTGTACCAGCTGCATTTCCGACTCGACCTTCTCGTTTATGAATCGGATTTCCGATTCGGGATACTCGGCGACCATCACGCTTCCCCGGTGGGCCGGTCCTATCAGGCTGTACAACTCTTCCGTGATGAACGGCATGAAGGGATGAAGCATCTCGATCGCCGTCTCGAACGTAGAGATTGCATTAGCGAGCACTATGGCGCGGGTCAGCTCCGCTTTCTGTCCCGAAGGGTTCGCCGGCTCGTTAAGTCTGTCCTTAATCATTTCGACGTACCAGTCGCAGTAATCATGCCAAATGAAATCATATATAATCTTTGTGGCGTCATTGACGCGAAAGTTGTCCAGCGCGGCATTGAGTTCCTTTATGGTGTGGTGAAGCCGGCTGACTATCCACTTGTCCGCGAAATCGAAGACCGAGCTGTCGGGAGCCGCGTTGACGCTCAGCTTGTCGCGGTTCATCAGAAGGAACCGTCCGGCGTTCCAAATCTTGTTCGCGAAATTCCTTCCCATCTCGCACTTGCTGGCCTCGAACAAGACGTCCTGACCGAGCGGGGCGAGATAGAGTATCGTGAAGCGAAGAGCATCAGCGCCGTAATCCCCTATCACGTCGAGCGGATCCGGCGAATTTCCCAGCGATTTCGACATTTTACGCCCCTGCATGTCGCGGATCACGCTGGTGAAATAAACGTCCTTGAACGGGACTTCCCTCCGGAACTCGAGCCCAGACATAATCATCCTCGCGACCCAGAAGAAGATAATGTCCGGTGCGGTCACGAGAGCATCCGTCGGATAGAAGTACTTCAAATCCTCGGTCTCTTCGGGCCACCCGAAGACGGAGAACGGCCAGAGCCACGACGAGAACCACGTGTCGAGGACATCTTCATCCTGGCGATAGGACGAACCACCACATTTCGTGCACGGGTTTCGCGGCTCATTACTACTTACTATGTACTCGTTACAGTTCTTGCAGTACCAGACGGGGATCCTGTGTCCCCACCAGAGCTGCCGGCTGATGCACCAGTCCCGGATGTTTTCCATCCAGTGCTCATATGTCTTTACCCAGCGCTCAGGGTAAAACCTTATCTTCCCTTCGCGCACGGCATTGAGAGCAGGTTCCGCAAGAGGCTTCATCTTAACGAACCACTGGTCCGAAAGGTAGGGCTCAATAACTGTATGACACCGGTAGCATTCGCCGACGTTCAGCTTGTAGTCTTCTATCTTTTCGACCAGCCCGAGCGCCTCGAGGTCTTCTATGATCATCTTGCGCGCCTTGTATCTATCGAGGCCGCGATACTTCGCGGGCGCGTTCTCGTTGATTCTCGCCGATATGTCGAGCACGATTATCTTTTCCAGGTCGTGCCGGCCGGCTACCATAAAATCGTTCGGGTCGTGAGCCGGAGTTATCTTGACCGCTCCGGTACCGAATTCCTTGTCGACATATTCGTCCGCGATCACCTTCATCTTCCTGCCGACCAGCGGAAGGATCAGGTTCTTTCCGACCATATGCTTGTAGCGCTCGTCGGAAGGATTGACTGCCACCGCCACGTCGCCCAGCATAGTCTCCGGCCGGGTGGTCGCGACGACCACGTGGCCGCTTCCCTCTTCAAGAGGATACCGGAGGTAGTAAAGTTTGCCGTTCTTCTCCTGATATTCGACTTCGTCATCGCTAATGGCCGTGTGGTCCTTCGGACACCAGTTGACGATATACTTCCCGCGGTAGACCAAGCCCTTCTCGTAGAGGCGGACGAAGACTTCCTGCACGGCATGTGAAAGGCCCTCGTCCATCGTGAACCGCTCTCGCGTCCAGTCGCAGGAGACCCCAAGCTTCTTCAGCTGCTTGATTATCGTGCCGCCGTACTCTTCCCGCCATTTCCAGACGAGTTCGAGAAATTTCTCTCTTCCGAACGAGTGCCGGTCGGTTCCCTCCTTTATCAGGCTCTTCTCGACGACGTTCTGAGTGGCTATCCCCGCGTGGTCGGTCCCAGGTACCCAGCATGCCTCGTACCCTTTCATCCTCTTCCATCGGACAAGGACATCCTGGATCGAGTTGTTCAGAACGTGCCCCATCGTCAATATGCCCGTGATGTTCGGAGGCGGGATGACGACGGTGAAAGGCTTCTTCTCCTTGCTGGGTTTCGCCTCGAACAATCTGTTGTCCAGCCAAAACTTGTACCACTTCTCCTCGACTTCGGATGCTGAATACGCCTTGGGGATTTCTCTGTTCATCTGATCTTTCTCATGAGATTACCTTGATCGGTTCCTTCGATCTCTGTCGTGGGCCGCTTCCGACACACCTGAAACCAGACGCGTGCCGGACTTCCCAGACTGACACCGAACTCGTGATGGGACAGCATTAGCAGCAAGGATGTTCCGTCCTTCGGATTCATTGCCCTCAGTATCTCGGCCTCGTAACCACGGTCCTTTCGTTGCCCGCATTGTCTGAAACGACAACCGTGACCTTTTTCTCCCGACGCAGGAGTTTTGCGTCGACCTCACAAATTGCCGCGCGCTTATCGACGTCGTATTCGCAAAGATAATGGTTTTTTCCGACGCTCAACAAAATGTCGTTCGTATTTATGCCTGACAACCTGTCTGTAACCTTAAAATATACGAAAACTCTGTTAAACACTTCCGGCGCAACGGACCAGTAGAAGGGGTTTTTCCTCGATACCCTTACTCTCTCGATGATTGGGGGGACATCGTCGCGCAAAAGGGCGAATTCCCCCGTCGAATAGCCTACATCTGCCGTGAGTTCCTTCCCGTCGTTTGTACACGGCACGTAACTCCAGCGCGTCCGTTCCTTTCTGAACAACCTTAGCTTCGGATCGTCGACTTTCCATATGACCCTGAATCTCTTCCTCGTGTGCTTGTCCATCGGTTCAATCTTGAAAGAAGAGGGAGACAGCTGCTTGACGGCGATATCTATAACCTTTGTGAAGCAGTTTGCCGTGAACACAACCGTCAGCGAAGAGGACGGCCTGAAAGTGTGTTCCTTAAACGGCTCAATAGTCAAGGACGGATCTTCGGCAGAACCTTTCGCAATCATTTCGGACTTCGGAATATCCAGAACAAATCTCCCCGTCACGGTGGCCGAATTCCCGTCTTCGTCGCTTACAGTGATCCTATAAGTGTGTGCCCCGTCCGGGAAACTCGAGTCCACGAGCCCGCTTAGCGGCGAGCTTGGAGTGAAGACGGTAAACGGGATGGCTCTGTCGACGCACAGCTTATAGTAGGTCTTAAACCCACGCGAGAGCTGCAAATCGACAAGCGAAGTTATGTCCAGATAACCGTTTGCGGGGATGCGTGTCAGATTCAGCGACAGGAATTCCCTGCCGTCGATCTTGAGGACCATGTGTTTCGGGGGTCTCTTGAACCTCCCGTGCCCGTACGAATCCGCCGCGTGGATGATAAAGTAAAACGGCTGATCGACCCGGAATTCCCTCCTCGCGCGGTATTCGCCTCTCGACCTCGACACCCGGCTGACCTCGACTTTCCCCGACATGAATTCTCGGACGGCGACGTTGAAGATCCTCGGCCTCATGTAGTGGGCAACGTTCACAGATTTGAAAGTGAGCGGGTCCATGTATGCGTAGGTCTTGTCGTGAATCTCGAAGTGGAGATGGGGCGCGCCCACTCCCGTGGCTCCCGTGCGCGCGATGATCTCGCCCCGGCGAACCTCGATCTCCCCGGGCTGAAAACGGAGACGGACGCTGTATTTTCCCTCGCTTTTCTGAGCTGCCGCGACTCTCTCCTGTATTTCTTTCGAAAACTGAGACAGGTGACCGTACAACGTGTATGTCGAGTCATCATGTTTCAGCAGAATCATCTTGCCGTACCCGTACGGGGAAACCGTTACGTGGTAGACATACCCCGATTTTGCGGCATAGACCGGGTAGCCGATTTTTCCGTTCGTGGAGATGTCTATCCCGCCGTGGAAATGTGTTTCCCTGTAGTCGGCAAAGCCGGAGGTTATCCTGTGCGAAGCATCCGTAGGGAAGAGATATGAACTGCTCCCCAGCTTCTTCGGATGGCCCGCCGGGGTTCCCGCGCGAGATGAAACAAAAGTTAAGAGAAAAATCGCAGCAAGTTGTAGAATCAATTTCATCTGAAAATATCGGCCCCCTTGAGTCTTCGTGAAGGAATCTGTACGCAGCTGCCGTCCCCGGGCCGTGTCGACCGTTGGGCGTGCTTACGGGCAGGAAGATAAGCGGCAGCAGTTGAACCACGCTCACTGCCGCCGTGAATAGCGACTGAGAAACAGAGCATCCTCAGCCTATCGAAACATCGAGGGAAGCATAACCGACAAGCTCCGCGTGAAGCTTGTCGCCGGAATTCAACTTCGCGACCCCTTCAGGCGTACCCGTGAAAATCAGATCGCCCTGCTCGAGTGTGAAGAGCTGGGATATGAAAGCGATAACCTCTTCTATCTTGAAGATCGTGTTCTGGTAGCTCCCCCGCTGACGCAGCTGTCCGTTAACAGTCAGACTGAGCTCGAGCGAATCAAAATCGACACCGTCGACCGGGACCGCACTCGAGATCGGCGCGGAACCGTCGAACCCTTTGGAAATCAGCCATGGATTCCCGGCGTTCTTCAGCTCCGTCTGCACATCCCGAAGCGTTAGATCGAGGCCAATGCCCACAGCTGATACATATGAACGCGCGTCTTCCTTGCGGATGCCCTTGCCTTCCTTTCCGATGACAAAATAGATTTCAATTTCGTGATGGAAGTCCGTTGTCATCGAAGGAATACTCACCGTCGCGCCGGTATGCACGATTGCGCTCGACGGCTTCATGAACACTACCGGTTTCTGCGGCACAGCCGACTTCATCTCGGCAGCATGCTTAGCGTAATTTTTGCCGAGACAAAATATTTTGGGAACGACAATATCTTTGTTGCTTTTGGTAAGATGTACGGTTTTCATGTGATGAATATAAAAGAGGGTGGCGTTTTGTTCAAGAATGACTGGTGTAGCAGGAGCTCAGCTCCTGCTACACCCGGACTTACTCTTTCGCCCGCATCGAGTCCCATATCGCGTAAGAACACAGGAGAACAAACATAACCAGACCGACCACCTCGCCGTTCGTCGATTCCGCCCAGTGAGCGTTGTACCAGCCGCTGTAGCCGAAGGGCCACTGCATATCGATGAACTTGAGGAAGGCATTGAAGACGCCGAGCAGCGCGCCGCCGGCAATGAAGCCGGAAGCAATGAGGGTTCCGCGGTGCAGCCTCGCGTTGTTCAGCTTCTCATTCTTACTTCTTGTCGAAACGAACCAGGCTATCGCCCCTCCCACAAGCAAAGGCGTGTTTAACTCCTGCGGGATGTACATTCCAAGAGCGAACGCAAGCGGCGGGACCTTCAGTATGGCGAGAAGAAGCGCGATAATCGCGCCCACAATATAAAGCATCCACGGGGTTTGCGCATTAGACATAAGCGGCTTGATAACCGCCGCCATCGCGTTAGCCTGCGGTGCGACGAGTCCCTGCTCCCCGGTGAAGCCGTATGTCTTGTTCAGCACAAGTATCACTCCGCCGACGGTTGCCGCCGATACCAATACGCCGAGGAATTTCCAGGTCTCCTGCTTTTTCGGCGTAGATCCGAGCCAGTAGCCTATCTTGAGATCGGTTATAAATGACCCCGCAACGGCCAGGGCAGTACAGACGACGCCGCCGATTATCATCGCGCTCAGCATACCGGATTTCCCCGTCAGCCCGATCTGCACTAAAACCACCGAAGACAGGATCAGAGTCATCAGCGTCATCCCCGAAACCGGGTTCGTACCGACAATAGCGATTGCGTTGGCCGCGACCGTGGTAAACAGGAAAGAGATTATCAGAACGACGAGCAGTGCGATAACCGCCTGAAAAACCGTAGGTACGACTCCGATGACAAAGAAAGCGAAGACCGCTATCGCGGCGAGAAGAATCAGCGCGACGATCCAGAGCATTCTCAGGTCGGTCTGCGTCCGGATCGTGTTTTCCTCATCGCCGGATTTTCGATGGGCTATTTCGTTGTAAGCCAGCTTGAATGCACCGCCGATGATCTTCGATGAGCGGACAATCCCGATAATCCCCGCCATCGCGATCCCGCCTATCCCGATTTGCCTGACGTAGTTCTGGAAAATGTCGGCGGGTCCCATTTGAGAGATCAGGGTCGTGACGCCTGCCCCGAGCGGAGTCGTCAGATGTTTGCCGATCTCGAAGACCAGCGGGACGAGCACGAACCACGACAGGAACGAGCCCGCGGCAATGATCGCCGAGTACTTCAACCCGATTATGTATCCGAGCCCGAGTATCATTGCCGACACATCAAGCCTGAACACGATCTTCATTTTATCGGACAGAATCTGTCCCCACGAGAATATGCGTGTCGTCACGACCTCCGACCATAGGCCGAACGCGCTGAACGTGAAATCGAATGCGCCGCCGATTATTCCGCTGAGCACCAGTACCAGCGCTTCCTTACCGCCCTTCTCGCCGGTGACGAGAATCTCTGTCGTCGCAGTAGCTTCAGGGAATGGAAGTTTGCCGTGCATGTCCCTGACAAAATACTTTCGGAACGGTATCAGGAAGAGTATGCCGATGAAGCCGCCGAGCGCCGAGGAGAGAAACATGTGAAAATAACTCGCCGGCAGCGCCAGTATGTAAAGCGCCGGGATTGTGAATATGGCTCCTGCCACGACACTCCCCGAGGCCGATCCGATGGACTGGATAATGACATTCTGGCCGAGCCCGCCCGGCTTCTTGGCAAGTCCGGTGAGTCCGACCGCAAGTATCGCTATCGGTATCGCGGCCTCGAACACCTGCCCGATTTTCAAACCCGAGTATGCCGCTGCCGCGGAGAAGAGCACGGCCATGATCAGTCCCCACATCACCGACCACACCGTTACTTCGGGATACACCTTTGCCGGCGACATCACCGGCCGGTATTCCTCTCCTTCTTTCAGTTCCGTGAATGCATTTTCAGGAAGCCCCGGCTGTCCCTCTGACTTTTCCATGTTGTTTCCTTTTCCGAGATAAGGTTAGAGTACAATAATGCCCGAAATTATCCTGTCGGCAAAATGACAAGTATCGTTGTTTGCGCCCGCGACAATGCACTGCGTATGGGCGGCTCACTCGCCCAGCAGACTCTCAACCTGCTCTTTCAGCCTGACCAAATCTCTCGAAATTACCCCCCAAATAATCGTGTCATCTACCTTGTCATAGCCATGGATGACCCAATTTCTCAGGTCGACGATCCTACGGGCGTTTTCTATTTTTATATCCGGGTCAATTTTCAGTATGCTGTTTGCGGCTTCTCCAATGATCTCAAGCTCTCTTTCGACTGCCCGGCGAAGCAGTTTGTTGTTCAAGTACTCACTGAAGTCATGCTTGTCGCCCAGGTATTCATTTATAGAATTGATGGAAGTCTTGATATCGAAAAGGAGTTTTTGAATTTCAAGCCGCATAGATAAGCTGCCTGGTTTGCTCAACTTCTTTTATGAAATACGGATTAGATAGCGATCTGTTCGTCAACAAATCAACTCGCCTTTTGAATAACTCCTGCAGCCGATAATGCAACTCAAAGTAGTTGTCGCTGTACTCATCGATCGGTATGTCTTCGAATGAAATCAACAGGTCTATATCGCTTGCAGAGTCAAAGTCGCCGGAAGCGGCTGAGCCGAACACATACATTGTCCTGACGCTATACAGGCGGCAGAGCTGCCTCAATTCTTCAATCTTCTCGGATATCACACTATTCATATTGCTGTTGTCTTTCAAGGATCAGAATCGTTACAATATACCACTTCAACAATCCATCCTTTCCACAAAGTGCCCCTTCCGACATGATTCCATAATTCCACTATTCCCTTTCGCCATCCGCCCTTAACCTTCACCTCTTGGCCTTGACCTTTATCCCTTTACCTTTTTCTTTTCTACTTACTTTTTACTCCTTACTACCTATTTGCTTTTCTCCACCCATATCTGAAGCGCGTTCAGCACAGTCTCGACTGCCTTTTCCATTCCCCAGACGTTCACCCATTCCATCCGGCCGTGGAAGTTCGCGCCGCCGGTAAACACGTTCGGAGTAGGCAGTCCCGCTTCGGTGAGTTTGGAGCCGTCCGTGCCGCCGCGAATCGGTTTCCACTCGGCATTCAGTCCGGCCCGCTTCGCGCCTTCAAGGAGATAATCCGCAACGCGAGTATCCTTCTCAACTCCTTCACGCATATTCCGGTACTGCTCGGTGACCTTTATGTCTATCTTCGCTTTCGGGAAGATCGCCTGCACATCCGCAACGACTCCCTCGACTATCTTCTTCAGCTTGTCGAGTCCTTCAGTCTTGAAATCGCGGAAGAGAATCTTCACTGTAGATTTTCCCACACCGCCTTCGAGAACGTAAGGATGTATGTAGGGCTCGTATCCGTCCGTGGTCTCCGGCGCAATATTCTTCGGCAGACGCGCGATGATTTCCGAGATGACGCGGACGGAGTTCACCATGACGTTCTTTGCTGTGCCGGGGTGAATGTCGCGGCCTTCCACCGTTATCAGGCAGGAATTCGCGCTGAACGTCTCCTTGTTGAGCTCACCGGGCGTATCGCCGTCGACGGTATAGGCGAACTCGGCTCCGAATCTTTTTATATCGAAATACTTCGTGCCAGCTCCGACTTCCTCGTCGGGCGTGAACCCGATCTTCACTTCACCGTGCGGAATGGTAGTATCATTCATCAATTCCTGGACGACGTTCATCACCGCGGCGACACCGGCTTTGTCGTCCGCACCGAGCAGCGTCGTCCCGTCGGTCGTCACAATCGTCTTTCCAAGCGCCAACTTGAGTGATGAGTTCTCCGATTCCTTGATGACCACGTTCGGATCGCCCGGCAACACGATGTCCCCGCCTTTGTATTCCTTGATAACCTGCGGCTTCACATTCGCGCCGGTAACCTCCGGCGAAGTATCGACATGCGCGATCAATCCGACGACTGGCACCCGGGCTTTAACGTTGGAAGGAATTGTCGCCATCACGTACCCGTACTTGTCGACGTCAACCTGTTTAACTCCCAGCTGTTCAAGTTCTTTGGCAAGGAGATTAAGCAGGTCGAGCTGCTTCGATGTACTCGGATAAGTATCGGAGTCTTCCCTGGATTGTGTGTCGATTGCGACGTAGCGAAGAAATCTTTCAAGAACAGTCTCGGTTGGCATAATGACCTCTCAGTGTAATTTGACGATTGTGAGCGGATAATTGATCGATCTGCATTGCCCGCTCATGTGGCCGTCATGATTTTTGATTCCGGACACGACTAATGCCCATTCTGTTTTTTGTTGCAGAAAAGTTACCGTACCCCTGTAAGAAATTCAACATTCACACGCAGACGTGCCGTACGCAGAGTGTTACTTTTCGAGCAGCATTTTCCTCACGATGTTCACGCCGGGCGCGGTCAGCCTGTAGAAATAAACTCCGCTTGCGTAGTTCGAACCGTCGAAGACGACCGTGTGGCTCCCCTCACTCTGTCGCTCATCGACGAGTGTTGCCACCTTCCTGCCGAGAACATCGTAAACGGCAAGTGTCACGTGGCTGGTCGCTGAAAGCTGATAGCTAATCGCTGTTGTTGGGTTAAACGGATTCGGATAATTCTGATCAAGCCGGAAAGTAGTGACCGGTCCGGTCGGTTCGTCTATCGCATCCTGCGTCCAAAGGAAGTCCCTGCTATAGATATGAGACCTCCCGCTCCTGTCGCTTTGCCACGCAACAAAGCCGAGCGAAGTCTTCCCGCCTACGAAAAAAGTCACAGAAGACATCGACGGATTACAGCCTTGCTGAATGCTGTCGCCCCCCGAGCTGTAGATGTAGAAGACGACCGACGTATCGAGTGCTGTTCGTTTTTCCCATGCGTAAAAATTGCCAGGAAGCGGCTGAGTCGCCTTTTCCAACCTGGTCGAAACCGCCGTCACGTAAGGGGGCGCGTAGAGTACCGCATGCAGATAGCTGGCGCCGGTGTCGCCCGCGAGTTCTTCGGGTGCCGAACCGCTCGACCACAATGATGACGACAGCCAGACCGTATACCGTCCGTTTTCCCGAAGATCAAATGTGAACGAGCTCTCAAGGGGGCCTCCATAACTCACGAAGAGTGGATCGCTCATGTCTCCATCGGTTGAGATGGTGTCCGGAGGTGACAAAGAGAGAGGAGCCAAGCCCCCGACCTTGCTCATCAGGCAGAACCTGTTGCCGGAACTGCCCATCTCGGTCCAGACAAAAGAACCGCCAGCGAAATCGTAATCGGTACTGTCAGTGTTCGTGGCGACAAGCGAGTCGATTTGTGAGACGCTGCCGGATTTATAGACGGAGTAAAGGATGGAACTGCCCCTTCTCCAGATGAGGACAAAGCTGGAATCGGAAAGCGGCCGCACTTCGACGTCAATATTGCTCACGCTATCGTTCGTCAGTGCTGCCGGAACAGACCATTCACTGCTGTCTATGCTCCCCGTGCTGTACTCTATATTCCATGCGCCGTCCGACCGCACCTGCCAGGCCGCGAGAGATCTCCCGCTCCCGGCGGTACAAACATCCGGATATTTCTGAACGGCCCCGGGCACTGCGGGTGAAATGATCGAAACAGTCGAGTCCCATTCCAGCGATGATCCGGAAAATTTCACCGCAGCGATTGCATCCGAACCGCCGCTCCATCTCTCGAACACGAGCCACTCTGCCTTAAGCGAAGAGCCGTAGAAGCCGCCGATAATGCCGGCCGCCATCCCCGCGTGGTCCATCTGCGGGTTGATGTCGTCGAAGTTGCCCGACGTGACTGCATGGAGTCTATCGGACCACTGAGCCGATGCGCTTGCCGCATACATAAACAAAACGAGCACCGCAATCTTCATCTCACACCCCTTTGCTAAACGTTAACTAAACCTAGCAAAGGTACCCCAAAGGAGCAATACGGGGTGAGATCGGCGCGGCAGGCTTTTTATGACAGCCGTCATAACGTTTTGCGATTAGAACCGCCAAATTGTGATACGGGGAGCAATACCCAAATCGAACGAAAGCCGTCTCTTCAACCGAAAAACATTGCTCATTTTCGGTCTGCGGGTCCGAACCGCGTAGTCACGACCGAGGCCCATGAAGGACAATCCTCTCTTTTCAATTCCTTCTTGACATTACATGGTACAGTTGCTAAGTTGCCTTCGGCGAAGCGGAATCGGGCAAAATGCGGGTGTGCAAGGCGAATGAGTGCTGAAGAAAGCCTGAAGTCATTCCCATCCAGAATCGATCCGGCTCCGGTAGCGCAATTCCAATTGCCGACCAGCCTTGGTATCCATGCAACTCGGCGACTGTCGAAGACCTCACTGAAATCCCAAAATTCTACTCAAAGGCCAATGTGCCCCTCACCCGAAGGTTTTTCCTGCACTCGTCGAACGGTGTCTGATGTTCACGGAGCACCACTCCTAATCGGCAACGAATTTTCATCACTTGCCGTTGCGCCGACTGCACTTACCCATGGATTAACTGAACGTATGGATGGCCTGCTTGGGCTGACTGACGGTCCGCCTGCCCCCCTTGGTTGTTCATCTGCCTTCGTCAACGATTTACCTATCCTTTCCAGAGGCTCACCCGGACCATCCAGCCACTCACCCGCCCTCACCAAAGCCTCACTCGGAGTCACCAAAGGCTTATCCGCTCTTACCAATCGCTTACCTGGACTTACCAAGGCGGCGAGTTCGACCATGTCAAACCTGCTGAAAAAGAGGGGAATTACAGATTCCAACCACATCCCGAACCATCCTGTCAGTGATTCCACACCGATAATGCACTCTTGCCCGATTTCAATCATAAACTGGGAAATGGAACATTGTCCAAAAAAGCTAAAAGGAGGAATCACAGAATGGAAAAACTGGACTCGACGCTTCAGAATTCCAACATGCTGCTTCCAACATGCAGGAAGTATGCAGCGAATGGAGACACTGAAGGGATAAGCGGAGACCAGATCGAGATCTTCTCCGGACAGATTGAGGATGCTTCGTCCAAGGACACTGCACAGAAGCAGTC
>JBJKQU010000183.1:0-12741 GCA_046705025.1 Candidatus Kryptoniota bacterium | reverse complement strand
CGGAATACCTCAAAGGATTTCAAACCCTGGTGTTCTCTGCGGCGGCGCGCCCGACACCGGTCCAGGATGCACGATGATCACGGGTCAGCGTTCAGAGGCTTGCCCTGAACGGACGTGAGGGGTCAGAAGTCAGCGGTCAGAAGGACAGGGCCCGTGGAAGAGGGTAAGGTTGAGATTCAATTTTAGGTTAAGGTTCAGGTGAAGGTTAAGCAAGAGGTTTAGGTGGAGGTTAAGGTTGAGGATACGAAGAGCTAGTTCTATGAGGCGGGGATTTTGCGCAGGCAGGAGCTTGGAGGAAGTTATGAAATTCTGAAGATCGGAAGGTTCGAAGCCGGAGATCGGTTCGGGTAAGATACCAGGACCGGAGTGTCAGAGCGATAAGGCGCCACTATTGGAACAAGAACGAATCCGAAAAATCATAGTAGAAGGTCAGCATAAAAGACAGCTCCGACCTGTTGAGGCCGGAGACATAGCCGGCGTTTCGGTCGTGAGTGTAGATTAGAGTCGCGGACCCGTAGTAGTAAGTCGCGGGCTGGTACAAAGCATCCAGCCTGAGCAGGTTTGTCTCGCGAATCACCCCAAAAGGAAATGGCTCGTGGTATCCTGTTTCTACCGTTACGCCGGGGTCTGTCAGCCAGGGCATCGTGTAGAAGCTGTAGATGTCGCTGCTTCCGTGCTCGAGATGCATTAACTCGAGTGTTACTTTCCACTCGTACGAGAGCCACTGGGACAGGGACAGGTCGAGATTCCAGAAGTCATCGCCGTAAGGATCTGCAATTGGATAATTCCGGAGGAGGAGTTTCTGATAGCTCGACCAGTTGTATTCATCGTAGACGCGATTGCCGGCCATCGTGTACTGAAGAGCGACGTCGGTTCCGCTGATCCGGAAACTCCGGAGAACGTCCGTCGTGCGTACGCCCGACTGAATAGCATACAGGTTCGGTTTCAGGTCTCCCTTGGTTTTGTGATCAACCTGCCAGTCGTCGATCATCAGCTGACCGTAGATATTTAACCCCCTGGGCCAGAAGACGCTTACATCCGCACCGAGGAAGTTGTTGGAAATTTCCATATGGTTATTTGCCGCAGTCTCATAGTTGAGGCGCATTGGGTTGATGTTCTCAAAATTGATGGACGCGTAGGGTCCGCCGAAAACTGCCGCCTGGTAAAGACCCAGGAAGACCTTCTCTCCGAAATTGAATTCGAACCGGGAGCCTGTGAAGTATCTGTTGCACATCGGATCAGGGACGCCGATAGTCTGAAAAGGCATGTAGCTATTGGTATCGGGGGTAAACTCAGGCATCGGGTTCAGCTGCGCCACGAACCAATTGAATTTTACCAGGTGAGTCTTCACCAGGAGTGAAATCATATCAAATGCTCCTGCTGTCGTAGAGACGAGCGGAGATCCGTTGTCGCCATACCCCCACGACAGGTAGTCGCGGCCGAACGTGATATCGAGATACCTGTCGGAATACTGAACATACGCCTGCTGATGGAGAGCGTCGAGGCCGAACTTGCTAGAGCCTGTATAAAGAGTATCGTCCTTCAGGGTCTGGTCTATGGTAGCATCAGTGTACATGGAGAAATGATTTCCGAAGTCGAAGCCGAATCCGGTGCGAAGAGTCGGGCGGAATTCAACGTTGTCTGAGAATTTGAACGTTCCGTAATAGCCTCTGGCCAGATTCAAGAAGTCTTCTTCCGAAAACCTGGCACCGGTAAGCGAAGTGTCCGGATTGGCTTTCTCCGCGGCCAGAAGCCTGATTTCGTATGAGAACTCGCGGTCGAGTTTTTCCAGCAGCCATTTGTCCGTTTGAGTCATCTTTGAAGTGTCCGCCTTTTCACGGAGGTCTTGAAGCGCCTGCGCCACTTCCAATCGGCGGTATGGCTTGAATCCGGGGCTGAGATCGAGCAGATAGCCACCGGTCTGAAGGTCCCGGATCGCGCTGTAAGTCCAACTGTCCACGGGAATAGAGTAGTTGTGCTGCGCGAATGCAACAGATGAAGCTGCAAGCATTAGCATGGCAGACAACAACAGCTTTACCGGTTTTGTCATAAGCCTCTCTATTGGTTCAATCCTCCCTTCTCACTATCGACAGATCCCGACTGTTGTGCTCACCTAAAAGAAAGCCCCGTCTCTCGACAGGGCTCCCGTAACCGCTCGCGTTGATCTCGTGTTTATTTCATTACAGTTTGTTTCTCAAGCTTGAGGCTGTATCCTGCGGACCTGGCGTCATTGTAAAACATCTTTACCGTGTCGAGAGAATACTCGTATAGATTCTTGTCGAATAATGACATCTTCTTTATGAGGTCGTTAGTGACGGTGATGATATGGCACCCGATCTCGTCCGCCTGAATGATATTCAATACTTCCCTCGGGCTCGCCCAAATCAATTCTATTGACGGATACGGTTTGAGATACTCAACGATTTCGCGCATCACCGGGACAGGGTCCCGTCCTGTATCGGCGATCCTGCCGGCAAATACGGAGACATAGCCGCCGGGCCCGTTCAGCAGAGCGGGGACAGCTTCCCTGACCTGCCCTAGCGTCATCATTGCCGTTACGTTAATCTTGACTCCTTGTCTGGAGAGAGATTCCACTCTCCTTGTGCTCGGATTCCCCTTGGTGTTAGTCACCGGTATTTTCACGTAGACGTTGTCCGCCCACGACGCTATTTCGAGCGCCTGTCCTTCCATCTCCTCGAAGTTGTCGGAAAATACTTCAAATGAAATCGGTTTGTCCCTGATCTCGGACAATATCTCCTTCGCAAAGGCTTTATAGTCTTTGATCCCCGCCTTCTTCATGAGAGTCGGGTTCGTTGTGAAGCCGGATATCATCGGGTCAGCCGCCATCTCCATCATGCCGGCTTTGTCCGCCCCGTCGGCGAATATCTTGACCTTCAGTTCCCGCATTGTGCCCTTCCTTTCTCTTTCCGGGAAAGTCCCGAAAAGAATGATAGTTAACTACATCCAGCGCTTATTATGTGCATCCGGTCTATTTGGTAGATTCCCACTTTGTCGGATTGATCTGAAGCTTCGGATGTGACACAAGCATGTGCCATACGACGGCCTGGAAGCCTTCCGTTAGCGGCGTTATGTGCGCCGGGTTGACCGTCGGGATCACTACCACCGCATCCCCGACTCTCTTCGTATAGCCGCCGTCCTTGCCGACAACACCGACAATCCTCGCTCCTATTTCCCTGGCAAGCTTCAAAGCTGCTACTATGTTGGGGCTGATGTTCTTCTCCTCGTTGCCCCCGCCGACCGAGAAAACGAACAGGCAGTCCTTCGGACTCAGCCTGCTTGACTTCAGCCAGTTTAAAATAGAGACGTCCCAGCCTTCGTCGTTAACCCTGGCAGTCAGCTCCGAAACGTTGTCATAGGGAGCGTAGGCTTCAATGTCGCACAGCTTCCTGAAGTCGCAGACGGCATGGGACGCATGGCCTGCGCCTCCGCCGGACCCGATTACGAAAAGCCGTCCTCCGTTCTCCCGGACGGAAGAAAGCGTCTCCGCTATTTTCTCTACTTCGGAGCTGTTTAACCCGTTCAATACAGCCTTTGATTCATCGACGAATGTCTGCGAAAAGCTCATTCCCACTCCCTCTTTTCCCGGGACGAATTCCCTGTAGGCTCAATCCGGCGGCGCATGCCGGCCGCTCCTTCATTGCCAGCCGTAATCCGCGTCACTCATTTCCGGGATTATCCTTTTCAGATAATCCTTACCCTCTGGCGTGACCTGAAATGTCTCCGCGTCATAGTACCTGTTGTCTACAAAGCGGTGGAACTCTTGGATTCCCCGCAAAGTCTTCAGAGGCACGCATTCCGTTTCGAACCCGTGTCCGGTGCTTCTGAGCGTCAGAAAATTCGGCTCGCTCATTCCGTTCATGAAAAGCTTCACGGCCTCCTTCCCCAGGAGAACTGCCGAGCTGTAATCCAGCTCGTTCGGCCTGCCCGACCTGTACAGGTAAGACGGATTCACCGCGTTCACATTTCTGCTATCGAAGTATTGCTTCAGGTCGGCCTTGAGCCTGGCGGTCAGTGCCTCGGCAGCGCCTTTGAATTTCGGATGACCGAATTCATCCCCGTCGCTCTCGTCCGCGGATATGTACCCTTTGTCCTTCCAGCTTGCGCCCTCCGATACCACTATCACGACATTCCTCTCTTTCCGGTAGCGCTCGATGACCAGCTCTTTGAACATCTCATAGTCGAGAGGGAACTCGGGGATAATGATAAAATCCGGATGTCCCATCGCGGACGCCAATGCCAGCCAGCCGGCGTGCATACCCATGGATTCAACGACGAGTATTCTCTCGTGAGAGTAGGCCGTGGTCCTCAGCCCATCTTTCAGGCTGACGAACGAGGAAATCTTCTCGGCCGCCGTCGGGTACCCCAGCGTAAAATAATTGACTATCCTGCCGGGTTCGTTCACTCCTACGTCATTGTCTATTGTCTTGGAGATCAATACCTGTGGGATATCCTTAAGATGGAAGGCGTTCGACAGCGTGTCGTCGCCTCCGATGATTATCAGGCCGTCGAGTTTGATAGCCCGGAGGCTTGCCTCGGCCTTCGAATGAGCGTCCACGACAGCGGCGAGGTTTATTCGCGAGGATCTGAGTACCGTTCCTCCGATGCGGGGATCGAGTGTCAGCATCCGGAGATCAACGGCGTGCCTTTCCAGCAATCCGAGCCACCCCCTCGCGATTCCGACAACCTCTATTCCGCACGGCTTTCCATGCTCAAACGCCGAATGGATCACGGCGTTGAGCGGGGCAACGTCGCCTCCTCCGGTAAGTATGCCAATTCTTTTTTTCAACCTACCTTCCATCGATCGCGGGTTTGCATCCGGAGGGCTCATGCATCTCCTTCAATCTCATAGTCACCAAGTCCCCTCGTTCCACAGTCCCCGTGTCCTTCATAACCGGACCATCTTCCCTTCCGCACTTGACCTGTAAATCGCCTCGATAACCTCGTTCGCTTTCATTCCGTCGTATCCGTTTCCGAGAGGCTTCCTTCGTTCTGTGACAGCGGACTTGAATTCCGCCCATTCTTCTGTCCAACTGGTATCCTCCCCGGAAAACTCGAATACTCCGATCTTCGGCGGTCCCCCGGCAGTGTTTCGCACCCCGTATTCCAGACCTTCTTTTCCGTAACTTCCACCGAGCCCGGTTACCGTCAGGTAGCCGTCCGTTCCGAAAAGCTCGAATGAGAATATGTTTTTCCAATTAGTCCAGCTTACATGGAAGGAAGCAGTCACTCCCGTCTCGGTCTTCGCGATGACGTACGCGTTGTCTTCAACCTCCATATTCCAGAACTTCGTTTCGATATTCCCCGTCAGCTCCCTGATCTCTCCGCCGAACCATCTGACGAGATCGATGATATGGACTCCCTGGTCTAGGAGTTCACCTCCGCCGCAGAGATCTTTCGAGGCACGCCATTCCTTTTCCATGCCGGGCCTGCCTCCGTGCCCGTACGCTGCGCGTATGTTCAACAGTCTGCCTATTGCACCGGTGTCCGCTAGCTCTTTAGCCTTCCTGATAGCGGGGTGGAATCTGTGGTTGAATCCGGTCTTTAGCACTGGAATATTTCTCTGTGCTTCTCTGACTTCATCGAAAACTCTCAGAATCTCCTTTGCCTCGTTGTAGTTCCTACCGAGCGGCTTCTCCGCGAGAACGTGTCTCCCGGACCTCAGCGCGTCGATTGCAATTCCGGCCGCGAATCTGTTGACGACGGAGATGACGACGGAATCGGATTGTACTTCGGAGAGGACTCCTTGATAATCGGTGTAGCACGCGCACTTAAACTCGTCGGCGAACAGGTTTGCGGTACCCTCATTGGTGTCACAGCAGGCGGTCAAGCGGTCTTCACCACCAAGCGCCAACGCCCGTTTTCTCCCGATAAGTCCACAGCCAATTATGACAACTTTCATAGATGTCAGCGTTCAGCGATTAGCGTTCGGCAAAAGAACAACTGTGCCAGGTTCCAACTTCACGCCCGTCTCTTCACGCTTGCCCCTTCAAGCTTATCACTTATCGCTTATGGCTTTACGCTTCTCATAAGATTTGTCATCGATCCTCCGAAGAGTCGCGAAGTCCTTGTCGCTCTTCAATCTCATTCTGAAGGACTCTTCGCGCCACGGATCCCACCGGGCGCTTATGAGCTTTCCGGATATACCGTCGGAGTCGCCGGAGGCCAGAAAGCAAACGAGTCCCGCCGCCAGTTCAGGGTCGTCGCCGCCGGTTTCCTTTCGCTTTTCCGCGTCACCGACTTCCTCGCCGGCAAGAGGCCCGGCCTCGAGCAATTCGTCAAGCATCTTCGTATTTATCGCACCCGGAGAAACGGCATTCACGTCTATGTTGTATTGCCGGAGTTCCATCGCGAGGGTTTCTGTGAAGCGGACAATAGCCGTCTTTGAAACCGCGTAAGCGGAGAAATTGGGTCTTGGAGACGTGGAGCCGCCGCCGGAGAGGTTTACTATTTTCCCTTTCTTCCTCGAAATCATTTCCGGTAGAACGGCGCTGGTGACATGCGCGGTGCCGAAAAGGTTTATAGCGACGTTTGACTTCCACTCATCTATATCAGCGGCTGCAAACGGACCGATCGGAGGTTGAACGCCGGCGTTGTTCACAAGGACATCTATCTGCCCGTATTTCTCTCTGGCAACCGATACGGCGTGGGCTACATCTTGCATCGAAGATATGTCGCAGACAACGGGACAGGACTTTCCGCCGGTACCGGAGATCAGCTCACTCGTCTTGGCCAATTCTGATCCCGTTCTTGCCAGGAGGACAACTTTCGCTCCCTCTGAGGCGCACTTCACCGCAATTACTCGCCCTATTCCGCGGCCTGCACCGGTGATCATCACCCTCTTACCCGCGAGAATCATCTGCCTCACTCAATGTGTCCCGTAGTAAATCGGGAGTATCAAACGCCTTCACCTGCTCGTCGGAACACACACTGTAAATCGGAACGCCGTCCTTCAGGAGGTGGGGAAACACATCCTTTCCAAAATCCGAGTTCCCTGCCGGGATAAACCTGAATATTGCAGGGCTCAAGCAGTACACTCCGGCATTAACCCAATGGCTGTCGGTCAGCCCGGGGCCGGGTTTCTCGATAAACCGGATAATTCTCCCATCAGCCGCGAACTCACCTACTCCGCTCTGCGAGACGTCCTTCCTGTAATGAAAGCCAATCACTCCGATACAGTCATGTCTCTGAAATTCTTTCACTAAGGAGCCAAGGTCAAAATCCGAGTAGTTATCCCCGTAGAGGACGAAGAACGGTCCGTCAGAAAGCTGCTCCCTGAAATTGTTGAGAGCCCCCGCTGTTCCTAAAAGGGTCTCTTCGAAAGAATAACTGATCTTCACTCCGAAATGTCCACCGTCCCCGAAGTGATTCTTCATGACGTCAGGAAGATGATGAGTGTTGATGAACAGCTCCCGTATTCCAAACCGTCTGCAGAGCTCGACGTTATGCTGAAGCACCGGCTTGCCGCGGTATTCGATCATCGGCTTGGGGATGTCGTCGACCGTGCCTTTGAGACGTTCGCCTTTTCCGGCGGCAAGGATCAGAGCCTTCATCTTGAAAGGAGGAGAAAGCAGAAAGGAAAAAGGTGAAGGGGAAAAGCAGGTGGCCCTAATAATGGTATCTGCACTGGACGAAGTCTATCCTTTCGTCGCCGACAACATACCCGATCCTGTGCTCCAGGGTCAGCCTTCTGGACCACACGCCGGGCCCCAAATAGCGTAATGGCTCTGGCTTGCCCATTCCTTCAAAGGGCGTTTTCAGTATCTCTTCGACCATATTCAGAACTTTAGCGGCGATTCTTCTATCTGTCCTAACCCAATACGCTAAGTCTTCCCTAAACTCTGGCTGGAAAACACTCTCACGTTTTCCTGACTGTTTATTCTGCAAGCCCGAATTCTTTTTTTAGTTCCGCGAGTGTTTGCGGCTTTCCCTTTTTCGTGTGGACCCTCAAAAGAGCGGCCAGCAGTCGCTGCGCGTTCTTGGGTGAACGCAAAAGATGGACTGTCTCCAGGAGACTCGACAGTTCACTTTCTGAAATAAGGGCGACGTTTTCCGCCTTCTTTCGACTGACTATTACGACTTCGTTGTTCGAAGAAACTTCGTCTAACAGCTTTGCCAGATTCGCTCTCGCCCGACTATAGGTTACATTTATGGACATCTTCTTCATCCTTCTTGTTGTACAGCAATAATGTACAACTGCATATCGCGGAAAACAAGCCGGATTGGTCAGAAGCAGGATTCAAAAGTCGAGATGCATGATGGGTCGCTCGCTCTCATCCCATAAAACACACTTTGACTGCTCAAGATATTTCTCCTCTGGACATTTCATCCTTGATGAATTCGATCGATGTCCTTAGCCCCTCCTCAAGACCGACCCTGGGAGACCAACCGATTGATCTGGCAAGGGTTATGTCCGCGAGGTTCGCGAGTGCTTCTCCGGGGAGATCCGGCCTGTGCTCCGGCTTCACGGCGGAACCGAGAAGAGAAGCTATCGTGGAATAGATCTCGTTCACCGAGTAGTTGATACCCGATCCCAGGTTGAACACTCTTCCGGTCGTGCGCTCGTCGGTGATGCAAATCTCATGGAAGTCGTTGACGTCGTCGACATGAATAAAGTCACGCCTCTTCTCCCCGGTTCCGTAGATAACCGGTTGTTCTCCCTTGAGCAGCTTTATTATGAACGCGCTGAAGAGCGGGGGTATCGTCCGGCGATAGTCCTGCCGGGGACCGTAAACGCAGAAGTACCTGAGTGCAGTCGTCTTCAGGCCGAAAAACCTGCCGTACCCTTCCGCGAATTGCATCGACGCGAACTTGCTGATCGCGTAGAAGCTTTCCGGGCTCACTTCGCTTTCCGGAGTGGGAAAGACGAGACTTCCTTCGTACATCGCGGACGACTCGGCATATATCACCTTCTTCACACCGGCGCGTCTCGCGGCCTCGAACACATTCACAGTTCCCCTGACGTTGATGTCCGCCGTTTCTACGGGATCGAGCTGGCAGTCGTTTATACAATTCTTGGCCGCCAGGTGAAAGACGTAGTCGGAATCCTGGAATAACGGAAAAATGGATTTGTCCCGAATGTCGAGCCGGCGAAATTCCACACCACCCGGAACCTGCGCGATAACACCGTAGGACAGGTTATCTATTCCGATTACCCTGTAACCCTCTTGAACCAGCCGCTCGGCAAGGTTGGAGCCGATGAAGCCGGCAACACCGGTTATGAGGACAGTGGCAGACATCAGTAGGTAGTAGGAAGTATGTAGTATTTAGAGGTCAGTGACAAAACTTTTCGGGTTGATTGATCATACTGTTCAGCATTTTGCCGACTTCGCCGTACGCGCCGCGGAGATAACCTTGCTTGTCCTTCTGGAGGTAGCCGTGGTCACACGCCAAACCGATCTTGAGGACCTTCTGATCCGATCAGTCAGTGAATATTTCTCATCCTTGGGAAATTTCTTTGATGTTTCAAAAATCTCCATCGCGGCGCTGAACGCCTCCTGGTAGACTTCAAGCTCCTGATGTTTTCTTATCTTCATGTCTCTACCTGTTCACTCCACCCATTTCGTTTCCTCGCCTTCGCCCAATCCCATTGTCCCACAGTCTGGCGTCCCCCAATCCCTCGTCCCTCAGTCTCCCGTCCCCCAGTCCCAACGTCACCAAGTCCCATAGTCCCCTCAGATGTCCACTAAGGTTTTGCTTCCTTCCCAGTCGAACCTGAAATCCATATACTTCAATCCGGCTGATTCGAGTGTCTTGCGAAGGTGCTTCCTGCGGCCTTCTCCGACGCAGAAGAGCATGAACCCGCCTCCGCCCGCGCCCATTACCTTTCCTCCCAGCGCCCCGTTCGCCAGCGCGAGGTCGTACCAGTTGTCTATTTTCGCATTGCTTATCTTGTTCGAAACCTGCTTTTTCGTAAGCCAGTGTTCGTGAAGCAGTCTTCCGAAGCCGCATACGTCGCCCCGGGTCAGCGCATCCTTAGACTCGTACCCAATCTCCTTTATCCTGTGCATCGCCTCCACCGCCGTCAGCTGCCTCGTCACCGTCGCAGCCTCTGTGTGTTGCCCATTCCCCGGGTCCTCTCCCCAGGCCTGCTCTCTATTTCCCTCGGATCCGGTTTCCCTCACTCTCTTAGCCAGCTCATCTCCATTTCGCCCCGTCACCCACTCTCCAAGTCTCCCAGTCTCCACCTCCCCTTTTCCCCCTGTCCCACCATCACCCTATCCTAGTGTGCCAAAGTCCCCGTTTCCCTTCGTCTCCCAGTCCCCTCGTCTCCTCATCCCCCCCTCTCTCAACTTTCTGCTCTGCTCGCCCAGAATCTCATTCGCGTCTCTCTCCATGTCCGTATAAAACATCAGCAGCCTGTTTTCCAACTCGTATATGATTTCATGGTCCAGGTTGAGAGGAGTCACCTTGACATTTCCCTCCTGGTCGATCTCCAGCTGAATGATTCCTCCGAATGCCGCGGCGTACTGGTCCTGCTTGCCGATGGGCTTGCCGATCAAATCGATTTCGACCTTGCACGCTTCCTCCGCCAGGTCCTTCACCTGGATTTGTCTGTGCATCATGGCGTTGAGGGCCCGGAGGAGTCCTACGGTGTACGAGCTGGAGGAGCCCATCCCCGTACCTGCCGACAGGTCGGCCATCGAGCTGATCTCCAGGGGGTGATCGATATTCAAATACTTCAACGCTTCTCTGACGATGTCGTGTTGAATTCGGCTGATCTCCGTCACTTTGACGGTCTCAGTTTTCGAGTAGCTAATCCTGATCTTGTCGACGATGGCAGGCACATTCAGATTGATGAACATATACTTGTTTATGGCAGCAGTGATGAGGAATCCGCCATACTTCGAATAGTACGACGGCAGATCAGTGCCCCCTCCGCCCAGCGGGAGCCTGAACGGTGTACGAACGACTATCATCTTTGCCTCCTATCTTTGACTCAGAGGTAAAAGCCCGGACTAAGGCTGAGGATTAGGTTTAGGTTGAGGTGAAGGTTAAGAAGAGCTACCTCAACGAAGCGATGATCTTGTTCAGGTCCGCGTAAATGCTCTGCAACTTGCTGTCGACCACTTCAGCGGCGCCGGTTGCGACATAGCCTACTCGCTTCGCATATTCAACGTGGTTCTGAGTCTCTGTCACAGAGCCTCTTGAATAGTAATAGAAGTTTATCTTGTCCGATGTATGTTCGCGACCATAAGCCTCGGCTATGTTGGCAGAGATACTCAAAGCAGCTCGCCTCAACTGAGATGTCAGTCCATAGTCCTCTTTCTTTGGAAAGCTTTCGCTCAGCCGGAAGATTTCTTCAGCGACCGACATCGCTTCTTGCCACACCGGCATCTCTTTGAACGACTTGTACACTTTCTATCCTCTTTACCTCCACCTATTCCTTTACCTGCTTCTACACCTTTCCCTCTTCCTCTACCTACTCCTAAGACGCTCCTCTGCCCGACAGCACTGCGGGAATGGTCTTGAGGAGTATCTTCAGATCCAGCCATATCGACCAGGTGTCTATGTACCACAAATCCAGGGCCACGCGCTCCTGCATGTCCTCAGGATCGATGGGCTTGCAGATGTCAGGGTAGTATGCCGGACAGGTTCAAAGGGAATCCCATTCTTCCGGCCCCACCAACCTTCCGGTAATTCTCTCAACTTCTTTTATCATGAACTTGAGCTGAGGTACTGAGAATTCTTTGTTCGAAGGGATTGCCAGCCTATGCCCTTCAAAAACCATGAACATATGTTTGCCCCCGGAGTATGGACCGACGAATTTCAACTTCCTGAGCCTAACGATGAACTGGCGTCTTTTGCAGGGCTTCCACATACCCGATTTTTGATTGGAACAGCTCTCTTAGAACTTGGAAAGACTCAATTGAAGTGTGATCGTGCCCCTGAATTGGGAATTGTCGCCGGGAATCCGATCGAAGAAGATGTTTCCACCGATCAAACGGTGTCTAGTGTCGAACCGCCTTTTTCCTTTTCGCCGGTTCGGCCGGGCGGCGGTACCCATCCCCATTCAGATCGATCCCGTCTATCCGTGGTAAACTGTGGCCAAGCCTCAGGCCAAGCACAATCCATCCTTCCAGAGTCGCACGAAGATTAGACTGACAATCGAGCAGTGTATCGCCGAATGCGATGACACCAGGACATTGCTCTACCTTGCCTGCAAATGTACCGTCTTCCAGCTTGTCGTATGACGCCGATCCAAGGGCGTGCTCCACATATTCTGTGAGTATGTATCGAACGTGTTTGCCCATCGTTTTCGCTTCCCGTCTAATATTAACCATGACAGGCTCCTAATCCAAGTGCACGACACATCTCAAACTCGTTTCCTTTCTTATCCCTCTGATATTCGATCTTCTCAACCTCTACCTGCTGTCTAACACGCCTTCTTGCAAACATCCAAATCCTTCGCGGAGTCAATTCTCACCTGGGTTCCGCCCTTTCTTGTTTCCTCTGAGCCCCGAACTCTGACTTCCCGACTTTGTCGAGGCTCGTCTTGAACGTTGTTCGAGACGACTGACTTCCGACTTCCTGCTCCTCAGTATGCTTTGGGATCCCCGAGGACCATCTGCCACACCGGCATTTCTTTGAACGACTTGTACACCTAGCCCGTCTCTCTACCTCAACCTTTACCTCTTCCTTTACCTGTACCTCTTCCTTTACCTTTACCTCTACCTTTCCCTCTTCCTCTACCTGCTCCTAAGACGCTCCTCTGCCCGAGAA
>JBJKQU010000182.1:0-7046 GCA_046705025.1 Candidatus Kryptoniota bacterium | reverse complement strand
GCGAGCAGCTTTCTTAGGATAAGTGTCATCAGCTTACGCTGGCTTGCGGGGAGAGCATAAAGGTTCGGACTTTGCAAATAGGCGCTGACTAAATCGTACAGCCGCCGCTCTTCCTCACTTGGTATGAATTCCTGAGTGATAGGTATACGATTGGTAAACTTTACATATTCGAGGACTTGCTTCCTGAGTGTGCGCTGGCAAATGGGTTTCAGGCGCAATTTCAGCTCCTGGAAGCTGTCTTCAAAATCATCTCTTATTCCGAATGCCGCCTTGTTGATTTCAGAAACCGGCTCGTGATTGTTGCGGCCGTTTATCTTACTGTATTGCTCCTTGAAGCTCTTAAGGTCCCCGAAGGTATAGTCATCAATGATGCTTACGAGTCCGAAGAGTTCTAGAAGCGAGTTCTGTAAAGGCGTAGCTGTCAGTAAGATCTTCGGGGCATGACTGAGTGCAAGCTTGATGGCATTGCTAATCTTGTTTGTAGGCTTGTATACATTCCGCAGACGGTGGGCTTCGTCTATGACTACCAGATCCCACTGTATATGCTTCAGGTAAGCGTCCTTTGCACGGGCGAAGTGGTATGAACAAATAACAATGTCATCACGATCAAACGGATTAAGGTTACCCGCATGTATCTCTTGATTGAACGATCTTGTCTCGAGGATTGTAGAAGGGAGAAAGAATTTGTCGAGCAGCTCTTCGTTCCATTGCTTCCGCAAATTAGCAGGAACAATGATGAGGAGCTTCCGCTTGCGTTCTGCCCATTTCTGCGAAATGACAATGCCAGCCTCGATAGTTTTTCCGAGCCCTACCTCGTCCGCCAAAATAGCACCCCTGGAGAGGGGCGACCTGAAGGCGAATAGTGCCGCGTCGACCTGATGAGGGTTCAGATCGACCTGGGCATCCGCCAATGACCGAGTCAGTTTCTCAACTGAGTCTGAAGGCGAACGCTTTGTTAATTCGTAAGCGAAGTATTTAGCGTGATAGTCTGTCACCCACTGCCATCGGGATTTTCGGTATGGGATAAAGCCCGTTTCCCATACAAGATCTTAATCCAAAGCGCACTTTGGACAAATTTACTCAGAAATAGAGTTTTCCGAAATCGCGACGGTCTGCCCTTGATTACCTCCCACTAAGCCCGTCGTCCATCACCGTTGGGTAGAATTTACACGAGTTGGTCAGCAATAACAAATTTTGCGCGCCGTCGTAAAACCAAAGAATTGAAGAGGGGTTATGGTCTGCTGAGCCAAGGATTGAATCTGGTTAGAGCGAGCGTGGGACATAAAAGTTAAGGACTTCATCATATATAGGACATATGATTACACCTTCGCCCTTCTGCCAGAAGAGCAGGGGATATCCGGCAAAATCTCATGGAATCCCGGACCGCCGGTTGGAACTGTACAGCCTATGTACAGTTTGGATTACCACCTGAATAGCCCATGAAACGTCGTTCTGAATTCAATTAGCAGTAGAGCTTATGCAATTTGTTCCGGCCGACAGATGAAGCGATACACTCCATCGACAAGGGTATATCTACAGGTCTGTTCAAAAACTTAAGGCCCATTTCCAGAAGGGAGTATACTTAATTAACTTGCCGCTGTAGTGCTCTTCACCTTCTTGGTCCCAGGTGATCATCAGAAGGTTTTCGCAATTAAGTTCATCGGCGGCTTCAACCAGCGCTTTAGTCTCACGTTCATTTGTCTTCTCATCAAAACGATAAGTAACCTGGATGAGCTCTCGAGTTTTCCTGTCTTGCCGTAGAACGAAGTCGATCTCTCTGTTCTTCCTCGTACGGTAAAAGAAGAGTGATCCGTTTGGACGATATCCTCTTCTGACCAAGTCACCAAAGACCGCGTTCTCCAACAACTTACCCTTGTTCGAAAGGCTTTCGAATCCTCCAAAGCCGTTATCGACCAGAAATGCCTTTCGTGACGCTTTCAATTGCTCTTTTAACTTGTGCGAGTAGCGGTTCAGGACAAAATATATGAAGGATTCCTCAAGATACTTGACGTAGTTCTGAACGGTGCTCACACTATTAAACCCAAGTGAGTTTTTCAACTTCGTAAAAGTGAACTCCGTGGGAAAGTCCGATGAAAGGTATGTTGCAAGCTCACCTATCTTGGCGGAGTAGCGGACATTGTATCTTCTTACAACATCCTTAAAGAGCGTCGATTCTAATAGGACCTTTAGATATGATTTCGCGTCGAGTTCCTTAGTGGCAACCTCCGGATACCCGCCTCTGATCAGATAGTCTTCGAGGACTCCTAATATCTTTCCCTTGGTTTCTGGAAGTGCAGCTGAGATTTCGGACAACGACATGCCTTTTGCGTTGGTGTATTCTCTCACGCTGAATGGCAGCAGTTCTATCGGGATATGTCTGCCGGTCAATGCCGTCGAAAGCTCTGAGCTCAGCAACTTGGAATTTGATCCGGTTATTGTCAGGTTCAGACCACGCCTGTGCAATCGATTGACAAAGAGCTCCCAATGTTTGAGATTCTGTATCTCATCAAACAACAGATACTTTGCGTTCGGGTACACCTGAAACACAGCCTCGATCATCTTATCGTAGTCCGCTAGCCCGACCAGTCTCTCGTCGTCAAAATTAACGTATCCGAATTCCTTCTCCTTCAACAGCATTAGAGCAAACACCGATTTGCCCGCCCTCCTCGGACCCGTTATGACTTTAACCAAGTCAGAATCGACCACCCTGGAAACAGCAGCCGTCTGTTCCCTCGCCACGTACTGGATGCTCAAAAGAGCCCGTTTTTCGCCCTTCTGGCTATCTATTACCTCCTTTATGTCAGACTGTTTACCCATACTAGCCAAATTCCAAGAATTTTGTTCAGTACACTGAATATACTGAACACACATGGTAATCCAAACAACAGCAACACGCACAGTCCTCATTCTCTTCATCAGATATCTTGATTCGAAAAACCGACACTTTTTTTTTCATCAAATCATGGATTTTCATGTCCTCGTGGCAGAGGACTAGCCCATCTAATTCATGCCTAACTCATAAGTGAAAATATCTGAATCTGATTGCCGATCGGAATTGTCCGGGGCAGGTCACAAAATCCAGCTTCTCTCTCCGATAAAGATCAAAGGGTGCCTCCGGAAATCTGGAGGATGAACAAGTTATAGACGAACGAAGCCTCTCTATGAAGCTATCCGTAACTCCAAACGCATTTCATCCGACTCCGCATGACAACCCCGGCCCCCATCAATCAGCCTCGACTTGACCCATCGGACCATCAGCTCAAGAAGCAAAGAGGAGGCATCGCATATGATTTCTTGATACAGAGTGAACCTCTAAACTCGCTCGAAAGACGCTTTCTGCAATTCAACAACTAACATTACCAATCATCTCGAAACTAAAACGGAGGCATCATGGCACAGCACAGTTCTTACAGAAGAACCCATACTCGGAAAATCAAAACAAAGTCGGGTGTGAAGTTCATCCGAATCAAGCATACAACAATCAACAGGCCCAAAAAGAGAAAGAGGTAATATCACGTTGATCCAGCAGTAGGCGGGCGGAAGTCTTCAAGTACTTCCGCTCTACATGCCTCAACTGCCTCTCTCGCCCCCGGTCCCTTATCCAACCAATTCATCCCGTGCGCATTTACTTAGGCAATGGGAACATCTCTAACAAAAGCGTCGACCGAGGTTAGCTATGATACCACAGTTCGGCCTCTGATTAACCAACAACCAAAAGGGACACACTTATGTCAAATTATTACAATCCTCAACGCACACGAAATCTCTTCAACTCGTTATCGAATAAGCCATTTGAAATCAGCAGAAGTCAGATCGATCTATTCATGCGCTGTCCGCGATGCTTCTATCTTGATCGAAAGCTTGGCACCTCGACGCCTCCGGGATTTCCGTTCAGCCTCAACTCTGCTGTCGACAAACTGCTGAAGAAGGAATTCGACATTTTCCGGAAGCTCCATCTTCCTCATCCCACTATGACATATTTCGGAGTAAACTGCATACCCTTCGACCAAAAAGATATCGACATCTGGCGGGACTCGCTGCGAGGAGGGGTCAGATACCTTCATGTTCCGACGAATCTGATCATCAAGGGTGGAGTCGATGACCTCTGGATCAATACCAACAACGAAATCCATATTGTCGACTACAAAGCCACTTCGAAAAGCAAGGAGGTAAACATCGACGCCGACTGGCAGGCCGCTTACAAGCGTCAGGTCGAAATCTACGAATGGCTTTTCAGGCGGAACGGTTTCAGAGTTTCAGACACCGCATACTTCGTGTATTGCAACGCTGATACTAGCAAGCCGGCGTTTCAATCGGAGCTGGCATTCGACCTTAAGATCATCCCTTATCGCGGCGATGACAGCTGGATCGACAAGACCATCGTTGAGCTACGCAACTGCCTTCTCTCACCCGACCTACCTGACTCTGGACCTGAGTGCGAGTTCTGTGACTACTTTAACCGGCGAATGGTACACGAAAGCAAATTCCAGAAACTGTTGAACAGGTAACCACCACTTCACAGGGACAATCGCAAACGGAGTGCTCGACGCCAAGAACAAAATGTTTTATCTGTAGTTATTCCTTCTTACGGATAAGCAATTAGGGCCAGGAATTCGGCGTCCCGCTCGCAAGATGGTACGAGCACCCCGGGCAATACGTTTTGGGAAAGTGGCAGTTCTGTCTTACCTTCCGCCTCCAACGAAGTTGCAAGTAAAATGCGCGTCATGGCACAACAACTTGGGCAATACAGTTTTGTGGATTCCTTAGTAATGCGTAATATTATTGTAGGATAAGATGGCTCAGGCGGGCAGCACGAGGAGCCCGAGGAAAGGGGGACATTAGGTTCACTTTCGGTGCAGACTTGAAAAGTCCCGGGGGACGTTTCTCCAGCACTGCACAGAGTAACCGAGCTTTCAGTAAAGGGACGAGCACAGTTGGAACGGAAGGTTGCAACTTATCGCCCAAAGAGGTAACGCAAAATGCGGGTTGCTACAGCAAGCATAGCTAGAATGACGAAGGCAATTCTAAACGGATTGCTAGCAGAGCCCTTGGCGAGCCATATCGCCCGCCAGGCTGCTACAATGTGTTCAAATATATCTATTCACTAAAAAGGGACTAGTATAATGAAAACTGGTACAAAATCTAACGGTGTGGCAACTTTGTCGCACCCCCACGGCTCGAAAAGGCCGGTCAAAGTATTCACCACTGAGGAAGTAAGCATCCTCATAAATACCGCTGAGACTGTGAAGCCGGATCTCGGGAAAGTCTTTGAGATATGCGTCTTATCTGGATTGAGACTAACCGAAGCAGTTAAGCTACAGTTCTCTGACATTGACTTTGAAGGCAAAGTCATTACAGTATCGACTGGCGCTACTAAGTCCAGTTATCCGAGGATTGTGCCCATAGGCGGCAGATGCCTTCAGTTGCTTGGTTACATGAGAGAACATTATGAGAAACCTATCCCATATGGTATCCTCGTTATCCAACGCAACTTTGTCGAGGTCCGAAGGCTGACCGGAATTCAAGGTAGCTTTCACACTTTTAGAAGAACGTCCTTTTCCTGGTATAGCCAGGATACGTCAGTGTCTTCTCTGCAGTGCCGAGCAGTATTCGGGTTTGACCGCTCTTTCGGAGACAGCATAATGGAAGACTGGTCAAACGACCTATCTGCTCAGGAGAAATTCAGAGCGGCGCAAGACAAGCTAGCTTCTCGGATCCGTCATGAGTCAACGAACTGAGCTGCCCGTCAAGAGCAGCATCTGCCTCAACGAACTGAACGGGATGCTGGCGGCACAATTCGATTTGGGACCCTGACTCCGAAAGCTGAGAAGCCGCTGTTGAGACGGGAGAACAGCCTATCCGAATGAGGGTACGGGGTAAATCGTAAGTTTATATAGATCCATGATACTTACTATGACCATTTAAACGCATGGAGTGAGATCTCCGCACATTGGACCGTGCGGAGGTCTCTGAACCGTATTGCCCATTTAAAGCAAATACGGTCGAAAGAAGAACAGATATGATACTTTTGGATAATTTAAGCAGCCGTGAAATAACAAAGCATCTTCATCCCAGAGGGAAGAAAAGGATCCTCTGGATTGATGTGATGATCGACGGAGATCGCATCCGCGAAAGCATGAAAACTAACGACAAACGCGAAGCGACTTTGCGCGCGACAGAGTATTTAAGGAGAAGGCGTGCCAACCAACTGCGAGGGATGATCCTCTCAGAGCTAGCAGTGAAATTCCGTGACTACAACGAGTCGAAGAACTCCATCGGATATACCATAAACTCAGATACCGTCTTCAGACGATTGATAGAACTGGTCGGGGATGTTGAACTTGACGAAGTGGATCGTCCGATGGTAGAAAGATTCCGCATTCATTTGAGTAAAGTATCCAGCCGTTATGGCCGCCAACTTTCTGGGGCGACTATCAATACGTATATGATCCTGTTGAGATCTGCCTTCTCCTACGCAGTATACAACAACTGGGTTTCAACCAATCCGTTCAGCCGTTTTATTCGTTCAACGGCCGAGGAACATGTGCCAAATATTTACAAGCCCGAACTCATGCGGAAAATGATTCATGTATCAGACAAGATTGCTGAGGATTTCGGCAAAATAATCGAGCTGTATCTGATGACCGCCATGCGGCGAGATGAGTTAGTAAAACTCGAGTGGATCAATGTGGATTACGAGAACAGAGTCATCTTACTCCGCGCCGCAATGACAAAAAAACGGCGGGACAGGACGATCCCACTCAACGAAAGGGCCATACAAATTTTGAATTATCTTCAGACTAAATATGACCGACCTTGCCCATATTCGGGCGACCAGATCGAATACCTGTTTAGCAAAGTCAGGAGCCAATTAGGTTTCAATGGGAAGCTTCACGATTTACGGAAAACCTGTAACAGTTGGCTTAAAGCATACGCGAAGCTTCCCGACAGTTATTGCGAATTAATTCTCGGACACAGGAATCCTCACAACACGAACTTTACCTTTTACACCGGCTATATTGAAGACGCCGTTTACGAGGCGCTTG
>JBJKQU010000181.1:0-21243 GCA_046705025.1 Candidatus Kryptoniota bacterium | reverse complement strand
AGCGGGTGTACGCCCGCGAAGCAGGGATAGATTTCGCCGATTCACCTTCTCCTAAAGATATTTACGAGATTTGTACCGGTAAGAAGGTGGGTAACAGGAAAGCAGCCGTCAAAGCTTTTCAGGAGATGGCCGAGGGAACCGGCGATGCGATTTCGAATGCTATAACGCTGATAGACGGGAAAGTCGTAATCGGGGGAGGGTTATCCGGTGCGTCCGACGTTTTTCTGCCCGATATTGTGAAGGAGATGAACGGCAGTTTTACTCTTCCCGATAAGAGTCAAATCCGGAGGTTAGCAGCGAACGTGTATAACCTTGAAGACGGAGAAGAGCTGTCGAAATTCATTCGCGGTTCAGTGAAGGAAGTGTCTGTACCCGGCACGAACAGAAAAGTCAAATACGATCCTGAGATGAAAATTGGGGTCGGAATATCAAAGATCGGTACGAGTAAGGCAACCTCTATAGGCGGCTACGTCTTTGCTTTGAGCTCGCTTGACTACAGTGAATCTATCACCTTTCGCGCCTCGGCGATGTGAGCAGGTGTAGTACCGCAGCATCCGCCTATCATGTTGATGCCCAGCTTTGCCGCCTTCCCGACGAACTCGGCAAAAGCAGATGGGGTTCCGGAATAACTAATGATGTTGTTTTCCACCGTCGGAACGCCCGCGTTAGGCTGTATGAGGACAGGGAGCGTGGTCGAGCGCCGGATCTCCGTCGCGACGAGCATCATATCGTCAAAACCGCTGCCGCAGTTTGAGCCGACAAAGCCGGCCCCTCCTTCCTGAAGCTTATGAACGCAATCTGCGGCAGCTTCGCCGAAGGCAGTCCTGACTTCATTACCCGAGCGCTGAAAAGTCATCGTAACCCCGATTTCCGATATACCTGCCGACTGCGAGCCTTCGAGGGCGATGAGCGCCTCATCCAGTGAAATCATGGTCTCGATCAGAATCGTGTGCACTCCGGAGGCGGCCAGAGTTTCAACCTGCTTCTTGAACATCGCGATGGCAGCTTCCCTGGTGATGTCCCCGAACGGCTCGATCAGGCTGCCGAGCGGCCCGACAGATCCGACAACTGCTGCGGTCGATCCCGCGGCTTCTAACGCGATCTTCGCCCCCAGCCTATTTACTTTGTCAGCCACTTCAACCTCGCCGCTCTTCTCGAGGCGCGTCTGCGTACCGCCGAATGTGTTTGTCTCGATGACCTGCGACCCGGCTTTGACATAGTCCAGGTGTACCTGCCGGACTGTCTCAGGATGCTCCATGTTCCAAAGATCCGGAGGAGTCCCCGCGGCGAGCCCCCTGTTTTGAAGTTCCGTTCCCATAGCGCCGTCGAACAAGACGGGTTTCGCCGATAAGAGATCTAAAACTGACATTTACTGATCCTCCTTTTTATCAGCCAGAAGTCTGGATACAAGTTCAACAGCTTCGGCGGCATTCCTGGCGTATCCGTCGGCACCGATTTCGGTCGCATACTTCTGATTTATCGGAGCTCCCCCGATTATTATCGGCATGGACACTTGGCGTGAGTGTAGGAACTCGATAACCGTTCTCATGTAGACCATAGTCGTCGTCAGAAGTGCGGATAGACCTATAATGTCCGGCTGATACTGCTCGACTCCGGACATGAATTTCTCGGCGGAGCAGTCCGATCCGAGATCGAATACGGAATAACCGTTTCCCTGCAGCATTATCGAGACGATGTTTTTGCCGATGTCGTGGACATCTCCTTTCACCGTTCCGAGAAGGGCCGTCCCTTTCGGCCTGTGGCCGGAGCCTATCATAAACGGCTCGAGTATCTTCATCGATGTTTTCATTGCCCTGGCGGAAACCAAAACCTGGGGCAGGAATATCTGGTTGTCTCTGAATCGCTTTCCCACCACGTCCATTCCAGGAAGGAGGCCCTTCTCCAGAATTTCGCCGGAAGGTACCGATTCGTCGAGCAGCTTGGAAGTAAAGTTGCCCGCCTCAATGTGTTTGCCCGCGATGATGGCTTCCGCAAGCATGCCGAAATCTTCTTTTATCCCCATCTTTCAATCGCCTCTTTTAGCAGTAATACTTTCTCACGTTTCACCCTGGGCGCTATGGAGCAGGCTGTGCTCAGGATAAACCCTCCGACACTCTTCCCGATTTGGATTCTCGCTCTGGCGTCAGCCATAACGTCGTCGTCCGACCCTGCCAGCAGTGTGTTCACTGAATCGACGTTGCCTTTGATGAACCCTTTGCGACTCGCGACCTTCATTGCATAATCGAGTTCGACATTTCCGAGCGGCGGCGGGTCCAGGCATTCTATGCCGGAGGCGCCGTGCCCGAACATCATCTCGAGCCGGTCTCCAACTGCGCCGCAAGTGTGAAGATAAGCGTGAACACCCTTATTTCGTATCGACTGAGATATGCGGCTTTCATACGGGACCACAAATTCCCCGTAGAAATCGGGTGAAATAAAACCTGCTCCTGCAAACGGAGAGGAAACTTTGATCGCGTCGACGCCGGTATCGCACATCTCGACCGCCAGCTCTTCTATCAACCGGGCGAAGTGTTCCAACACCTTTTTTGATTTCTCTGGATCGTCTATCAGTGCCATCAACCCTTCCTGATGTCCGAGCAGGTCGAGAAAGTAGTCGAACGGTGAAGTTATCTCGCCGTGTATAGAGTATTCTCCGCCTGCCTTCCGGACGATAGTTTCAATCACTCCGAATTTGTTCCTGGGGTCGATTTTGAAATGGAGACCCTGTGAGACCGGAATATAGTCCAGCGACAGCGGAAGACTCTCCAGGTTCAGGTCGGTCAGTGTGGGCTTCGGCGCCTCAATGCTGATTACTTGCGGAAGGTCGTCATTTCTGAAGACCATAGTAGTGCCGTCCGTGAACCGTATGACTTCTCCATCTTCCGAGACAGTCCGCTCCTCGATCCGATTTCTCCAGTTTGGGTCGTGGCCATGAAGGCTGATCAGTATGCCGTCAAATCCGTAAATCTCTCGCAGTGATAACAGCCCGTCAGCAAAAGTGTCGCCGTCGAACCAAAATTCTACCGGTGATACGGGAAGTTGTTGAAGCATATGTCCTATGCTGAACTGGCACATGAGAGGAATTCTGTCAGGGGTCTTGAGATCCATGGCAGCTTTCACACGTT
Source organism: Candidatus Kryptoniota bacterium (assembly GCA_046705025.1). GTDB lineage: Bacteria > Bacteroidota > Ignavibacteria > Kryptoniales > JAKASW01 > JAKASW01. Next base: position 18,118 of record JBJKQU010000181.1, on the reverse strand, counting down.
CTTTTGAATTCAATGTTCTTCCTTCGTTTGACGTTTATACGATTACACTTCCAAGCAATGACCGCACAATCACCCCCGGCCGGTTGCAACACCGTGAACCGTGAGGGAACGATTTTCGGCTTTGTCGGTATGGCATGTCATCCCTTTAAATGAGACTCTCAGCCGCGCAAATAGCCGTGGTGCCTATGATCTATGGATCCGCCGGACTAACACTTCTCATTGTCCGGCACGTGATATAGCTCAGCCCGGCCGCCAGTTGGCATCAATAAGCTTTATAAATCAAGTTATAATTGAGAGGTCTAAAAATGCAATTGTCGGGGTCCCAACTTTTTCTTCAAGCTTCGTCCAATGTTACTCTGTTTCGCATCCTGTTGAGTCGCTGAGCCACAGGTTATGACAGCGGGGGCGACGTTATCTGCGGGCAGTTATTTCTCTATGCGGGAAGGAGCCTGACTCCCGATCAGGATGCCATGCGGCATTCGAGGCCTCGAACACCCCGGGTAACACGGCAAAACGCTTACCGCTGCCGAACCGAACTAAAGTACACTCTGTGTTGCACATTAGTGTGATGAATTGTTCAACATCCGCGCTCGAACGCACCAGAAAAGGGGCAGAATGGAATGGAGGAATCACGTGAAGTACATGGATACTGGAGCTGACCTCCAAAAATATTCCGATTTGGTCCGGATTCTATCATTACAGAATTCTTTGTCGAAATCCCCTACGGAGTAATTAAACCGCAATCTACACCGCGCAAAATTCCACACGGGTATGTTCCATCATGTCTTTTAGAACGAATTCACTCCATGATGCGGCACACTAACTGCATATAACTGAGGCTGACAAATAGCATGTGGAATTACCTAGAAGAAAGGATAATAGGAAAGATGAAAATCCGTACACTCAGTTTGGGAATCATTCTGTTGCTGAGCGGCTATGCATGGGCACAACAAAGTACTGGCTTACTTAAGCATTGGGTTCATCCAGGTTACGACGCGATTAAAGAAGGCGGTTACCAGGGTGCGCAAACCTGCGCGATGTGTCACCAGGACGCGCTCGATGAAATAACGCATACGGTTCACTGGAGCATCGTATCGCCTGTTCGAAATGTGCAGGGATTGCCGGACAGTTCCCTTTGGGGAATGGGAAACAGAGAATGCGCTCTGGCAGGTGCAACAAGCTTCGCGAACTGGACTGCGTCGACGAACGGGAAGTTCACGCCGCAATCCGCCGGCTGCGGAGTCTGTCATATCGGCTCCCTCTCTATGCCTCCGATGCCGGGGCAAGCTCCTACAGAGGCGCAAGCGAACACGGTGGATTGCCTTGTTTGTCATGCGAAAGAATACAACTGGAAGGCGCGCACTACTCTTGTGAAAGATAATTCCGGCGTGCACTGGGGAGCGGACACTTCGTTGAACGCTGCGCTTAGCATAACGAAAGTTCCAACCAACGAAGCGTGCCTGAGGTGTCACGAACACTCTTTCTCTGATGATTACAAGCGAGGGACACCGTACACCCCCGCCAATGACGTTCATGCGGCGGCAGGAATGAAGTGCATAACATGTCACGTGACTGAGCATCACAAGATTGCAAAAGGGGAGTTCGAGTCGGACATGGTCGCAAACGATCTTCCGAATGTTCCTGTCACCTGCACAAAGTGTCACGGCGACAGCCCGCATCGCGGAAAAATCGGCGAGGTGCTGAACGAACATACGTCGAAGCTTGCCTGCCAGACCTGCCATATTACTGAGGTGAGCGGGATCGTCTATGAAAACTGGGGCAGGCCGGTAAGGGACGATATCAACGGCAAGTACAGCGAACTCTCCAAATACGACAAGATTCCATCTATCCACGGTATCTACGTACCGACCGTCAGGATCGAGAAGGGACACCCGTCATATATCTGGAGAGTGGCGAACAAGGAAGGGGAGAAGGACGCGCAGAGCTGGATGGCATTCGAGACGTCGAGCATCAATACTCCTGGAGCGAAGATCTTCCCGGTAAGGGCGCTGACGCAGATAATGTTATTCGACAAGAAGCTGAAGATGTGGCAGGCGCCCGGAATGGCTTTTCTGAAGGACAACCCGAAGATGGCCAGCTTCCCGCTCTTGCTTTCTCCGAATAGGGAAGTCTACAACAAGACCGGGGACATCAAGGCCGCGATCGATGCCGGGATGAAGCCATACGAAGACTTGGGCCTCAAATGGAGCGGCGAGTGGATGGCGATGCAGGTACCCGGTACTTCCTACATATCGGTGAGCCACGGAGTGAAGAAAGTCGGACTTTCATGCAGTGATTGCCATTCGACACGCGGCGTTATGGACTTCAAAGCACTCGGCTATACCCCACAGCAGGTGAAGGCTCTGGAAGAAGCAAAGTGATTGGCGCGGAAGTTCACTTCATACTGCGACTAATGCATTTGCCCGGGTCATAGTCTCTCTAAGGGGGAGAGCTGAACTCAGAGGTGGCTGTCTCATGGAACATCGTGGGGCAGCCATTTTTGTCTTGCAACATGCTTCTCCGATGATCTGCGTTACCTTGCATGGTACCGGAATGCCGCCGAAATTAGTTGTTGATGATTTTCAAAAACTCGGAGGCACGCAGCAGCAGAGAATGGCTGAATTGAACATCGAAGACGACATGACGAGGGCAAAACGGGGACTGGCATGGTCGAAAATTGAAGAAGCACTGGCTGGAACCGGTTGCCCCGTTTGCTCTCAGGTTGAGAAGAGCGAGAGGCATTACCTCGAAAGCATGTTATACGAATACGTTCTGGATGCCGGAGTAAGGAAGAAACTACATCAGTCACATGGATTTTGCACTCGCCATGCCCGGCTGGCGCTGGAGGCGGAGGAGAGGCTGAACAGTGACGGGCTCCACCTTGCTACCATGTACGATAGCCTGATGGCGGAAAGCGTGCACATACTGGGCAGCCAGCTTACGGCTCTCGAAGAACTCGACAAAAAGAAGGACAAAAGAAGGCAGAAGAAATCCGTTCGCACTGCTCATGCTGCAAGGTGCTTTGTCTGCGATTTTGCGGCCGAGACCGAAACAGCGGCAGTGCACGTATTCCTTTATTTTTCGCGCGACAGAGAGCTTGTCGCGGCCTATTCCGCCTCGAAAGCAATTTTGTGTTTCAGGCATGTTCAGATGCTGGTGAAAGACAAAGCCGGGACGGCAGTGATGGCAGAGACCCTTGCCAAGTTGCAGAGATTAAAGGTCAGCCTTTCGGAGTTCATCGGGAAGCACGATTATCAGACCTCGCACGACTACAATGAAGACGAAGAACAAAGCTTCAATTCTGCCGTAAGGTTTTTCGCGGGTGGTTGCAGGTAGAAACCGCAAAGTAATGACGCTGCCACCCACGGAGACGCCTCGCTTTTCCGGCCGGCAATCATTCCCACCAGTTGGCTATCAGATATTTGCCCACGACTTTGCTCGCAGCATCGTCTAAAGCCTCGCTGCTGTACTGGATAACTGAGTTGCCCGACTGAGAATAAGAAGTGTTTTCCCCGGCAATGACCATCGCACCATAAAGTATCGACTTCCCCGTGGTTTGGATAGAAATGTTTGTGTTGCCGTAGGCTATGATCAATCCGTGAAACGTAAATTGTCCTGACATCGTCAGGTCTCCGTTGACTATCAGTATGCCTGAGCCGGAGAATGTGCCCGTCATCATCGTGTTGCCCGTGATATAAGAGATTTGCGGATGGTCATCCGTACCGATCGGACTGCTGCTGCTGCTGAAAGTCTGGCCATCATATACTTTCGAAAGGCGGATCATTTCGTCCGCGAAGGTTGTGTAGTCGGGAAGAGTCGGAACCCTTTCTGTGTCGGGGTCCACTGTTCCGTTGCCTGTTACGCTAGCGGTTGCACTTATACTAACGTTGTTGCTGGGGTTTATGAGGTTTATCGCTATTCCGGCTACGGAATTTGCCGGCACGACCGCCGACCCGTCCAAATTCACATCCTTTCCGCTGGTAAGGGCGTTTCCGGATATTTTTATGGTTGCATCTTTTCCGGTTGACATTCCCACAGCTCCGAGGATGGGAGGAATATGTCCCATGACCGCGTAGAGTTCATTCTTGACAGTGAATGTGGCCGTGCCATAAGTCCCGGTGCTGGTCATCATAAGCGTATCGTCGTCATCCGGTATCTTCTCGGAGATGTTCACTTGCGCTGCACCTCCCAACATCGAAGGGATCGTGAAGTCTCCCAAGAGGGATGGATTGTCTTTCAATTTGAGTATGTAAATCTCGACGGCGCTGGTTGCTATGTTCCTTGCTACATCCTCCTCGTAGTAGCCGGCATAGTTGTTGACCGCGTCGCTCGTTCGCCTGTTCAGCGAATAGCCGACAATGCCGAGCACGAATAGTAACGTCAAAACGGATAACATCGCAACCTTACCCATGGCACCGTCCCTTCCTTGTCACATTAGTGTCCGGAGGTTTTTCGGACTTATAAATTCTTCCCAATAGGTTTCGGCATAACCGGAACTGGTCTTGTCGGCACTTTGAAAGAGGATCACAATGTGGATAGACTTTATCTGAGATAGGATGCTATGATCGCTCGTGCCGCCGGCCGGGATAGAAATCTCTTGTCCCGTGCTGTCATAATAACTCAGGTCGAAAGAAGTTACTCCCAGGCTTGCTCCACGAATCGGTTCTTCGTTCTTGATCCGGTATAGTGTGCGCCAGTTTGGATTCACTCCCGAGAGGCCGAGCGGTGCGCCGAGCCAGTACCGAATCGTGTCGACTACTCCATTGTTGTCTATTTGAGAGCAGAAAGTAAGTGCTGACGTGTCTGCGAAGACTATCGCAGGGGACGCCTCGTAGCCGATCTTGAAGAAATCGTGCGCAATCGTATTTGCAATCGTTGTGGCGTTTTCCTGAGTTATGACCTCCATGTTAGTGTCTGAATTTGTCGAGGTCAGGTCTGAGTTTACCTTCAGCACGGAAAGGAGCAACATTCCGGCAATGAGTGTCGAACTGATTATGTCAAGCATGTCTCCCACTGTTGCCGCTATCCTTTGTATCTGTACGAGACCAACTTCGAAAGAGTGATCTCATGGTTGGGCGTATTCATATATGGGTTGTAAACCTGAACGTCGATCCTCTTTATGAAAGTCTGTGTCCCGGCGTCCTGGTCTGGATCGTCTGCTGTAACATAGTAAACCGAGCAAGTTCTCCTGTAATATCCGAATCTTGGTGTCATTACGGAATCTACGTACCCATTGTAGTCGTCGATGTCATTGAATGTCGCGGCGTTGGTTGGGTCTTCACCGGGGTCAGGACCAAGGTCAGCGGGGCTGGTGAGTACGTCCACGTTATCAGTGCTCTTTGGGGGTGGTAAATTCTGGTCGAATCGCTTGACGGTTATCTGCTCAATCTCAGCCTGGCCGACTGCGGTGCCCGTGATTACTGCTTCAGAATTGAGAACGGTATCTCCCGTATTCAACATTTTCTTGTTTGCCGAAATGGAAATCATTCCCAGTATCATAAGCGCTGCAAGGACTAAAAGTGTTTGCGATGAGCCCATATTAGATGTTGCCTGTTGATTACCTTTTCTACTCTTACGTTCCTAGCCGAGATCCTTTCAGGATTCGGCACCTCCGCCTGAGACAGGGAACAAAAGAACTGCGTTTGTGTCATGCAGGCTATTTGTATCTCACTCTAAGATCATGCCGTGCGAAGTCGGTACTCCCCAGCCGTCTTAATCGATTCTGAACCGGTCACTTGCAGAATTAAGCCACCATCGTTTTAATCATAGTCCGAGATGGAACCAAGTATTTTTGACTAATTCCTGGCAAAAATTACCTCCCCCGCAGAATGGCAGCCAAAAGGTCGATACTTACAGTGGAATGGGAGTCACCTTCGGTCAAGGCCGTCCCGTTTTAGGGTAGGGGACGGAGCACTGTGGGGCATTCCGTAGATGACCGGGTGGTGTGTTGAATGGGTAGGGGGAGGGAGTAAGCCTCGTCGGCCCGAAGCGGCAATCATAAACACCCTGCCGGCTTGTCCGTGTAGCTAGAACGGTGTGGAACGCTGAACGAAATTCAACTATAATGAAGGTTCAACCGTGAGGCCTTGCGCAGAGAACGGAGCACGTTTCCCCGCCGAACGGGTTTGATTGTTTCCCGCGATTAGGTGACGGACTCGGAAGAGGGGTAGCCCCTCCCGAAGATCTGATGTTCCATGTGGTTGTTTCCCCATGCTAGGTGAGTTGTGATGTGGTTAGCTCGCACGGCCGGTTCGATCATGCAAGTACTTCGTAAGTCCCTGTCGCGCTTTCGCATTCACCTGCCGTATTGGGCTAGAACGATACCGCGCTGGCGTGGGGCCCGCTAGGTCTGCCGTCAGGTTTCGATTTTAACAAGGACATACTGCCGCAACATAATTGAACAAATGAAGAAGAAGATATTCGTCAGTCTATTTGTCGCAACTGTCATAAGCATGTTGAGTCTCGGCATCGTGGCTCCCATACTTCCACTGTATGCGAAAGATCTGAAGGCGACGGGCATTGAGCTCGGGATTATCTTTGCGGGATTTGCCCTTTCACGGAGTATCTTCGCCCCCATTGTTGGACAGTTCTCGGATCAACACGGAAGGAAGAAGCTCCTCGTCGTAGGATTGATCCTCTTTACCGTTGTCTCCGTGTCTTTCGTATTTGCCAGGTCTCCACTGGCCCTGACGATCATAAGGATCGTGCAGGGATTCTCGACTGTGTTAGTCACCCCGGTGGCACAGGCCTATGTTGGTGATCTTACTCCTGTCGGGCAAGAGGGCAAATATATGAATCTCTTCTTCATGTCCTTCTTTGCGGGACAGGCTCTGGGACCTTATTTCGGCGGGTACCTCACTGATCAATACAATATAAAGACACCGTTCTATATCATGGCGGTTCTCTCTTTCCTTGCGTTGATCATGATCTTGTTCCTCGTGCCGGAGAGTTTGGCGATAAAGAAGCATGTGGGAAAGAAGCCTTCGATTCTTAAAGGGCTCATACCTGTTTTCAAGGATAAGCCGATGGTCGGTATCATGACTTATATGTCGACGAGAGGATTTTACAGGTGGGGGTTCAACGCTTTCTTCCCTTTGATCGCGGTGAAAGCAGGGTCGATGAATCTGGCAAGTGTCGGGATTGTCCTTTCCTTGTACATGCTCTCCGGCTCCGTCATACAGTATCCATTTGGGATACTAGTTGACAAGTTTCCATCGCAGAAGGTGAACTTCATCCTGGTCGGTGGAATCGTCAGCGCGGTCCTCATGTGCATTGTTGCGGACTTCGACTCCATGCTGATGTATGTGATCCTCACTGTTGGCATGGGGATCTTTAGCGCTGTTTCACGTGCTTCGGCTATCGCTATTAGAACCGAAAGAGGCCGGGTATACGGGATGGGCTCTACCACGGGCGCGTTCACCACCTCGCTGAGCATAGGTCAGGTGCTGGGGCCGATACTGTTCGGTGCCATAGCCGACGTCGCCAATATTCCAACCGCATTTTTCGTGGGAGGGTTGGTTGGACTGGCCGGGACAATAGCCGCTGGTGTCTTTTTCAAACTTAAGACCGACTACTAGCTAAGCGATTTGTGGAGGTACAGACAAGCACCCTCGAAACCAGCGGTGGGTTTCTGAGAGTACAAACACCGAGCCAAACGTGGTCCCCAAGCAGGGCGGAGATAGATGGGACCCGCTAACGCTTTGATTTTGCGTGTGTTGCCAAGGCTCATTTTGACCTTGACTTTTTGGCAATTTTTGCTAAATTTAGTAGCTCAAAATGTAAAATGCTGGCGTAGCTCAGTTGGTAGAGCAGCTGACTTGTAATCAGCAGGTCGGGGGTTCAAATCCCTTCGCCAGCTCGGCTGCGTGATGGAGCAGGATGGTACGCAGGCATGGTTGAAATTTGGGCGGACGCCGGAGTTGGAGAGCCGGGGCGGACTGTAAATCCGTTGGCTTATGCCTTTGAGGGTTCGAATCCCCCGCCGCCCACCGCTTGTTTGCCTAGTGTCACCTGGAGTGAGTGGCACAGATTTGTATTAGAAAGAGGGAGCGATTTGGTCGAATGAGGCATCCCGCGCCTACGGCTGGCTTCGAGTTGGCGGCAGGGGTGAGGGGCTCCCGGCGAATTTCTTTGGAAAATTGAATCTAAGCTCGGGAGTAGTTCAGTCCCCTAATGCACCCCTTTCGTATGAGCAGGGTGATTCCTTGTTGCGGGATTGGTCGCGGGTTCTGCGTCGGCCGGTCCGCCATCTTTGTAGCGGAAGGCGCATCCGCCTCTGGCGGAGAGTCCCGCCTCCGGTGTGGATGGTTTTGACATTGCTGATTTGGTTCGCGGGAGTAACTCAGTTGGTAGAGTCACAGCCTTCCAAGCTGTTGGTCGCGGGTTCGAGTCCCGTCTCCCGCTCAGGCAGATCTCTGCTGACGTAGCTCAGCTGGTAGAGCAACGCCTTGGTAAGGCGTAGGTCACGGGTTCAAATCCCGTCGTCAGCTCACTGAATTGAGGAAAAAATTATGAGAGACATAATTACATTAGAATGCACCGTCTGCAAGCATCGGAACTACACGACTACCAAGAATAAGAGAAAGCAAACGGGCAGAGTAGAATACAAAAAATATTGCCACTTCTGCAACAAGCACACTCCTCACAAGGAGACAAGATAGTTTTGTCATACGTCAGTAGCTCAATTGGTAGAGCAGCGGTCTCCAAAACCGCAGGTTGGGGGTTCGAGTCCCTCCTGACGTGCTTGCCCGGCGGGCGCTCTCTGTCGCGGCGGGCTTCCTCGGAAAAGGAGCTCGATTCGGGGTGGACGTTGCCGGCGCTGTTCGTAAACTCCGAGGTGCCCTTCTTGACCGGGAAGGAGAACGCAAAAAGAATTTGTAGCACACAAGATTGCATAATGAGGGATGAAGAATGAAAGAGAAAATCATTGGGTTCTTTGACGATGTCGTTAAGGAAATGAAGAAGGTTACCTGGCCAACGAAAGATGAGTTGAAGGATTTCACCACGGTGGTTCTTGTCGCTACCCTGATCATGGCCGTCTTCGTGTATGCAGTGGATACGATCGTCAATGTTACCTTACGAACTATTCTATGAGTGAAGAGAAGGCTACCACTAAGAAGTGGTATGTAGTGCGCACCTACTCAGGGCAGGAGAGCAAGGCGGTTGCGTATCTCGACAGTCAGCTCAAGGATTCGGAACTGAAAGAAAGATTCGGAGAGATTGTCATTCCTACTGAGAAGGTCCCTACGATAAGTGAGACGGGAAAGAAGCGCGTGAAGACTCGGAACTTCATGCCAGGCTATGTGATGATAGAGGTGGAGATGGACGATCGCGTGAAAGGCTTCATTCTGAGTGTCCCCTCGATAATCAGTTTCGTCGGCCCAAAGGGCGATCCAAGCCCGCTCAGGCCGGATGAGGTTGTCAGGCTCAAGGGAAGAATAGACGAGCATGAGGAACGCCAGGTGATGGAGGTCCCATTCAAGGTGAATGACAAAGTCAAGGTCATTAGCGGGCCCTTCTCGACTTTCAAAGGTGAAGTCTCGGAAGTCAATGAGGACAGGATGAAGCTAAAGGTGACCGTGACGATTTTCGGGCGGCCTACCCCCGTGGAATTGAGTTTTACTGAAGTCGAACTAGAAAGATAACTGGTGAAAAATGGCTAAAAAGATCATAGGTTTTGTGAAATTACAGATACCTGCCGGGCAAGCCACTCCTGCACCCCCGGTCGGCCCTGCTTTGGGTCAAAAAGGCGTGAATATTATGGAGTTTTGCAAGCAATTCAACGCACGCACACAGGACAAGCAGGGATTGATCATTCCAGTGGTAATAAGTGTATACTCCGACAAGTCATTTACTTTCATCACGAAGACGCCCCCGGCTTCCGTGCTGCTTGTCAGGGAGGCGAAGATCGAAAAGGGATCGGGAGAACCGAACCGCATAAAAGTTGCAAAGGTGACGCGCGACCAGGTGAGGAAAATCGCCGAAACTAAAATGCCGGATCTGAATACGACCGATATCGAAGCAGCTACCGATATGATTGCCGGCACTGCGCGAAGTATGGGAATTCTGGTCGAGGGATAAACAAAAAAAAGAGCTTATAGAAATGAAACGAAGCAAGCGATTCAAGGAGACTGCGAAGCTGGTCGACAGTTCCAAGGAACTCACAATTGAAGAGGCGATAGAAAAAGTCAAGGAGACCGCAAAGGCCAAGTTTGACGAAACTGTAGATATCGCGGTTCGTTTAGGGGTTGACCCGCGCCATGCAGATCAGGCGGTACGGGGAACAGTCTCCCTCCCTAATGGGATAGGGAAGGCCGTACGAGTTCTTGTTCTTGCGAAGCAGCTCCAGAGACAGGAAGAAGCTAAAGAGAGCGGTGCCGATCATGTCGGCTTTGACGAGTACCTGAAGATGATCCAGGAAGGCTGGTCGGACGTGGATGTTATCGTTGCCACTCCGGATGTTATGGGAGACGTCGGGAGGCTCGGAAAGATCCTGGGTCCCAAGGGGCTTATGCCGAATCCAAAGAGCGGGACTGTGACTGCTGAAGTAGGAAAGGCTGTAAAGGAAATAAAAGCAGGCAAGATTGAATTTAGAGTTGACAAGGCAGGCAACCTCCACTCCATCGTGGGGAAAGCGTCGTTTGACAAGCAGAAGCTTGTTGAAAACGTCAACGCATTTCTTGGTGCCATCAATCGCCTGAAGCCTACGTCGTCAAAAGGGCAGTACATAAAGAACGTATCGATATCTTCGACGATGGGACCTGCGGTGAGAATCGACAAGTCGATTGCTTCGGGAATACACTGAGTTTACGCACTAGCGCTATCGGCGCTTCATCCTGTATGAAGGTTATTTTAGTTCGGGATGAAAATGCTTCTAAGCCGTTTCGGAGTCCTACCTCCGGAGCAGGACTAATGTTAAACATCTGAGGAAAAGATGAAAAGGAATGAAAAGGAACAGTCTGTCGCCGAAGTCGCGGAGCTGATATCCAGTTCAGCCAGCCTTTTCTTCACTGACTTTGTGGGGATGACTGTTGCAGAAAGCAATGACCTGCGGCGTGAATTCCAAAAGAGCGGTGTGAAGTATCGGGTTGTCAAGAATACCCTTATCAAGAAGGCGATGCAGTCGCTGTCTTCCGACGAGGGGACTTACCGATTCCTTGTCGGACAAACGGGGATCGCATTCGGATACGAGGATCCGGTCGCACCTGCAAGAGTCTTGAAGAAATTCTTCGACAAGATCCAGAGACCTGCGACAAAGGCATTTGTAATAGACAAGCAGGTATTTGAAGGAGGCCGGCTAGGTGAGTTTGCGTCCATGCCGTCCAAGCCTGAGATGATCTCTGCGATTCTGGGAAGTATGCAGTCGCCGATTTCGGGAATCGCCGGCTCGGTTTCAGCCGTTTTGAGAGACCTCGTTTCGGTGCTCGATGCCGTAGAGAAGAAACTCCCGGCACAGGCTTCGTAGATCTTTAATATGAATTTCAAAAGGAGAATTATAAAATGTCGGAAGTGATCCAAGAATTGGTCGAGAAGATAAGCAAGCTTACACTCTTAGAAGCATCCGAACTGAAGAAGGCACTCGAGGACAAGTTCGGCGTGACGGCAGCGGCACCGGTTGTCCTGGCCGGAGCAATGGCAGGTGCGGCCGGCGGTGCAGCCCCCGCAGCCGAAGAGAAGACGGAGTTTGATGTGAACCTCGTCGGGATAGGTGCCCAGAAAATCAATGTTATCAAAGTGGTCCGTGCTGCAACGGGCCTGGGCCTCAAGGAAGCAAAAGACCTTGTTGACGGAGCCCCGAAAGTCGTCAAGGAAAGTCTGTCAAAAGCAGACGCCGAGAAACTGAAGAAGGAACTGGAAGAGGCTGGGGCAACGGTCGAGCTGAAGTAACTGAACTTTCGCAGGCTTTTGAGCGTTTCCCTAGTAGTGAAAAGGGCTAAGTTGGTAATCCGCTCCCGGAGCGGATTACCCGTCTTTATACGGTTCTCGCCGCATCCCGTGACAGGAAAGACCGCGGCATACAGGTGTGTCAGTGTACAATTCTCTCTCGGAAAAATTATCTATATCTAAAGGAGCGTGACTACGTTGAAGAATGTCAATTCTAATGGGCAGGACTCGGTGCGCATAAGTTTCGCCAAGATTCCTCAGAAGGTAGACTACCCGGATTTGCTCGATGTGCAGATCCAGTCCTTCAAGAAATTCCTCCAGGAGGATGTTTCGACGAAGAAGAGGAAGGCGACGGGGTTGCAAGGCGTGTTTCAGGTGAACTTTCCTATTTACGACAACAAGGAACATTTTGCCCTGGACTTTGTCGAGTACAGCATCGAAAAACCCCGTTACGGAGTAGACGAGTGTATCGAGAAGGGGCTCACGTACTCGGTGACCCTGAAGGCGAAGCTGCGTCTCGCCAGCAAGGACCCCGACCCGGCAAAGGAAGGGTTTATGGAGGCGAAAGAACAAGAGGTATACCTCGGTTCGATTCCCTACATGACCGATCGGGCGACCTTCATCATCAACGGCGCTGAGCGAGTGGTCGTCAGTCAGCTTCACCGTTCACCCGGGGTCTTCTTCGTCGAGACCGAACATCCGAACGGCGCAAGGATATGGAGCTCGCGTGTTATCCCCATGAGAGGGGCCTGGCTCGAGTTCACGACGGACATCAATAACATGCTCTGGGTCTATATCGATCGCAAGAAGAAATTCTATGCGACAACACTTCTGCGTGCTCTCGGGTACGAAAAGGACGAAGACATACTTCAGCTCTTCAACCAGGTAGAAGAAGTAAACGTTGGAAAAGTGGAGCTTAGCAGCTATATCGGCAGGAGGCTCGTTGGCGACGTCGTCGATACTAAGACGGGTGAGATCATTGTCGATACTTCCGGGGCTTCCCTGGAAGAGCTTAAGCTCACGGAAGATCAGATCGAGCTCATTCAGAAAGCAAACGTCAAGAAGATTCGGCTCCTGAAGGCAACAAGAAAAGGAGACGACCCAATCCTCTTCAACACCACTCGTCAGGATTCAACGAGCTCCAGCGAGGGTGCACTGAAGAAGATCTATGAGGAGCTTCGTTCCGTCGAGGCGCAGGATGCGGAGACGGCGCGCGGACTTCTTGAGAAGATGTTTTTCAGTGAAAAGCGGTACGACCTCGGCAACGTCGGCCGGTATAGAATGAATGCCAAGCTGACCCTGGATATACCCACGACGACGACCGTCCTGACAAAAGAGGACATAGTTGCCATCATCGACTATATGCTGAAGCTTCGCCGTGACGAGGGACAAATCGATGACATCGACCACCTAGGCAACAGGCGCGTGAAAACCGTCGGTGAGCAGCTGGAGTCCCAGTTCAATCTTGCTCTTACAAGAATGGTCCGCAACGTAAAAGAGCGGATGAACATTCACGATGAAGACAATTTTACTCCGCAGGGCCTGGTGAACGCTCGTGTCATCACGACCGTTCTAAACTCGTTCTTCGGCACCAGCCAGCTGTCGCAATTCATGGATCAGACCAATCCGCTCGCAGAGATGACGCACAAGCGCAGGATGAGCGCGCTGGGACCCGGCGGTCTGACCAGGGAGCGCGCGGGATTTGAGGTGCGCGATGTCCACTACACGCACTACGGCCGGCTTTGCCCGATTGAAACACCGGAAGGGCCGAACATCGGACTTATTTCCTCGCTTGCCGTACACGGCAGGGTCAATGATTTCGGATTTATCGAAACCCCCTATTTCAAGGTGATCAACGGGACAGCTACAGAAGAGATTGTCTTTTTGAGTGCGGCTCAGGAGGACGAATACAAGATCGCCCAGGCGAACACGCCTGTCGATGAGAAGGGAAAAATTACGACGGAACGCGTCCGGGCGAGGTTCCACGGCGATTTTATTCTGGAAAAGCCGTCTGAAATCCAATTTATGGACATTGCCACCAACCAGATCGTGAGTCCGGCTGCTGCATTGATTCCGTTTCTAGAGCACGATGACGCCAACCGCGCATTGATGGGCGCAAATATGCAGCGCCAGGCCGTTCCTCTCATCAATAATGAAGCCCCCGTTGTCGGGACAGGACTCGAGAAAAAAGTCGCCGCCGATTCACGCACACTCGTCATTGCGGAACACGACGGGGTGGTGCAATATGCCGACGGCAGTAAGATCGTTGTAAAGTATGACATCAACGAAAGATCGGACGAGGTAATTGCGAGCTTCGAAGATCTGAGAACTGCGGAATACAAGCTCCGTAAGTTCTTCAGGACCAACCAGGACACGACCGTGAATCAGAAGCCGCTTGTCAAGGTAGGCCAGCGATTCAAGAAAGGCGAAGTCCTTGCAGACGGTTGCTCGACTCAGAACGGCGAACTTGCCCTTGGCAGAAATGTCATGGTCGCGTTCATGCCGTGGCACGGGTACAATTTCGAAGACGCAGTGATCGTCAGCGAGGAACTCGTGGCGATGGATGCCTTTACCTCATTGCACATCCAGTCCCTTGAAACAAGCGTGAGAGACACGAAGCGCGGTGAAGAAGAGTTGACTCGTGATATCCCGAATGTCTCCGAAGAGATGACCAAGGATTTGGACGACAATGGCCTGATCAGAGTCGGAGCCGAAGTGATGGAGAACGATATTCTTGTCGGGAAGATCACTCCGAAGGGCGAAACGGACGTAACGCCGGAGGAAAAACTGCTTCGGGCCATTTTCGGTGATAAGGCGGGCGATGTCAAAGATGCATCTCTCAAGGCACCCCCCGGAATGCGCGGAGTCGTGATAGACACGAAGCTCTTCTCGCGAAAGAAGAAGGATGCAGAGTCCAAGAAGGAAGAGAAGAAGCGGCTCGAGGAAATAGAAAAATGGCTGAAGGCGGAAAAGGCCGAGGTACAGGACAAGCTGATCGACAAGCTTGCAACAGTCCTTGACGATGAAGTATCGACCGGTATCCGCGCAAAGGACGGCTCAGTCGCAATAAGAAGCGGCACGGCCTTGAAACGGGAGACTTTCCAGAGGTTTGACGATCTCGACAAGCTAGATTTCAGCGAGCCATGGGTCGAAAGTGCCCGTAAGAACAAATTGATCGAGCAGATTTACAGAAACTATCACATGCGGATTCTCGATCTGGAGGAAGAAGCCAGGCGCGAGAGGAACAAAGCAATCACCGGAGACGAGCTGCCGCCCGGAATTGTCCAGCTGGCAAAGGTCTATGTCGCTTCCAAGAGAAAGCTCCAGGTGGGCGACAAGATGGCCGGAAGACATGGTAATAAGGGTGTCGTCTCTATCGTGGTTCCGAAGGAGGATATGCCGTTTCTTCCCGACGGTACGCCTGTCGAGATGGTGCTCAATCCGCTCGGCGTGCCCTCCCGAATGAACATAGGCCAGTTGTACGAAACTGCACTGGGCTGGGCAGCGAAGAAGCTCGGTGTGAAGTATGCGTCTCCCATTTTCGACGGAGCAACATGGGAAGAAGTAGCAGGCGAGCTTCGCAGGGCCGGAATCAGCGACAGCTCGAAGACTGTCCTGTGTGATGGAAAGACAGGAGAGTTGTTCACGAACGAGGTGACTGTGGGATGCATGTACATGATGAAATTGGATCACCTCGTAGAAGACAAGATCCATGCGCGTTCCACGGGCCAGTATTCTTTGATTACACAGCAGCCTCTCGGAGGTAAGGCACAATTCGGCGGACAGAGATTCGGAGAGATGGAAGTCTGGGCGCTTGAAGCCTACGGCGCTTCGCACGTGTTGCAGGAAATGCTCACGGTGAAGAGCGACGATGTCCCGGGCCGTTCGAAACTATTCGAATCCCTCGTCAAGGGCGAGAACACGCCCGAGCCGGGAATTCCCGAAGCATTTAGCGTCCTTGTCCGAGAGCTGCAGGGACTCGGACTTGAAGTGAAGGTTATGCATGATGGTGAATATGCACGCAGCGAAGAATTGAAATAGCAAATTTTCAATGAACGCTGCAACTAAAATTGGAGGTTTCTTAAATGCCTAATGTAGAGTTTCGCCGCGATTTGCAACAGACACGCAAAGTTGTGACAGCGATTCGTGTTAGCCTGGCCTCTCCCGATTCTATTATTGATCGGTCACACGGTGAAGTTACAAAGCCGGAAACGATAAACTACCGTTCTTACCGGCCTGAAAAGGACGGCCTCTTTTGTGAGAAGATATTCGGGCCCGTTCGCGATTGGGAATGCCACTGCGGAAAGTACAAGAAGATACGGTACAAGGGAATAGTGTGCGACCGATGCGGAGTCGAAGTCACTCAGAAGAGTGTCCGCCGTGAGCGTATGGGGCACATCACTCTGGCTACCCCTGTAGTTCACATATGGTATCTACGCTCGCTGCCGAGCAAGATCGGCAATCTTCTCGGGATGTCGACCAAGGAACTGGAGAAGATTGTTTACTACGAGGCTTATGTAGTGGTGCAGCCCGGAGCCGCGACTGATTTGAAAGAGAAGCAACTTCTGACAGAAGAAGAGTACTATGAGCTTCAGGAGAAGTTCCCTCACAATAATGAGCTTGACGACTCCGATGGAAGAAAGATTATCGTCAAGATCGGGGGCGAGGCGGTCAAGGAAATGCTCAAGCGCGTAGACGTCGACTCGCTGAGCGAAACGCTCCGCGTCTCCGCACGAACCGAAAGGTCGGAGCAGAAGAGAATTGATGTACTGAAGAGATTGAAAGTGGCGGAGGCATTCCGTTCCAGAGACGGCGAGGAATTCATAAACAAGCCTGAATGGATGGTCCTCGAAGTAATCCCGGTGATCCCGCCGGAGCTTCGGCCTCTTGTTCCGCTGGAAGGCGGAAGATTCGCCACGAGCGACCTGAACGATTTGTACCGCAGAGTGATCATAAGAAACAATCGTTTAAAAAGACTGATCGATATCAAAGCACCCGAAGTCATCCTGCGAAACGAGAAGCGTATGCTGCAGGAAGCGGTTGATGCATTACTGGACAACAGCCGCCGCATCAGTGCCGTCAACTCCGACAGTCAGCGTGCGCTCAAGTCTCTTTCGGATGTCTTGAAAGGGAAGCAGGGACGTTTCCGACAGAACCTCCTCGGCAAACGCGTCGATTACAGTGGAAGGTCCGTAATTGTCGTTGGTCCCGAGCTGAAGCTGCATCAATGCGGCCTCCCGAAAGATATGGCGGTCGAGTTGTTCAAACCGATGATTATCAGAAAGCTTCTCGAACGCGGCGAAGCGAAGACCGCAAAGACGGCGAGGAGACTTGTCGACAGAAAGGTAAAGGAAGTCTGGGAGGTCCTGCCGTCCATCGTTGACGGACACCCGGTCATGCTGAACCGCGCGCCGACGCTGCACAGGCTGGGCATTCAGGCTTTTCAGCCCGTTCTTGTCGACTCAAAGGCGATAAAGCTTCACCCGCTCGTATGTACGGCATTCAATGCCGACTTCGACGGCGACCAGATGGCGGTTCACGTGCCTCTTTCGTACGAAGCTCAGCTGGAAGCTCGTATACTGATGCTGTCCAGTCACAACCTTCTTTCTCCCGCGCACGGGAAACCGATAGTACATCCCACTCAGGACATGGTGCTCGGCTTATACTATCTCACAAAGATTCGGAAGGCGACTCAGGAAACACCGAAGTACTACTCGTCGGTGGACGAGATCCGGATGGCGATAGAGATGAAGAAGATGAGCTATCACGAGCCGATCAAATTCAAGAGAGACGGCGAGTTCATCGATACTACTCCCGGAAGGGCTTTATTCAACGAAATTGTTCCCGAGGAGCTTGGTTTCATAAACGAAGTTCTGACGAAGAGCAAGATCATATCAATCATTGCAGAGTCGTACAAAAAGGCCGGACCTCTAAAAACATCCGCATTTCTCGATGACCTGAAGGAACTCGGATTCGAAGCCGCGACCGCTGCGGGGCTCTCGATAAATGTCAATGATGTGATCATTCCGGACGTGAAGCGCAAGTTCATCGACATATCCGAGCGCGAAGTGAAAGAAATCGAGGCAAGTTATGAAGGAGGCTTCATAACCGCCGGCGAGAGATATAACAAGATCATCGACGTTTGGCAGCGTGCTACGAACCTGGTAAGCGACGCCGCCTACAAAACGCTTTCCGCCTCCAAAGACGGCTTCAACTCGATTTGGATGATGCTTGA
>JBJKQU010000180.1:0-6005 GCA_046705025.1 Candidatus Kryptoniota bacterium | reverse complement strand
CGTGCCTTAGTGGTTCCACGTTGCTTGGTCCAAACCATACTGCCAACGGAAGAAGTAAACCACGAAGACGCCAAGACACAAAGGAAAGCTAGTCAGATAAAATTCTTCGTGCCTTTGTGCCTTAGTGGTTCCATGGTGCTTGGTCCTAACCATACTGCCAACGGAAGAAGTAAACCACGAGGTCACCCAGACACAAAGAAAAACAAGTCGAGTAATATTCTTGGTGCCTTTGTGCCTTAGTGGTTCCCCTTTTTTGCACCGCGAAATATGATTTCCCACAGCTTCCTGCCTTAATACGCTCCATTCACCATCTCAAATCGTCGACTGCGAAACTCCATTTCCCATCCCCCCTACTTATCCATTACGATCCGGCCCAATTAGACTGAATTCGACAATCTATGCGGCGGCACGCCGTTTGGCCTATAGGCTTGTGCATTCTAAAACCATAACACATCGGAGCAGTAAGATGAGAAGAAGACTAAGCTGCATGCTTGTCCTGCTAATGTTTCCGCTCTTACCCCAACTTGCAGAGGCACAGTTAGGGTATCGTTCCGTTTTCGGGATTCAGAGAGGAGTCCTCGACCCCGGGAATCTCTACTTCAACTTCACAGGAGACATGGCAACCCATTTAAAAGTATATGATCAGGCCACGAACACCTACGTCGTCAAGCCCGCCACCACGGTCTTCAACGATGTGGCACTGAACACTTTCGTCGGATATGGACTGACACGAAATCTCACGGTGTTCGGTGAAATCCCGTTGAAGTCGGTTCACCTGTATTCGCTTAACCCTGCTCTGATTGGAAAAGGGTTCGGCGACATGAAGTT
The DNA here is from genome assembly GCA_046705025.1 of Candidatus Kryptoniota bacterium. Classification (GTDB taxonomy): domain Bacteria; phylum Bacteroidota; class Ignavibacteria; order Kryptoniales; family JAKASW01; genus JAKASW01. Next base: position 5,177 of record JBJKQU010000180.1, on the reverse strand, counting down.
GGGCGGGACGCTGAACATCATCCGCGATACGGAGAGCGAAGAGATGGACGCCACACTTTCAACCACAATTCCAATCGCCGCGGACACTCCGCCGGGTAAGGGTCAGTACGCGTTGGGCATAAACGCAATTCAGTTCACCGGATCGGTAGACGGGTACAATCCACTCGGTACGTACGGCCTTCTCTATTCGGCGTACTACAATCTTGTCGGCAACGACGGTTCTCTGAACTACGGAGACTGGACAGGGGCTTACCTCCTCGTGGATAAATACACAGCGACGCCGTTCGGGAACTTCACCTTCGACGCCGGGCTCAACGGCGCTTATAAGTTTGACGACCGAGTTTCAGGAAGCCCCGTGGCGAATTCATATGATTATTACCTGAACGTGCTCGCCGACATAACCTACTATTACAGTCACGGTCTCGACTTCAGAGTCGGAGTCCCTTATACGATCTACCAGAAGAGCGCGTGGTTCACCGGTTACTCGGTGCTCCTCGGCGTGGAATATCAACTTGGCAAATAATGACGAAACAAAGGATAAAGTCATGAAAACAAATACCGCAATGCTTTCAAAAGTCTCCGTCGCGCTGGCAATTATCACGATGGTGATGATCGGAGGATGCGCTCAGGACCCGCCGAAGTATCAGAATCTTTTTATGGGATACATCGAAGACACGGAGGTAAACGTGACGACGAGAATCCCGGGCAAGATTACGGACATTTATGTACACGAGGGACAGTACGTGAAGGCCGATCAAAGAGTCGCGCAGCTCGACAATAAAGACATGCTCGACAACCTGTCCGCCATTAAGGCCGAGCTGATGAACATCGGCAGGAACAGGAGGCGGCTGCAGAACCTCTATGCCGTGGGGGCAGTGCCGCAGCAGAAGCTGGACGAAATTGAAACTGCCTACGACGTTGTCAGAGACAAGATGGCCGCCCTTCAGAGCAACATCAACGACATGACAATAACATCCCCAATCGCCGGGAAAGTAAATGTCAGGGTTCTGGAGCCTGGACAAATGATGGCACCGGGGATGCCGGTTGTCGTCGAGACGGACACTTCAATTTCGTGGGCACGGTTCAGCATTCCCGAATCGTACATCAACCAGATACAGCTGGGCAAGGTTCTGACGCTGACGACAGGTATCTCCGGCATAAGCTTTCGCGCGGAAGTAATCCAGATACTCCCGATGGCCGACTTTGCTACCAAAGTGCCGACGAACCTGCGGGATGAAAGAGACGTGCGGGCATTTTCAGTCAAAATGAAAATCCTCAACAATAAGGACCAGATAAAACCTGGAATCTACGTTTATCTCGGCCTTGCTGGTCCCAGCGCTCAGGTAGCACTCGGAGGTGGGAGCCATGAAACCAATTAAGATGCTGGCACAAATCATACTGCGAACGCTCCTCATCGCGTTTGTCCTCACTTTCTTCTTCAGCATGATGGCGGGAATGTATTACAACAATGCCCCCAGACACATCCGGACGGCGGTTGTGGATGAGGACCAATCACCACTTAGCAGGTCAATCGTGTTCGGCATAAGGTCGTCGAACGTCTTCGATGTCGAATATGCGCCGGTGGACTACCTCGCGCTGCAAAATCTGATAGCACAGGGAAGGGTCGACGCCGGCGTTGTGATACCCCATGACCTTTACAGGGATGTTCTCAACGGAAGATCCGGGAGAATACTGGTAGTGCTCAACGGCTCTGCAAATCCCAGTGTTCCAAATCTCGCGCTCGGCAACATGAATATGATTGTGAACACTATTGCAGCTCAGCTCCAATTGAAGGTACCGGTTGAAGATCTGGGCTCGATTCCGAACTTCCGACATCAGGTGATGCCGCTTCTGACGGTCAGTACCAGGGCGTTTTATTCGCCTACAGTGGACATGGAATCGTCTATGCTGCCGGCTTTCATGGGTCTCGCGATGCAAGTGGTATCCCTCGTAATAATCGTACTTTTGCTCAATGTAAACCTGAAACAATTCCGTGGGACATTTCCGGGTGCGAAGGTCGCGAGGCAGCTTCCCGTGAAGGCGGTGCTGATGCCGGCGGTCCTTTCGTGGCTGATAGTGACCACGGCAATAGCACTCGCGTTCTACACGGTGATGGAATTATTCGCCGTTCCCCTCCCCTCTAACTTCTTGAATGTTGTCTTTGTGATATCAGTGCTCGTCATGGCGATGGAGAGCATCGGGCTTTTCTTTTCGCTCAACATCCGGAGCACGGTAACCCTGGTTGCCATCTTTACGCTCATCGTTCTGCCGGCATTCATGTACTCCGGGTTCCTGGTTTCAATGCAACAGATGCCTGCTTTCCCGAGAATGGCAGGAGGCTGGTTTCCGTTGAGGTATTACCTCGAAGCGCTGTACGGAGTATTCAACCGCGGGCTGAGCGTCGCGGATGTCGGTAACTATCTTAATTCACTTTACTATTTCATCGGCGGGTTCCTGCTGCTTTCGATGCTGTCCATCTTGTTCGGCTCTTTCGAAAGAAAACGTATCATCTTATTGAAGGTCACTCAGCACACTTCGGATACCCTGTCGAAGGAGATTCTGTCATGATGAAGCTTATGAAGATAACTGTAGGAGCAATCCTTATCCTCGCGCTGACTGCAAGCGCACAGGGAACCCGTCAGCTGACACTCGATCAGGCAATCGATATCGCCATAGGAAATAATCCGCTTATCAAGGCAAAGAAGGCCGACGTCAAAGCGGCGGAATCGAAGATGGAACAGGCCCGGTCATACGAAGTGCCCACTGTAAATCTGATGTCACAATACTTTTATGCGAATAATCTGCCCGGAATGTTCCTGCAGGGACCTAACCAGATTCCGGTGATGACGTCATCCGGTCCGGTGTCCGGAGAGTATGTTGTGACGAGGCCGATGGCGCCTTTCGCAGATGAGAACAGAGACGTATTTACCACAGACATTAATCTTGTATATCCGCTGTATGCAGGCGGAAAAATATCGAAAGCGAATGAGAATGCGGGCATACTGAAGGAAGCGGCTGCGTCCGACCTGAACGGGGAAAAGGATCAGATTGTGCTCAATGTGACGACAGCTTTCGACAACATCCTACTGTTGGAAAAGGTTATCGACGTAAACAAGCAGGCACTCAGGCAATTCGAGGACCATCTTGAATTGGCGAAGCAGGCTTACGCCAACGGGGTGCGGTCTGAATTCGACGTCCTCACTTTCGAAAGTAAGGTGGACGAATTCAAGGCGAAGCTTGTCGATCTCGAAGGCAAGCTCGATCTTGCCGAGTCCGGTCTTAAGTCGCTGCTGGTGCTGCCACTGAGCGAGAACATAGACTGTGTCGGTGGATTGCAGCTCCCTGACAGCACAGGCACGTCAGACAGCCTCGACATTTACGCGAACGCTGTCGCGAACAACTACCAGTTGAAGAGCCTTCGTTTGAAGAAACAAATGCTCGAGAACCTGAAAACGATAACGGCAGCAGAGATGAAGCCGACTATCTTCCTGTTCGGCAACTATCATGTTTACCACGGCATGGATTTCCCTCCCTACGATAACGCGTGGAGAAACGGCCTTGCCGCAGGAATCGGCATTTCGATGCCGCTTTTTAACGGTAACCTGACAAAGGGGAAAGTGGATGAAGTTGACGCATCGGAAAGAATGGTGGGCGACTATGAAGAAGGGATGACGATCAAGCTGCGGTTTGACATAAGAAACGTAATGATCAACATCCAGAACCTGCGCGCCAGGATGAGCGCCGAGGAAGCCCACCTCCGGGTGGCCGGCAAGGCCCATGAGATCGCCAAGGTAAGCTACCAGAACGGGATCATAACGGCTACAGAACTTAACGACGCAGAGGTCCAGCTGGCAGCGGTTCAGACTTCCATACTCGATTACCAGAAAGACATTCTGTTGGAATATGCAGAGCTGAATTATCTCGAGAGCAGAGGTGCGCAATGAAAACGATTCTTCGCAGCCCTGCAGAACAGGCATTTAAATTCACACAATCTGTTAAAACACCGGAGACAAACGTGAAAGAACATTTTGATGTCGTGGTTATCGGGGGCGGACCCGGCGGAACACCTGCCGCAATTGATCTGGCCTCCAGCGGGAAGAAAGTCCTGCTTGTTGAAAAGAGCGGGAAACTCGGAGGAGCGTGCCTGTTCATCGGCTGCGTACCGTCCAAGATAATAAAGCACTCAGCCGATGAATACTATTTCAGGAAGGAGCGGCAATCGGGAGGAGCCCAGCCGCGCGGAGAGCGCGACAAATACTGGGCGCAGATACGAAGCAACATGGAACGGATCCTCAGCTCGAGATCGGGGGCAGCCTATAATGGTATTCAAAAGCTTAAGAACCTTACTCTGGTCGGTGGTACTGCCCGTTTTATTTCAAACCATGAAGTGGAGATTGCCGGGAACGACGGCACCAGCCTCAGGGCCGAATGCGAATACAGCATTCTGGCCCCGGGCGCGTCGTCGACGATACCTCCGTTCAAAGGAAACGCGACGGGTGAACTGCTCACCAGCGAAACCATATTCAGCCGCGATACTGTCCCCGAGTCTCTCGTGATCATCGGCGGCGGACCGATCGGGATCGAACTCGCCCAGATGTTTTCGAAGCTCGACGTGAAATGCACCGTCATCGAAGTAATGGACACCATCTTGTACGGCATCGTCGAGCCGGAATGTGTCAAGGGAATTACGGAAAGACTTCAGAGACAGGGGATCGACATTTTCACTTCTTCACGAGTCAGTGAGGTGTCGCGTTCCGGCGCCGGATACAGAGTGACCTTCTCCGGTCCCGATGGAACCACAAGGACAGTCGCATCAGATCAGGTCCTCGTATCCGCCGGAAAGAAACCAAACCTGGATGAGCTGAACCTGGGCGCGACCGACATAATGTACACTCCGAAAGGGATCGCCGTGAATGAATACCTGGAGACCAGCGTTAGCGGAATCTACGCCACCGGAGACGTAATAAACGCTCCGAAGTTTGCCCACACTGCGACATACGAGGCGCATATCGTTGCCGGCAACATCATGAAGAGCAATTCTACGAGACCCGATTTTACCAAGAACTCCTGGGTTTTGTTTTCAGATCCGGAGATTGCATCCGTCGGATATATACGGAAGCTGAGGCGCGAAGGAAGGGAAAAGATATTGTGACCGGCGTCTACGATTACAGGATCGA
>JBJKQU010000179.1:0-4098 GCA_046705025.1 Candidatus Kryptoniota bacterium | reverse complement strand
CTGTGCTGTCGGAAGAGACAGCTTGTACCTGGTAGGAATACAGCGAGTCGACGTTTCCATTTGTCGGCGGGGTCGAAGTAATCGTCACGTGGTCGCTGTTGAGGTTGTCGGAATCCAAGAATACTTTCGCGTAATTACTCATCTTCATCTGACCTGAGTCGCTGTAAGCTCTCACCTGGTAAACCAGGATGCTGCTCGCAGACGGCATCGTAGTATCACGGTACTCGGTGGATGTCGTCGAATCGATTTTACTGTATGCGATGTTATAACTCGTATCTGTAATACTCATTTCCCCCCGATACACGAGATAATACGATACGGAAAAACTCTCCGGCGCTTCCCAGGACAGGGACACATGCCCGTCGTCCATGGATGCTTCCAGAGAGAAGCTCCCTCCCATCTGCGCAAACGCGGATGAGAACGTCAGCATCACTCCTGCCATAGCAAGTAGAAAGAGTGTATATGCCTTTCTGATCATTGATTCCTCCAGTTTTTATCTGAGATATTTCAATAGGTATGCCGTAGTTGCATAATCCATTTATCGGACAAAAACAGCCATTGGTGAGAGGAAATCAAGCGGCCACATGCAAGAATTGCATGTCTGATGCAGGATGTGCGGTAAGAAAAGGAAGAAAAGCGGAATCAGAAATTGAGCCTGAAGCTGAGGCTCGTAGTGCGTGTGGAAGGCGAATAATCTACTGCAAATCGTGGGGGAAGGTCAAGAAACGCGTCAACTTCCGAATAGACGTAAACGATGACGAATGCGGAGATGGAATATACTTCGGTCTTGTAGTAAGTGTTGTAAGTCTTATAGCGGCTCTCGGCTAGTGAGGGCGTGGTCGCCTGGAGGTATTTCGTTCTCGCGTCGCGCCTCACAAGGTCGGAAGCGACCGACGCAACCGCAGCAACGCCTCCCAGGGCGAGGAGTACTGTACCTTTGGTCTTCCTGCCACGGTAAAGTTGATCCCAACCGGGGAAGAGAATCGCCCTGAACGTTGGGCCGCGCGAAATCGACACAGCATTGGCTGGTGTGGACGGCTTCACTTGTTTGCTCCCCACAACTTCCAGCCGCAATTGCCGTCTTGCCGTCTCGAAAACCCCCAGGATTTTGGGCGATGTCAACACGGGATCGAGCGTCAGGCTGGAGTCAAGCCGCAGCGCGTTGATAAAATGTTCCACAGCCGATTCGTTCTTCCCCTGCGCGACAAGCGCGAACGCCAAATACTTCTCCAGCTGAATTCTCAATGAGTCGCTTACCCTTTTGTCCTCAAGCACTCTGCGCGCCTGGAGCTCGGCTGAAACGTATGAACCGCTGTCATACAAACTCTTTATGGCCGTAAGGGTCGAGTCCGACCAGCCGGAAGACTGCGCAAACGCATTCAATGAGCTGAGCGAGACGATAACGAGAGAAAGGAATAAGAAAGGTCTGAGTCTCCAAAGTCTGCTTCCGGGCGGATTCACGGGACTCTTGGAGGCAGCGGCGGAATCCCGCAGGTCAACGAACCCCTCCGGGCGGGACAACTCGGCGCCTTTGGTCATTACTTGATCAGAACCATTTTCCTGTATATGCTTCCATTTTCGGTCTGTAATCTATAAATATAAGCCCCGCTGGGGAGATTCGCACCGTTGAAAGAAACAGCGTAACTTCCCGGCCTGAAATAGCCGGAAGCCAGCGTTTTCACCTTCTCCCCAAGCATGTTGAAAACATCCAGAGCAACGTTGTTTCCAGGGGGCGGGACGGCAAAGTGAATCGTTGTAGTCGGATTGAACGGGTTCGGATAATTTTGTTCCAGATCGAACCCTGTCGTGGCCCTTGAGGAATTCGCGTTTACTACAGCGGCAGTCACCGATGAGCTGAGCACCGTAACAAAAGGAATCGCGACCTGACCATTCTTGTAACCGTTCGAGCCCGGCGAAATCCCCCCAAAAAGGAAAATTCTGTTATCATTTCCGAAAGCCGCGATGAAACCGAGCCTGGGATACTGCAATGTTGGACTCATGATGTTCTCGGTAGCGCCAGTGTCTGAACCGCCGAAATTGAACACATCCACTTCCGAAGAGTTTCCGTTTGAGTAGTCCGTCGCAGATCCCTGCCCGGAGATGACAAAGACCGAGTCTTCTCTGGTGACAATTCCGAAAAACGCCCTCGGGTGGTCCCAAGCAAGGCGAATGCCGGTGACACCCACGCCGGGGACATAACGTTCAATAATGCTGACCGGACCTATTGTCGCCGCAATTCCGCCAAAGATGAATATGGATTCTCCGACTTTCGCGACCTGTTGAAAGGCCCGTCCGATCAGAGTCGAGTCCTGGAGAACCTTCCAGGCTCCGTTATCCGGAGAATACGCCTCAACTTCTTTGTGGAGGACGTTTAGAGAATCGCCTCCCCCGAAGACCAGGACATAGTCACCGAAAGCGATAGCCGCCGCGCCCTTGCGCGCAAATTCCATACTGCCCGTGTAATGCCAACTGTTTGTGGAAGGGTCGTAGACCTCGGTCGAGTTCACAACATTACCGAGGCTATCTACACCACCCATGACATAAATGGAATCGTCAAGCGCCGCCGCGCATGCGAACGCTCGCGGCGTCTCCAGCGGCGCAATTGTCGTATCCCATGACATAGTTTCGAAATCAAATGCCTCGACTGTCGAGGTACCTCTGATGCCCTGGAGGCCCATTCCCTGCAAAGTTTGCGCACCGCCAATCAGATAAAGCCTGCTGTCGATTCTCGCGGAACACATGCCGACTCTCGGAATAGGCATGTCCGGTACCGAACCAACCTGCGCAAAGACAATGGCTTGCATGAATCCGACGGCAAGGAAAGCTGCCAGAAACATTCTCGAGAAATATTTATTCATTGACCAAACCATAACCAATCGATCTAAATACTGCAATGGGTGTGCCGTTACTTATTAACATTGTTCCGAAAGCTAAAATTCAATCTCAGCGTATCTCCGGGAATTATCGACACCGTCTTCAGAATATCCTGAAAATTGGGGTTGTGTATTCTTATTCTCCTCGTTCCGCCGGAAACTACAATCGGCTGAACCGACGGCGTTGTTTCGCGAAACTGGTCGTCGACATAAACATCACCCCACGGCTCGACACTGACTACCAGATAGCCGGCGGTCTGAAGAAAGTCTGCGTTCACCGTTGAGAGGAGATCGCTTCGAACGTTGATCTCCTTCACGATCGGTGCAAAGTTGGAGTTGTTGAAGGTAACGGTATGCTTTCCGGCCGGGATCTTAATCGCACCCGAAATCGGCGTCGTGCCTGCGTACTCGTTGTCGATATAGATTTTCGCCCACGGTTTGCATTGGACGGAAACGTACCCGGAGTCATTCGTTGTTGAGGCCTCAGCAATCGTTTGTCCCGTTGGACCGGTGTTGACATTATGTTCGGGCGCGCGGCTCTCATTCGCGGTTCTGACACCGAGCGGTAATTTCTTCCCGACCGTATCTGACTTATGGTCCGTCACCGAGTCGGAGCGCGGCACCGTTTTTTCAGCAGCCACAGTCTGTTGATTTGTGGCCAGAAGGGAGTCAGCCGGCGCTCTCGTCACGTGTACCGTGGGGTTTCTTAAAACGAATGAAAGTCCGACTGCCAGCAGCAGGACGGCAGCTGCCGCGGCGGCAATTACGCGAACCCTCCGGCGTGGCCCGGCTTCCTTCCCTTTATTCTCTCCAAGCACTCCGATTCCTCCACTTTCGAGAAACTCGAGTGCCGTTTTTGCCGACTCAAATCTGTCTTCCTTTTTGGGAGCCAGCATCCGCCTGAGTAGCTCATAAAAATGCGGATGACACACCTGAGCAACATATGCAATGTCACCCAGATCGAAAGACTGTATCTTGCTGATGCATTCCGCGTATGATCTCCCGACGAGAATCTTATCTCCCGTGAGTACCTCGACGAGAGTCACTCCGAGCGAGAACAGGTCCGTCCTGTGATCGAGCACCTCCCCGCGTGCCTGTTCGGGAGACATGTACGCCGGAGTTCCTATAAGGCTTCCCTCCATGGTAAGCGACGGCGCATCGGAAACCGAGGCCAACCCAAAATCCGTCACTTTCACCGCGCCGTCCACCGATACGAGTATGTTGC
>JBJKQU010000178.1:0-4337 GCA_046705025.1 Candidatus Kryptoniota bacterium | reverse complement strand
GACGGGGAAAGATCCTTTGACCGATGGACACCACGCTCTCGAGGTCCTTCAGATTCTTGAGCAAGCCGCTAAGGAGCTTGATGTCAATGAACCCGTCTGACGGAAAGAAGCACCGGCTTGAAAACGGAAGTCTGCCGGTAATATGAGGGAAGTGGTTGCATGAAGGTCGTTAGTATAGTCGGCGCGCGTCCACAATTCGTCAAGTACTATCCCGTTTCAGAAGCGATGGATGCCGTCGGGGGAGATGCCCTGGAAAACGTCCTTGTTCATACCGGACAGCACTACGATTACCTCATGTCGAAAGTCTTTTTCGACGAGTTCGGGATAAAGGAACCCGACTATCACCTGGATGTCGGATCCGGGAGCCACGCGTACCAGACAGGGGAAACACTTAAAAGAGTCGAAGACGTATTGAGGGCCGAGAAGCCCGACGTGGTCGTGGTTTTCGGCGATACCAACTCGACGCTCGCCGGGGCCCTGGCTGCAGCGAAGCTTCACTTACCCGTCGCTCACATCGAGGCCGGCCTGCGGAGTTTCAACAAGCGTATGCCGGAGGAGACCAACCGGGTGCTCACCGATCACGTATCGGACTATCTCTTTTGTCCGTCCGAAACCGCCGTCAGGAATCTTGGCCGCGAAGGTTTCCAGCATGTAGTCGACGATGGGCGGTTGGTGGCGTCCGATTACAACATCTCCGGGCAGGCTGGCCCGGATGGACGACTCGTTGTCAATGCCGGAGACGTAATGCATGATGTCCTGCTGCGAAGCCTGGAGAAGGCCGACAGCAAATCGGGTATCCTGGATCGGCTGGAAGTCCGGCCGAAAGAGTATGCGATGCTGACCCTGCACAGGGCCGAGAACACCGACGACATCTTGAGATTTGAAGAGGTGGCTGGTTTTGTGAACCGCCTTTCGGGATCATGGGATGCCGTTCTTTTCCCCATGCACCCGAGAACGAGGAATATCTGCGAGAAGGCATCAGTCCGCTTTTCCTCCAACGTGCACATAATAGAACCGGTGGGTTACTTCGAACTGCTGGCGCTCCTGAAGGAAAGCGGTACACTCATGACAGACTCCGGCGGGATGCAGAAAGAGGCGTTCTGGCTGAGAGTCCCGTGCATCACTCTGAGGGACGAAACAGAGTGGGTGGAGACGGTGGAGCTTGGCTGGAACGTTCTTTACAAAGACTTCGCCGGAATCCCGCAGAAGACCGATCCGTCTCCGATGCCCTACGGAGACGGACACGCTTCTGAGAGAATAGTCAGGGTGATCACCCAGTGTATGGCGGATTGAACGGCCTTGAAGGTCTCATCTCTAATAATTGATAATAGCAATCCGCGGTCGATTTCTTCCAGAATGAGACGGCGGCGCTTTGAACTCTTCAGGACGCTGGTCTCGGCTCAGGACGGCAAGTCTCTGAAGATTCTCGACGTCGGAGGCACACAGAAGTTTTGGGAGGTGATGGGGTTCGCCAGTTCACCTCACTTTGTCACTCTCCTGAACATCGCTCCCGTTGAAGTGAATCACGATAATTTCAGGAGTGTCGTGGGTGACGGACGAGATCTTCATCGATACGACGACAAGGAATTCGATATCGTTTTTTCAAATTCGGTAATCGAACACGTCGGTGGGTTTGAAGATCAGAAAGCCATGGCGGATGAGATGCAAAGGGTCGGCAAGCAGTTCTTTGTCCAGACTCCGAACTTCTATTTCCCGATAGAACCTCATTATGTTTTTCCGGCATTCCACTGGCTACCCATAAAGATGCGAGTCTGGATGTTGCTTCATTTCAATGTGGGCCGGGGGAAGAAAAAGAAAGACCGACTCACAGCGGAAGCCGCTGTGAAGTCGATCAGGCTGCTGAAGCGCTCCGAATTGGTGGCCATGTTTCCTCGAGCGTCATTTTACGGAGTGCGTTTTTTAGGTTTGACGAAATCCTTTGTGTTAACAAGTAGCAGAGTTTCCGAACCTGAATAGAACCCTAGGAGTTGTGTAATGTTGCAGGTCATTCAACATCAGAAGACCGGTGCTTTGATCGTCGAAGAACTTCCTCCTCCGGTTTTAAGACCGGGAGAAGTATTGGTTCGGAACGCTAACTCTGTGTTGAGCGCCGGCACTGAAAGATCGATGGTTCAGTCTGCGAAAAAATCCCTTGTAGCGAGGGCCAGGCAGAAACCTGAACTGGTCCGCCAGCTGCTGTCGAACGTTCGAAAAGAGGGAATTCAGAGCACGTATGCCAAAGTGATGCGCCGGCTGAATAATTATCAACCCCTGGGGTATTCTTCCGCGGGTATAGTTGTGGAATCGACAGTGAACGACTTCCACCCGGGGGACAGAGTGGCATGTGGAGGCACGGCGTACCATGCAGAGCTCGTGGCAGTTCCCAGAAACCTTTGTGCAAAGATCCCGACCGATGTCAGTTTCGAGCATGCCGCCTTTGCAACGATTGGTGCCATAGCGCTGCAGGGTGTCCGTCAGGCCGATGTTTCCATAGGTGAGTCAGTGGCTGTAGTCGGCCTCGGTCTTCTCGGCGTAATTACCGTGCAAATCCTGAAAGCTGCCGGTTGTCGCGTGGTCGGAGTTGATGTCAACCAAGCAAATTTTGAACTCGCAAAGTCTCTTGGATGTGACGAGTCTATCATCAGTGACCAAAACGCAGTTCGGAGGATTGAGTCGTTCAGCCGCGGTATTGGTTCAGACGCTACAATCATAACAGCTTCAACGAGTTCGAACGGGCCTCTCGAATTGGCGCTGGCATGTACGAGAAAGCGTGGAAAAATTGTAGTCGTCGGTTCAGTCGGAATGAACGTTCCCCGTCATCCGTTTTACGAGAAAGAGCTTGAACTCAGAATATCGACTTCTTATGGGCCGGGGAGGTACGATGAGAATTACGAAGAGAAGGGCGTGGATTATCCGGTGAGTTACGTCAGGTGGACAGAAAACCGCAACATGACCGCGGTGCTCGATCTGATGGCGGCGGAAAAACTTAAGCTGGAGCCTATTATTTCGCACCGCTTTCCGCTTGCTAAGGCTGCGGACGCTTATGAGATGATTACTGGAAAGACCACCCATAAATTTCTAGGCGTTTTGTTTTTCTATCCTTTGACGCCTGCTACGACGGCCGGCAGCGCGAAAAAAAATCTAGTGCTCAAGGGGCCGTCTGGAAAGAGAGCAACCGAAGGCAGGCCCTCCATCGGATTCATTGGCCTCGGAGGCTTCGCTGATTCCATCCTTATACCTGCCTTTGGCAAATCAGGGGCCATATTGAAAGGAGCCTGCTCGCGAGATCCGGTAAAGGGAAGCTCTGTCGCGAGAAAACATGGATTCGGATATTTCACTACGGACAGTGCTGCCATCATGGAGGACAAGTCGATCAACACCGTGGTGATTGCGACCAGGCATGACTCTCACCCAGACCTTGTGGCAAATGCGTTGAAGGCGGGCAAACATATTTTTGTGGAGAAACCGCTGGCAATTGACGAAGAACAACTCAGTTCAGTCAAAAAGGCGTACGAAGCCATCAACGAACGAGAAGATATCGTATTCTTCACGGGCTTTAACAGGCGATTTTCGGGCCAGGTATCCGACATCAAGAATTTTTTTTCGCCCAGAAGCGAGCCTCTAATAATGATGTATCGTGTCAATGCAGGTGGCCTGTCTCCCAACCATTGGTCCCTTGACAATAGGCAGGGTGGCAGGATGCTTGGCGAAGGTTGTCACTTCATTGACACCATGATGTATCTCGCGGGCTCCGGAATCGCCGAAATAAACTGCCAATCGATCCGCTCTGTGAACCCACTTGTGCATTCGAACGACAATGCTTCGGTGATAATAGAATTTGCAGATGGCTCGATAGGCAACCTAATATATCTTACCGATGGAGATACTTCAGTTCACAAGGAGCTGCTGGAGGTCCATTCTGCCGGAATGAGCGTTGTCATGGATGATTTCAAGGCGATATCGTTTCACAGGAACGGCAGGTCGAAAAAGAAAAATTATGACGGACGAAAAGGGCATTCAGAGGAGGTGCAAAGCTTTGTCGGGGCGATATCGGGCGCCGTATCTCCTGCAATGAGTTTCAATGAGTCATGTGATGTAACCGAGGCTACCTTCAAGATCCTTGAGTCGACGCGGGACGGGAAATGTTAGAGAAGACTTGCCGTCCTGGATGGGACTTTTCAGCTCTGGAGCGCCTGCCGAGGGCGACCAATTGACAAATATTTGCACAACGCTTTGTCAGGAGTTCAGGTAAAATGAAACTGAAGAGCATTGTGAAGAGAATACCTGTAGTAGGGCCGGTCTCGCGAGGTGCGTTGAGAAAGTTAAGACAACTGGCC
>JBJKQU010000177.1:0-14451 GCA_046705025.1 Candidatus Kryptoniota bacterium | reverse complement strand
CGCTTGCGGGAATCACGACACCCGATTTCAGCCTGTCGACTTCCCGCCCGACACTTGTGGCCAGCCAGATTTCGAGGGACTACTTCACGATCCTGGTGAAGGGACTCAACGGGTTTACCGGAAATGTCGATCTTACGGCGACGGGCCTTCCGACCGGAGTCACAGCGTCAATCGGTCCGGGAATTGTGAAGAATTCGTACATTTTGACTTTGACAACAAGCTACGATGCCAACACCGGCACGAGCACATTTACTATCACGGGTGTCTCGGACAGTGTCAGCCACTCGATAACCGTCCCCCTGACTATAAATGCAGCGCCTACTGCCGCGACGCCGGTCAATCTCCAGAGGTATTTCAACAGGATCAACGGGATTGCCAGGGACAGCAGCGGGTTTTCGGGCGGGCTGGACGGCGATGGTTACGCGTATTCTGCAAATCTGATAGGGAGCTCGGTTAACTGGGACAACACGCCGTTCAATCCCGGTAAGCCGAACGAAGCGGACGCGATAAGTGCGGAGGGGCAGGCCATTGCGCTCCCGAACGGAAATTTTGCCAGCCTGAGAATGCTGGCTACCGGCGTCAACGGCGGCCAGACCTCTCAGCAGTTCAGGGTCTACTACGCCGATACGTCGGTGACTTATACTCAAAGCCTGAGCGACTGGTATTCTCCGTCCGCCTATCACGGCGAGAGCATCGCGGTGACTATGCCATACAGGACAGCAGCAAACGGAACCGTCAGCAACGGTCCGTTCTATCTCTACGGGTACTCGTTCAAGCTCGACCCGAACCGATCAGTAAGGAGCATTGTGCTCCCGGGCGACAACAACGTGGAGGTGCTGGCGATGACGCTGGCCGCGCCGGTCAAGGATACTACGCTTGCGGCGAATGTGTTTCAGCTCCAGCAGAATTATCCCAACCCGTTCAACCTTTCGACGAAGATCACGTACACATTGACCGCCGCTTCGTCCGTAACGCTGAAGGTCTACGACATCCTCGGACAGGAAGTGGCGACTCTCGTGAACGCCCGCCAGAATCCCGGCACGTATTTGGTGACGTTCAGCGGTGCGCGGTTTGCCAGCGGAGTTTATTTCTACCGTCTACAGGCGGGTTCGCACGTCACCACAAAGAGGATGATGCTTCTTAAGTGATCCCCGACGGTGCGTTCCGCAATTCCTTTCAGAGCTCTCGTGTTTGGTTGGATATGCGGGAATGCGGCAGGGAGGGGCAGAGAGCGCAGCTGCTTTCCCGAAGTGCCGGCTCGCCGTCCCGACCTCCTTCCGTGTTCTCTGAGTAGACTGAGCAGCAAGGGAAGAAGCTTTCGGCGTTCAGCGGTCAGCTATCGGCTGTCAGTCATCAGCTATGAGCTGTCAGCTGATTTCTGTCTACTCCTTACTTCTTACTGCCTACTGACTTCTGTGCTTTCTCAGAACAAGATCTCGGTCCGCGTGTCAAGAAGGTCCAGATACTTGTTTTTCATACCCGGGCTCAGGAAGCCCTTCGAGATAAGTTCGCGCCAGACCGGGAGCGCCGACTTGAGCTTTTCCGTGATATTGCCTATCGTCTTGTCGTTCAATCCGAGTCGCTCCTTCCCCCAATAATCGACGAGGATCTTTCGGGTGAGATTGCTCTTCTTTCCTGCAATGGGGAGGGCAATCTCCTCCTGTGGGTTCGCCAGCGCGATGGATGTATTGAGCAAGTCATAAGCAGGCGACAGCATGACCTTATCATCGCGCGTGATGAGCGAGAAGTTCTTCAGATGCTGGTCCTCGTTCCCGACAAGGAAGTCGAACAGCGTCAGCCGGAAGAGCTTCACCTTCTCGACGAGCGGGAACGTGCAGTACTCTTCCATTATCCCGGCAACCCTTTCCATGCTGTAGTCGTATTTCGTATCCCTCGATTTTCCCGCGAGCTGTGCGAAGTCTTCAAGCGAATATTTGCCGTTCCTGCCGTGCCTGTCGAACCGCCTGACGAAATATGTGAACCTTCCGTCGATCGAGTAGACCATGCCGTGGAAGGGGACCTCGATTCCTGCCTCCGCAGCCAGCCGCATGGTCAGGTCTTCGTTCTCGGGGAGCTCCGGGTAGAAATTACTCTGCGGTTTAAGGATGTACTTACCGCCCCTGTCGACGATCTCGAAAGCGCTCGCCGCAGTGTCGAGCACGGCACTGAGCTTCGGCTGGATTCCCTGGATGGACATCTTCACGGCCCTGGCAGCCGCTTCTCTCAACTGGTCCTCCTGTGTCAGGGCGAGGTCGTTGAGCTGCGTCAGGTTTCGGGAGAGGAGCTTCAGGCCTCGAATCGAATATTTCTCGTCGCCGCAGGGCTCGTAAGTGATAGGGCAGACGTTCATTCGGCGGGTTCCACCGTTACCGAGCCGACCAGGTCCTTTCCCACGATAACGAGCTGAGAGAAGAAATCGTCCCTGTCGGTCTTTGTCTGGCGGATCAGCGCCTCGAGCTGCATCCCTTCCGGAAGGAGGCCCTCGAAGAACGGAGGAAATCTGTCGTATTCATATTCCCTTTTCGAGGTCGGCATCGTGAGTGAAACGGGCGGGCCGTCGTACTTTTCATCGTAACGAAAGAAGTACTTCTTTCCTTTCTCGACTTCGATCAGCTCACCCGCATAGTTGCCGAAGCTGTAGACCTTCGCAGTCCGTGTCACGAGACCTTCACATCTTTCATAGCCGGGCCTTCGGGAACAATCTTAATGTTCAACACATTCAGGACTCGCAGCAGAGTGTCGAGGCGGACCGTCTCCTTTCCGTTCTCGATGTCGAACACGACGGTCTTGCCGACTCCAGCCAGATCTGCCAGCCCTTTCTGAGTGAGGCCCGCCTTTTTACGATGAACTCTCACCGCTTCGGCTATTTCATTTGCTTTGCTCATGTTTGCTGTCAACGCAGTAATTTATTGGTGATTTATCCAAAGATAAGCGCGGCGAAGGCTCAAGTCAAGGAATTTACCGCTATCACGGTACAATTCGATGTGGCGATTCAAGATTAGGTCAAATTGGACTGAGTTTCAAATGATTTGCCGTCTGGGCGGTAAATGCAGCTTGCATAGCACGCTATGATTTCGGGACTACACGCACCGCGGGACTGGGCTATTTTGAAAGGGTCGATGGAAATGAAAGATTGTTATTCTCGCGCGGTGCCTACTTCCTACTACTTACTACTCACCGCCTTCCGGAGCTAGACCCCGTACAACTCGGATGAGCTATCAACATTCAGCAGTCAGCTTTCTTCCTACTACTTACTTCTTACTACCTACTGCTTTCCGCCTCCACCCTGCGTTGTCCCGCAAGTTACGCCTCCCGCCTGCGGCCCTTCCATGTGCTTAATCCGAATTCTATTATCAGGAACAGAGCCGTTATCCCGGCCAGGGACACCAGGACAAGTGCCGCGGTCTGGTTCCCGCCGACCGTGTCCTTCGCCACCCCGGCCTGATATATTATCCCGTTGATCAGAGCCGCCGACCTGTCGGCGAGGTCGAAAATATTCAGATGTGCGAGCCGGAGAAGAAGATAGATGATCGCGTCGGTAGCGACGAATACCTGCAGGCTCACGAGGACGTTGTCCAGGATTCGCCTCCTCCGGCTTTCGCGGACGATCCTCTTCATCGTTGCAGACTCAAAACCCGGGTCTGCCGGCTCCATATAGCTGTTCCTCAGAATATCCTTTATCAACCCGTCGTCATGCAAATCTTTCATCTAAGCACCGAACTGATTTCCGTTTTCAATTTCCTGTTCAAGACGGTATGAAGTCTGTTTCTCGCCCTGTGTAGTTTCATTTTCACGTTGTCGCCGGCTATGCCCGTTATCTCCGTAATCTCGTCGATGGAGTTCTCGTTCAGGTAATACAGAGTCAGGAGCAGTCTGTCTTCCATGCTCAATTCGTCCAGCGCTTCATTGACCAGCGTCTTTTGTTCCGAAAGCTCGAGACTTCGGTATGCCGATTCAATTTCAGCCGGCGGATCGCCGCTCATACCCGCATCGTCCAGGCTCTCCGGTTTCGGGATAGTGCTCCTCACCTTCGTCAGCGACGTGTTGACCACGATCCTGTAGAACCAGGTAGAGAATTTAGAACCTTTCCTGAACTTGGCGAGCGACCTGAACGCCTTCAGAAATGCGTCCTGGACTACCTCTTCCGCGTCTTCTCTGTTATTGACGATGCGGTAAGCGATCGAGAATGCCATACCTTTGTATTTCCCGATAAAATAGGAATACTTCGATGTCTCACCGTCAAGGACGAGCTGCAGATAGAGGTCGTCCATTGCTATGCGGGTTTGAGTTTGGCCGCGGCCTTCCTGTGAGCATAGTAGGCTATTAGTCCGAGTCCGCCGAAAATAAGCGACATCGACGGTATCATATATTCCTCTCCCATTCCTGCATAGGCATAGAGAATGTAGCCCAGAAACGAACCGAGTCCGATTCCGAGGATAAGCATTCCCCACATGAGGGCGTTGTAGTAGGGGGCTTCTTCCTTCATGTAGACTGCGGGGTCCATCCCTTTCTCAATTAACGCCATTCTCTCCTTGTGCTTGGCACTCCGGCCGAAGTAGTAAATCAGTATGATTAATGTCGGAGTTCCTCCGAAAATGAGGAGAACTGCTACCAGCCCGATCAAGCCGTTCATTTTATCCTCCTGTAATATGTTTCGAGTTATTGCCTGTCCATAGCTTCAGCATATATGACTACATAGGGAGCACACCGGTAACGGGTTGTAATAATCCTCTTTTCCTTAGCCGAGAAACAACCGAACGTAAAGGGCCGACCCCGGGGAGCCGGGATCGGCTCTTTCTCAAGAAAGGTCCGCGACTTTCTGCCCATCACTTCTCACTTTACCGTAATGGACGCATCCTTGCTTGTTAAGCAGCAGCCGCAGCGTACCGGTCCCTCGCCGGGATAAATATTGCCGCATGTGGGGCAAATCCGGTACATTGACGGGAGAGACGCGATTCCCCCATTTCCCAGCGAGTTGAGCGCGTGCTCGTAGAAAGCTTTACTCTTCAAATGGTTCTTGTATGCGTAGCTGAACGAAATGTTGGCGATCGCCACCTTCGCTTCACTTGCGTCCTCAATGAACCCCGGGTACATCGCAGTTGATCCGTTAGCCTCATCCTTGATCGCTTCCTCGAGATTCTCCTTCGTCGAGTTCACCTTGAATTCCGGTCGAACTTCTGGGACCGGCTCGCTAAGCTGCTGCAGGCCAGCCTTGTGATTGGCGGCAACAACGCCTTTGGCCTTCGAGGCGGCCTCGAACAACAAAGCAATCTTTTGCAGCCCTTCCGTCTTCGCTTTTTCGGCGTATGCGGCATACTTTGCACTGGCCACGGTTTCACCTGTGAATGCTGCTTTCAAGTCCTCTACGACCTTCTGCTCGTCTGCCTTATTCCCCGCCCATGCCGGCGCGACGGCGATCATCAGGAGGACCGCTAGTGCTGTCGGAAAACACTTCTTCATAGGATCCTCTCCTTTGTTTGATATGGTTTAGCGGAACACCTTCAGAAAAGAGTAGCTTGCCAAGCTGGAGTTTGACTTGCCTGGGTGATGTCAACTATTCGATACGGCATCGTGGGGACAAAGTTACCTCAGTATCTGAAGAGGCCTCGGCGCAAGTTTGCACGCGGGGAGCTTCCTATCGGATTCGTAAGGTAGAGAACGATCTATGTGCCGGGAGTCAAGCATACGGTGAATGCCGTCATGTAATGAGACGGGAAGCATATCGGTTGATGTAAAAATGAGGTTGTGCGGACACCCTTGACGCGGAATGAATTCGCCGGCTTCACAGTACCTGAAAGTCCTTTTTGACACACTTTTCTCCCCGCGTCGGAGGATATAACGGGAAGAGAAGGAAGGAGTTTCTGGAGGCTACACAGTTGCCCAGTTCTCGATGCGAAGGGAACCAACCCGTTGAAACTCCCGGATGTTATTTGTGACAAGGCTTAGATCACGGCTCAACGCCTGAGCAGCAATCAGCAAGTCCATCGCACCAATGGGCGCTCCCTTCTTCTCCAGTTCAGCTCGGATCCTGCCGTACGACAAAGCATCTTCTTCGCTGAATTGCAGGGCGACCAACGGCTGCAAGAATTTCTGAATAGATATTATGTTCTTATCGACCTGAGAGCTCTTTTCCGCACCGTAGTAGAGTTCAGCTACAGTTATGATTGATATGGCCACGTCACCCGGCCGCTCTTTCGAAAATCGTTTCTGCACTGCCGGAGGATTATTCTTGATGATATAGATGCAAATGTTTGTATCCAGCAGGTATTTCATTTGAACAGTTCGGTTCTCGTTTCCAAAGGCGGCTGTACCCGTCCACTACCCGCGGGCGGGATCTCCGACATGAAATCTTCGGAGAATTCCTCCAGGCTTTCGAAAAGAGAGTCCCATTTTTTCTTGCGTGGAAGAAGGATCACGGCGTCTCCGACCCTGGTTATACTTACTTCTTTACCTTTCATCCTGTAAGCCTTAGGCAGCCGGACAGCCTGGCTTCTTCCGTTTTCGAACAATTTTGCGGTGTCCACTGTTGACTCCTTGATATATACCACTGAATATATATCGCTCTGAATCCAGACGCAAATCTCCGGCAAGTCCGTTCTCTTCACTATCGAATTCCCTCTGTGGAGAAAGTCACCGTCTTTGAATTGGACGACCCCGAACTATTCGAGGAATCTATCAAAGACACGAAGGGCATAGCAGCTACCGGATCTTGATCGCTAATTGGCGATTTCCGATCTACCGGTTTTTGAAAGCTATCGATCCGGATTCTCTCTCGTCAGCAGACTTGCATCCGCTAGACGCATAGGGCACATTAGCAATTAATCTATGTGTTCTTATGAGCCTGTGTGGTTGGTTTTTCCCCCGTTCACAAATTTGTCGCACACCCGGAGACAAGCTCCATGCTGACACCCGGCTAAAAAGTCTCCCACAGGTGTTTCCGTCTCACTGCGTCGATCCCTCGAATGATTCAAGAAGACCACCCCTCCCGGTTCGTATCGGAAACTCAGGGTTTGCACCCCACCCCGCATATCCATCCATGCTTCATGTTCTCGTGTATTATGACGTTATCATAACCGGTATTAATGAATGACTTATTCAATTCATCCTTCGTTTTGTAACGCATATAATCACCGGTGCCGACTAGCCGGGCAAATCGATCGATTGTCTTCTCATTCTCTGCTTTCCTGACAATTTCCGAAACCAGCAGCAGCTTGCCTTTTGGCCGCAACACTCGTAAGACTTCCTTCATATCGCTCTCCAGGTTGGGCCAAAAGAAATAGGTTTCGATGGCGGTTACAATGTCAAAAGAATTGTCCGGATATGGAATCGATGAAACACTCGCCCGTTGTATTTCAACCTTGTTTTGATCAATGAGATAACTGTTTAATTTGGTCGATGACCTGACCGACACATCGGAATGATCGATTCCGTATACTTTCCCATTCCTGATTGCTTTAGCCAGCTTGTTGACTGTCTTTCCGCCTCCGCATCCGATATCCAGTATTTTATGATCCTCCTCTATTTCCAAAAAGCTTAACCCCCAGTTTGTTAATCCGCTATGAGCGTGATTCATGGCTTTTGTCAATATCAAGCCGAGAAGCCCTGTCGGCTTCTTAGTCTGTGAGATAAGCTTAGCCACTATTCTCATTCGTCTCTCCTTCGAAAGAAATAACCTGTCATCGATAGGTGCTCTCCCAATTTCCCTTGAAAGTTCGGAAGTAACAAGGAAAGTCCGCGGCCAAGAAGATTCCACGAACGACAAACTCTCATATCCGGCGCACTCAGAAAGATACGACTCCAGTACCTTCGGCAGAAGAGCGACGCAACCTTCCAATGGCTCCCGGAACTGTGCCCATCCTTCGACTCGGTCGTTTCGCTCCCTCGCTCAGGATGACTATGCAGAGGATTGGGTAAGCTCAAGGAAAAAACACTAGTCACCCTGAGCGAGTCACGGCGCCTTTCGCGACGCCACGAGTCTCCGCCAAAGGCGGATGCCTTCGGCAGAAGGGCGACTCATCCCCCACCCTTTTTCTTCGCTCCCGATGAACGCGCAAGCTCATGAAGCAACAAGAAATCGCCACGTATCAAGGCTTCCTTCTTCTTCCGACGCCACCCCTTGATTTGTCGCTCAAGCGCAATTGCGTCCCTGATATCCATGAATTCATCGGACCACACTAAGCTTACCAGCAAACGTCTTGAGGTATATCCACCATACCGCCCGTTGTTGTGATCCACAATCCTGGTTTTGAGATCAGTGGTCGAGCCAGTGTAGTAGCTGCCGTCCGAACAAAGCAATATGTAAGTCCACGCGGCGATACCGAATAATAAGCAATAAGGTAGCTATGAGCAAACGGTACCATGGCACTGGTTATCCTTCTCCGCCGGAGGCGGATCAGCCAAACAGACGGCGGACAAGTCCGCCTACGGCTGAGCCCCCCGACTTTCGTCGGTTTAGCAGCTCACCCTTCGGCTCACTGCGTTCGCTCAGGGTGACTGAACGTGGGAAGAGGGGCGCAAAGGTAAGGAAAGGCTACCAGCCACTCTGAGCGAGTGGCGCCTTTGGCGTCATGAGTCTCCGCCAAAGGCGGATGCCTTCGGCAGAAGAGTGAGCGAGAGGGGTTATAGCACAAAACGGCACCGTCACTCTAATCGAGGAGGCCCGACATGGTCGGGGCGACGAGTCTCACGAAGTGATGCTCCGAAGGAGTCCTTCGGACGTTCGGCAGAAGAGCGACTCCCTGGCATGGCACATCCTTCGACTCCCCTTCGCTAAGCTCAGGGTCGCTCAGGATGACTATGGGGGTGTGGAGGCACGTAATAGAAGAGCCAGTTACCCTGAGCGATCCCGATTCGAGGAAGATCGAATCGGGAGAGTCTCCGCCAGAGGTCGTCAGACTCCGTCGGGTCTGCCGGACTCGACGAGCGGATGCCTCAGGCAGAAGGGTGCGGGAACGCAGTCAATCTCACGAAGTGATGGCTTGGGCAGAGGAGTGAGCGAGGAGACTCGAATCATTCGCCACGACGAGCCTCACCGTCTAATGAGTATGCTCGCCGTGGACAATCTTGTCGCAGTCAGGGCAGTGATAGATTTCAACTTTGTGCACCATCCCCGCTCCCATGCCGTAGGCGACAAATCCGATGTGGTACATCGGCAGGCTGCACTCCGGACATAATTGCCAGGAAGCTATCTGTATTGGTTTGCCATAGAATTCGTCCTGCCAGGCGAACCAGTTGATTTTCGCTCTTATTTTTGCTCTCAATTCCGGAGTATAGACAGGGTGAGCAAGCGCTTTGTGTTCAGCCATCGGAGTGTCCTTTCTGATTTTGGTTTACGGTGTAGTCATGCCTTACTTGTCTCATTCACTCGTCGGAGGGAGCTCGCGGGCGAGTTTTACCATGGCGTCCGTATCGAAGCGGTTTCCGCAATGGCCGCAGAACTCAAGGAGGACTTGATCCTCCACGACCTCGATCTCGTCACGGTTGTTTTCCGGATTTACCTCCTCCGATCCAATTGATTTGCGTATCCTCACGACGGGACGCCCTGGCAGGATGATTTTCCCGCACATGTCGCAGACGGTCCCGGTTTCTTTGTCCTCACCGGCGTTTTCCTCCTCGTGCCGGTCGTTCCCGGACTGGCTGAGACTGGCGGACTCGTCCAACCGCTTTGAATCCTCAATCGGAAGCGGCGGTTGGGAGGGGTGGTTCAGCAGGCCGAGGGCGG
The DNA here is from genome assembly GCA_046705025.1 of Candidatus Kryptoniota bacterium. Taxonomy (GTDB): domain Bacteria; phylum Bacteroidota; class Ignavibacteria; order Kryptoniales; family JAKASW01; genus JAKASW01. Next base: position 4,730 of record JBJKQU010000177.1, on the reverse strand, counting down.
CTTTGAACCTCGTGGCGTGCGAGTCGCACAGGTATAGCGTATAGGAATACCCGTCCCATTGCACTTCGGTGGGCGCGGAAACCGGGTAGGCGCACCTTGTGTGTTCCGACCCGGACTTCGATAATATGAACTCGCACCTTTGAATTTGTTGGTCGTCCATGCTTGAAACTCCTTTCTTGTCTGGAATTTTGTGAAGTCAGAATCACCTGAACCCGGCTCGCTAACGGACGAGCGCGCCGTATCAGGATCCGCTGGGCTACGCTTTCACTCCTGTCCCTCTTCTGTTCGGAAAGTGTCCCATAGCTTGACCGAGGATCCGGATTGACTATTATCCTCTACCTCAGGCTAGTGGGGAACTGGCGGGTCCTTTCAGCAGCGTGTTTCTTTTCAATTTGTTCGGCCTCCTGTTGATTCGTTGGCTTAAACTAACGGCAAAGGGGGCAGAAGAGGTATGGTTGGGTGATAATTATTCGTTCTTCATGTGGACCATGGTTTTGCATGTGCCGGAATTGCTGCTTACTAGCAGGAGTATGTTTAGATTAGCTTTGGGGTAACAGGGGAGCCCGAGGCGTCGCGCCTCGAAAGTCTAAGAGACCACTTTAATCTCTTGTGCTCCGGAAGGCTGCTTTGCCATTTCCTGAATGTTCATCAACGGCAGGATGAAAGAGCCGAACCCGGCATTTGAAAGGAGTGATGTAGCGTGGTCCTGATATAGGGAAAGAGAAGTGCAAGGGTTTGAGGTCTGAAGAGTTGTTCCTCAACCAGTTCGTTCATCGGCATCAGGATAATTGACGAGCATGCGTAATTTCGCGCTTCCCCACTGGCCGAACGTCTGAAGCCTCTAATGTCACCACAGCTGCCGTTTCGCCGCCCAGCGTGATGAACTCAACCTCGTAAGCTGATCCATCCTCGTAGACATGCACAACAGTTCCTACATCTCCGGCTTCCAACCCCTCCGGCGGAATTGACTTCCTTAGCACAACCCGTTCATGCTCTTTCATCATAATATTGCAACCTAACCTTTCTGTGGATATGCGGTTATCGGCGTGCCTCTTCCTTCCTGAGGTGAGCCCTTAAAATGAGACTGAATGATAATTAAGAGCGAAGGGAATTGGTATTGCGGGGTTAATCGCTCGTGGATGACTTCAGATTTCCGCCTCCACAACTGCAGATATCTTTTCGGATGGCCTCACGTTCAGCCACCCGAGCATCGCTAGATTCCTTATCGTCTCTGCGACAATGTTTTCATCATAGGGTGGCCTGTGCCTCTTCTTCCACTCCATGACTTCTTGCAGCAAATCCTCCTCGGATGGGACTTCGCCTTCTTGTTTCTTCATCGTACGCAATGCAAAGTCAACAGTGGCGGCCAATTCTGCTCTATTGGTGTCCATCCGCAGAAATAAATCTGCGAGCCTGTTAATCTCATCATCTTTTTGCCGAAGCGTACTAGAGTATGTCTTAAGCGCGTCGTCAAATGTCCGTCCGACGCTCAGCTCAAACATCCGTCCTTTGCTGTGTTCCTCCAGGAGCCCGTTGTTAACAAGTTTTGTTAACTGGTGTTTCAGGTCGTCGGAGAAGGGACCGAAACTTGCCCTCCGAAACTTCAAGCCGGTATTCAACTCGAGGTATTCAGTCACGAAGTATGCGATCTTCTGAAAGAGGGTTCTGCCTACAGGCCAATGATAGGGATGTTTTTCTATACGCCTCAATACTTCCACGGCAGCCACGAGGCCTGGTTCCACCTTCCGTTTGCCGGAAGTCGGTCCCGAATATTTTACTGTTTGGACCGGTTGCGTCAGAAATTCAGTAGTCAGCTGCAGTTGCGGCGTGTCGAAAGGTGCATACAGCTCAACGGGTATGTCAAATTCCGACAGGTGCCTATATAGTGTTGGACCGACAATGTTCCAGTCGAGCTCACCGAGGCCACATCCAAGCGGAGGAACTGCTATGGACTGTATCCCCCACTCCTTGTGATGTCGTTTAAGGTATACAAGACCACGCTCTATCGCTGCAATATTTGAAACCGACCTCCAATGATCCTTGGTCGGGAAAAGAACTATCGAAGGTGGAATCAGCCTGCTGAACAGATATGGTTCCCCCAATTTCACCTCATGACGCTTGCAGCGCTGTTCATAATCAGCGAACATATCAGGGAACTTCTTCTTGAATTCAAGCGCCAAACCCTTACCCATGACGCCAACGCAATTCACGGTGTTGACCAGAGTCTGCAGCTTGGATTCAAATATGTTGCCTAGCAGAACGTTGACGGGCATCATTCCTCCTCTTGGAAAAACATATCAGCGTCTATAACAACATGTTTTGATAATGGGTGGTTTCCTAACAGATCAACGACTCTCTTTTTCGTTCCTTTGCAAGATACATAAATCTTCTCAAAGCATATGGATGTAATACACAAGGAGCTTATACAGATCTTTCTCCAGGAAATCCGGTTTCTGAGGAGACGGGATTTTGTCAGCCTCCAGTTCGATTACTCTGTTAAAGTCTTTCACTTCTGCGGCCACGGATTTCAAGTAAAACCGGCGGGGCCTTCTGTCAGTCTTCGCAAAAGGACTTTGCGGATCGTCTCTTACGCTGACATACAATTGTGCACCGATAGAAGACCAGGGTGTTTTACCCTTTGAACTGACCCTGCCGGAATACGATTTGTCAACCGCATACTCCCATATCTCGTCCGGCGTCATCGGCTTTTTGCTCTCGGCGAGAACCTTATTCGCTAATTCCCGAAATGTCATGGCTCGCTCCCTTCTCAATGAAGAACGCCATCTTCATAGTATTCATACTCCCACCTGCCTATCGTCACTTCCTGTTCGTTTGAGACTCATAATTCCTCAACTGCCCCCATATCATCATAACGCCGAAACTTCATAGCAAGGGACTCATGAAGTCTCGGGTTGGACGCTTGTCTAATCAAACCCGCAATAGTTTCGCCGCACTTGCCAGTTTCTTGCATGTGCTAGTTGTAATTTTTCCCTGTACCAGAGAATGCGCCGGATTGTCTTCTCTCGGGTCGTGGACACAAGCCAGACCGAGAGATAACGGAACTTGCGCGATTAGCCTCGCGAGTCTGAACTTCTCCCTATTAACTATTGCCTTCTCGTGTGTGGTGAGCCTCTCAAGGTCGACCGACAACCCATCGGCATCTGTTTTTCTCGGCTTGAAGGCCAGGGAGGTTATCGAGCCATCCGGTTTTATGTGGCTCGGATCTATCGGGACCCTTCTCAGTAGTCCGTCCTCAGGACTGATTTTCTCGACTGAAACGGCGGAGGGCCTATGAACCAAGCCACTGAATAAGTTCAGAAGCCTCCTCATCCCGGAAGCTGTTCTCTTCAACGCAATTGTCCCCGACAAATTTTGCATAAGTTGACGTACCATCCGCTTCGAATGTTAATTCGATTGATTTGTCTCCGTTCTTCAGCTCGACCAGTATCTCTCCGTTTGGTCCGGGAGCGGTGAAATACACAGGTACCCGTCGCCTGTCGAGCGCCTTTACGAACGTGGAGGCATTCTCAATAGCGGCTGTCCCCGGTTGTACTGCCCCGTAGCTGTCCCAATTCGACTTCAGCGACAGGTATGAGTTTATTTTACTCAGTACCTCCATGGCTTCGGCTGTCATCTCCCCCGGATTGATCATGGTAGTTGATGTCGGCGGAAAGAATTCCGGGTATGTGAAGGAGTAATCAGAAACCGAAGCGGTTCCCCGTTGAAAGATACCGCCCGGCATAATCGCTTCACTTAAGACTGTCATAGTATTCCTTTCGAAGCATTCTTTTGAAAAGCCCTGAACAAACCGAGTGGGCATTCGAGACCCATTCTCTTATGTCGTCGACTGAGAACCTACCTTCCTTCATTACAACTGTCTGCCACACAACCGCAGGCTTCGCATTCCGTTGCCCGTCTGAAACCGTAAGGTTGAGGACTGAGCCGTCCTGAAGTTTGTGCGTCTGATTAACCATCTGATTGCTGATCGTGCCCTCCATTTCAAAGCCCCTGTCGACGCGTATCTGTAAGTTCGTCTCAATGAACTTGATGAAATCATCTTTGAAATCACCTTCAAGCTCGACGGCATCGATGTATCTGAGACTAACGCGGTTGAATGGCGGAGGCGTCTTGTAACTCCTGACGACTGCCTCGAGGCCGTACCGAATGACCGGAAGAAATTCCGAATCCCAGACGTAGTTCTTCTCAGTTTCGTTGGCCGCGAACAATCCGGGGCCGAGCTGCAGAACGGGCCACTCGCCTTCCGCGCGCCAGAATTGATGGACTGGCTGCGGGTTAATCAGAAAAGGCGGCATGATCAGCTGGGGCATGCGCTTATGGTGTGGGAACCTCTCCCTCACATTCTCTGCAAACACCCCCTGAGCAAGCTCGAACCTGGGGTCATAAGGCTGCCTGGTCTGAGGATTGACACTCAGTTCCCAGAATGCTTCAAAAATGACCTCTTGTAGGGGCGCCTTGCTAAGCTTTGCGATGTGGTCGGATCCTGCTGGCATACTCAGAAAAGATATATATTATTCATTTCACTTGCAGTACCTCGGCAACTAAGAATCTTCTGCAGGCAGCCATGTAGCAAGGTCTGCCACTCCTGCGAAAAACTAGGCATGTGCTTCATCGTACGCCTCAGCCGACACGTCAAAATCATGATTGTCCTCGCTTGTTGTCCCTTATCTTTTTTTGAGTCAGAAGCATCAATTGTGCCCCCAATACAACGT
>JBJKQU010000176.1:0-5443 GCA_046705025.1 Candidatus Kryptoniota bacterium | reverse complement strand
GTCTATGAGAAACTTTCAACGACGATCAACGATGGTTACAGCAATCCGAATCTTCGAACCTCTTATGAAGCATGGAAACTTGTACTAAGTTCATCTCAACAGCCACCCGTTATACGTAACTTCGCGGTGGACAAAGAGGTCACTTTGGAGACCCTACCTGTCACATTAAGCTGGTCAGTCGAAAACGCCCACACTGTTGTCATAGATGACATAGGAGAAGTGACCGGACAACAATCCATCACAGTGCTTCCGGCGAAGGACAGGGTTTACACCGTAACTGCTTACGGTGAGTTCGGGAAGACACAGAAGAAACTTCCGGTGCACGTGATACCCTTGCCCCGCATCGACCGGGTATCGCTGCCATCCATAGGCTTCTCATCACAGGTGGTTTTACGCGTACCAATGAACGACGGGCCAAAGATCACCATCACCGCACCGGTGGTAAATCTCAGTTTACCAGACATAACACTTTTCCCCCCGCTTGCAATAGGTAATCAATCTAAGGGTGCGAAGACAATTTCCCGCATCCTCACACACAAGTTCACCACACAATCCATGCGGGCGATACGTCTGCCGAGAGTCCCATCTCTGTCCGCGCTGTTTAACATGATTAAAGGGACCGCTGCACATAACTTGAGAGTCGGAAAAGTCAAACTAACCCGGTCCATGCTATAATATCTACAAGTTCGCCAAAACGGCTGAGCGTTGAAACAATTTGAGGTGAGTGATGAGAAAGTTAGTTACGCTTCTTAAGAAACCTGTCTTCTTTGCGCAGAGATTGAGCTGGTGGATTGTTGGTGCCGACTCTGAATTGCTCGCGGATGCTCCACTGAAGGAGCAAATCGAATATTCAACTCTCGGTACAACGATTATTCTGCAATTCTTCGTGGCATTTGCATCCTCCGAGTATGCTGCTTCTATCGGCCTGAGACTTGGACTCCTTCCCAGCCTCACGCTGGGACTCCTTTGGGGGTCCATAATCGCTACTATTGATCGTTTGATGGTGATGACTCTCGAAAACTTTAGTGGCAGCCTATGGCAACGCAGACTCGCCATCGGAGGGCGGATATTTCTCGCAATCTTCATCGGCGCCGTCATTGCGGAGCCACTCAAGATGAGAGCCTTTCAGCCCGAAATTAACACCCAGCTTGCTCTAGATAAGATTTCCGCTGTCGGCGATATCCGTTCAGCTGCTGACATAGCCTACGATGAGGTGTCCAGGCTCAGGGAGCAGAACGCTGTTTTACAGCGACAAATTGATGGAAAAGAAGCGCAACGAGACCGGCGCTTCGCCGAGATGATCGGAGAAGAACAAGGGACCAGTGGCACAGGCTTGAAGGGTCAGGGGCCCGTGTACGAAGACAAAAAACGGGAATATGATCAAGCGGTTCAGGAAGTAGCAGCCATCAGGGGAAGGAATATCCCTCAAATCGAAGCCAACAATGACAGGATTTCTCATCTGATCGCTGAACGGGAACATCTTTCCGGAGAGGGGATTCAGGTCGTCTCTCACTCTGAGGGGCTTATGGCGAGACTTCAAGCGATGTATGAACTCACACATGGACACCCTTTCATGTGGCTTACGTTGTTTGTCCTCAGTGGCCTTTTGACCGTCGTTGACACCCTGCCGGTTCTTATGAAACTCTTCCACATCTCCTCAAACGGAGTTTACAAAGCACAGTTGCTTTCTCGACAGCAGGCAGCAATGCAAGAGGTCCAAAAGGAGTTGACTCTGAGGATGAGCATTGCAACGGACTCGGGTCAAATCAAGAAACAGGAAGAGTTGCGCGTGAATAAAGAGATTGTCAGGAAGATCGCTGATATCCAGCTGGAGATTGCACGCAAGCAATTGGAAAAGTGGAGGGAGGCCGAACTCAAGAAGTTAGAGGACGGCAAATCTTCCTTTCCTGCTCCAAGGCCGGAGTCTTTCAACTGATAATTCAGAGGATGGGCCACAAAAATGAAACCATCTGAAGACGATAAGTCAGTACAGATATCGATGAGCAAGAGGACCCTGACGCTGGACAAAGAGGAGGCTTCAACCTGTCTCAAGACTGCGCGCGTCCGCGTACAGGATGTCATGCATGTCTACAGCGAACTGGGGGTTGACCCCAGCAACGTCCGCGCTCTCGAGAAAATGATGCTCTCCCTGATCAACAGGGACCGCTTGGATCCTCAATACGTTGCTGAAACAAAGAGCAAAGCCAGGGCGCTGATCTGGGACGAACACGTCGCCCAGGTGGCCCGCGCCTACTCATGGGAAATGGCGATGAGAAATTTCTTCTCTCACCATAACCCGGAAAATCAGACCGCGGTTGAGAGAATTTCCAGGATTAATGTCAAGTGGCTGCTCCTCGGAGAGAACATTGGTGTAGGTCAGGATGTAGCTGCCGCCCACTTTGGATTTATGGATGAGCCGCCGTTTGAACAGAACCATCGCGCGAATATCCTCAACCCTGAGTTCAGCCACGCGGGCATTGGCATATGTCGCCCTTCTGATGGCGTCTTCTTCATTTCTGAGATCTTCCTGAAACTTAGAAACTAATGATACTTCTCTCTACGAATGAATAAAAAGGGTTGTGCACGTATGCTTGGCATATTAATGGTGGTACTGGGCCTTGGGTATCTCGCTTACGGACCCAGACGTTTCTTCAAATTCACGTTGAAAGGGTGTCTCTGGCTTTTCCTTGCGCCTTTTATTTTTCTGTTGGTTGCGGCAATGCTCATAAGAGGCTGTGCCCTCATGCTGGGCCAGTGAGATCCCCGCAGAGCGGTCATCTGGCGGTACCGAGACCAGTTAGACCATGATGAAGTTCACACATAGAGACCCTGGAGGACATACGGCCCGACCTCACATACTGGAATCGCGGGTTGCAACCGCAAAAGGGAATCGTCCGCTCGTAACAAAAGTGCAGTTTTCCAGGCTCAGGGAAATAGATAAACTCTATCGCATCGGCACCTTGAATCTCCGGCAGGCCGGCCACATGCTTCACCTCACGGCAAACATTGAACGGATTAACCCCCGATATGCCGCCGGAACTAAACACAAGGCTGTGCTACTGCTTTGGGACGAGCAAATAGCGGGTGTCGCGCGCCGTTTTGCTCGTGATATAAGCAAGAACGAAACTCACCGGCGTGCTCTCCCGGATGGGGCAGCCATTCAAGATCGCCTGTCAAAGGCAGGAATAAAGTGGCTATCCTTCGGCGTGAATCTTGGACTTTCCTCCGGGTACCCGTTGGCTGCCCACGTGGCCTTCATGCGCGGACGATCACATCACCAAAATCATCGTGCAAATATCCTTAACCCGCAGTTCACTCGATTTGGGGCCGGCGTTGCCTGGTCGAACGGAGTCTTTTTCGTATGCGAAATCTTTCTCGAACCGGCACAGAAATAACTCTCAGCGCTCTATCTTTAGCTGCCCTCGCTTTCCCTCTGACTTAGACCACACTATCTTCCGCTTGCTTTTCTGCGCTTTTTCCCTTTTTGTGTTTCTAACCGGTATTCCTTCGCTGCCCAATTCTTCAAAACCTCCCGTAGCTCCCGGGCTGAAGAAGAGGTCATCGGCTGAGATGTGTCTCGCGTGGCCTTTATGAGTCTTACCATCTTCTCCACCTCCTCCTCGACCGCTTCTATCTCCTTTGAATTATGTTCGAATTTTTCCCCTATAGCCACAGGCAGAAGGAAGGCACTGCTTTCACCTGATATTAACCAATTGGGATCGCATCCTAACTCACGCAGCTTCGCGAGCAATTCGAAACCCGGTAACGATTGGCCGTTAAGATACACATACAGCTGCTGGCTGTTTTTGAGTCCGAGGACACGCGCAAACTCGGCCCTGCTCCCGAATCGGTGAGCAAACTCCGCCAGCCTTCTCCCGACTTCCCCTTTATCGATGCTCACAAAATTATGATACCTCTTGACAATACTGTATTAAATTTGTTACATTGTTCCCAATCAGGAACATACAAAGTATGCAAAAGGAAAACGCAAAAATCAAACCGGGAAAATATCTGATCAATAGGTCGGAAGTGGCAAGGAAACTCGGGGTTTCGTCAAGGTACATCAACATGTTGTTTCGTGGAGAACGAACAAATCCGAAAAGGTTAGCCCAGATCAAAAAGCTCATCCATGACGAGCTAAATATCCTGACGAGATCCATTAATCGCAAAAACACTGCACCGCTGGTCCACCGCAGATCCGCGCAACCTCAGACATACGATAGGGGTGTTCAAAACAAAAAAGAAGGAGAATCGCTGTGAAAACAATTATAGGATCGCTGTTGCTTGTGATCATGTGCTCATCTGCGGCCATGTCGCAGACGGCATTTGAAGAGGGCCATTCTGTCCTGCAATTTGGCATCGGCTACGGTTTACTCAATTCTTACGGCAACGTAACCGTTCCACCGGTCACCCTGGCGCTCGACTACGGGAATACCTCTAACCTGTCTGTCGGCGGCTATGTCGGTTACTCAGCCTCCAGGGACGTGATGTTCCCGAGCGGCTCGTATGGTGGCCTTATTACCGAAGATACAGGCATTAACTACACCTACTTCATCTTCGGAGGAAGACTTTGCTACCACTTCGACACAGGGGACAAGAACCTCGACGGCTACATCGGTGCAATGCTCGGATATAATGCCGTCTCTGCTTCCTCATTTGGACTGTCGTCGCTTGGTGGAATCGACGTAACAGCCAAAGGGAGCGCTTTGATATACGGAGGGCAGCTCGGTGGAAGGTATTTTGTAAGTCCGAATGTCGCACTCTTCGCAGAGGTTGGATACGGAATTGGCTACGTAACCGGAGGCCTCTCCATAAAATTATGATCGAAGTGAAGACCCGCAATCTCAAGAATGACAATGGGTCTATGAACATACACATAACCCTAAACGAAAATGGAGTACGAAATGAAACGTTTACCATTTGCAGTAGTTCTGGCGATTGCCGTCCTCGCGGTCGGTATTCAATCCTGTGCCACCTCAGAGGCGATCACAGGCAGCCCGATCGATCCAGAGCTCGTTGCCAAGATTGTCGATGGCCAAACCACACAGGATCAGATAATCTCCTGGTTTGGCGCACCGACCACGACGTCCCAACTGGGCGACAATGTCCTCTACATCTACAAATATTGTAAGACAAGTGGCTCTGGACTTTACACCGGATACTTCGGCCAGACAAAGAGCGTGGAGAAGTGCAATGAACTGACTGTAACATTCGATAAGTCCACAGGGACCGTTAAGGCGCATAACTTTCAGAAAGCGTTCTGAAGTGTGACACCGACCTTAGTGCTGTACTATGTTGTGGGCTACACAAGACAGCCGAGTGTGGATGAAAGAAAGCAGGAACAAGCGGTTGCGGATTCTCGTGACCGCTTGCCGTCCTGATTCCGTCGGTTTGAAAAGCTGAAAGGGTTACTTTATGCGAAACGTTTGCTACCTGCTGTCCG
>JBJKQU010000175.1:0-21428 GCA_046705025.1 Candidatus Kryptoniota bacterium | reverse complement strand
ATCCAGCGCTCTGGGGGCTATTTCTCCGAAGAGGATCTTTACGGCTTCTCTATCCTTGATGAAACGCGCTACATGCCTGCGAGCAGGAACACTGTCATTCTTCGCCTTCGTGATCAAAGGCTCGATGAAGACACGCGTCTCTTTTGCCTTTGCAAGTGTTGTTCTTACCTGCTTGTATAGAATAAGATTTGTCGCCAGCGATTCCATCAATGCCTTACGGTGGCTGGCGGTTCTTTTTAGTTTCCTGCCTGAGTTAAGGTGTCTCATGTCTATAAACTCCGATTACTCGTTGTCGTCTTTCAAATACTTGCTGACGTCCATCCCGAAATTCAATCCCATGCTGCCGATTTTCTCCGCAAGCTCGGCGAGAGACTTACGGCCGAAATTTCTGAACCGCAGTAGTTCCGACTCATCCTTATTCACAAGCTCGGAAATGGTGTGAATGTTCGCAGCTTTCAAACAGTTGTGAGCCCGGACGGAGAGCTCCAATTCATCGACCGACATCTTCAGAAGTTTCCTGATGCGCGCCGCCTCTTCCTCCTGCGCAGATCCTTCTTCGGAGGCTTCCTGGTGAATTCCGAGGTTGAGGAAAAGCTGTATGTGATCCTGCATCATCTTTGCTGCAGTCGTCACGGCGTCCTCCGGCGTAATCGAGCCGTCCGTTTCCACTTCGAGAGTTAACCTCTCGAGGGTCGTCTTCTCACCCACTCCGGTCGGCTGCACGAAAAATCTCACGTTCCTGATCGGGGAAAAGAGCGCGTCTATCGAGATCAAGTCTTCCGGTGCTTCCGCAAGCTTGTGATCTTCCGCGGGCTCGTATCCCTTTCCGCGGCCGATTCGCAGTTCAACTTCAATTTCCTTCGAATCGCTTAGCGTAGATATATGATGATCGGGATTAAGCACCTCTACTTGGGGATACTGCCTCTGTATCTCAGAAGCGGTGAAATCCATCGGCCCCTGCAGTTTGAGGCTGACCTTGTTCAGCTTCTTGTCGATCAGCTTGATGCGGACGCCCTTCAGATTCAGAGTGAAGTCCACGAGATCCTCAGACATTCCCTTTATGGTTGAAAACTCATGAAGCGCACCCGGTATCCGGAAGTGAGTGAAGGCCCATCCTGGAATCGAGGAAAGAAGGATCCGCCTGAATGAATTCCCCAGCGTGGTAGAGTAACCGCGCTCCAGCGGTTCCACGATAAAACGCCCGAACGTATTGCTATAAGTTGACTGATCCAGGACTATTGTTTCTGGCATTTGCAATTTCACAGCGCTCATTAGATTTTCACCTCAATTAAATTTTTAACCATACTTGCCGGGATCGCCGGCATGCAATTCATCTCCATGCCCGGGCGACCCTGATATTACTTCGAATACAATTCGACGATGAGCTGCTCATTTACATCCGGGAGCGGTATTTCGGAGCGCTCCGGAACCTGCAGGAATCTTCCCGTCAGCTGCGCCTTGTCAAGCTGCAAGTAGGACGGGAGCATCCCATCCTTCATCCTCTTCAACGAAGAGTGAATTATGTCGAGTTGGTTACTTCCCTCGGCAACCTTGATTACGTCGCCCGCCTTCACAAGATATGAAGCGATATCGACGTGCCTGCTGTTGACCATGAAGTGACCGTGGAGCACGAGTTGTCTGGCGGATTTCCTGGACGGCGCAAAGCCCAGCCGGTACAACACGTTGTCCAGCCGCCGCTCCAAGAGTTTCAAGAGGTTCTCGCCTGTCCTTCCCTTTTGGTGGGTCGCCATCTCGAAGTAATTTCTGAATTGCTGTTCAAATACGCCGTAAATTCTCTTGACCTTCTGCTTCTCTCGAAGCTGTACACCGTATTCGCTGACCTTCATGCGCCTGCGAAGTCCGTGTTGACCGGGTGCGTAGTTTCGTCGTTCTACCGGACACTTGTCCGTGTAACACTTGACTCCTTTCAAGAACAGCTTCTGTTTTTCTCTTCTGCAAAGCCTGCAACTAGCGTCTATGTATCTTGCCATTGACTACTCCGAAAAATTTAAATTATACTCTTCGTCTCTTAGGGGGCCTGCAGCCGTTATGGGGTATCGGCGTGACGTCCCGTATGCTCGTAATTTCGAGCCCTCCGGTCTGGAGGGACCTGATCGCCGCCTCTCTGCCGGACCCCGGTCCCTTGACGAGAACCTCAACTTTCTTCATGCCGAGATTTGCCGCTTCTTTGGCAGCTGCCTCGGCTGCTGTCTGTGCCGCATAAGGTGTGCTCTTCCTAGATCCTTTAAATCCCATCTTTCCGGCCGACGACCACGAAACCACGTTGCCGTAAATATCTGTAAGCGCAACCACGGTATTGTTGAAGGTTGCCTTGATGTGGGCTATCCCGTGGGCATCAACAGTTGTTTTCTTTCGCTTCTTTCCTGCGACCTTAGACAAATCGAAACCTCCTATGCTTTACTTTTTAGCGGCTGCTTTCTTCCTGCCGGCGACAGTCCGTCTCTTTCCTTTGCGGGTGCGCGAATTTGTCCGCGTCCTCTGGCCTCTGACCGGGAGTCCCTTCCGATGGCGCAGGCCGCGGTAGCTGCCGATGTCCATCAAGCGTTTGATGTTCATCTGCGTCTCGCTCCGGAGCGCGCCTTCCACCTTGTACTCTGTCGTGATAACCTGACGGATCCTGGCGACTTCCTCGTCGCTCAATTCGCCGATACGCTTCACGGGATCGACGCCGGCTTTACCGAGAATCTGAACGGCAGATGTGTGGCCGATCCCATAAATGTACGTCAAGCCGTATTCTGCTCTCTTGCTTTTCGGTAAATCAACTCCTGATATTCTAGCCAACTTTCTTCTCCTTACTGCTTAAATCCTGATCATCCCTGACGCTGTTTGTGTTTCGGATTCTTCTTACAGATCACCCTGACAACACCTTTGCGTCTGATAATCTTACAACTGTCACAGAGTTTCCTGACCGATGCTCTGACCTTCATTTTTCGACTTCCTTACTTGTAACGATAAACGATCCTGCCTTTGCTAAGATCGTACGGCGAAAGCTCAACCGTAACCTTATCTCCGACAAGAATCTTGATAAAATTCATTCTCATCTTACCCGAGATATGCGCCAATATCTCATGACCATTATCGAGCTTGACACGAAATGTTGCATTGGGCAAAGTCTCGATAATAGTTCCATCAACTTTAATTTGCCCTTGCTTAGCCATTAGATAATGTCAGTATTTCTGGTTTTCCATCTGTTATGACGACTGTGTGCTCGAAATGAGCGGACGGCCTGCCGTCTGATGTGTACACTGTCCAGCCGTCTCTCGCTGTATAGACTCTATACGATCCCGCGTTTACCATGGGTTCAATCGCAATCGTCATTCCATTCCTAAGCAAAGGTCCTCTGCCTCTCTTGCCGTAGTTCGGTACCGGGGGGTCTTCATGAAGCTTCGTCCCTATACCGTGTCCGACAAGGTCGCGCACCACGGAAAAGCCGTTCTCTTCGACGAATTCCTGAACGGCCTCGGAAATATCTTCAACGTGATTCCCGGCAACCGCGTTTTTTATTCCTAGATAAAGAGCTTTCTCAGTGACTTCCATCAACTTCTTCTTTTCCTCGGAAATATCCCCCACGGCAAATGTCTTTGCTGCGTCACCATAGTAGCCGTTTTTTACCGCGCCAACGTCTACCGACAGGAGTTGACCTTCTTCCACTTTACGAGGACCCGGGATGCCGTGAACGACCTGGTCGTCTATCGACAAACATACCGTGGCAGGGAAAAGGTTTCTCCTGTCAAAGCCGTAACCTTTGAACGCAGGTTTTGCACCTTGTGAAAGAACGTAATCCTCGGCGATCTCGTCCAGCTCCTTTGTCGTCACGCCGGGCCGGATGGACTTCTCAACCGTGTCCAGGATTCCCCCGACCACGGCTCCGACTCCGCGCATCAGATCTATTTCGCGAGACGTTTTCACACTGATCATAAGGCATCAAGAATAGCGCCGGCTCTTCAGTTTCCCGGTCTTCATGAAACCGTCATAGTGGTGCATGACCAGATGAGATTCAATCTGGTGAACTGTCTCAAGGCCTACCTGAACGATGATCAGCAGGCTTGTACCTCCGAAGAACGCCGAGAAACTCGGGCTTACTCCGAAACGCGTCATGAATGCCGGCAGGATAGCGACGATCGCCAGGAAGATCGATCCCGGAAGAGTGATCTTCGTAAGAATGTTGTCCATGAAATCCGCGGTGTGCTGCCCGGGTCTGATGCCCGGAACAAAACCGCCCTGCTTCTTCATGTTGTCGGCAACGTCCTTCGGATTGAAAGCAATGGCCGTGTAGAAGTACGTAAAGAATTTGATCATTAACGCGTAAAAAAAGGAATACACAAAAGAAGTAAACGAGAAGTATCCCGCGATACTCTGCATGAACTCGTTATTCGGGAAGAAAGTCAAAATCGTCTGCGGCACGAACATGATCGACTGCGCAAAGATAATCGGCATGACACCGGCTGTGTTGACCCTGATCGGGATGTATTGCGTCACTCCTCCATAGACCTTCCGTCCGACAACTCTCTTCGCGTATTGGACCGGCACCTTTCTGGTCCCCTCGGTAACATAAACTATCGAGGCGACGATACCTATCATCAACGCAACTACGACAATTTCAGATATGAAGCTGCGCGCTCCCGAGCTGACAAGCTGGTACTCATCCAAGACAGCATTGGGGAATCTGGCTATAATGCCGATAGTGATTATTAACGAGATGCCGTTGCCGATACCCTTATCCGTTATCTGCTCGCCAAGCCACATGATAAAGATGGTGCCAGCGGTCAACAAGATGATGGTCGAGATTGTGAAGCCAAGCCCGCGCACTGCATCCGGAACGACCGGCAGGCTGCTTCCCGGAGCCATCATGCTCTGGAGTCTCACGCTGATTCCCCAGCCCTGCATTGCTGAAATTAAAACGGTACCGTAGCGCGTAAGCTGGGTAATTTTCTTCTGCCCTTCTTCTCCTTCTTTCTGCAGTTTCTGGAAGTAGGGGACGACTGCGCCCAGCAGCTGAATGACGATCGATGCGCTGATATAGGGCATGATGCCTTCGGCGAAGACTGCCGCGTTCTGGAAAGCGCCGCCTGCGAACAAGTCGTAGAGTCCGAAGAGGGTATTCTGTGCCTGCGACCGTGTAGCTTCAGCCAGCAGCGAAGCGTCAACCCCCGGGAGGGTTATGTGCGCTCCGATACGACATACAATTAATAGGCCCGCGGTATAGAGAATCCGCTTCCGCAGATCCTCCACCTTGAAAATATTTCTTAAGCTGTCAGTTAGTCTCGACATTTGTTATGACTCGAGTGTTTTTACTGTGCCGCCTGCTGCAGTTATTTTGTCCGAGGCCGACTTGCTGAAAGAATTGGCCGTAACGGCAAGCTTCGCAGACAAAGCTCCGTCACCGAGAATTTTGACCGGCTGAGATTTCTTGGAAACGGCCCCCAATGCGTAGAGTACTTCAGGCGTCACCACACCGTCGGCAAGTTTCCCCGATTCAGCCAATCTATTTAAAGTCGACACATTCACAATTTGGTATTCGACGCGAAACGGGTTCTTGAATCCGAACTTCGGAATACGGCGGTTAAGAGGCATCTGCCCGCCTTCAAACCACGGCCGGATCTTGTCACCTGAGCGGGACCGCTGTCCTTTATGTCCCTTTCCTGCAGTCTTGCCGTGCCCCGAACCGACTCCACGCCCGATGCGCTTAACCTTCTTCCTCGCACCAGGAGCATATTTCAAATTTCCTAGGATATTCATTTAAACTCTCCTAAAGCTCTTCGACGCTAACGAGATGCTGGACCTTTGCGATCATGCCTCTTATCTGAGGAGTATCTGCCTTCACGACCGATTTTCTAATCCTGCCGAGACCGAGAGCCTCGATGGTACGTTTCTGTCTCTCCGGCCTTTCAATTACACTTCTGATCTGCGTTATCTTGATTTTCTTATCGCTGCTCATTCTTTCACCTGTGCGGGTTCTTGTGTGGCGTCAGACGCCTGCTGCTCCGTTGCCTGAACGTCGAACAAATCCCTCGTTCGGACTCCGCGCTTGGCAGATACCATACGCGCGTCAGAGAGATTAAGGAGCGCTCTCATCGTCGCTTTCACGACGTTGTGGGGATTCGACGAACCCATCGATTTCGTGAGGACGTCCTGAACGCCTGCCGATTCCAGGACGGCGCGCACGCCTCCGCCTGCTATTACGCCGGTTCCCGGCGTAGCGGGTTTCAGCAGGACTTTAGCAGCCCCGAATTTGCCGACCACAGGGTGCGGAACAGTACCCTTCAGGACCGCGACATGGACGACGTTCTTCCGGGCGTCGTCTACCCCCTTGCTGATGGCGTCGTTCACTTCGTTTGCTTTTCCGAGCCCGACGCCGATGGTTCCCTTCCCGTCTCCGACGACTACGATTGCATTGAAGCTGAATCGGCGGCCGCCTTTCACAACTTTAGCGACCCTGTTTATATGAACCAGCTTCTCTTTCAGTTCGGTCTGGTCAGGTCTAACTCTTTGTGCGTTCTTCAGGTCTTTTAGTTTCATCTGTCAGATACCCTTTTAAAATTTCAAGCCGCCTTCGCGAGCACCCTCTGCAAAGGCCTTTAGCCGGCCGTGATACAGGAAGCCGCCGCGATCTAAGACCACCTGCTGAATGTTTTTCTCGAGTGCCTTTTTTGCCAGAGCCTTTCCTACAATCTTGCTCGCGTTCGTCTTTCCTTTGGCCGCTTTCAACTCATCTGCTATCTCTTTGTTGAGACTCGACACCTGCAGTATCGTCTTTCCTTGCACATCATCCACGATAGTACCGTAGATATGCTTCAAGCTTCTGAAAACGACCAGGCGAGGGCGTTCAACAGTCCCTTTTATCTTCTTGCGCAGTCCACGTTTCGATCTTTCGTGGCGCAACCTTTTTGTTTCAAGACGTCCCATTAATCAAATCTCCGGGTTCTTATTTCGCCGCAGCTGCAGCTTTGCCAGCTTTTCGGCGGATATACTCATTTTCATATTTCACACCCTTGCCCTTATACGGCTCCGGCGGACGGAACGCCCGCAGCTTCGCGGCAATCTGTCCGACGAGCTGCTTGTCCATTCCGGTTACCACGATGCTTGTCGGGGTCGGCGTCTCAATCTTTATTCCCTGAGGGGGCTTAAACAAAATCGGATGAGAAAATCCCAGGATCAATTGTATGTTCGATCCCTTCATCTCAGCCCGATAACCGACGCCGACTATCTCGAGCTTCTTCTCATAGCCCTTGGTCACCCCCTCAACCATGTTGTTCAGGAGGGACCTCCAAAGTCCATGGAGAGCTTCGTAAGTACCGCCGCTGCCGTCAACTTTCACCAGCACCTCTTCGCCCCCTGTATCGAAAGATACTGCACGATGCACGGTCGCCGCCAGTTCTCCTTTCGGACCCTTTACTTTCAGAACTCTGTCGGACACCTGCACCGTCACTCCCTTCGGAACTGTAACGGGCTTCTTGCCTATTCGTGACACGTTATAGACTCCTTGTCATTACCAAATGTAACAAATCACTTCTCCACCGACATTCAGGCGGCGTGCATCTTTGTCCGTCATGACGCCTCTGTTCGTCGAGACAATCGCAACACCGAGCCCGTTGAGCACGCGAGGAAGTTCAGCCGCACCGGTATAAACCCGGCGACCGGGGACGGAAACTCGCCTCAAGCCGGATAGGACCGGCCTCCCGTTGTAATACTTCAAGTAAATCCTTATCGTCCCTTGCGTATCCGATTCGAGCTCGGTGTACTTGTCTATATAATGCTGCTCGTAGAGAATCTTCGTTATGGCTCTTTTCAAATTACTAGCCGGCACATCAACTCGCCTCTGGCGTGCACTTGCTGCATTTCTCAACCGTGTGAGGAAATCAGCAATAGGGTCAGTCATCGACATCGACTTCCACTCCTAAATTAAATTACCAACTTGCTTTCTTTATTCCAGGTATTAACCCGTCCAACGCTAACTTCCGGAAACAGATCCGGCATATACCGAATTTGCGGTAATACGCCCTCGGGCGGCCGCATATCGTACACCGGTTGTGCTTCCTCACCTTATATTTCGGGTCTCTCTGGGCTTTTACAATCATTGCTGTTCGCGCCACTCAAAAGCTCCTTTCGAAATTAAGCAGCTTCTCCGAAGGATCCTTCGGATGCTTCACGTTTTCTGAAGGGCATACCGAACCCCTTCAGCAGCTCATAAGCTTCTTCGTCGGTCTTCGCGGTGGTTACGAAAGTTATGTCCATACCGAAGATCCGCTCGACCTTATCTACATCTATCTCCGGGAAAATTATCTGCTCCTTCAGTCCGAGCGTGTAATTCCCGCGCCCGTCAAACGACTTGTCCGGAACTCCGCGGAAATCGCGCACTCGGGGAATAGCCAGACTTATCAGACGATCCATGAACTCGAACATCTTCGCTCTCCTCAGAGTCACCTTGCAGCCTATCGGGATTTTCTCTCTGAGCTTGAAATTCGAAATCGCCTTCTTCGATCTCGTGATAGCGGGTTTTTGTCCGGCAATGATGGTCAATTCCCGAACGACCGTCTCAAGAATCTTCTGGTCCTGCGTCGCATCGCCTACACCGCAGTTGATGGATATCTTCTCGAGCTTCGGGACCCGCATGACGTTTGAGTAACCGAACCTCTTCATCAGCGACGGAGCGATTTCTTTTTTGTAAGTTTCCGCCAGACGTGGAGTGATTTTCTCCTCCGCTACTTCCGGGGCCGGCTTCTCCGGAGCTCCCGCCTTAGTTTTTTTCTCTCTTTTCTCTTTAGCCATTTCTACGACTCAATTAAAACATTTCGTTACAGTTCTTGCAGACTCTCATCTTCTGCCTGCGTCCGCCCATACCGGCAACCGTCGTATAACCGACTCGGCTTGCTTTGTTGCACTTCGGGCAGATGACCATGACACTCGACGAATCGACGGGCATTTCCCGTTCCAGTATCCCTCCGGCAGGCATCTTGGTTGTCGGCTTGGTGTGCTTTTTCCGCGTGTTTACACCTTCCACGAGTACCTTCTGTTTGACCGGCAGAACGCGAAGCACCTTTCCCGATTTCCCGCGCGAGTTTCCGCTTATAACCAAAACCATATCATTCTTATGAACGTGCATTTTATAAACCTCTTCTAGAGAACTTCAGGTGCAAGTGAAACGATCTTCATGAACTGCTTGTCCCGGAGCTCACGTGCAACAGGTCCGAAGATACGAGTGCCTCGCGGCTCGCCCTGCTGATTCAGGAGAACAGCTGCATTCTCGTCGAACCGAATGAATGTGCCGTCCGGTCTCTTATACTCTTTCTTTGTCCTTACGACCACCGCCTTGGAAACATCGCCTTTCTTCACTTCAGCTCCGGGTATAGCCTGCTTGACCGCAACAACTATCAAATCTCCCAGCCCTGCGTACCGCCTGTCGTGTCCGCCCAGAACCCTGATACATCTGACTTTTTTCGCGCCGGAATTGTCGGCAACAACGAGATTTGTCTCTTCTTGAATCAATTTCTAAACCTCCGTTACTTTGCTTTTTCGACAATTTCAACCAGGCGCCACCTCTTCCTACTTGAAAGCGGTCGTGTCTCCATTATCTTGACAATATCGCCGATCCGAGCTTCGTTCTTCTCGTCGTGCGCCATCAACCTCGTGGTTTTCTTGGAGTATTTCTTGTAGATCGGATGCGGTACCAGGCGTTCGATACTCACGACGACCGATTTCTGCATCTTGTTGCTGATAACCTTACCGACCCTGGTTTTCCTCAGGCTCCGTTTTCCAGTCGAACTTTCCATCAGGCAACCTCGCTCTTCTCTGCATCATCAGCAGAGCTGTTTTTCTCTCCAGCCTGTTCGGCCTTCTTCATGTTCGCATCGATCTCTCGCTCGTGGAGGATCGTCTTCATCATTGCGACTTCTTTTTTCAGAAACCGGACCTGCACCGGGTTCTTAACTTCACCGCCGACAGCCTTCTGAAAATTTATCTTGTCGAGCGCTTCAAGATTGTCCTTTATTCGCTGCATTATTTCCTTTTCAGACATCGGACGGACTTCATGGGGCTTCAACATTTTTCTAACCTTCGTAATCCATTCTTACTACAAACTTTGTTTTGATGGGAAGCTTATGGGCCGCGAGTCTAAGCGCTTCTTCCGCGAGGGCTGACGGGACGCCGGCGATCTCAAACATGACCCTTCCGGGCTTTACGACCGCCACCCAGAACTCGGGCATACCTTTGCCCTTACCCATTCTTGTCTCTGCCGGTTTCTTCGTGATAGGTTTATCGGGAAAAATCCTTATCCAAATCTTTCCGTCGCGCTTCATTTCTCTCGTCAAGGCGACGCGGGCCGCCTCGATCTGACGGGCGGTGATCCAGCCCGGCTCCAGTGCTTTCAATCCGAAATCACCGAACGAAATCGAACTTCCGCGCTGTGCTTTGCCACGCATCCTTCCGCGCTGAGTCTTCCTGAACTTCACTCTTTTGGGCATTAACATTTCTGCGTCTCCTTCAAATTATCGTGGCAATGGTCCGTAGACTTCACCGCGGCAAATCCAAACCTTCACGCCGATCAACCCGTAGATGGTTCTGGCGGCGACGCTGGCATAGTCGATGTCCGCGCGGAGCGTATGAAGAGGAACCCTTCCCTCACGGTACTGTTCCGTTCGGGCTATTTCGGAACCGCCAAGCCTGCCGGCGCACATGACGCGGATGCCTTCGGCTCCCATCCTTGACGCCGACGTTATTGCGTTCTTCATCGCACGGCGGAAGTTGATCCTTCCTTCGAGTTGGTTGGCGATGTTTCCGGCAACCAGGTAAGCGTCAAGCTCCGGACGCTTTATCTCGAAAGTCTTGATCTTCACGGCCTCTCTGCCTGTCAGCTTCTTCAGCTCGGCCTCGAGCTGGTTAACATCCTTACCGCTCTTGCCGATGACAATTCCCGGACGGCTCGTGTGTATCGATACCGTCATCTGGCTTCCCTTTCTCTCGATAACCAGACGGGAAACGCCTGCCTTCTCGAGACGGCTTCGCAAATAACTTCTCACCTTATCGTCTTCTTTCAGCAATGCGGAATAGCCTTTGCGTTCAAACCAAGTTGAATCCCAGTCGCGAGTAATTCCGAGCCTAAAGCCGATAGGATTAGTCTTTTGTCCCAAAAGTTCCTCCTAAGTCACTCCGTCCCGACTCTGTCGGGGTCTTATGGATTAAATTCATTCTCTTGTTGCCACAACAACCGTGATGTGATTGCTTCTTTTCCTGATGCGATACGCGCGTCCCTGCGGTGCAGGCAACACTCTCTTCGCGACGGGACCGCCATCGACAAATATCTCTTTTACAAACAAGCTCTCTTCATCTATCTTCCCAACGTCATCCCTGTTCATGATATTGGCAACAGCCGAGCGAACGACCTTCTCCGCATCTCTCGCCGCGTGTTTCGGCGAAAAGTGCAGGATGGACAGGGCTTGCCCCACACTCTTCCCCCTGACGAGATCGATAACCAATCTCATCTTTCTCGGAGAGGATCCTATATATTTCGCAACTGCGCGCGTTTCCATTTCTTAAAACTCCTTATCCAGCCTTTGCAGTTTTCTCTGACTTGACCCCTGGGTGGGTCCTGAATGTGCGGGTCGCCGCAAACTCACCAAGCCTGTGTCCGACCATTGCCTCGATGATATACACCGGGATGAACTTGTTCCCGTTATGAACAGCGAAAGTATGGCCGACAAAGTCAGGGATTACCATACTGTCGCGAGCCCAGGTCTTGATGACCTTCTTCTGGTTTTTCTTGTTGAGATCCTCAACTCTCTTGACAAGCTTCGGGTCAACAAAAACACCTTTCTTTACAGAGCGCGCCATATAATCTCAACCGTCACTTTTTTCGTTTGACTATGTACTTGTTGGATTGCTTGTTTCTCTTGCGGGTCTTCATGCCCTTCGTCTTCCAGCCCCACGGGGAAACTGGGTGTGGATTACCTTGGGGCGACTTGCCTTCGCCGCCGCCGTGGGGATGATCGACCGGGTTCATCACGACGCCGCGCGATTGCGGCCTGACGCCGAACCAACGCATCCTTCCGGCCTTGCCCCAGCTTATGTTCTCGTACTCTGCATTGCCGACCACGCCGATCGTCGCTTTGCACTCGAGCCTTATCATCCTCATCTCCCCGGACGGGAGCTTCAGTGTTGCATAGGCGCCTTCCTTAGCAGCAAGCTGGGCGGAATTTCCCGCGCTCCGAGCCAACTGGGCACCTTTCCCCGGCTTCAATTCAATGCAGTGGATCGTGGAACCGACAGGAATATTCTTCAAAGGAATCGAATTACCCGCCTTTATCTCGGCATTCTCTCCGGTCTGTACAGTGTCTCCCACTTTCAAGCCGTCCGGAGCGATGATGTATCTTTTCTCGCCGTCGGCATAATACAAAAGCGCGATCCGAGCATTGCGGTTCGGGTCATATTCGATTGCAGCGACTCTTGCGTCGATGCCCGTCTTGTCTCTCTTGAAATCAATGATCCGATAAAACTTCTTGTGCGCCCCTCCGCGGTGCCGGGACGTTATGCGCCCCTGATTGTTTCTCCCGCCGCTGCTCTTGATCGGAACGACGAGCCCTTTCTCGGGTTCGGTCTTCGTCACTTCCTCGAATGTCGAGACGCTGTAGAAGCGAGTAGCGGGTGTATTCGGTTTTAATTTTTTCAAACCCATCTCAAATTCCTTTGCCGATCATTGTTCGTTTTTCGATATACGGCATGACACAAAGCGCTCATCGGGTTAAACGGATCCGAGCAAATCAATCGTATATCCTTCCATCAGGGTGATGACCGCTTTCTTCCTGGCCGGACGTCTTCCTTCGAATCTTCCTCTTTTCGTCAGCGTGCCGATTAATTTCCCTTTAACAACCACAGTGCGTATGCTCTTTACCTTGACCTTGAAACGTTTCTCTATCTCCCGGCTGATCTCGATCTTGTTCGAGCCCCTGGCCACCTCAAAAACATATTGATGCTGTTCCTGAAGCTTCGTATTCTTCTCTGTCAGAAGAGGCCTGATGATAATTGCACTCATTTTCCTTCCCCGATCCCTGACTCAGCCCGGGGACGAGTCAACTTATCCTGCAAAACAGTGAGCGCGCTTTTCTGAAAAAGAATGATGTCGTTGTTCACGAACTCGTACACAGAAGCATCAACCGCGTTTCTTACAAACACCTTCTGCAGGTTGCGGCTTGACAGCAGAATTCCCTTATCGCCTTTCGAAAGGAGCATCAGGGTTTTCTTTCCTTTAAGGCCGAGAGACCCCAGGATTTCTACGAACTTCTTCGTCTTCACTTCTTC
The DNA here is from genome assembly GCA_046705025.1 of Candidatus Kryptoniota bacterium. Lineage (GTDB taxonomy): Bacteria > Bacteroidota > Ignavibacteria > Kryptoniales > JAKASW01 > JAKASW01. The sequence goes on along the minus strand of JBJKQU010000175.1, from coordinate 8,117 downwards.
AATCGAGAAATCTTCGACCACAATGAGACTGTTGTCTTTGGCCTTGTAGCTGAGGGCCGACTTCTTAGCGAGCATCTTTACTTTGTCGTTAACCTTTTTCTCATAAGTGTGAGGCTTCGGACCGAAAATCGTTCCGCCGCCGACCCACACGGGATTACGAATTGAACCGCTGCGTGCCCTGCCGGTATGCTTCTGTTTCCACGGCTTCTTCCCGCCGCCCCTGACCTCTGAACGGGTCTTCGTCTTATGCGTACCCTGACGGGCATTGGCCAGATGAGCGGTAACGGCCTGGTAGATCGCATGGTCGTTCGGCTCGATCTCAAAGACAGCAGGTGAGAGCTCAACCTTCTCGCCCGTCGGACTTCCATCAATTTTCAACACATCTAACTGCATCTTGGTAACCTCTTTAAACTTCTCCTAACGGATCACTTTTCGCGACTAATTTGCAAATAGCCGTTGGCCGGCCCGGGCACTGATCCTTCAACCAAAATCAGGTTCGAATCCGGAATCAAACGCACCACTTTCAGATTCTTCATTGTGGCCCGTTTTCCTCCCATCCTGCCCGCCATTCTCAGACCTTTAAACGTTCGCGACGGGTAGGAGGAACTGCCCACGGAACCCGGAGCACGCGTTCTGTCGCTCTGCCCGTGAGTCACCGCGCCACCTCCGAAGTGGTGGCGCTTAACAACTCCCTGGAAACCTTTACCCTTTGAAGTCCCGGTAACCGAGACTCTATCACCGACCGAAAATATCCTGTCGACATTTAGGACATCACCGGGCTTATATGCTCCCGATTCGAATCCCTCGAACTCGCAAAGCACCGCCGAAGGCTTGACTCCCGCTTTTGCAAAATGGCCTTTCATAGCCTTGTTGACGGTGCGTTCCGGTTTTTCATCGAATGCGAGCTGAAGGGCCTCATATCCGTCCCGTTCTACCGTCTTGACTGCCGTAACGGGACACGGCCCGGCCTCGATTACCGTGACAGAGATAGAGTTACCCTTCTCGTCGAAGACACTAGTCATGCCAAGTTTCTTGCCAAGCAGACCACTCATTATCTACAACTCCGATTTCATTTGATAGACTGTGCAGTTTAGACTTTCATCTCGACATCGACGCCCGCAGGCAGATCGAGCTTTGTCAACGAATCAACGGACTTTGAAGAGGCGTTGAAAATGTAGATCAAGCGCTTGTGCTGCCGAAGCTCGAACTGCTCACGACTCCGTTTGTCCACATGCGGCGAACGAAGAACAGTATAAATCGTTTTCTTTGTCGGCAACGGTATCGGCCCTGAGACGACCGCCCCGGTAGACTTGATCGTACGGACGATCTTCTCTGCCGACTTGTCAATCAGAGCATGATCATAGGATTTCAACTTAATCCGGATAGTCTGACCAGCCACAGTTTACCTCACATCAATTGTTTTATCAGCGTTCAAACAGAAGCACCGCATTTTGTGTCTCTACTCTATAATCTTTGTTACGACACCGGCTCCGACTGTGTGGCCGCCTTCGCGAATAGCGAACCGGAGACCTTCCTCCATAGCAATCGGGGTGATCAGTTCGATCCTCAAGTTGTCGACGTTGTCGCCCGGCATAACCATCTCTGTCCCCTCCGGGAATTCGGTGGCCGAGCCGGTAACGTCCGTCGTACGGAAATAGAACTGCGGCCTGTAACCTTTGAAGAACGGAGTGTGTCGTCCGCCTTCTTCCTTGCTGAGGACGTAAACCTGCGCGATGAACTTTGTATGCGGGGTTATCGAACCGGGTTTCGCGACTACCATTCCGCGCTCGAGTTCCGTCTTATCAACGCCGCGCAAAAGGACGCCGATGTTGTCCCCGGCAATTCCCTCGTCGAGCTCCTTCCGGAACATTTCGAGACCGGTGCAAACGGCTTTCTTGTGCGCGCCGAGCCCGACTATTTCAACTTCTTCACCAACCTTCACCTTGCCGCGCTCGACACGGCCTGTGCCCACCGTACCGCGCCCCGTGATAGTGAAGACATCTTCAACCGGCATGATAAACGGCTTGTCGACGTCGCGCTGTGGCAGCGGTATATAGCTGTCGACGGCATCCATCAAATCAAAGATGGGTTTCAGTCGAGGATCGTCCACACTGGAGTTCGGATCGTTGCCGGCTTCCATCGCCTGAAGAGCGCTTCCACGGATGATAGGTATCTCATCGCCGGGGAAGTTGTACTTCTTGAGAAGATCGCGCACTTCCACTTCGACGAGCTCGAGAAGCTCGGGGTCGTCGACCATGTCGACTTTGTTAAGAAAAACGACAATTTTCGGCACACCTACCTGATAGGCGAGCAGGATGTGCTCGCGTGTTTGCGGCATCGGTCCGTCATTGGCCGCAACGACAAGAATAGCGCCGTCCATTTGGGCAGCACCGGTAATCATGTTCTTTATGTAATCGGCATGACCGGGGCAGTCTACGTGCGCATAGTGTCTCGTAGCCGTTTGGTATTCAACGTGTGCAGTAGCGATCGTTATGCCGCGAGCTTTTTCTTCGGGCGCATTGTCGATGCTGTCAAAACTTCTCGCCGAGGCCCAGCCTTTCTTAGCAAGGGCCAATGTGATCGCGGAGGTAAGCGTTGTCTTCCCATGGTCGATGTGCCCAATCGTGCCCACGTTAATATGCGGCTTGCTGCGATCAAACTTCTCCTTAGCCATTTAAATTCTCCTTATAATTTTTTCAAACTATTTGATGAACCCGACGCGACGAGACTCAAAGGGAACAGATCGCTCATGCGGCAACCGACTCCTTGCCGCGGACTTTTTCAACAATCTGCTCCGCGATGCTGCGTGGTACTTCATCGTAATGTGCGAATTGCATTGTGAAAATGGCGCGTCCCTGTGTCATCGAACGCAGAGAAGTAGCGTATCCGAACATTTCCGATAGCGGAACCATCGCTTTTACCACCTGAGCATCTCTTCTTGAACTAATACCTTCGATTCTGCCGCGGCGGGAGTTCAAATCGCCCATGACGTCGCCAAGATATTCCTCCGGCGTTACTACCTCGACATCCATGATAGGCTCGAGCAATGCCGGATCCGCCTTCTTAGCAGCCTCCTTGAAACCGATGCTTCCTGCAATTTTGAAAGCCATTTCGCTTGAATCGACATCATGATAAGAACCGTCAAACAACTTGACCTTGATGTCGACTACAGGGTATCCCGCCAGAACGCCGCTCTGCAGGGCTTCCTGGATACCTTCCGAAACCGCCGGAATATATTCCTTCGGTATCACGCCGCCGACTATCGCATTTGTAAACTCGTAGCCTTTTCCTTTCTCGTTGGGTTCAACCTCCAGCCAGACGTCACCATACTGACCGTGTCCGCCTGATTGCCTGACGAACTTCCCTTGCTGGGTAACCTTTTTCTTGATCGTCTCCTTGTAAGCAACCTGCGGCCGACCGACATTTGCCTCAACCTTGAACTCACGCTTCAACCGATCCACTATGATCTCGAGATGAAGCTCACCCATCCCGCTTATGATGGTCTGACCCGTCTCTTCATCCGTGGTCATTCGGAACGTCGGATCCTCTTCCGTCAGCTTCAAGAGAGAATCGCCCAGTTTCTCCTGATCTGCCTTGGTCTTCGGCTCGATCGCGATGTGGATGACCGGATCGGGGAACTCCATCTTTTCGAGAACTATCGGGGAGCCCTCATTGCACAGCGTATCTCCCGTCTTGGTGTACTTCAAACCGACCGCGGCGACAATATCTCCCGTGTAGGCGGTGTCGATGTCTTCCCGGTGGTTGGCATGCATTCTGAGTATGCGGCCGATCCTCTCTTTCCGGCCGGTGATTGAATTGTAGACATAAGATCCGCCGGTCAGCGTACCGCTGTAGACCCTGAAGAAGGTCAGTTTCCCGACATAAGGATCGCTCATTATCTTGAATGCAAGCGCCGAGAACCCCTCTTCATCAGAGGGCTTGCGGCTGATCTGGTTCCCCTGCAGGTCGTGCCCGTGGGTCTCGCCAACATCGACCGGTGAAGGGAGAAAATCAACTATGCAATCGAGCAACCGCTGAACACCCTTGTTCTTGAAAGCTGTCCCGCATGCTACAGGAACGACCTTCAGCTCGATTGTCGCCTTCCTGATCGTGGCAATAATCTCTTCAGCTGAAATCTCTTTGCCGTCCAGGTACTTTACCAGGAGCGTATCGTCCACGTCGGACACAGCCTCGAGAAGCTTGGTCCTGTATTCCTGCGCGATCTTCTGAAGGTCATGCGGAATATCGTACTCTTCCCATGTCGTGCCGAGATTCGACTCGTTGTACATCACCGCTTTCATCTTGATAAGGTCGATGACGCCGGAGAAGAGATCGCCCTGCCCGATAGGAAGCTGAACCGGAACCGCGTTCGCCTTCAGACGATCATGTATCATCTGGATCACATTGAAGAAATCGGCACCGACTCGGTCCATTTTGTTCACGAATGCTATACGCGGGACGCCGTACTTGTCGGCCTGGCGCCACACCGTCTCGGACTGAGGTTCCACTCCGCCCACCGCGCAGAAAAGGGCGATAGCGCCGTCGAGGACTCGCAAAGACCGCTCTACCTCGATCGTGAAATCGACGTGTCCCGGAGTATCAATGATATTGATTCTGTGATCCCTCCAGAAGCAGGTGGTCGCAGCGGATGTAATCGTTATTCCCCGCTCTTTTTCCTGTTCCATGAAGTCCATCGTTGCCGCACCGTCGTGCACCTCTCCGAGCCGATGAGTCTTGCCTGTATAGAATAAAATCCTTTCAGTTGTCGTCGTTTTACCGGCGTCGATGTGCGCCATTATTCCTATGTTACGCGTTCGTTCTAACGGATATTCACGAGCCATAAATCTATCTACAACCTTCCAATCTTAATTACCATCTATAGTGGGCGAAGGCTTTGTTTGCCTCGGCCATTTTATGTGTATCTTCACGTTTCTTTATTGCGCTCCCTTCACTATTCGAGGCGGCAATTATTTCCGCAGCGAGCTTGAGCGACATGGATTTGTCTTTGCGCTCGCGTGCATACCTTATGAGCCACCGCATCCCGAGTGCAAGGCTGCGTTCGGGGCGAACCTCGCTCGGCACCTGATAGGTAGCTCCACCCACTCTGCGGGCGCGGACCTCGATGATCGGCTGAACGTTGTTCAATGCCTTTCGGAACACGTCCAGCGGATTCTGCTTCGTACGCTGCTCAATAACGTCGAAGGCATCGTAAAGAATTCGTCGCGCAAGATGCTTCTTGCCTGCAGCCATCACATTGTTCACAAACTTGGCTACGAACACGTCATTGTACTTCGGGTCAGGGAAAACCTGACGCCTCTCAGAGCGCTTTTTTCTCATCTTAAACTCTTCTTGTTAATTTTATGCTGAAGCTTTGGGCTTCTTGGCACCGTATTTTGATCTGCCTTGCTTTCTGTCTGTCACGCCGGCAGTATCAAGTGTGCCTCTAATGATGTGGTAACGCACGCCGGGAAGATCCTTAACACGGCCGCCTCTGATCAAAACGATAGAGTGCTCTTGAAGATTGTGTCCCTCCCCAGGGATATAGGCCGTCACTTCTATTCCATTCGTGAGCCTGACGCGCGCAACTTTGCGGAGAGCCGAATTCGGCTTCTTAGGTGTGGTGGTATAGACGCGGGTGCATACACCTCGCTTTTGCGGGTTTCCCTGAAGCGCGGGGGACTTTCCCTTGTAGAGAATTCTCTCTCTCCCCTGCCTTATCAGTTGGTTAATTGTCGGCAATGTGTTCCTCCAAAATACGTACCTTCATCATAGAGATTAGAATATAAAATACATACGCTAAACAATCAAGAAATTGGGCACAATAGTTGGGAGAAATTTCTTTCTCCCAACCAAATACTTCACTCCTAATTAGGAAGCTACCTTCTGGGTCGGCACCTCTTCTTCGACTTCTTCTTCCGCGCTCTCGAGCATCTCTTCCTCGGTTAGTATAAGATCGCGGAACTTCTTAAGGCCCGTTCCGGCAGGGATAAGCTGACCGATGATCACGTTCTCCTTCAATCCCACCAGCTTGTCGAGCCTGCCTTCTACAGAAGCGTCGGTCAAGACCTTCGTCGTCTCCTGGAATGAGGCCGCCGATATGAAGCTGTCGGTAGAAAGCGCAGCCGAAGTAATGCCGAGCAACACGTCTTCCGAGGTTGCAGGAACCGCATCGCGGAACTCCACGGGTTTTCGCTTTGCGCGACGGAGATCCCGATTCTTCGCCATGACAAGTGCCCGCTCGATCAGTTGTCCGACCCTGTATTTCGAGTCTCCCTTCACCGTGACGACCACTTTCTTGCTTATGGAGGCATTCTCCTCTCGCATCCTGTGGAGATCGACAATATCGCCCTCGAGAAACGGAGTATCACCGGAATCGACCACCCTCACTCGCTGGAACATTTGCCGGACGATTACTTCTATATGCTTGTCATTGATGTTCACGTTCTGCTGGCGGTAAACCTCCTGAATTTCGTCAAGCAGATACTTCTGGACGTCGGCAGGTCCTTTTATACGCAGAATATCGTGTGGATCGACGGAACCGTCCGTCAGCCGCTCGCCGGCAATGACGAAATCGTTTTCCTGGACCAGAATGTGCTGCCGCAACGAAACTTTGTAAGTCTTCCGGTCCTTTCCGTCCGCACTCGTCACAATGACTTCCTTCGTTCCTCTGGACTGGCCTCCGAAGCTTACATAGCCGTCGATCTCGCTGACTGTCGCCGGGTCCTGAGGTGCACGAGCTTCGAACAGTTCCTGGACTCTGGGAAGACCCGTGGTCACGTCACGAACACGGGACAATTCCTTCGGCTTCTTTCCGAGGGTCTCGCCGGACTGCACCTCTTCGCCGTCTTCGACCACAATGTGAGCACCGACAGGCAAATTGTAGGTCCGTTTCATCTTGCCGTGAATGACTTCCAGAGACGGAGTCACGTTCTTGTCTGAACTTTCTATGACCACTTTCTCAACCTGACCGGTCTGTTCGTCGGTCTGTTCCCGATAGGTAACATCTTTCTTCAGGTCATCCCAGCGGATTCTCCCTCCGAATTCGGTCAGTATAAGAGTGTTGTAAGGATCCCACTGGTAGACAGGATCACCCTTGTTGACCGAGTCGCCTTCAGTCAGGACAAGATGGGCTCCCTGCGGGACATCCATCTTCTTTATGGCGCGATTGTCCTTGTCGAGGATCTGAATAACACCGTGCCTGCCGAGGAGGACCTTCTCCGGCTTACCTGTGGTTCTGTTCGTGTAGTCGACCAGGGGATGCATGTTCTCGAACTTCAGTTTTCCATCAATCGGTGCAACAACGTTCGACTCCTGCGACTCTACACTTGCAGTACCGCCTGTGTGGAAAGTACGCAACGTTAGCTGAGTCCCGGGTTCGCCGATGCTCTGGGCCGCGATGATTCCCACCGCGTCGCCCCTCTCGACCATCTTGCCCGTTGCCAAATTTCTTCCGTAGCATTTCGCACAGACGCCGCGCGGAGCTTCACACGTCAACACCGAACGGATGTCTACGCTGTCGATCGCGGTGTTCGCAATCTTCTCTGCGAGGTCTTCAGTGATCTCCCCGCTGCCTTTAACGATCACCTCATTGCTCAGCGGGTCGACAACGTCATACAGTGCCACACGGCCGAGAATACGTTCTACCAGTGTTTCCTGCACCCGCTCGCCGTCCTTGATGGCGCTCACGGAGATACCGCGAATCGTGCCGCAGTCGTCGCTCGCAACGACCACATCCTGAGAAACATCGACCAGCCTGCGGGTGAGGTATCCTGCGTCCGCCGTTTTCAGGGCAGTATCCGCAAGACCCTTTCTTGCACCGTGTGTAGAGATGAAATACTCGAGGATCGAAAGCCCTTCGCGGAAATTGGCTATGATGGGGTTCTCGATAAGGTCTCCTACCTGGCCGGTCAGTGATTTTTGAGGCTTCGCCATGAGGCCGCGCATAGCGGCAAGTTGCTTGACCTGATCCTTCGAGCCTCTGGCACCCGAATCAAGCATCATCCAAATCGAGTTGAAGCCGTCTTTGGAGGCGGAAAGCGTTTTGTAGGCGGCGTCGCTTACCAGGTTCGTAGCACGCTGCCAAACGTCGATGATCTTGTTATATCTCTCGCCGGCGG
>JBJKQU010000174.1:0-4954 GCA_046705025.1 Candidatus Kryptoniota bacterium | reverse complement strand
TTCTGCAGGTCGATTTCGTCCCATCGATTTCTGTTCGAAACAAGGAAGTCGGCGACCACTCTGCCGACGCGGGCTTCGTATCCCGTACGGGCTATTATGTCCAGATAGTCACCCGGCCCTTCCTTCTCAAGCGACAGGACCGGCGACCTTGTCCCGTTAAGACCGGATCCAAGCAGCTTCAACTGCGTGAAGACTCCGAATCTCATCAAGTGGTACTCCTGTTGCATGAAAGGCGCGATGCCGATCAGTCTCCCTTCAGATTTGACTGTCAGAATACAGAGTTCGCAGCCGGTCTCAGGGGCGAAATGTTTCCACCAAAGGAATTGCCAATCGGGGGTCTGAAAGATTGTAGCGCTTGAGTCCAGCACCAGCCGGTCCCATTCGTCCGTCATCGATTTCATTTCCTCGACGTCCTGAACCAGGCAGACCTGGATGCTTCCGGCGGGATACTTTGCCGTCGATTCAGTCCTTTCCATACTACTATCGGTCTTAATCGCTTCAAACATGACGTTTGCACGGATGGATGTATGTTGCGCAAAAAAAGACAGTGAATCGATTCCGATCTTGAATTTCAAAACGGATTCGATCCTGATGACTGCTTACCGGTCGCGGCATTTTACTCATTGATTTGAAAACGCGAATGGCGCGCCCTGATGAGCTCTCCATCTGAGCCATGCATAGTATTCGTACGGAGTCAGTATCTTGAAGGCGAAATCCAGCATGTTGGTCGAGCGGGTTATCGGTATTCGTCTTATGTTGTAGCTGTCGTCCGCGAACCGTGGCGGACCCGAAAAGACTCCGCATCCGAAGGCATAACCGGCAGATTGAACCATCTTCTTGAGCGCGGGGGTTGATGAACCAAAGGGGTACGCGAAGGCCGTCACCGGCGCTTCGACGAGATCCTCGAGCATGCGTTTCGACCCGGCGATTTCATTCCATGCCTCGTTGCCGGAAACATCTGTCAGGTACGAGTGAGTGAGAGAGTGCGATCCTATCTCGAAGCCTGACCGGCGCAGCTGGCGCACTCTCGCATTATCCAGCAGGGGTACCCCGTTTATTTCCGGATCGGCGTCCCAGAGGTTTGACCTGATTGAACGGTCGCCGAGGACAAACATGGTGGCCTTCACTCCGAATTCCTTCAACACCGGTACGGCATTGTCGACAATTTCACTGTATCCATCGTCGAACGTAATAATCACCGGCTTTTTCGGCAACACGATCTTCCCCTGCCTGTACAAAGAATAATCCTGGAAGCTTATGCAAGTGTAACCCCACTTGTCGAGAAGCGACAGCTGTTGGCGGAGCTGGGACACGGAGACGGTCCATGTGTACCCGTTTGTCCGTGCGTCGTCGCCGACGACTCTATGGTACATCAGCACTTTGACCGGGAAGCGCCGTACCTCAACCTCCTCATGACGCTGCTGATACGGAGGCATATCAGGGAGACTCTTTGCGGGCGATGTAATTGATCGGACATTTGTCTTCTGAGCTTTGACGACAGATTCGATCGCATTCTCCATCATCGACGCGACGACTTCCCAGTCATATCGCTCTGTAACGAGTCTGTAGCCGTTTTCACCAAGTGCCATCGAGCGGACGCGATCGTTGAAGAGCGCCACGACTTTACGCGCGAATTCCTCCGGGTCGTCGGCAATTTCGAGATGTTCTCCGTCGGTGATATCTATGCCTTCACAACCTATTGTGGTCGTTACTATAGCCTTTTTCATCGCGAGGCCCTCCAGGATCTTAAGGCGCGTGCCGCTTCCCATTCTCAGAGGGACGACATAGACAGCCGCCTTTTTGGTGAAGGGCCTGACGTCCTGGACGAAGCCGGTGACAACGATGTCGCCGGACGATCTGCGTCTCAGCGCCGGTGGCGGGTTTTTGCCGACGATGTAGATCCTGGCCTGGGGAACCGACTTTTTAATTATGGGGAAGACCTTGTCCAGGAAATAAAGCATCGCGTCCTGGTTGGGGAAGTAGTCCATCGTGCCTGTGTAAACCATGCTGAACGGCTCGATCTCCGAATTCGAAGGTGAGAAGTAATCGGTTTCCACGCCGTTGGGAATTACGAACTTTTCTTTTGAAGGGAGATGCTTGGTGATGATTTCCAGATCTTTCGACGAAGTGGTGAAAATCGCGTCCATTTGCCGGCAGACTGCGACTTCTTCCCTCAGCAGCTTCTTGTATTCCCGGAAGTATATGGCCTTCCTAAACGGCAAGCGCGTGCCTTTATACATCCTTTCATGGTTGCTGTACTCCACGTTGTGCTCGTCAAGTATCCTTACGATTCCCGGGGGGAGGTGGAACTGAGCTGCAGCGGGAAACTCGAAAATCGCGACGTCATGCTTTTCGGTTTCGCATATTCTATCCAGCGTCGCCTGCATTTCGGTGGCAAAGGCATTTTGAAAGAACAGACTCTTGCCGTTGATCAAAGCGCTCGCAAAGAGATTATACTTAGTGGAAACCTGACTGGAGAGTCCAAGGGGAGGAACCACCTGTATGTTCCTGACGTCGTCGCCGAAACTCTGTCTGAGAGCGATCCTGTCCTTTTCAGTTCCGATGGCTACAAAAGTGACGTCATGTCTTTTTGACAACGCTTTGAGCAGGTGGTAAATCCGAAGGGCGCCTCCGAAATTCGGTGGGACGGGCGAATAAGGGGCGACATGCAGTATCTTCATGCGCTTGTTTCTCCTTTTTCAGACATCACGCTTTTCAGCCTTTTCATGGATACGGCCTTCATCATGAGTTCAAGCTCTCTCTCGTTGAAGGTTCGAAGAAGGAAGAGTGCTGCGCCGTAGGCCAGGATGCCCAACGCGACCAGCGCTATCCAGATGATCCCCAGTTGCATTCCACCCCATACAACGGCCGCCATAGCCAAACCCGAAATGACGGCCTTCAAAGCTGTCTTTGCCAGCCTTACGTCGAACAATTGTTTTGGTACCAGATACACCGCGCAGAAGAAAACGAATAACTCGGTTATGTCGGTGGCGATTGCCGCCCCTATGCCGCCGTTTCCGGAACTCGACTGATAATGCCTGATGAGGAACGCGTTCAGCCCGATATTGAGCAGCATTGCGAAGAACGCCGCATAAGCCCACTGTTTCTGTTTGTCGATTGCCTGCACTGTGTTAACCAACGCGAAGTCGAGGTAAACCAATATTGTACCTACCGAGAACAGCTGAAGATCTATCACTGACGGGCCGAACTGATGGAGCCCGATCAGCAGGCCTATGACGGGCTTTGCGAAGAAGATGAATCCGACTGCTATCGGAATGCTTGCGAGGAGCAAAGTCTTCAGACCGTATTGCGCCGTCCTTATCATGGCATTCCCCTCCGATTGGCTTAGTCGCGAGATTATCGGGTAGAGTGCCAGCGTAAGGATGGCGGGGAGAAACATAACGATATCGAAGAATCGATAAGCAGCTCCGTACCATCCGACCACGCTAACCGGAGCCATAAGCGACAACAGCACCGCGTCGATCCGGAAGTAGATCATTCCGAATATCGCCCAGAGAAAGTAGGGTAGGCCCGTCTTGAACTGCCGTGTGATTGTCTTCAGGTGCATCGAGAGCCTGAACTTGAACAGATGTCTCGAATATTTTGCCGAAATCAGAAAGCTGGTTATACCGCTCGCTGCAATCAGCACGACGACAACAAGCTCCCGCGCTCCGAGAAACAGTGCGGGTATTACGGTCAGCGCCAGGAAGCCCCGTTCGACGACCGCCCCGATCGAAGGATACTTCATGTCTTCGAATCCCATGAAACAATCCCGCATCAGGGATGTCATGTTTATCCAGAGATTTGAGACTACGAGTATCATGATGAGCAACAGTTCATGTGATGTGTATCCTGCGACCAGGCCCGTAAGCAACGCGATGACCAGTGAGACGATCCATAACAACAATCGCAGAGATGCCGCTTCGCTTACGGTTGCGGAAGCGCCTCCTTTGTCCCGTGCGATTTCCTTCGGGACCAGGTAGATCGCGCCGAAATCGATAAGGCTCCACAAGATCATCTGGAATGAAATGGCAAGATAGACCCGGCCGTAAGCATCGCTCCCTAAAAATCTCGGGACGAAGATGAAGACGGCGAAACCGGAAAGCCATGTCACCAGCTGAGCTCCCATCATCGTGGCGCTGTTCTTGAACATCGACTTGGCTATCGAATAAGCCATACCTGCGAAATGCCCTTTCCGACGGTCGTGCCGGATCTCACGCCTGTCATTGTGCCGATACCTTTGCCTGGAACGTGTAGAGGATTCACTGGTCGACCGTTTCTTCCTGAAGTACTTCGGGCCTTTGGGCTCGAACAGGCTCCCTGACTTGCTTGGAAAGCGTCCTTATCGCCGGAAGTAACCCGCAGAAAGTGCCGAGGACGACCATGTCCCTGTAATAAGTCAATTGCATGTCGAAATATGAAACAACCATCTGATTGACAACTATAGTCCCGATCAGAAACAGGACGGCTCTTAGGAAGGGATCGCTGGTGATCTTTGTAAGCGAACCCACCTCGAACATGAGAGAATTCATGAAAAGGAAGAAAATGAAAAAGCCCACGGATCCCATGTTTACCATCAGCCAAAAGATTTGGTCGTGGGGAACCCAATCCTGGAGTGCCACGTCGAGATTGACAAGGAACAACGGCCGGAGATACTTCTGCCCGAACCCTGTCCCGAAAACAGGGTAGTGCTTGACGGTTGCCGCAAGGTCGTATCTTTCAAAGTCTCTGTACAAGTTCGAATCGAAGCGCTCCCCGGCACCTTTAGCGGTGTTGGAAAATCCTGACTTCACGAGCTGTATCGGCTCTGCAATCCTTCCGTGGTAGTTCCAGAATACTGCGGTATATGCCGGCACTACGATTAACACGGGCAATGCCGCGCGGAAAAATCAGGCTCTCTCATTTTTTGCAAGCAATATCACGAAAATACCGAGTGCGATGAAAAAGCCTGCGT
>JBJKQU010000173.1:0-43086 GCA_046705025.1 Candidatus Kryptoniota bacterium | reverse complement strand
GCGCCTGGAGGGACTTTGCGCCGGAGGCGCATGAGCCTATGGCTCAGAACCCCCAACAGCAACTGGTGAAGCAGGAGTAACACCCTAGTGCGCCTGGAGGGACTTTGCGCCGGAGGCGCATGAGCCTGTGGCTCAGAACCCCCAATAGCAACTGGTGAAGCAGTAGGAACACCCTGGTGCGCCTGGAGGGACTTGAACCCCCAACCCACGGTTCCGAAGACCGTTGCTCTATCCAATTGAGCTACAGGCGCTTTGACATAAATTTATCGCTGACGGCGTCTATTTCCAAATTGAAAACTTACGGGAATCATTTAATAAAAATTTGCAATTATTGGCATAATATGTTATAATCTCGTCAGATGAAGGATTTCGAGTTCAAGAAACTTTATTACTCCATCTCGGAAGTTAGCCGGATAACCGGGCTTGAGCAGCATGTATTACGCTATTGGGAATCTCAATTCCTGGAACTGAATCCGGCCAAGAACAGAGCAGGGAACAGGATTTACACGAACAAGGACATAAACTTGATCTTTGAAATCAAGCGTCTTGTTCGCGAGGATGGATTCACAATCGAGGGGGCCAAGAAGGTCTTGAGCGCCAAGTCAAACGGCAATCCTATGCCTGCGGTTGATACCGAAGAGGTAAAGGATTCTTCAGACGAATTGAAGCAGACTCTTCTTGAGACCCGGGCTTTTCTCGACGATCTTGTTCAGAAGTTATCGGACAAGGATTAATTAGATATCCTCCACGTAAGTTCTTCCTCAATCTTGCATTGTTTGGCTTATCGAGAAAAGCTATCTTACACAGGACGGAACGTGGCGCAGTCTGGTAGCGCACTACCTTGGGGTGGTAGGGGTCGCGGGTTCGAATCCCGCCGTTCCGACAAATCTTCTCGCTGCAATGTTTCGTCGCGGCAGTATATCACCAATCGGAATACCGGAGTCTCATCGCCGAAGATGAGTTGCTACCTGTATATGCTGACGAGCCTGAAGGCGAGATGGCACTACACCGGCCACGCGGAGGACGTCGAGAAGCGGACGAAGGCACACAATTCAGGGAAGGTGCGGTCGACGAGACCGTGGAGGCCGCTGAAGGTGTTTTACACAGAGGAGTATGCAACGAAGGGGGAGGCGAATATTGGGTTTTGGAAATGATATGCAAATAATCTTTTGCTCGCAGGCGGGAGACTCTTGAACACTCTGGAACATTTGCAGGGAATCTTCGATTCGATTCATGCCGGTAATTACCTGAAGGATTTTTACCTTTCCGACCCAATCTGGTTTCCGAAGAGATTCAAGAAAAGGAAGGACGTGGAGACGGCCGCTCTGATTGCCGCGATGTTTGCGGTGGGTCCCCGCTATGCCATCATAAGGGCGCTGGAGAAGATCTTTGCTGAGCTCGGGGCGTCGCCATATAAGGCGGTCGCCGACTTCAACTACGGAAAGATGCTTAAGAGAATGGATGGACACATCCAGTTCGCCTACAAGAATATAACCGGCAAGGACGTGATTCATATCCTGTTTGCGATAAGCGAGCTGATAAACTCGCACGGTACGATACAGAACGCTCTTAGGTCCAACTTAGGACAAGACGAGCCAGCCGCTTACCATTTGCTGGCATCACTGCTCGAGGAGATGAAGTCGTGTGAGATCCCGTCGTCTCTCGGAGGCGAGCTTAGCCCTCGTGCCAAAGCGCTCCTTGCGAGTCCCGAACAGGGAAGTGCTTGCAAGAGAATGACTATGTTTTTAAGATGGATGACAAGGAACGATGAAATAGATTTTGGCTTTTATGATTGGTTGGGAACAGACAAGCTGGTGATTCCGCTTGACGTGAACGTTTCAAGAGCCGCGAGAAAATTGAAGTTGACTTCCAGAAAGACGGACAACTGGAAGACCGCCGTGGAGATTACCGAGAGACTCAAGGAACTGGACCCGAAAGATCCGGTTAAGTATGATGTCCCGTTATTCCTTTACGGGATCGAGCTTAGAAGGAAAAAGCGTGCGACTTAAGATTGTTTCTTTGATTTTGCTGCTTCTTTCGGTTACCCTGCATGCTCAGCCGAAGGTTGTGACGTTGAGGGTCGGCTCGTCGACATCTTATATCGGCGGTTTCGTCGATCTCAATCATGTTTACATCTCGCTTGATGATATGGCCCGGGGTCTTGGACTGCACAGCTTCACCCTGCAGTCGACGGGGAAGCTGAGTATTTATTCTAAATACGGCAGCCTCCTTTTCACCCCGAACAATAATTTCATCATGGTGTCGGTAGGGTCAGACACGAAAATTTACCAGCTTCCGATCCCCATACTATTGGCAGACGGCAAACTGTACATGCCCGCAGACCATATCAGCGACTATTTCACACGTATACTCGGAGGCAAGTTGTCCTATGATGAGCAAAATGGGGTCTTTACTCTGTCGGTGCTGAACGAAGTGCCGCCGGAGATAGCCGGAGTGGATGTCAAGGAAAAAGAAAACGGAGCGGTCATAGAAATACCGATGAGGACGTTGCCGACGGCATATTCGGCCACCATTGCGCAGGGCAATATGCTTTACGTTACCCTGATGCCTGCCGTGGCAGATACACAAAGGCTGAATTCCCTCCCGCCGACCGCCGTTTACTCTCAAATCATAGCCATTCAGAATCCGAGTTCCGTCCAACTGAGTTTCAAGCTCAAACGGAGCTATATATCCAGCCAGGTTACGATGGACAGCGTCGCAAATACCGTGATAATTTCGCTATATTCGCAGGCCAACGTGAAGCAGATCCTCTCGGATGAAATAAAAAGGAAACTGCAGGCTGAAAAGAACAACTGGAAGTTGGGGGTAATAGTGATCGATCCGGGTCATGGCGGGAAAGATCCGGGCGCCATCGGCGTTACGGGGATAGAGGAGAAGAATGTGACCCTTGCCATAGCGAAGGATTTGAAGAGAGACTTGAACGAGAGACTGCCCGACGTCAAGGTCGTTCTCACCCGAACGACAGACAAGTTTGTACCGCTCGACGAGCGGGGGGAGATTGCCAACAAAGTACATGGGAAGCTATTCATAAGCATACACTGCAATTCAATGCCGACAAGGCCCAACCCGGCTCACGGCGTCGAGACTTTTTTTCTGCGTCCAGGCAAGACGAGTGAAGCGATCAGAATAGCTGCGCAGGAGAACGCCGCGATCAAGTATGAAAACGATTATGAAAAGAAGTACAAATCATATGACGCGGACAACATGATCCTCACCGCGATGGCTCACAGCGCTTATGTGAAATATTCCGAGCGGCTTGCCGAGCTCATCGAGAAAGATGTGTCTTCAGTGGCTCATCTCGACGACAACGGTGTGAGTCAGGCGGGGTTCTACGTGCTGATAGGCGCGTCCATGCCGGCCGTTCTGGTAGAGACGGGGTACCTGTCCAATCTCCGCGAAGAAAGGTCCCTGGCAAGCAGGCGCGGGCAGCGTTTGATCGCCAGAGGGCTTACCGACGCAATTGTTCAATATAGAGCAGAATATGAAAAAAACTTCGCGGAAAACTAAGACCGGCAACAAGATCGGGGATATCAGGGGCGAGATTCAAGCATTTCTGAAACGCAATCCCGCCTTCACTTTCAAGAAACGCCAGCTGGCCAAGCGGCTGGGGTACACTTCAGAACATGAATACGCGCGGTTCAAGCAGGCCCTGAGACAGCTCGAACAGGAAGGAGGCGTCCGCCAGAACGGACGGAGAAAATTCGGAGGCGAACAGAAAATTGAGACAGTCACCGGCCACCTCGGGTTCGAACGAAACGGGAGCCTTGCGCTCAGCCCGGACGACTTGAGATCCGACGGCGAAGTAAAGGTCAAGTTCATCGTTTCACAGGGCGGTGTCGGCAGCGCAAAACCCGGCGACAAAGTACAGGCAAAGGTCGTCGGCGGTACGGGGAAGACGCTGTTCGTAAAGGTGACAGCGATTCTAGAGCATGAACAAACGACGGTTGTCGGCACCGTGGAGAGGTTTGGGGGAACCTACAAGATTCTCCTGCGCGGCAGGGACCTGCCTGCCTCGGTCGAAGTGTCCAGAAATAAACTGGCAGGCGCGAGGGAGGGCGACAAGGTCGTGGCCCGACTGCTTGTAGACAAGTACAACGGTTACTATGCCGAGGTAGCTTCCGTAATTGGAAAGGCGGGAGACCCCGCCGTGGAGGTAGCAAGCATCGCAGCACAGTTCGGCCTCAGGAAGGACTTCCCAAGGGATGTTGTAGCAGAGGCTCGCGCCGTTACCGAAAGGATCTCAAGAGAGGAGATTGCCGGCAGGCTGGACCTGCGAAAGGAAACGATCTTCACGATCGACCCTGAGGATGCACGCGACTTCGATGACGCAGTCTCGCTCAAGAGGATATCAGGCGAACTATACGAGCTGGGAGTTCACATCGCCGATGTCAGCCACTATGTCCGGGAAGGAAGTCCTCTTGACCAGGAGGCATACAAACGGGGGACGAGCGTTTACCTGACGAACGGCGTCATCCCGATGCTGCCCCACGAGCTTTCGAATGAAATTTGCAGCCTGAATCCGGATGCCGACAGACTGGCATATTCGGTGATTATGCAGATCCGTCCGACGGGCGGAGTTGTCGATTATAGATTTGCCAAATCGGTGATCCGCAGCAAGAGGAGATTCACATACGAAGAAGTGCAGAGGGTAATCGACACCGGGAAGGGCGATTTTGCGGACACGATCAAGGAAATGAACAAGCTGGCTCATATCCTGACGGGCATAAGAAGCCGGGCGGGAAGCGTAGACTTCGACCTGCCCGAGGCGAAGTTTGTCTTCGACGAGCTCGGAAGGCCGGTTGAGATAATCAAGAAGATGAGACTCGACAGCCATCGCCTTGTTGAGGAGTTCATGCTTCTGGCAAACAAAACCGTCGCGATGCACATCGGCCGCCACGGCGTCCGTTCGAAACCGTTTCTCTACAGGGTTCACGATGTACCCGATCCCGAGAGGATCAGAGAGCTGGCTGTATTCGTTTCGCATTTCGGGTACGACCTGAACTACGACGGAAGCGTGAGCCAGAAGCAGCTCCAGCGGCTCCTCCACTCAGTCGAGGGAAAGCCCGAGGAATATCTTATCAACGATATCATGCTGCGCTCGATGGCGAAGGCCGTTTATTCGGAAAAAAATATCGGACACTACGGGCTCGCTTTCAAATACTACACTCATTTCACGTCTCCCATAAGGCGATACCCTGACCTGGTTGTTCACAGGCTTCTGAACTCTTATGAGACGGGGGCCGAGACCGGCAATCCAAGAGACCTGGGAAGGAAACTCGCGGAGGTTGCCGTCTCTTCAAGCGAGGCCGAGAGGCGGGCGGTGGAAGCGGAGCGTGAATCGGTGAAAGCCAAGCAGGCACAGTACATGATGGAACATATCGGTGATGAATTTGAGGGGACCGTGTCGGGCATAACGAACTTCGGAATGTTTATAAAGGTTGACGACGTACTGGTGGAGGGACTCGTCCATGTGAGGGAGATGGACGACTATTACGAGTTCATCCCTGGGAGATTCCAGCTGAAGGGGAGGCGAAGCGGGAGAACCTTCCAGCCCGGGGACAGGGTCCGCGTGAAGGTGCTCAGGGTGAATATGGAAAGACATGAGATAGATTTCGCCATGCGTTAAGTCCTTGTGATTTGAAGAAGGATTTCCAAGCAAGTATATTTTTACAAGGAGTTTATGATGAACGATTTTGGAAATATGCAGAAGATGCTTTCAGATTTTCAGAAGAATCTGGAAAAAGCGATGGGCGAGCTCGAAAATATGAGCGTCGTCGGAGAATCGGGCGGAGGAATGGTGAAGGTAACCGCTAACGGGAAGAGAGATATCCTGAAGGTCACGATGGAGCCCGAGCTCTTAGAATCAAAGGACAAGGAGATGGTTGAGGACCTCGTTGCTGCTGCAGTCAACAATGCCCTGCAGAAAGCCGAGAAGATGGCGACGGATCATCTCGGCGCGAGCGCGGGTGGACTGCTGACCATGCTCCCCGGGTTCAAGTTCGGAGGGATTTCCTGAGTGATATACACATCCCAGGCCCTCGAGATTCTCATCGGTGAATTGAGCAAGCTTCCCGGAATCGGAAGGAAGACCGCTCAAAGACTGGCCCTTCACCTGCTGAAGGCGGGGAGCGAGGACGCAGACCGTTTGGCGAACGCTATTATTGAAGTCAAGCGGAGAATTCGCTACTGTTCCGTCTGCTGGAACATCACCGAGAAGGACCCCTGCGGCATCTGCTCGGACCCGTCCCGTGATCATTCCGCAATTTGTGTGGTCGAAGATCCCAGCGACGTACTGGCACTGGAGAAGACGAACGAGTTTCACGGAGTATATCACGTCCTCGGAGGTGCGCTGAGCCCCCTGGAGGGGATAGGGCCCGGCCAGTTGAAGGTGAAAGAACTTTTGAACCGGCTGAAAGACGGAGTTACTGAAGTGATACTGGCAATGAATCCTGATGTCGAAGGGGAAGCGACAACAATTTACCTGGGCAATCTTCTCAAGCCGCTCGGGATAAGAACGACGCGAATAGCGCGCGGTGTCCCTGTAGGCGGCGACCTCGAGTTTGCTGATGAGGCGACGCTTGTCCGGGCGTTGGAGGGACGGATCATTGTCGAATGATACGGCGTTTTCTTCTCTTTGCTTTTATTGCCGGTTTTGTATCAGGATGCGGGATTTTTGAGACGCGGCAGCCTCAGGCCCCGCAACAGGGGAGAGCGGGATTTCAGCCGCCGACGTCACCGGACATAGTTGTTCAAAACCTTGTAAATTCAATCGCCGACAGGAACGTCGATAATTACCTTTCATGCCTGTCGGACACCGGCTTCGGCGGAGGGACCTTTGTCTTTCAACCGCCGGCAGATGTGTATAGACAATATCAGTACATATTTATGAACTGGGACAAGAGTTCAGAGCGCGCATATTTCAATAACCTTACGGTGCAGTCGTCGAGCTCCGCGAGTTCGGCTCTTATTCTTACCTCCGAGAACCTTACTTTGCAGGGTGACTCAGCGCTCTTCAACGCCAACTATACCCTCATATGGCCGAACAAGGTTGCCGGATATCCACAGCAGGTGGAAGGGAATCTACAATTTTCACTCGGAGTGAACAGGAACCAGAACTGGTCCATCTACAGATGGATCGACTCCGGCATCGGCGACAGCCTGACCTGGAGCGATATGAAAGCCAGGTTCAGTCAATGAAGACAGTCGGCGCAGACTTCCCCGACTCGGAGTGTGGAACGAATTCAAGGTGGTCATGATACAGTTGTGAGGAATGCCTTGCGGACGAGGTGGTTACCTTTCATATTGATGCTTGTGCTTGTCGGATGCGAGAATCCATTCGCACCGAAGCTTGCAACGCAGCAGGTAGCACCCAAAGGATTCCTTGCCGACCAGAAAACTATAGACGGACTTTTTCAGAATTTCGTATATGCGTATACATTCAAAGATACGAGCGTCTATTCCCAGCTTATCGCCCCGAATTTCACTTTCACCTATCGTGACTATGACAGAGGCGTCGACGTGGCATGGGGGAGAGATGTCGAGATGAGATCCACAGACATGATGTTCCAGCTGGTGAGCCGTCTGGTTTTGAACTGGAACAACATCTATTCTCTTTCGGAAGACTCGCTGCACGCGACCGTAACGCGCGGCTTCACGCTAACCGTTGCCTTCAATCCGGCCGACATAGAAGAGGTCGACGGAAAGGCGTATTTTGAACTTTCACGCGCGTCGTCTTCGGCGCCATGGCAAATTTCATTATGGAGGGACGAATCTAATTTCTAAACCAATGAAGAAGTTGAGGATCGCATTTCAGGGGGAAAAAGGCGCTTACAGCGAGAGCGCTGCTAAACACTACTTTTCTTCTACGAAGATAGAACCGGTTCCCTGCAAGACATTCCTCGATGTTTTCAAAGCCGTGTCTGCCAGAAGGGCAGACGGAGCGATGGTGCCCGTCGAGAATACATTGAATGGCGGAATCCGCGAAGTTTTCAATTTGCTCGATGAGTTGTCGGTCTACGTGGTCGGGGAAATCAAGCTCAAGATCTCGCACGCTTTGCTCGCGGTTCCCGGGACGAGGCTCTCGGACGTCAAGAAAGTATATTCTCATCCGCAGGCGCTGCTGCAATGCAGGGAGTTCATTCATGAGAGGAGACTTACCAAGATAGAATACTACGATACGGCGGGTGCTGCGAAATTCGTTTCCGACTGCGGCGATCACAGCGCCGCCGCCATTGCCAGTGAAACTGCGGCCGACGACTACGGTCTTATGGTCCTTAAGAGGCATTTGGAAGCAAACGGAAATAACTTAACGAGGTTTCTCTGCCTTTCGAGGAAGTATTCGGTGCGGAAGGATGCTGACAAGACCACGGTTGTTTTCAGCCTGAGAAATCAGCCGGGAGCGCTTCACAAGATCCTGAGCGTGTTTGCAATTCGGGATATAGACTTACTCTCTATTGATTCCATTCCAATAATCGGAAAGCCGTGGGAATATAAATTCTTCGTCGATTTCCATGGGAGCATTCTCGGCGAAAAGCAGTTCAACGCGATCGGTCATCTCCGCGAAATTTGTCCCCACGTAAAAGTCATCGGAAGCTACAAATCCGGAAGGACGGTCCTTTGAGCAGGCCGTGGTTCATAGTAGGAGAAGCGCTGAGCGGCCTGCGGCATGCACGGCTGAGCGCTTTCTTTTCGATACTGATGGTGGCTCTCTCATTCACCCTGCTTGGGAGCTTTTACGTTACGTCGGTGCAAGCGAAGAGATTCATGGACTATCTGAAAAGCAAGGTCGAGATCGAAGCCTTCCTGTCGGACTCGCTCTCTTCTCAGCGTGTGGCTGAAATAAAGAGAGAGGTGTTGGGCACGGCGGGTGTCAGCAGCGTTCAATTCATAAGCAAGAATGACGCAGCCGGCATATTCAAGAAGGAATTCGGGGAGGATATAGAATCCGTGCTCGGGTTCAATCCGCTGCCTGCCTCGTTCAAGATTTACCTGAAAGACGATTACAAGAACTCACGGGGCGTTACTTCGGTCGCTGCGTCGGTCGAAAAGATGCGGGGAGTCGAATCGGTCAAATACAGAAAATTTCTGTTGACATTGATCGACAGGCGGGTGAAACTGCTGTACGAGGTGATGAGCGGCTTCGGCGGCGCGCTGGTTCTCCTTTCAATTTTCCTCGTCTACAACTCGATGAGAATCGCAATTTCCTACAAGAAGAGAATCATCGACACGATGAAATTGGTCGGCGCTTCGAAAGCTTTCGTGAGGATGCCATTCCTGCTCGGGGGGATGATACAGGGATTCACCGGCGGCTTGGTGGCTGCAGCGGTGATATGCGGCGTGATGAATGCGGTTGCTGTTCTTATGAGGGAAAATATTGTTGCCAAGGCGCTCCCGCCGCTGTGGTTCTATGCGGCAATAGTGGGAATAGCAACTTTGCTCGGCCTATTGTCGACATTGTTCGCGACCCGGAGGTATATTAAAGAGAGCCTGTCATGATTTCGGCAGGTCTTTCGCGGAGGCATCAGGGACTGATTTGTAAACCAGGGAGTCAAATCTAAAGGTAGACATGTACAAGTTTGTAATCAGAGGGGGAAAGAAACTTTCCGGAAGCGTCGTAACCGGCGGCGCGAAGAATGCTTCGCTGGCACTTATGCCGGCCACACTGCTGTCGCCGGGCGTGTTCAGGATCGACAACACGCCGGACCTCAGAGACGTCGCGACGATGTCTTCACTCATGACGTCACTCGGTGCTGGTGTCTCCTTAGAAGGGAAGAGCCAGACTATCGACACCAGTCGGGTGGACAAATACGAAGCCCCATACGAGCTGGTTAAGAAGATGCGGGCCTCCATCTACGTTCTGGGCCCGCTGCTGGGGAGATACGGATACGCCAAGGTATCCATGCCGGGAGGATGTGCATGGGGGCCCCGGCCTGTCAACCTGCACGTCGAGGGAATGGAAAAGCTCGGAGCGGAGGTTACCCTCGATTCGGGTTACATTGTTGCCAGGGCGAAACGACTGAAGGGAGCCCGGATAAACTTCGATGTATCGAGCGTCGGGGCGACGGGGAATATCATGATGGCGGCGGCGCTTGCGAAGGGTACTACCGTCATAGCCAATGCTGCTCTGGAACCCGAGATCGTGGCTCTCGGCAAGTTCCTGCAGAAGATGGGGGCACATATCGACGGGCTCGGCACGTCCACCGTGACCATCGAAGGGGTAGACGAGCTGCACCCAACCGATTTCAAGAACATACCCGATAGAATTGAAGCGGCGACCTTCTTGGTCGCGGGCGCGATGGCGGGAGGAAAGGTCACGGTCACCGAATGCGAACCTGCTCACGTCTCTTCTCTTCTTATGAAACTCGAGGAAGCCGGCGCGAAGACAACGCAGGGCAGTGACAATATCACCATCGAGGCCCCGGACAAGATCTCTCCGGTAGATGTATCAACTGCTCCCTATCCGGGATTCCCGACCGATGTGCAGGCGCAGTGGATTGCATTGATGTCACGTGCAACAGGGTCCTCGATTCTAACCGAGACAATATATTTTGACAGGTTCAAACACGTTCCCGAACTGGTCCGCCTGGGAGCGGACATTGAGGTCAAGGAGAATATCGCCTTTGTCAAAGGCGTACGATCTCTCAAGGGTGCGAAAGTAATGTCGACCGACCTACGGGCGAGCGCATCGCTGATACTGGCCGGTTTGGTCGCTGAAGGCACTACGGAGGTCTTGCGTATCTACCACATGGACAGAGGGTATGAACGCATTGAAGAAAAGCTGAGAGGGCTCGGTGCCGATATCGAACGTGTCCAAAGCGACGAGTTTTAGCCTTGCGCTGGCTGCGAGCCTTGTTTTGGACGGGTGCGGGGCGAGCAGTCTGTCGGAAAAGTATTCTTACCAGTGCTTCTACGACTATGTCACGTCGAAATCAAGCCGGCCGGAATTCGATGCGAGGCTGTTTTACTCTCCTGACTCATCAGGGGCGCGGCTCGACGTATATGTCAGCGTAAAGGAGTCACGGCTGAAGTTTGAGAGAGACAGCGGAAATTTCCGGGCTTCCTATTCAGCGGTTGTGAGAGTTTTTCAGAATGACAGGACGTCTATCGTCAAGGAAGCGGACCGCTCAATAGTCCGTGCTGCTTACATGGAGAGCAACGACATCTCATACGACGCCGTCCTGCTCCCATTCAAGGTGGATAACGGCGAATACTCCGTTGAGATAAGTGTAACGGACAACGGAACCAAGCAGAGGTCGACGCTTACGCGCGAGAAAACTATCCCCGACATTTCCGGGCAGCCGCTTGCCTTAAGCGACATCTTACTTCTGGCGCGATACGACAGGCTCGACCGGTCTAGAAAAATAACCCCCTTCATTCCTTCCAATGCCGGTCTTCTTTCGGACACGGTGAAGATGTTTGCGGCAGTTATGTCCCGCAACGTATCGGAAGATTCTATCTTCATCTCCCTTTACCGGCTCGCCGGCAGATCCGATCATCTCCCGAGCTACCCCTCAGGGTTCTACGTGAATCAGCCGGTGCCTTACGACCCGTGCGACGAGCATAAGGACACCATACTCGTCTTCAGCTATTGGAAGACCGCTGTCCTCGATCAGGGGTATTCATTCATATTTGGCTCGGTTCCCAAGCCGCCCGCGGGGAACTATCTGCTCAAGATGTTGGTGAAGGATCAAATGGACGACACCGCAATGTCGATTATG
Source organism: Candidatus Kryptoniota bacterium (assembly GCA_046705025.1). GTDB lineage: Bacteria > Bacteroidota > Ignavibacteria > Kryptoniales > JAKASW01 > JAKASW01. The sequence continues at coordinate 31,348 of JBJKQU010000173.1, read as the reverse complement.
AGGTTTAAGGTTTACGGACGGCAGTTCCCGAATGTCTCGAATGATCTGCACGCGATGGTTAATTCTCTGAACTACATCGCATCCGGCAGGGAGATGAGAGCGATCGTGCGGGTCAGAACTGATTCTGCAATCAAAGCGAATCTCTTGAATTTTTGGAAAGATCATGGCGGATTTCACAAGATGGCCCAGTATTACCATAGAGTCGCACAGGCAAACCGCCTCTTCACTGGCTGCATCGAAGGGTGGAAGACTCCTATGGGTATGTTCTACATCGTCTGCGGCCCGCCTGACTACGTGGAGTGCCGCACCTGGAATGAGCAATGGGCCTACACTAAGTCTTCATCGCAGGGGACGATGATCGTCCTATTCAAGCTGGCAAACGATGAAGTGAACATCGATGACCGGATATACGGAATCGAGTCGATGTACTCCAGGACCGATCTGTGGAGCTACTATGTCAACCAGTGGCGGACTTCGTTTTGAAAATCCTGGTAAGTCGTCTGAGGTTCATCGGTGACATTGTACTTACAACTCCCGTGTTGGAGTCACTCCGGCGGAAATTTCCCGGCAGCAGGATAGACTATCTCGGCGATAAGGACGGCGTGACGCTTCTTGAACACAATCCAAACCTGGATGGGATCATCCCGTACAACTTCGACGCCTTCGAGGTGAGCGAACAGATAAGGGTCGTCAGACAGTTGCGCAAGAACAGGTATGATGTGGCTGTGGATCTGTTCGGAAATCCGCGAAGTGCCATAGCGATTCTTCTTTCCGGGGCGAAGATGAGAATCGGCGGCAATTTCGGATGGAGGAAAAGGACTTATACGCACCCGATTCGTGTCAGGGAAAGGCTGACTTCGGTAGCCTTTCACCTGCGTTACCTGGAGCCTCTGGGAATACATGAAGATTACTCACAGCCGAAAATCTACCTGGCGGATTCGGAGCTCGAAGATGCGACGGACCTGCTCGAGTCGAGGGGAATCGATCTTTCCGGACCGATCGTTGGGCTGCATATCGGGGCAACCTGGCCGGCAAAGGTCTGGTTGACGAAGAACTTTGTCCGCCTGGCCGAACTGGTAACGGAATGGCTGGGTGCTCAGGTTATCGTAACCTACGGTCCGAAGGACGGGGAGTATTTTGAAGAGTTTACGACTTCAACAAAGTCCAAATTCGTTTCGCTTCCCCCGGGAAAGCTGCGCAGGCTGGCATCGGTCATAGCGCGGTGTGATGTATTCGTTTCCAACGATGCTTCTCCGATGCATATCTCTGCCGCGGTAGGTACTCCGACCATAGGGATCTTCGGGCCGGGCGAGCCGGATATCTGGTTCCCTTACGACAGAAGCCTCGGGCACGTCGCGCTGAAAAGAAACATCGACTGCTGCCACAACGATTTCTGCAGACTCGAGGGCGAAGACTACATGCGTTGTATGAAACTAATAAGGCCTGAGGATGTCTATGAGACTGTCGGTCAAATCTTGAAAGGAAGGAAAAAAATCCCGCAATGACAAGAATAGAAGAAAACGCTCTGCAGGAATTTGTCGATGTGGTCAGGAGGCTGAGAAGGGAATGCCCCTGGGACAAAGTGCAGACGAACCGTTCGATAAGGCACTACACCATAGAAGAGGTCTACGAGCTGGCGGAAGCAATCGACCAGGAACGGTGGGATGAAGTAAAGGGTGAGCTCGGAGATATCTTGCTGAACGTCCTCCTGCACGCACAGATTGCTGAAGACGAGGGAAAGTTCACACTTGTCGACATGGTAAAGGCGGAGACGAGAAAGATGATCATCCGCCATCCTCACGTATTCGGAAATGTGAATGCAGACACGCCCGACCAGGTGAAGATCAACTGGGAGCGAATAAAGACCGAGCAGGGAAGGGAATCGATATTCGACGGAATTCCGGTTGCCTTTCCGGCTCTTGCACGCGCGTTCAAAATACAGGACAGAGCAGCCAGGGTCGGATTCGATTGGGGAACAGCCGAGGAAGTATGGCCGAAAGTCGAAGAGGAAATGACGGAACTGAAAGAAGCGATGAAAACCGGGGAAGCCGCAAAGACAGAAGAAGAGTTTGGCGACCTTCTTTTTTCACTCGTCAACTACGCGAGACATATCGGAGTAAATCCAGAAAGCGCCCTGCGTTCCTCTACGGAGAAATTCCAGAAGAGGTTTCTGTTCATTGAAGACGAACTGAACAAGCGGAAGGTTTCGCTTCACGATGCCACACTCGACGAGATGAACGAGCTGTGGGAGAGGAGCAAGAAGGAGTCGTGACAGATTCCGGGCTCCGTGACTTCCTTGTCTGCCCTGAAACTGACTGCTCACGTCGCAGTGGTTAGCAAACAAACCATTTGTCAATTCTCCGGCAAGCCCGAATCGGAGTGTCCGAACAGGTTCTTAGACGGGAATTTCCATGAACGGGGTGGAAGGATTTTCGCCTATGATGTATGAGCACACAGTCTCGATTGCCTTTTTTTGTCCGGGCCAAACCAGGAGTTCTATCGCCTTTTCCTTTTCCAGCCATCGGAATTCTCTGTGTTCCGGAGATAGTCTGACCTTATCGGCAGGATCGATCTCCGCGGCGAACACGGGACTCACGTTCACCGAGTCGTTCGTGTAGAAGTAAAAGGTGTTTGTCAACGGGGTGTTGTAAATTCTCTTCGGCTTCACTCCGATTTCCTCCGCGATTTCCCGGAGTGCCGCCTCGTATGCCTTCTCGCCGCTTTCGATTCCCCCGCTGATAAGCTGCCAGAGACCAGGGTAGATCTGGTCATCATCGGAACGCTTGAGTACGAGGAATTCCGGCGGACTGCTTCTCCTGAAAACGACAACTTCAACAATTTTGAAATTGATTTCAGGCATTATCCAAATATCGATTCTATTTCTTCGTCGCACAATTTCCGCCATCCGCCTACCGGCAGGTCAAGCTCCAGTTTCCCTATTGCGGTTCTGTGAAGACTCGTGACAGGTTTCCCCAAAACGTCGAACATTCGCCTTATCTGCCTATGCTTTCCTTCATTTAGCTTCACTTTGAGACGTGTTTTCGAGAGTTCGGCTTCGACAATTTCACATTCCTCAGCCTTTGCGACAAGTCCTACTTCTATCTCGACGCCCTCGAGCAGCCTTCCCACCTGGTCGTCATTCACCTTTCCGTTAGTGGTCACGATATAAGTTTTGGTGATTTCCTTCTCCGGCGAGGTGATTCTGTCCTGCAACTCGCCGCTATTAGTAAAGAGGAGAAGGCCGGTCGTGTAAAGATCGAGTCTACCGACGGCAAACAGATGGAGATCACCCGGCACCAGATCGTACACGGTCTTTCTCGATAAATTGTCGCTGGAGGTAGTAACGTACCCGGCAGGCTTGTTGAGCATTATGATTACGGTGGTAGGTCTTGAGAGATGCCGGTCATCGACCTCGATGGCGTCCTCACCGATGTCGACCCGCCACGAAGGTATCTTGATGATCCTTCCGTTTACCGTTACCCTTCCGCTTTTTACATACAATGCGCAACGTGAGCGCGAGCAATACCCGAGTTTTGCTAACGCGCGCGCCAGTGATATAGACTCTCCGGCCATGAATTAAACCGAACGCCTTTCCTTTAGCCTTCTCATGTGTCTCCAAACAAAGTATGCGACCAGGATCAGCAAGGCTGCGGCTACGGCAATGTCGATCGCCTGGCTATATTGCCTTATCTCTCCCCAGTGACTCTTCAATCTGAATCCGGCGTATGCCAGCAGAGCGTTCCATATAGCGGCGCCAAGTGTCGTGTACAGAACGAATTTACCGATCTTCATTTCGCCGACGCCTGCAGGTATCGAGATCAAATGTCTGACCACCGGGATGAACCTGCTTATGAAGATTGCCTTTTCGCCGTATCTGTTGAAGAACCGTTCGGTGATGTCGAGGTCTTGGACATCGAGAAGAACGTATTTACCGAAGCGCGTTACGAACGGTCGCCCGCCGTATAACCCCGCGTAGTACGACAGAACGGAGCCGGCTGCACTGCCGACGACGCTGTAGAATATCGTACCATGGAATGTGAACGTCCCTTCAAATATGAGGAAGCCCGCGAACGGCATAACCGCTTCACTCGGAAGAGGTGCTACCATGCTTTCCAATGCCATCAGGAGGAAAAGGCCCGCATAGCCCGACATTCCGATCAACGCGACGACGTGATCTACTATCAATTCCGTCATGGAAACCCACTGAATTTAGCTTGAGATAGGTCGATATAGCAAATGTTATCGACATTTTTATTGAATCGGATGGTAATGTGCCGGCATCTCACGGTTGGGAAAAGCCTGATGTTGCAAATGGCATCGGGCTGGCTTAAAATTGTATGTCAACGATTTGAAAACCAGAAATCGAGGGTCGCCATGGATACTCCACGAACACTCTGTGAGTTGCTGGAGAAATCGGTTGAGTCCTTCCGCAATCCTAGAATGCTGAACTCGAAAAGGGGGGGAGAATGGGAATCATTTTCTTCGGATCAGGTCTACGAGACAGTTAAGCTGGTTGCATTAGGATTGCGTTCGTTAGGGGTTGTTCCTGGTGACCATGTCGCTCTTTACGCGGACAACAGCTCGTACTGGACCATCTCCGATCTCGGAATCATCCATGCAGGAGCGGCAGACATTCCGATCTACGTTACACAATCTGTGCCCCAAATTGAGTTCATTCTCGACGACTCGGAATCGAAAGGAGTCATTGTCGGTTCGCATAAGCTTTATGACCGGGCAAGGGATGCAATATCCGGTTCCCACTGCAAGTTCATTGTCAGCATCTCCGACGAAAAATTTACTCAGGAAACGATCACCTGGACAGAACTGCTGGAGATGGGAAGGAGGGAAAGCGAGAGGCTCCCGGAAAAATTCGATGAGCTCAGGAGTATCGCGAAGGGAAAAGATCTCGCAACAATAATCTATACAAGCGGTACGACAGGCGAGCCGAAGGGCGTTATGCTTTCGCACGGAAATCTTGTGTCCAACGCTGTCGACTGCGCATCGCTTTTTGAATTTCATGGCCCTCAGGACGTAGCACTCAGTTACCTGCCTCTGACGCACGTGTTCGAGCGAATGATCATATATTTATATATTTTCACCGGGGCACAGGTGTATTATGCCGAATCGGTGGAGGCGCTTCCTCAGAATCTGCTGGAGGTTCGGCCGCATATGATGACTACGGTACCTAGAATGCTGGAAAAGGCTTTTGAAAAAGCTCAAACTGTGGTTGAGAGTCTGCCGTGGTACAAACGCGGTGTTTTCAAATGGGCGGTAGGCCTCGCGCTTCAGTTCGATGCAGAGAAGAAAATGCCTGCCGACTACAGGCTGAGGAGGTCGCTCGCGAGTATCCTCGTCTACAAAAATCTCAGGGAGGCTTTCGGTGGCCGCATAAGGTTCATCATAAGCGGCGGTGCCGCCCTCAGGCCCGATCTGGCACGGATCTTCTGCGCTGCGGGAATGACGGTGTTACAGGGGTACGGTTTAACCGAGACGTCGCCTGTCATTTCGGTAAACAGGATTGAGAGAAACAGGATAGGATCTGTAGGGCCTCTCATCCCGAATGTGTCGGTCAAAGTTGCGAGCGATGGGGAAATTCTTGTCGACGGTCCGAATGTCATGTCGGGCTACTACAAGAATCCTGAAGCGACATCCGCGTCATACTATACCTGCTGGCTCAGGACAGGGGATATCGGGTATGTGGACAAGGACGGGTTCCTGTTCGTGACGGACCGGAAGAAGGATTTATTGAAGACGAGCGGCGGTAAGTTCATTGCCCCGCAGGAGATAGAGATGCTCCTTGCCAAGAGTGTGTACATAGACAAGGCGATCGTGATAGGCGACCAGCGGAAGTTTGCCTCCGCATTGATATTCCCCAATTGGGCTGTGCTGGGGGCTTTTGCCGAGAAGAACCAGATAAACTTCACTACGAACTCCGAACTCATAGAGAACCGGAAGGTGAAAGGACTGTTCCAACAAATCGTGGATGAGACTAATCAACACCTGTCTCACTGGGAGACAATAAAGAAGTTTGCCGTGCTTGATGGAGAGCTGACTATCGAAGCCGATTACATGACTCCGACACTCAAGATGAAGCGGCGAAATGTCGAGAACCGTTATAAGGACACAATAGAGGGCTTTTACAAAGAGTAAAATCCGGAGAAAAAGATGAATCAAATTAGAAAAGCAGTAGTGCTGGGTGCCGGTGTAATGGGGGCGCAGATTGCAGCGCATCTCGCGAATGCGGGGATAAAATCTTACTTGCTCGATATTGTTCCGAAAGATGCAGACGATTCAGAGAAGAAGAGGGGGCTTACGATCAACGATAAGGAAGTCCGCAACCGTTTTGCAGGCACCGGGCTGAAAAGAGCGCTCGAGCTCAAGCCCGCTCCGTTCTTTACGAAGGAAAAAGCAGCCTATATCACTGCCGGTAATCTCGATGACGATTTGAATAAGGTCGCCGACGCCGACTGGATCATTGAGGTGATTGTAGAGAGCCTGGCGCCGAAGCGTGAATTGATGAAGAAGGTCGATGCGCTGAGAAAGCCGGGTACGATAGTGAGTTCAAACACGAGCGGCATACCTATCTCGCAGATCGCGGAAGGCCTGTCGGACGACTTCAGAAAGCATTTTCTCGGTACGCATTTCTTCAATCCACCCCGTTATCTCCATCTGCTGGAGCTTATCCCCACGGCGGATACGCTGCCGGAGGTCGTATCTTTCATGCGCCGGTTTGCGGAAGAATCACTCGGAAAGGGTACCGTGCTCTGTAAAGACACACCCAACTTCATCGCGAACAGAATCGGTGTGGCTGCAATGATGTACGTAATTCACAAGATGGTGGAGCGGGATTACACCATCGAGGAGGTCGACACAATAACAGGACCTGCGTCCGGGCGGCCGAAGAGCGCTACCTTCCGTACCGGCGATATCGTCGGACTGGATACGATGATCCATGTCGCAGACAACCTGTACGAGGCAGTGCCGGGCGACGAGATGCGAGACTACTTCAAGGTGCCGGGGTTCGTAAGCGAGATGCAGAAGAGGAATCTGTTGGGTGAAAAGACAAAGAGCGGGTTCTACAAGAGGATAAAGAATGAAAAAGGGGATAGAGAGATACTGACGCTGGACTACAGGGCCATGGAATACAGGCAGAGGCAGAAAGCTTCTTTTGCATCGATCGACATGGGAAAGAATATCGAGGATGTCGCGGAACGTGTGAAGAACCTCGCTTATGCCAAGGACAGGGCCGGAGAGTTCTTCTGGGACACGACCGCCGCCGTGTTGATATACAGCGCGAATCGAATTCCTGAAATTGCCGACGACGTCATAAGCATCGACAATGCCATGAAGTGGGGGTTCGGGTGGGAGCTCGGACCGTTCGAAACATGGGACGCCATCGGTGTCGAGAAGTCTGTGGGGAAGATGGAGGCGGAAGGGCGACAGTTGCCGAAAAAGGTTCTGGACATGCTTGCGGCCGGCGCAAAAACCTTCTACAAGGAGGAAAACGGCGCTCAATTGTTTTATGATTTTTCGACGAAGAGCTACAAGCCGGTCCCTGTTCCGAAGAAGCTCATCAACCTGAAGGCGGAGGTCAAGAAGGGCAGGGTTATCAAGTCGAACGCCGGAGCGTCGCTGATTGACCTTGGAGATTCGGTTGCATGCGTGGAGTTCCATTCGAAGATGAACACCATAGGCGAAGACATCTTGCAGGTAGTCGATCTCGGGCTTAAGAAGCTCGAAAGCGATTATGACGCGCTTGTCATTGCAAACCAGGGAAGGCTTTTCTCGGCGGGAGCGAATCTCATGCTCATTCTCATGCTTGCTCAGGAGGAGGAGTTCGACGAGCTCGATCGGGCGGTCCGGATGTTCCAGGCAATCGACATGAGGATCAAGTATGCACCCAAACCGGTGGTCGTGGCGCCGTTCAACCTGACGCTCGGCGGCGGCTGCGAGATGACCCTGCACGCGCCGCGGGTGAGGGCGTCGGCAGAGACATATATCGGACTTGTTGAGGCGGGTGTAGGAGTGATTCCTGCCGGCGGCGGCACGAAAGAGATGCTTGTTCGGAGTCTCTCGCGGGCTCCCAAGGTTGCCGACGTGGATTTGATGCCGTTCGTGCGCGAGGTTCTGGAAACAATCGGGACCGCGAAAGTCGCTACCAGTGCCGACGAAGCGAAGAAATTCGGTTATCTCCGTTCGACCGATGATGTGTCCATGAACGAAAAGTTTCTGGTTTACGATGCTAAGGCAACCGCCCTTGCGATGTTCCAGGAAGGCTACCGTCCTCCGGAGAAGCAGAAGGTGATTGCACTCGGGCAGCCCGTGTTGTCTGCCCTGACGCTCGGGCTCTATCTCTGGAAAGAAGGGAAACAGATTACCGATTACGAATTTCATATCGGAAAGAAGCTCGCATATGTCCTTACCGGCGGGGATTACACTTCGTCACAGGAGGTGGATGAGGAGTATATCCTGGACCTCGAGCGAGAAGCCTTTCTGAGCCTTTGCGGCGAGAGAAAGACGCAGGAGAGAATTCAGTATATGCTGAAAAATAATAAGGCGCTGAGGAATTAGAAGAGCTTTGAGCGGTCTGCAGACAGCTGAAGGCCGATCGCTGTAAGCTTTTTGGCAAACAATAGCGAATCCAGGAGGTTAAAAGAAAAATGCACGACGCAGTAATTGTAACATCGATAAGAACGGCGGTCGGGAAAGCAAAGAAGGGGGCGCTTCGTGATGCGCGTCCGGATGAAATGGCCGCCGAAGTGATCAGGGCGGCAGTCGAGCGAACCCCGGGTCTGATCCCGGAAGCGGTCGACGACATACTCATCGGCTGCGCGATGCCTGAGGCCGAGCAGGGAATGAACGTTGCGAGGATCGCCGCACTCCGGTCCGGAATGCCCGTGTCGGTCCCCGCAGCGACGATCAACAGGTTTTGCTCGTCAGGCTTGCAAACAATCGCGATGGCATCCGAACGAATCATGGCAGGGTTCGCAGACATAATCATCGCCGGCGGCACCGAGACGATGAGTCTCGTGCCCATGGGCGGGTTCAAGGTCGTGCCCAATCCGCACCTCGTCGAATCCAACCCCGAAGCGTACCTGAACATGGGGAACACTGCGGAGCGCGTTGCCGCTCAGTACAAGGTATCGCGGGAAGATCAGGACAAATTCTCGCTGAGAAGTCACCAGCGGGCAGTGGCAGCTATCAAAGAAGGAAAGTTTGCTGACGAAATTGTTCCTCTAAATATCAAGAGAAAGACGCGCAAAGGCGGCAAGAACGTGGTCGAAGAATTCGTGTTCAACATCGACGAAGGTCCCCGCGAGGACACCAGCCTGGAAAAGTTATCGCAGCTTAAGCCGGTTTTTTTGCAGGGGGGCACGGTAACGGCAGGAAATTCTTCCCAGATGAGCGACGCCGCAGCGGCTTCGGTTGTAATGAGCGCCGAGAAAGCAAAAGAGCTCGGACTCAGACCGACGGCCAGGTTCATCTCGTTCGCGGTTGCCGGTGTGCCGCCGGAAATAATGGGCATCGGTCCGATAAAAGCAGTTCCAAAGGCCTTGAAATTTGCCGGCCTGAAACTTGAGGACATGGATGTAATCGAGCTCAATGAGGCCTTTGCTGCGCAGGCAATTGCAGTCATTCGCGGGCTCGATATGGATGAGAACAAAGTCAATGTCAACGGCGGTGCTGTCGCGCTCGGTCATCCGCTGGGCTGCACCGGGGCCAAGCTGACTGCGACGCTTTTACATGAAATGAAGCGGCGAAATGCCAGATACGGCATGGTTACTATGTGCATTGGCGGCGGGATGGGAGCCGCGGGAATTTTTGAGAATCTTGCCTAGGCTCCGCGTGCGCAAAGAACCATGTAATAAGATGAGGGGATCGATATAGACATTGACATACCGGCCGGGCATGGATATATTGTTCCGTATGACAGCAAGGAGAAACCGCAATGACGCGAGTAAGGGTGTCACCGAAATTCCAGGTCGTAATTCCGAAAGAGATCAGAGAAAGGATAAAGCTCCAGCCGGGACAGGAGTTGCAGGTCATCCAGGTAGGTGAAAGAATAGAGCTGGTACCCGTAAAGAATATAAAGGAAGTGCGAGGTATTCTGAAGGGGATGAATACAGATGTCGAGAGGGAGGAGGATAGGTTATGAACCTCGTGGATTCATCGGGCTGGCTGGAATACTTCACCGATGGTAAGAATGCCAGGTATTTCGCTCCGGTTGTTGAGGACACAAAGAACCTTGTCGTATCGACAATCAATCTGTACGAGGTGTTCAAGAAGACCCTCGTTGAAAAGAACGAGGAGACAGCGATTCATGTCCTGAGTGCTATGCACCAGGCGAAAGTAGTTGGAGTAAACTCGGAAATAGCGATCAGCGCGGCAAGGCTGAGCCATGAACTGAGGATTCCCATGGCAGATAGTCTGATTCTGGCCACCGGAAGGCACGAAGGCGCGACCGTTTGGACACAGGATTCGGACTTTGAAGGCTTCGAGGGAGTCAAATACATAGCAAAAAACTGATCGCGGCCTTTTTTGAATGAGAGGAGACAAAAGATGGAGACAACGCAAAAGCAGTCCCTTAGCCGCCCAGAGGATTCTGCTGGCTACCGGAAAGGCGGAAGCTTCCTCATCGAGGAGACGAAACCGGATGAAGCCTTCACTCCCGAGGACTTCAGTGAACAGCACAGGATGATAGCCGATACGACGAGAGATTTCGTAGACAACGAGGTCATGCCGAATGTGGAGAAGCTTGAAGAGTTGAACTATGATCTCTCCGTGAGTCTTCTTCGCAAGGCGGGTGAGATAGGACTGCTCTCCGTGGATATACCTGAAGAATACGGCGGGCTCGGACTCGACAAGACAAGTTCGATGCTCGTTGCGGAAAACCTCGGCAAGACAGGTGCGTTTGCCGTAAGCCATGGCGCCCACACAGGGATAGGTACCCTTCCGATCGTTTACTTTGGGACCGAAGACCAGAAGAAGAAATACCTCCCCAGGTTCGCGACGGCGGAACTGATTTCCTCATACTCCCTTTCCGAGCCGGGTTCAGGAAGCGATGCGCTATCGGCAAAGACGGTCGCTTTGCCTTCGGCAGACGGGAAGCATTTCACGCTTAACGGAACGAAGATGTGGCTGTCAAACGCCGGTTTTGCGGATGTGTACATAACGTTTGCGCAGGTCGGCGGCGACAAGTTCACTTCTTTCATACTGGAGAAGAATTTCAAGGGGATATCACTCGGCAAGGAAGAGAAGAAGATGGGGATAAAGGGCTCCTCGACAAGGGCTCTGAATCTTGACGACGTCCAGGTCCCGGCAGAGAACGTGATAGGAGAGATAGGGAAGGGCCACAGAGTGGCATTGAACATCCTTAATGTGGGAAGGTTCAAGCTGGGAGCGAGCGTGATCGGCGGGGCAAAGGCGGTGATTACGGAAACGGTGAAGTACGCGAAGACGAGAAAGCAGTTTCAGGTGCCGATTATTTCTTTCGGAATGATGAAGCACAAGCTTGGTGAGATGGCGACAAGGACGTTCGTGGGTGAGACAATGGTTTACAGGACGGCTGGTCTCATAGATTCGATTTTGCAGAATGTGGACAAGACGAGTCCCGAAGCTTCCGTGATGACGCTGAAAGGCATCGAGGAATATGCCGTAGAGTGCAGCATAATAAAAGTGTATGCATCCGAGATCCTGGATTATGTGGTCGATGAGGCGGTCCAGATTTTCGGAGGATACGGCTTCACCGAAGAGTATCCCGTCGCACGGCCCTACCGTGATTCACGTATCAACAGAATTTTCGAAGGGACGAATGAGATCAACCGGCTGCTCATCCCATCCATGCTTATCCGTCGAGCGATGAAAGGACAGCTCCCGCTCATGGCAGCGGCACAGAAACTCATGGACGAAGTCATCTCATTTTCCGCCGGCCAGTCGTCTTATGAGGGCCCGCTCGCGGATGAAATGAACCTGGCTGTAAACGCAAAGAAGTTAGGTCTGCTGGTTTCAGGTGCGGCTTTCCAGAAATACATGGACAAGCTCGAACACGAGCAGGAAGTGATCTGGCATATCAGCGATATAGCGATGGAAGCTTATGCGATGGAGAGCGTACTGCTTCGCGTCCTGAAGATGCAGAGCAGCGGCGCGAAAAACAGCGGGTTTTACGCCGACTTGGCGAAGGCTTTTGTGTATGAAGCGATAGAGCGGGTTGAAAGCCACGCGAAAGCCGCTCTTGCAATCATCGCTGAAGGCGACACGCTTCGTACCTATCTCACAGCCGTCAGGCGCTTGTTGAAGTATACCCCGGTTAACTCCGCCTACATCAGGCGGGCGATAGCCGATCGACTGGCGGACGCCGGCAGGTACGATCTGTAGCGTGAGGTGTTTTCGTCAACCGGCAACGGACTGATTCCTGCTGTCGGTTGATTACTTCTTGAGATAGATCGACAGGCTGTCCTTCAAATTCGCAAAATCGTCCTGAGTCATCCCGTAAATGTTGTGGTCGAGATAGCGGTCTCTGATTCGCTCGTTTTCTCTGAGAACGCCTTCCCATTTGAAGCCGAGTTTTTTTATTACCCTGTTGCTTGCACCGTTGTCCGTTGCAGCCTGGATGAATACTCTATGGAGTCTGAGGCCTTCAAAGAGGTATTGCAGCAGGACTGCAGTTGCCTCGGTTGCAAAGTTGTTGCCTGTGCTCCCGTGTCTTACCCAGTAGCCGACACTGGTTCGTTGATTCATCCAGTCTATCTGGTGAGTTCCGATTATACCCACTACTCGATCCTCGAAGATGATGCAGAGATGTATGGCGCCTCTTATCTGCATGTCGTAAATCCACTGTTCTACGATATGTCTTTCATCGTCGATTGAATGAACGAAATCGATCCACGGGAGCCATTCCGTGAGGTGCGCTCTCGAATTCTGGATGATTGCGAAAAGCGTATTGACATCCTCAAGTCCGATTGAGCGGAGGGTTACTCGCGAACCGGTCAGCTTAAGCAAATTGAAATCTTCCATCATGGTGATAAGATAGATTTCGTGGCGGCTTTACACAAGCAATATACTGTCGCACTCTCCAATTCCAGAGCCATGATAAATCCACCTGCCGGGTTTGACGCGGAACATTGCGCGGCTCCCGCCAGGTTCATATATTTACCCAGAGTCTGCTTGCGAAGGGTGAAGGCTGATCTTGAAGTTCCGGGATTCGATCCTTGACAAAGGATGTCTCTGGGGGCTTTTGTGGACAACGTCGCAGCTTGAATTCGCTTCATGCAGACGAAACTTCATTTTTTGAGATTTACTTCATGGAGGCTGTGGGATGCTTTACGAGTATGTCTCATCCGGGTATGCTGCTGCAAACTTGCTCCTCGCGCTTATCGTGTATTTCAAGGCGCCCCGAAGCACCGTCGTCAAGTTCTACCTTTTTCTTGTTGCTTGCCTGATATTGTTCGGTGCTACGGGTCCGCTATCAGCCTTAAGTTTATCTCGCACGTCGGGTGCTATAGTGAGTTCTATCAGCGCATTTCTCTTTGCCGTTTTTCCGTTCTTCTTCATTCACTTTATGATTATTATGGTCCGGCGCGAGGAGCTTTTGCGACCTCCTCTGACGATTGCAGCTATCTATTTTGCCGGTTTGTTCAGCTACACGTTCGAGCTCCTCGGGCTGATTCCCAAACCGGTCGTAAGCGGCGCCGGATTCTCGACTAACGGTTCGATCTTTCTGGTGATTTGGCTTTCCGTAACATTCAGCATCGGGGTCGCTCTGCTTTTCACATTCGCGAAAGGATTTTCGGATAAGGGAACGAGAGCTAACCTAATTGTCGCAGGCTTTGCGATACTCCTCCTTCTTCTCCCCGGTCCGTTTACCGAATCGGTGTTTTCTGCCTTATTCCCGAACAGCGAGGAGCCTTACATGGTCACTTCTCTCTTCGCTCTCGTTATCGCACTGTATTTCGTATTCAGACACAAGATAGTTGTAAACACACTTTATGATGCGATGAAATCTGCACTGACGTTTATGAGCGATGTTCTTTTCAGGGTGGACGACAATATGAACATTCAATTGGTACGCGGAGGTGCGACCGCCATCCTGGGGTATGAAGGGAATGAGCTGGTGGGGAGAAACCTTCTGGATATCACTGAGCAGAAGGAAATCATCAACTCCTATCGGGAGAGAGCATTGCACGGTAACGAGGACGAGGTCGTTGTAGATGTCGATATGTTTTCAAAGAACGGCAAGCAGGTGCCGGTTAACCTTTCTCTGACTGTAGTCGTGGAGGCGGGTCAGGTAGTGGGATTTGTCGGCGTGGGGAGGGATATGACGGAAAGGGAGCAGTCTGAAAAGTTTCAGGCCGCACTCTACCGGCTTGCAGAAATAACCCGTATAACGGAAGACCTGGCCGAGCTCTGCAGGGCCATCCATGAGGTGATCGGTCAACTCGTAACTTCCAGGAATTTCTATATCGTTCTTCGAGACAGCACGACGGGCTCCTTCAGTTGCCCGTACTATACCAATGAAATCTTCGACTTACCGGAACATCAACCGGGATTCCATGCTTTCAACGAGCAAGTCGTATTGAACGGAAGCCCTTCCTCGTTGACTGTCAATGAGGCTTCACGGTTGATCGACTACAATGAATCGGCTGAGAGCCCGAAGATGCCGGTCGATTGGGTGGCGGTCCCGTTGAAGACCGCAACCGGTGTGGTCGGAGTAATGGGGGTCCAGAACTTCTCCTCCGAGATGAGGCTCGGAGAATCCGAGAAGAACATTTTGATTCTTCTTTCCGGCCAAATTGCAAATGCGATAGAACATAAACGCTCGGCCGACAAAATCAAGGAACAGGCAGCGCTGCTCAACAAGTCGCAGGATGCTATCATTCTCGAGACAATCGAGGGCCGAGTCACATTCTGGAACGAGGGTGCCACCCATGTGTTTGGCTGGAGCTTTGACCAGACTATCGGGAGGAGACTTGAGGACATTCTGAGACGCCCTACCGGATCAGAAATTGCCGGAATACGAAATCTGGTGATCAAGGAAGGTGATTGGGCGGGCGAACTGGCTGTGCAGGATCGGAACGGCCTCGACAGGGTATTGGATTGCAGGTGCAAGCTTATGACGAAGGACGGCGGTGAATCGAAGTCGATTATGATTATCTGCACCGACATCACAGAAAAGAAAAAGCTGGAGGCTCAGTTCATGAGGGCACAGCGGCTGGAAAGTATCGGGACGCTTGCCGGCGGCATTGCTCATGATTTGAACAACATTCTGGCACCGGTCATGATGTCGATCAAGACTCTCGAACTGAATTTGCACGATGAGCAGAGTATGAAAATACTGCAGGCGATGGAATCCGGTGCGAAGCGAGGCGCAGAAATGGTAAGACAGGTGCTGATGTTCGGGAGGGGTGCAAGCAGTGAGCGGGTGATTATACAGCCCAGGCATCTATTGAAAGAGGCCGTCAACATCGCCGAGGCCACTTTCCCCAAGTCTATCGTTATCGAACGGGCGATTACGCCGGAATTGTGGACTGTCCTTGGTGATGCTACTCAGATTCATCAGATCATTTTGAACCTCATGGTAAACGCTAGAGATGCCATGGCTGGGGGAGGCACTCTAAGGATCAGGGCTGACAATGAAATTCTCGGAAACGGCTGCTCGGATTTAAACGCTGATGCGAAACCCGGCAAGTATGTGGTCATCACAGTCTCGGACACAGGTGTCGGGATTCCGCCCGGTCTTCTGGACAAGATCTTCGAGCCTTTCTTCACGACAAAAGCGATCGGGAAGGGAACGGGCCTCGGCCTCTCGACGGCGAGTGCGCTTGTAAAGGGAAGCGGCGGATTCATCGACGCTTCCAGTGAAGTTAACAAGGGGACAACCTTCAGGGTATACCTCCCTGCAACCGAGGAGGCAGAAGCGGCTGCCGCTGTCGAGACGAAGATGGACCGGTATGTCGGACACGGCGAGTTGATCTTGGTTGTGGACGACGAGTCGGCAATCCGTGAAATTGCCAGGGCTACGCTCGAAGCTTACGGCTATCGTGTGTTGGTTGCGGAGGATGGAGCCGAAGCGATCGCAACTTTTGTCAAAAATTTGAATTCCGTGAAAGCTATCATCATAGATAACATGATGCCGGTACTTGACGGAAAGTCGGCAATCCCTGCATTGAAGCGGATAAAAGATGATGTAAAAATCATCGCCACAAGCGGACTGCAGGACGAGATTACGGGACCGTTTTTCGATCAGGCCGATTCGTTCATCAACAAACCGTTTACCGGAGAAAAGCTGCTCAGCACGATTCATGACATCGTGAGCGAACCATCCGCATAAACTGGACCGTCCTGATTTCGGAGTCCGGGTGTGGTCGCCAAATCAGATCCGGCACGAACGGTTGCAGGCCGGGGGGAGGTTCCTCCCGGGACGGGGTTCCATGAAAACAATATTCGTGGGAGTCGGGCGGGCCCGTTATCCATCGGTATGGGCTTTCATGCGCAGTTGTATTTGAGCCCGCTCGGATAGTAATTGCTCTTAACTCGAACCGGGCGTAAATTACAGAAAAATGGAGATTTCCGTTGAGTGGTTTCAAGAGTGAGAGATTGAATTATCTGTTCGACAGTTTTAAGGGAAAGAAGGTCGCCGTCCTTGGAGATCTCATGCTCGATAAATATGTGTGGGGAAGTGTTTATCGTATTTCGCCGGAAGCGCCTGTTCCTGTTCTGCAGGTCGATAGCGAGTCTGCGCGACTAGGCGGTGCGGCTAACGTTGCCAACAACATAAAGGCGCTCGGTGCAGAGCCTGTGTTATTCGGGATTGTTGGTGAAGACGAGGCCGGTGAGAGAATCAGGCAGATCCTCGATGAGATGGGACTGCCTAAAGATGGCATCATAACCGATCAGGGGAGACCGACAACAGTAAAGACGAGAATCATCGCTCACAGTCAGCACGTCATCAGGATGGACTATGAAGTCAGCGATGGAATCGACGAAAAAATACAACGCCGAATCATTGATATTCTAAATTCTATGTCGGGGGAGATAGACGGGCTTCTCCTGGAAGATTACAACAAAGGGATGTTGACGAAGGGCCTGCTTTCGGAAGTGATAGATCTGGCGCGTAAGACCGGCAAAGTGATAAGCGTGGACCCAAAGCATCTGAATTTTTTTGAATACAAGCACGTTACACTGTTCAAACCAAACCGAAAAGAGGCGGAAAACGCACTCGGCCTTGCTGCGGGATCCGATGAAGAAGCGATCGGAGCCGCGAAAGAATTGTTGTCGCGTCTTGAGTGCGAGAATGTGCTTCTAACCCGCGGAGAGAAAGGGATGACTCTTGTCGAGAGAGACGGTTCTTCATCTCACTTTCCGACGAAAGCCAGGAAGGTGGCCGATGTCTCCGGGGCCGGCGATACGGTGATTTCGACATTGACCGTTGCACTCGTTGCTGGAGCGAGTATTAAAGAGGCGGCTGCCATTGCCAATCATGCGGGAGGCATCGTTTGCGGAGAGGTCGGAATTGCGCCGGTCGACAGGGAAAGATTGTTTGCGGAAGTACTGAACGATTCGAAGTCTCTGCTCTGATGAATTCACCCGGGAGTATCTTGCTGTCGAATATTTTCAAACGTGAAGACCTCGCACCCGTACTGCACGAGCAACAGGACAACGGAAAGAAGGTCGTATTTACGAACGGCGTTTTCGATATCGTCCATATAGGACATGTCGATTATCTGAGTCGGGCAAAGGAGCTTGGCGATATACTTGTCGTCGCGGTCAATTCGGACGCAAGCGTCCGGAGGATAAAAGGGCCGAAGAGGCCGATAGTGGGAGAGAAGGACCGGGCCTTTGTCGTTTCGAACCTCAAGAGCGTCGACTACGTCTGCATTTTCGGCGAGGATACGCCGTATGAGACTATCAAGCTTATCCAGCCCGATGTCCTTGTGAAGGGAGCCGACTGGAAAGTGGAGGACGTCGTGGGGAGAGATATAGTGGAAGCCCGTGGAGGCAAGGTGGTAACGATGAAATACCTCGACGGCAAGTCGACTACTAACATAATTAAGAAGATAGTCGAGGTAATGCACTCGGGGTGAAGCCAAACATGAGAATGCCCAAGAAGATCTTCTTCCCGATATTCGTCTTCCTGATTACGTTTCCTCTGCTCATCTTTCTGTTTTCATATACGAGATTTTTCAACGATGAGCTGCGCAGCATACTTACATCGGTCGTGGATGAGCAGACGAATGCAAAGCTTTACCTTGGGGAGATTCACGGAAGCATTCTGGGTTCTTTCAGAATAGACGGAGCAGCTCTCTACTATCGAGACGCCCCTATCGCTACTGTCGACACGATCAGGATCTCTCATCTTCCCCTATCGCTGATTACACAGACGGTCGAGCTGATGCATGTGGGGCTGGTGGATCCGCATTTCTATTTGACCAGGTACAAAGACGGCACCTACAATGTGGATCACATTTCCAAAGGCCCGTCGAAACCGGGAGGTAAATTCGACTGGACGATTCTCCTGAAGTCGCTGAAGATTCGCGGAGGTGAGTTCTCTCTTTATGATTCCACGAGGTCTGCCGGAATCGATGCCGGGCCGATCATCCGCGACACCCTCGTGGAGCATGTTTTTGACGCCGCTCATTTCAACGTGAGAAATATCGGCCTGAACTTATCGGGCATTTTTTCGGGGACAAGCCTTACTGCGAACGTAAAATACATCTCTCTCGTGTTGCAGAAGCCAAGGTTCAGAGTCGACTCGCTGAAATTCGACTTCTACACTTCGCCTGAGGGTACGGAACTCTCCGGCTTCAGGTTGGTATCGAATCCCGCGTCTATTCATGCGGACATAGCCTTGATAGGTCAGAATATCCTCGATTCCCTTGATGTCGGGCACCTGCGTCACAGGCACTTCACGGTGAGCCTCCAGGCGAAGGACCTGGCCATTGAAAGAGTGGAGGAATTCCTCAAGCTGCCGGTCAACCCCGTAACGAAAGTGGATCTGTCGCTGTTTGCGAGCGGCGACCTCGACACGTTGAATCTGAAACAATTTCTGCTTCGGACCGACAGCTCGTACTTGCCGATAGCAGCGACTTTCCATAATGTCACTGATTCGTCCATCTACATGAAAGTCGACCTGGAAAACAGCACCGTGAACATGGCTGAGGGGTCTGCTCTTCTAAAGAAGATCGGATTTCCTAACCTCGGCGCATTCAAGCCTGTGCGCGTGGACGCGAAGGTAAGAGGGACGCCGAAGGACCTGAATGTCGACGTTCAGCTTGCCAACAAAATGACCTCGGTATCGGGTGCAGTGCGGATCCATTCGGGTGCTTATGACGGCAAGGTTGACTTCAGCGGATTGGACATGGCAAAGATCCTCGGCGATCAGGAGCTGAGGACGCAGCTTACGGGGAGGGCTGCGTTTTCTGTGAAAGCCGTACCCGGAATGCTGCCTGACGGGCACGTCACCCTGGCTTTAGATTCCTCAAGCTACGGTCACACGGCGTTGAACAGCCTTTCAGTAGAAGCAGCCTCCCTGAAGGACAGTCTTAGGGTGAAGCTGAGCCTGCTGACGTCCAAAGGAAATATAGACGGGGAGGGCTCCGTAAATTTCGGTGACAGGAGCTACGCCGGTGAACTGGCAATGACGGAATTCGATGTCGCGCCCTTCGTACACATCCCAAACCTCGAAGGGAATTTTACAGGGAGGCTGAGGCTGGCCGGCAGCGGTTTTGATATTGACTCTCTGCGCACTCAAATATCGCTCCTCACTGAACATGCTTCACTGGGAGGATTTCCTCTGAACAATTCAGCCATTACGGTCGAGCTCAACACCATGAGAAGCCGAAAAGAGCTTCAGGTTCATTCGCCTTTTGTCGATGCGTCAGCTAGTGGGAAATTTGTCCCTCACGAGCTGCCTGCGCAGTTGTCCGAGATTTTCACTGTTCTGGCCGGCAGATTCAGCTCTAAGGTTACCGGAAGGGTTGACAGCCTCCACAGCGACTTTCACGGCATTGCCGGATTGGACGCCGATCTGAACGTGAAAGTGAGAGATGCGAGATTTCTCGGCAAGCTTCTTGGCAATATGGATCTGTACGGGGACCCCCAGGCACGGTTGAAAGTGAACTCGGACAACGGGCGCTTCTCGATGCAAGGTTCAGTGGCTGCCGACACGGTCGGTCTCGAGGAAGACTCGCTGAGTCTGAATGCTTCGGGGATTAGAGCACAGTTCAATCTTGATTCCGACCGGAGACTTTCGGTCTGGGATTCCGGCGCCTGGTCCGCAGACGCGAGTTTCAGGGACCTGGATGTGAATCGGACCCGGTTGAATGCAAAAATACTGAGAGTGATGTATTCGCCGGGCGACTCTTCATCGGAGAATTCACTTTCGATTTCAGCCCTCGGGAAAGTGGACACTTCTATCGAATTCTATGTAGAAGCGCTGGCAAAGGTCAGGCGGGATTCTTTCGATATTACCGCCGGAACCGTGCTCGGAAAGCTTTACGGAGTCTCTTTGAACAGCCTGGCCCCGGTTCACCTCGGCTACGCTGCGGAAACCTTCAGCTTCGCTCCGGCATCTTTTTCGGCGGGAATGAACGATGACGGTGGAACAAACGGGGCCAATGTGCTGGTCGAAGGTTCCTATTCGCTGGTTAAGGGGGCAAACCTCCGTTTGAAGTTTCATGATATCGCCCTTGCATCACTCCAAAAATTCGCGCAGGTGGATACAAACAGGCTGAGTGTGGAGGGGAGGATAAATGGCGATGCAGAAATAGCCGATTCGCACTCCGGAACTGTCGTGTCGATTGGCTTTCAAGGAAAGAACATCGAGTACAACGGGGCCAGGTCGAAATTGGTCGACGGGAGGGTCGACCTGGAGGGATCCTACATGCTGCTGTCGGTGCAGCTGTCCAAGGAGACCGATTCCGCCCGGTACGCACTTCGTCTTCAGGGGACCCTGCCGCTGACCGCGAACTCAAAGAAGAATCTGGAACTCAACCTGGCAGCGGATTCACTGGACGTTTCATTTCTCGCTCCTTTCATGGCGGGGGTCCAGGATTTCGGGGCCACGCTGTCCGGCGACATGTCTCTCGGCGGGCGATACTCATCACCCGATCTGAAAGGAGAAATTTCAATAACCAGAGGAAGGATACGTCTTGCCGCGAACGAGATTGACTACCTGTTCGACGGGACAGTGGTGGGCAGCGGCGACAGGCTAACCCTGTCTCCTCTGGTCATCAGGAATGCGACAAGGGGCATCGGCGGAGCGATGGAGGCTAACGGTTCGTTGACGATCGGGAAGAACACTATAGAGAAATTTGACATAGGCTTCCGGGGCTCCTTGTTGGCACTCAACTCACCCATACAGCGAAGTATACAGGGCATTTACGGGACCGCGGTTGTCGAAGCGGGTCCTCAAGGCCTAAAGCTTGCAGGGAGCCTGTCCAAACCTTTGATAGAAGGTACTATCGTTCCGAGCGGGAACCTTACGCTTCTTCCGCTTCAGCGGGCCGAGAATGTAGCGTCCCAGGGTATAGTATATCGCTTCTCGGTGGACACGGCGGCAAAATCGTCGGGAGAAAGAACGCCGGCGGTCGCATCCATAGCCCAGCAGCCAGCTTCTTCCGGGAGCGTTCTCGACAGCCTGAAGTATAACATTAAGATTGAAACGAAGGACAATGTAAACCTGAGAATGATTTTCGATCAGGCAACGAGCGAAGAGCTGGACGCGGTGCTCGGCGGTCGGCTGGCTCTCTCCAATCTGTCGGGAACGATGGAACTTACCGGGGATGTCAATATTATGGACAATTCCTATTACGACTTCTACGGCAAACAATTCGCGGCCTCCGGAAAACTGCATTTCACCGGCGTTCCGCTCAATCCAACGCTCGACATCACGGCCCAGTACCAGGGCTACCATTACGCCGATACATCAAGCACGAAGCCTGAAGTCGTTGTGGTCCAGCTCAGAATGACCGGGTCATTCAACCAGCCGAGCGTAGATATTTCGATGAACGTTGATAACAGTCCTTTCCAGGGCGATCCGCAGACGAATGCGATCTCTTTTATCTTGTTCAACGAGTTCGAGGACCAGTTGACTTCCTCTCAAAAGCAGAGCGCGGCGGACAATCTGGTAGCACAGGCCGGGGCAGGGCTGGGCTCGTCACTGCTGTCGGGCGCGTTGACAAGCTTTCTGAGCAGACAATTTTCTTTTATTCGGAGTATTGGGCTTGGCTACAATTCTTCTTCTATTCTGTCGCCTGACCTTAACATAACTACCCAGTTCGGAAACGCAGTCATCAAAGTCGGCGGACAGGTATTCAGTGACATTAACAACACCGACGTGAGCGTCGATTACCCGCTTGCGAGAATATTGGGAAACAGGCTCTACCTGCAGCTGTCAAGAAGGGTGTCGTTGAACAACAGATACTATTACCAGCGCGAGACGATAAACATGCTGCGGCTCTTCTACCAGCTGAGCTTCTGACAACTCGCTCTGCCGGCCTGGAGCATTCCTGCCTCCTGGCGGCGTACCCGGCTTCGGCTCAGCTAAAGGGTAACAAAACTACAGACAGGCTAGAGGGACTACTTAACGCTTACAGACACCTCTTTAGATTCGCTGACCGCCCTTTCGTAGAGCCTCTCGTAAAGGGGTATAATCTGATCGACATTGAACCTCTCCACCGCGCGCCTCCTGGCGTTTTGACTGAACAACTCCCACTTCCTGTCGTCACTCAACAAATCGATCGCGTACTTTGCCATCCTTTGCACGTCGCCCAGTTCCGCGATGAATCCCGTTTCTCCGTGTACGACAAGCTCCGGGAGTCCTCCCGCGCTGGAGGAGACGACCGGCACGCTGCAGGCCATAGCCTCGAGCGCCGAAAGGCCGAAACTCTCCGACTGGCTCGGCATCAACAGCAGGTCCGAGGCCGAAAGAATTTCGGGGAGGAGCGTCTGCTTGCCCAGGAACCTCACATCATCCGAAATGCCGAGTTCGCGTGCAAGCCTCTCAGACTCCGACCTGTCGGGCCCGTCTCCGACAAGGACCAGCTTGCTCGGGACCGCTTTTTTCACGATATCGAAGATTCGGATCGTATCGGGCACCCTCTTTACGCCCCTGAAATTCGACACGTGAACAAGGATCTTTTCGCCGTTCGGTGCGAACCGGGACCTGAACTGGCAGTCTTCACGTCTCTTGAACCTCTCGGTATCCACGAAATTCGGTATGACCTCAATCTCTTTCTCGATGTTGTACATCGTATAAGTCTTCATCTGAAGAAAGCGCGAGACCGAGGTTACATAGTCGCTTTGCTCTATGGAAAACTTGACGAGCGGCAGGAAGCTGGGTTCTAGTCCCACAAGGGTCACATCTGTTCCGTGGAGTGTCGTTATGACTTTTATGTCCTTGTTGGGTGCAAGAATCCTTTTCGCTATAAACGCGCTTGTCGCGTGCGGGATCGCGTAGTGAACATGAAGGATGTCGAGGTCGTGATATTTCGCGACGTCGACCATTTTGCTCGCGAGTGAATCCGTGTAAAGTGGAAAGTCGAACAGCGGGTATTGGGACATCTCGACTTCATGATAGAAAACATCGCCCACAAAGTTATCCAGCCTGGCGGGAAGCGAGTAGCTGATAAAGTGTATCTGGTGACCCCGCAAAGCAAGAGCCTTTCCAAGTTCCGTTGCGACAACACCGCTCCCGCCGTACGTCGGATAGCATGTAATTCCTATTTTCACTTGATTTTCTCCTCTGGAAAAATTAGCCGTCTTTATCCAAGTAAACAATGGCAATCATAGAATCATTCCTGTTAAATTCTGCAGTAGAATCGATGCGAATTCTTGTCATAGAAGATGAACTGAAGGCGGCTGCCTACCTGAAGAAAGGCCTCTCGGAGAACGGCTTTGTCGTCGATACCGCTTCTGACGGCGACTCCGGGCTCGCACTGACCAAACAGAACGAGTACTCTCTCATCGTTCTTGACGTTATGTTGCCCGGCCGAGACGGGTGGTCGGTCCTCTCTGAGATCAAACGGCGGGGCATAGTGACGCCGGTTTTATTCCTGACCGCTAAGGACTCCGTGCAGGATCGAGTAAAGGGTCTGGAACTTGGTGCGGACGACTACCTGGTGAAGCCGTTTGCTTTCTCAGAACTGCTTGCAAGGGTGAGGACAGTACTGCGCCGCGGTCCGGTGCGGCAGCCTGACACTCTAAGAATCTCCGACCTCGAGATCGACCTATTAGCCCACAAGGCGACCAGGCAAGGGATAAAACTAGAGCTGACGCCGAAGGAGTTCACGCTGCTGGCGCTCCTGATGCGCAGGTGCGGCGAAGTACTCTCCCGTGCTCTCATTGCCGACCAGGTATGGGGGATGAACTTCGACAGCGATACAAACGTGGTCGACGTGGCGGTCAGAAGGCTGCGAAGAAAGGTCGATGACCCATTTGAAAAGAAATTGATCCAAACAGTCCGCGGCGTCGGATATGTCATAGACAATGATTGAGACTACATCCGGACGGGAAAAGCTGAAGACCTGGTCTGTCAAGCGCAGGCTGACTCTTCTCTATGTCGTGTCGGCCTTCGGGATACTCCTTGTCTCCACAGCATTTCTATACTGGGTCTTGACAAGCAGACTGGAAAAAGAGGACGGGCAATTCCTTGCCGCGAAAATCAGCCTGTTGAGGGAAATCCTCAAGGAGGAGCCAAACGACCGGGAGGTCCTCCAGGAAGAGATCAAATGGGAGACCGCACCGTTCAGGCTGGCGAAGTACTACGCCCGTATACTTACCCCGGATGGCAGAGTGATCATAGAGACGGACAAGATGCTATCGGTGGCACCGGTAGATATTTTCCCGAAACCGGCAGCCCTGGCTGAACTGCCTACGCACGCCACAAAGCGCAAATCGCAGAACGGGCATAGTCTCCTCGTCATTTCTGCTCTCGCCAGAGTCGGAGATTCCACGGGGCAGACTAGAATACTCCAGCTCGCGCTGGACATATCTCATGAGGACGAGCTCATTTCGGACTACAGACGGCAGCTCCTTTTGGTCCTGCTTGCGGGAATTCTGCTGTCGGCCGGGATCGGGGTGTTCATAGCCGGAAAAGGGCTGAAGCCAATCGAGGATATTACGAGAACGGTCAAGCATATCTCGGCGGATCAGCTCCACCGTAGACTCGGACAGCCGGACCAGAGCCTGTCGAGATCCAGGCTGAAGTCGGGCTGGCCCCTGGAACTCAATGATTTGGCGGCAGCTTTTGATGGCATGCTGGATAGGCTCGAAGACTCGTTCAACAGGCTGGGCCAGTTCTCAGCCGACCTCGCCCATGAGTTGAGGACCCCCATCAATAATCTCATCGGGGAGACCGAAGTCGCCCTGTCCCGCGAGCGGACGGTCGGGGAATACAGGGAGGTGCTGGGGTCCGGTCTGGAAGAGTTTTCGAGGTTGTCCCATGTCATAGAAAGTCTGCTCTTTCTCGCCAGGGCGGAAAGCCCGGAGGCACATGTTGAGAAGAAGGAGCTTGATCCGAAAAAGGAAATCGAAGATGTCATCGAGTTTTATGAACCGATGGCCGAGGAGCAGGGGATTACAATAGCCTTTTTGGAGGGCGGCGACGGGTCAGCTGTAAATGCAGACCCGACGCTTCTGAGACAGGCACTCAGCAATCTGGTTTCGAACGCGGTTCGGTATACTCATCCGGGAGGAAAAGTCGAGATCGGGTTCAGGCGTGGGGCAGACGGTAGCGTGACCATTTCGGTGACCGACACTGGAGAAGGGATCGGACCCGAGCATCTCTCCAAGATATTCGACAGATTTTACCGTGCCGATTCTTCCAGGTCAGAGAATAAGCCGGGAAGCGGTCTCGGTTTGGCGATCGTCAGGTCGATCATGACGCTGCACAACGGCACAGCCTCAGTAGTGAGCGAACCGGGAAAGGGGACAACCGTCTCGTTGATTTTCCCGGGCTGACCTGTAGGCTCTTGGCGGTCCTACAGCCTATTCTCGGCGCCGCGAGGCGGGATGCCCGAGAAGATCGCGGGGGACCATTATTCGCAAAGTCGGAAAACCTTTCCAGTCCTGAAGCGGGAAGTAGACACTGTGTGTCTTGTTATCTACGCTGATCGTATGCGCGTGCGCCCACAGCCTCCCTTTGCACAGCGCCGACAGGCCGTCGGTCTTAATCCTGAAAACGGATACCACTCCGCTCTCCGATGACACGTAAAGCAGATTAAGTCCGGAATCGATCGCCAGCACGTCGGGTCCGTTACCGACGCCGACTCTCTGTATTACCTTCCTCCTGCTCAGGTCGATGACTACCAAAGACGCGTTATCCTCCCCGGTCACATATGCGAAATGCGGCCTTTTGCCGATGACAAATCCGTGAGCACCTTTGCATCCCGGCATTTTTGTTCGTCCGATTATTTGGAGCGTAGAAGGATCGATTTCGTAAAGCTCGTTCTCCGTTTCGTTTGTAGTGAAGATGGTTTTTGAGATCGGATCGTAGTGCGTGTTTCCGACTCTTCCGCCGATTTCTATCCTGCGAACCGCCTTCAACGATCTCGCGTCTATCACGGTGACCGTTTTGCCGAACTCGTCAGACACGAATATCCGTTCCGTGCCGGGATCGAATCCGATTCCGTCGGGGAAACTTCCCGCATCCGTCTTTCCAATTACCGTAAGTGTTCCCTCGTCGATGGTATACACTTCATTTACTCTCGTAGCGGACACGAAGACTCTTCCGAGTTGAGGGACGGCCAAAATTCCATGCGGAGTCCATATTCCGGTAATATTCTTGATGACGCGATGGGACTTGAGGTCAAACACTGTAACGGCGTTATCGCCGAGATGCGCTATGAAGAGGAACGACCGCTCCCGATCTATCGACTGATAATCAAATCTCGATGTCCTCCCTGGGAGCCGGATATCCGCCACTGTTTTGAGACAAGGAAGCCCGCTTTTGCGCGTCTGCTCGATTGAGGTGCCCTGCACCAGTAAACATAACGAGAGCGCTGCAAGGATGAATGTCTTCATACTTCTGTCGCCTCTTTCTTCTCGAACTTCCCAAATCTGAGTGAGAGCGTAGGCAATACGAGCAGATTAAGTGCCGTCGAAGTGAATAGCCCGCCGAGAATGACGATTGTCATCGGCCCTTCTATTTCCCGGCCCGCTGTCCCGCTGGCGAGAGCGAGCGGGAGGAGACCCAATCCGGTTACGGTCGCCGTCATAAGTATTGGAACCAGTCTCTCTGAAGCCCCGCGGACCGCGGCTTCGATCGACCAGCTCATTCCTTCGACTTCGACGAGATGTTCGTAATGTGAAATCAGCATTATCGAGTTCCTCAATGTAATGCCGAAGAGCGTGACAAAACCAACGAGAGATCCGATCGACATATTCCCGCCGGTAACGAAGACCGCCAGTATTCCGCCGACAAGCGCAAACGGCAGGTTGAGCAGTACCAACGAAAGGTTCCTGTAGTTTCTCATCACGACCGACAGAAGAAGGATTATCCCGACAGCCGCGAAGAGAGAATGGATGAGTATCTCGTGTTGCGACCTTGCCCTTGCCTCCGCTGTTCCGCTGAACGCGGCATACGTTCCCGGCGGGAAGTGAACCGACGATGCGATGCGTCGTTTCGCGGCGCTGACAAATGGGCTGACACCTATTCCCTTGACGTTGCAGGTAATTGTCTCGCCTCGCCTCGCTCCTTCGTGCTGAACTACGTAACGTCCGGAGTCTTCATATATGTCGGCGAGCTGATCGAGCCGGACGTAGATGCCGCTTGAATTGCGGAGAAGAAGACTGCCGAGTTCGGCGGGATTATGTCCCTGTTTCGGATCAAGAACAACCGATACGCCGAATACTCTGTTTCCGTCGCAAACCTGTCCGACTATGTCACCCCGGTATGCCGTCTGCACGGCGTCCATTACGTCCACAGGCTCGAATCCCCATCTCTTGAGTTCAGACCTGCGGAGACGTACCACCATCTGTGGCGCCCCGGGCGGCGACTGAAGCTGGATATCGGTTGCCCCGCGCATTTTACCAAGGAGGCGAGCGATTTGCTCCGCCTTGTAATCGAGCGTGTCGAGGTTATTTCCGAATATGTTCACAACGACAGCGGCAGTATATCCGGACAGTGTCTCGTTTATTCTCTCCGTCAGGAATGAATTCACGGAGAAGTTCGCCCCGGTGAATTTTGTCACCGCTTCTCTGATTGCACTCTCCGCTGCGTTTGCAGGAACGCTGCTCGCAGGCTTCAATCTTATCCATATCTCGCTTTGATGAGTTCCATGAGAGTCGTCGCTCAATGAGGCCCGGCCAGCGTCAGCGCAGACCGATCCGACAAACGGAATTCTCAAAAGCCGCTGGGTGACTCGCTCTCCCAGCTTTAGCGTCTGTTGAAGGGATGTACCGGGGACTTCGGCCATGTGAACTATATAGTTTCCCTCCCTGAATTGCGGGAGAAAGGAGCCTTTGAATGTGGGTATAAGGAAGATGCCGATGAGTATCAGTATGCCGACCCCCGCGATTACAACCGGGAAGTGAGTCTCGACGGCCGAGAGCAGATGACTGTAGTTACGCTTAAGCCAAGTCGTGAACCGAGGCTCGGTGTCGACGGCGCGTGACCGCCCGATCAGAGCAAGACACATCGCAGGGGTAATGGTCAACGCGAACAGAAGAGACGCGAGGATCGAGAAAATGTATGCAAGGGCGAGAGGAGAAAAGAGCCTTCCCGCAAGGCCTGTCATCGTTAAGACCGGAACGAACACGAGGATGACCGCAAATGTGGCGTACACGACGGCGCTTCTTACTTCGATGGATGCGTCCAACACGACGCGAAAGATCGGTTTCGGACTCGCCGCCAACTTGTTCTCACGCAAGCGGCGCAGAATATTCTCGACATCTATGACGGCGTCGTCGACCACTTCACCAATGGCGATCGCCAATCCGCCGAGCGTCATCGTGTTCAGGCTGTATCCGAAACTCTGCAGCACAATGATGGCCGCCAGAAGCGAGAGGGGAATCACGGTCAGAGAGATTGCAGCTGTCCTCAGGTTGAAAAGGAACAGGATGAGGACAAGAACAACGAGAACTGCACCGATAAGGAGCGAGGTACGGATGTCGTGAACCGCTGCCTCTATAAAATCTGCTGCGCGAAAGACATTGCTATGAACAACGATCCCTTCGGACTTCAATCCCGGCGTCAGCTCCTTCAATGCAGCATCAACTTTCCCGGTCACATCGAGTGTATTTGCCCCGTACTGGGCGGAGATCAGCAAGAGGATGCCGGGCTTGCCCAGTATCTCCGCCGCGCCGATAGAAGGTGCAGGCGCGTCCACAACTCTGGCAACCTCTTTCAGCAAAACGTCCGCACCGTTCTTTTGGATTACGACAGCATCACCGAGTTCCGAGGGCGTGAGCGATTGACCTTCAGTCTGAATGTTGAGCCGCTGATTGTGCGTATCGATGAAGCCCGCTCCTTCGACTCCGGTTGCCCGGCGGGCAGCGTCGATAACGTCGTTTATCGACAGGCCGTACCTTACGAGAAGACCGGGCTTGACCTGCACCTGAAGTTGTTTCACATCACCGCCGAAGACGACTACTTTGGCGACGCCGGGCACCGCGAGGAGTCCCGGCTTGATTGTCCAATCGGCGGCAGTTCTCAGCGCCATCGGCGATAGTGTGTCAGAAGTAAGTCCGACAGCCATTATGACGCTCGCGGATGAAGTTAGCGGCGTGATAACAGGTGACCGTACACCCGAAGGGAGCTGTCCAGTGATCTCCGAAAGCCGTTCGGCAACCATTTGCCTATCGAGGTAGATGTCAGTCGCCGATCTGAACGTGATCTTAACGATGGAAATACCCTGTATCGAGTTGGACATCATCGTGCGAATGCCGACCGTGCCCTCGACAGCGTTTTCAATCGGCTGCGTCACGAGGACCTCGACCTGCCTTGGGGAAAGCCCCGGCGCTTCAGTCTGAATCACAACCTGTGCGGGTGCAAATTCAGGGAAGACATCGTACTTGGCATTAGCCAGGCTGTACAGGCCGTAACCGAGAAGCACGCACGCAAGTGCGATTATTATCCCCTTGAACTTGAGGGAGAAGCGGACGATGGAACTCAGCATTGGGTCTTAGTCGTCGTCTCCCTCTGCCTGTGCCTTGAACTCCTGCGAAAGTAAGAGTTGTGCCCCGTTGATTACCACCGACTCGCCGGACTCTATGCCGTTTCTTACAAACCATCCACCTTCCACTCGATTTGTGGTTGTGACTTGCTTTCTGACGAACCGGTCACTGCCGGTTTTGAGGAATATCCAGGCGTTGCCGTTCTGCCAGACAACTGCAGAATTAGGAATGACTACACCGGCGCTCTCTTTGCCGACCGACAAACGAACGACGACATTCATTCCGACAGAGACATAAGGTGAAGTGGGGACTCGATAGAAGCAGCTTATTCCCTGTATGGCCGGGTTGGATACCGGCGAAATGGATACGAGCGTTGCCTCCAGCATGTTGCTACCGATAGTCTCGACTTCAGCGGAGCGTGGTGCCACTGTCATACCTGCGTCTGGGGGGAGGGTTACGAGTATGATCGAAAATTTATGCGCAATCAACGCTTTAGCGGCGAGAGAATTCTTCACTATCCATTTCGCGATGACGTCTCCCCACTCTTGTAAGATTTCTCCTTTCAGCCCCGACAGGTTTTGGAAGGCGGCCTCGCTGTCTGCTAAATCGGAACAATAGGCTGCCTCATCACTCTGCAGCTTTTCAAGCGATACGTACTCGGTAGATTTGAAAAGCGTCTTTGCTCTCGCATACTCATTCCTGGAAAGTCCCAGCTGGAGGACTGCCTTGCGAGCCTGCGCGGAAGCAGTCAAGTAACTGCTTCTAAGCTCAATGAGTGTTCGAAGGCTGACTACCTCACCGTATGCCGTTATGCTCCTACGGTAGACGTACGGAGCCAATCTTGCAGTTAATATCCCCGAGAGATGCTGACTTTTGTCGCTGATCGTGAGCACACTACCAGCATCACGGATTGGCAACCTACCCGATATCATGGCTTCGGATTTTAAGGCTTTTCCCGGCTCACCTTCGATATCTCTGCCCTGAGTTGTTGTTCCCAGAAGTCCTGTGCCGTAAACTCCTAGTGAGACGATAGCTAAGATGGATACTCCAATGCTTACGATTTTCGCTCTGTTCATATTGTAATTCCTGCATTAGCAACAGAAATATAAACAGGGAAGACTTACCGGAACCTTACGGGAAGATTACAGATTTGTCATGTTGCTCAGGGCTTGTTCCCCTTTGTGACCGGGTATCTTTTATTTATCCAGTCGTGAGCGAAGTTTCGCGGGATGTACAG
>JBJKQU010000172.1:0-6755 GCA_046705025.1 Candidatus Kryptoniota bacterium | reverse complement strand
CAAAGGCAATTGTTGCCTGATAGCTATATCGAACGTCCACAACAACGGAGAGCAACCAATGAAAAATAAAACAACACTGCTCCTCACGCTGGCGATGTCCATCGCCATGGCCGTGAGGGCGAATGCGCAGCCCTTAAATGTCACCAGGCAGGGTGACAAAGCGGTATTGTTCAACTTCAGCGGACTGGGCATTCTTTCGCTGAACAAATACGACGGAGGAATAGGGGGGAAATACTTCATCGCAGATAACATGGCGGTTCGCGGTATGTTCCTCCTTGGAATCAACAACACCTCGTCAAACTCAAACCCCCAATCTTCAACAAATCAAATGTCATTCGGGCTTGAAGGCGGGCTCGAATATCATCTCCCTCTGGCTTCTCATCTCAGTCCGTATTTCGGAGGCGATCTGTCATTCATGACAAGTGCGGCCACTATTAACCCGGGGAACGCCAGGAGCACAAACACAAACTTTGGTCTGGGCGCAATTGGAGGAATAGAGTATTTCTTCAACAGCAACATCAGCCTCAGCGCCGAATACCAATTCGGAATCAACCTTGGAAACAGCACGGCGACAGGTTCGCCGGGAAACAGCTCACTCCAAATTGGATTTCAGACCGCCGGTCTTACACTGGCGGCATATTTCTGAGATCTTCATAAAAGGAAGCCTTCCGGGCCTCGCATTCAGGCACTATGCGGCCTGTCGCGCGGGGGGATTCTTCTTGACTCAGGCAGTACACTCACAGGAAGCCGGAGCGCCGCCGGCTTCCTGTTTTTTCCCCGGTTCCCCCGTCACTCGCTTGTCATTTCCCGGCTTTTTGTTACTTTGAGTCCACATACTCAATCACCGGGACGACAGGCACAATGATGAAACCGATGGTCGCAACGATGCTCTTCCTTCTTCTGCCGGAATTTTTCACGGCAGTTAAGGCCCAACAGAGATTTCTGACAAACGACTCACACGCAGTTGTCATGGCCGATTCGACCGGGATCCATTGCGAAGACTACTCATGGTCTCCAGACCGGCTCTTTCACAAAGATACATGGAGTGGGAGCTGGATATGGTTGAACAGAACCATATACGGTCGTTTTAAGAAGACATCATCAGAGTGGATCAATAACCGCTCCGGGAATCAATTCACAGCACTCTTCCGAAAGACGTTCAACTTCGACGCCCTTCCTCCCACCGCAGTGCTTTGCATAACCGCGGACGTTTCTTTCAGGGCGTACGTGAACGGAAGATTCATATGCCAGGGGCCCCCGAACATCGGCAGCGATTACTTCGATTCCACACCGCCGCATCATTGGTACTTCACATCTCAGGATGTAAGAAACTTTCTGCAGCCGGGACGGAACGTGATTGCTGTCGAAGCCTATTCCTTCGGCATGGCAACCTCAGAAACGACATCAGGGACCGGCCGGTTTATATGTAACCTGAACACAGCTCCGGATCACGTTATCCTGTCGACCGATTCGACATGGAAGTGTGCTCTGGACACAAGTCTATCAATCGCGCAAGGGTGGTTTCGTTATGATGCGACGATCAGCTTTGCAGGCTGGCGGAGCGAAAACTACGACGACAGTCATTGGCCATACGCGTCGGCTGAGCAGGGACCTGTCAGCGGTTACCTCATAGAAAGCCGGATCCCATCCACAATCAGATATCCCTTGAAGGCTGTGAGAATCCTTCGTGATGTCGCTCCAAAGTCGAATGAAACTTCCGTGTGGTCTCCATTCGGCCGGATCCTGCATCATCAAACGATGACATTCGATTTCGGCCGCAACATGTCGGCGTACTACTCGTTTTCCATCGATGCTAATCGAGGCGATACCGTCCGGATATCTCCGACGGAGTTGAAAGACATCGACAGGCCGATGGATTACATCTGCAGGGAAGGTCGAAATATTTACACCACTCCGCAGATGAGCGCATTCAGGTTTTTGAGGGTGCAGGTTTCGTCCAGGAACGGCTTGCGCATTGATTCTTTGCACGCAATTTACACCTCCTACCCCGTTGTTTACGAGGGAGGTTTCTCGTGCTCTGACGCTTTCTATACGAAGCTATGGAATATTATCAGATGGTCCACACAAATCTGCATGCAGAGTCATCATCTCGATTCGCCACTGCACCAGGAACCGCTTTCGGACACAGGCGATTATCTCATCGAATCGATTTCCAACTACTACGCCTTCGGCGACCGGTGGCTGGCACGACAGGACCTGGTAAAAACCGCAATGATGCTGAAGAAGAACGGTTTCAAGATGTTCCACACGAGCTATTCACTCCTGTGGGTCCAAATGCTTCACAACTATTTTCAATATACCGGCGATACGGTGCTCGTTCGCGAGCTGGTTCCGTACGTCAACAAACTCAACGACCTGTTCAAATCATATCTCGGAGGACGTTTCCTGCTCAGCCAGTCCCCCAATAACCTGTTCATGGACTGGACGACAATCGACGGGTTCAACCTGCATCATCCGCCGGCAGTAATAGGAATGGGATACCTGACCGCGTTCTATTACAAGTCCTTACTGGATGCGGCAGACCTCAATAATATTGCCGGGTCCAAAGCGAAGGCCGCCGCCGACCTCCAACTTGCCGGGAAAATAAAAATGGGGATAAACCGGTATCTCTGGGATAAGGATAAAGGGCTTTACAGGGACGGTATCCCGTACTTAAACCACAACAAGCCATACATCTGGTTGCCGCCGGATACTAACATCGTGACTTACAGTCCTCACTTAAACGCGCTTACGGTCCTTTACGACATCGCTCCCATGAAACGCCGTGATTCGATCATGAACTATGTCATTCATGAAAAGAAAATCGTCGTGCAGCCGTACTTCATGTATTTCGTGCTCTCCGCGCTGGCGCACATCCACAGGTTCGACACGGATGGCCTCGCGGAGATCAATAACTGGGTAAATGGAATCGACACATCGACTTATACGCTGACCGAGAAATGGCGCGACAATAGCGGCTATGCGGGAGATCTAAGTCATGCCTGGGGAGGAGCGCCGTTATTTTTTCTCTCAAGCAGGATCCTCGGCATAACACCTCAGACACCCGGGTACAGGACAATTAGTTTCATCCCTTACTCAGGAGACCGGTTGAAATGGGCGAGAGGGGTAGTCCCCCTCGAAGACGGAAGCACGGTTTCAGTATCCTGGAAAAGATCCGGAGAATCGGACTATACTTACAGACTGAGCGTCCCTGTCGATCACACGGCCATCCTTCACACCCCTGGGAGGCTTCAATCATACTTACTGAAAGTGAATAAAGAATCCTATCGCAACGTGCCGAAGGAAGGCGTATCACTCGGGCCCGGACATTATTTCATAGAATACATAAAGCCCGTGAATTGACATTCCCTTTCAACGACACACGCCAGATGTAACATTCCTTCGGACCGGCCTCATATTGCCGGCTCCGGCGCAACCTGGTATTGCTCAAGTTTGCCGTCGGGCATCTGATATGTCCAGACTCTCAAAGTCCTGTCTTTGAACTTCACGCGGAAAACCCGCTCAAGCATTCCTCCACGTTCACGTTGCGCTGTCTGGACAAATTCTTCGGGAGTGCCGAGGGGCTCCAGGCTTGAATGAAAATCCCTGAGCGCTGCCTCATTGAAATAGAAATTCGCGTCGGGTGTAAAAAGGGCCCTGTCCACCTCGCCTTTCTGCAAACCGCTGAATATCTTCCGGGCCTGTTCGGTTCGGGCCGCAGTCTGGGCATCCTGAGTCTTAAAAAGCAGCCTTGATATTCTGCTTCCTATCGCCCCCGGCGCAGAGGACGCGTCCTGGTTCGTCAATACAACCACCGCGGCACTGTCGTCCGGGAATACGGCGTTGTAGGCAGTGAACCCGGAAACTTCTCCCGTGTGATATATCATGCGGTGACCATCAAGCATGCCGACCTGTACACCGAGGCCATAGTTGGTACCGACGCCGTTCTTCAGCAGGACTTCCCTTTCCAGTTCCTCATATGAAGATGGACTGAGAAGGCTTTCATCTATCATCGAGATGTCCCATTTAGCCAGATCACTCGCCGTCATGGCAAGTTCACCCGCGCCGGCCATCCAACCGGATCCCTCCTCGGGTGCCGGCCGGAGTGGCCCGAGGCCGTATTCCGTGTAACCTGCGGCATCGTGGTCGGTCAGCATCCCCTTATCGAAGTTGACGGCAGTTGAGAGGTCGAGAGGCTTCAGTATATTCGCGTATAAGAAATCGAAGAAAGGTTCGTGCGTAATCTTCTCCACAATCTGCGCGGCAATGACAAAGTTGGTGTTGCTGTACTGCCAGCGAGTGCCGGGCTGAAAATCCAGCGGCTTCTCCGCCCACCGGTCGAGGATCTCCTGCGGGGCGATAGATTTTAGCATCATCGGAGGAACATAATCCTGGGGCCAGAAATCCTGATAGCCGGATGTATGCGAGAGAATTTCACGCACCGTTACGTTGTCTGCCTCCGTCAGGTCCGGGAGCCATTTGGATATATGGTCGTCAAGCGAAATCTTCCCCTCCTGTTGAAGGAGAAGGATACATGAAGCCGTGAACTGTTTGCTGATGGATCCTATCGCGTAGCGCATGCCAGGCTCGGCAGGAACAGCAGGGTCAAGTCTGGCATCCCCGTACGCGCGCGCGTACGCGAGCCTGCCATCAACGACTACGGCGACGGAGGCACTCGGCGTCCCGGTCTTTCTGAGTACCTGGACTGCCGCAGAGTCAACCTTCACATCGAGCGAGTCAGTCCGCGAGTAGACAGGCATTGAAGTCAGCAGGACGACGATCAATCCGAGCGTCAACAGCAAACTCTTCCTGGCGGTCGATCCCATTGCGGATTGGCAGCAAACTTCAACTGGTTTCATTTTGGACCTCTCCGGTGTCTTAAGTAAAATCGCAGCCGCGCGATTCAGTTATCGTGGTAGCCTTCTGCGAGTACCCGGTTCCTGTGATGGCATATGTTGTTTTGACTCCGGTATCGCCGGCTTTTCCAGATTGGCGGCCTCATATTTCGCGAGCACGAGCGGGCCGCTGGTATCGGGAAGTAATGGGCTCCTGCTCTCACCTGACTTGAACCTGAAGGCAGAAGTTAAGTCTCCGAAAGTTCTGCGGCGCCACCCGCTAATGTTCGGCTCGCGCACGCCGGTGAATCTCTCAAGGAATTGCAGCACTGAAGTGTGATCGAACGGATCGCTGCACAACCACCCACCCACAGTCCATGGAGACACTATGATACACGGGACCCTGAAACCGGCACCGATCGGCTTGCCGTCGACAAACTCTCCCGGAGTGCCGGGGCCCGGCACCGGCGGCGCGACGTGATCGAATATCCCGTCGTTCTCGTCATAGTCGAGAATGAACACTGTTTTCGCCCAGACGTCCGGATTGGCCGCTATCGCGTCGAGTTTACTCGCGACGAAGGCCGCGCCCTCCGCGGGAAGATAGTCGGGATGCTCGGACTGATAGCTGGTCGGAATTATCCATGAGACTGTGGGAAGCTCGTCATTGATTGCATCGTACTCGAATTGTCCTTCCGGTCCGTGCACTACACCCTTCTTATAGAGAGGAGAACTTCTACCGGCATTCATGAACGGCTTGAAATATTCGAGCATATTGCAGTCGTAGTTGTCTTTCTCCTGGTACACTTTCCAGCTTATGCCCGCCTCCTCTAGTCTCTCCGCATATGTCTTCCACCCGAAACCTGACTTGGGAATACTGTTACTTATCACGGGACCGCCGTTCTTCCCTTCCGGGTCGATGGACCCGGTCATCCAGTACATCCTGTTCGGGTTCGTGGGACCAAGCACGGAGCAATGATAATTGTCGCAGATCGTAAATGCGTCGGCAAGAGCGTATTGAAACGGAATGTCTTCGCGCGTGTAGTAGCCCATGACGTACGGACCATTCTTGCCATCCGCCTTGAGATGCGCGGGAAGCCAGTTGTCCATGGCCCCGCCGTTCCACGCCGAGTGCTGCACTTCCCAGGCGTGACTCGTCGAAGGAATCTTCTGGGCGCTTGTCTTGTGGGTATCCAGGTGAAATGGAAGGAGATAGCCATCGGGATTAGCCGGATCGGGCTGGTAAAAGACAGACCGTCCGTTCCTGAGTTTCATCGCGTGAGGGTCATCGAATCCACGAACGCCGGAAAGAGTTCCGAAGTAATGATCGAACGACCTGTTTTCCTGCATCAGCAGGACAACATGCTTGATTTCTTTCAGCGAGCCGGGTCGGCCTTCTGCGGATCTCTCCAGCACCCGCCTCAGATTTGGCGGCATCAGACTCAGCGCAAGCGCCGCGGCTCCGAATCCGCCGACAGATTTCAACATGCCGCGACGGCTGATCCGGCGGCCGAGGCCGGGTAAATTGAATTCTTTCCGGTTTTCTTCTTTCATAGTTCAAGTCCGCTGTTTTTGGTTCGACGCCGTCTTTCAAATTGGCAAACAGAGACGAATACTCTGCGCTCAATTTAACCGAATTCATTCACTCCATCCAGCGGACCGGGAAAGAATGAGAAATTAAATTCTCAATTACGAATTTTGAATTGAACTCTCTTCTGGAGTTTCGTTTGATTGAGAATTCAAAATTCAACATTCAAAATTCTCACAACTGACCTGTCGCCTTCTCGAGATTGACCCTTGCTATCTCCAGGTCGGTCAGCGCCTGCGTGTAGTTCAGCTTCGCCTGAAGAAGAGAAACCTCGGCGTCCATCAGGTCGGTGTTCGTCACGAGTCCCACCTTGAACTTCTGGTCAGATATCCTGT
>JBJKQU010000171.1:0-3528 GCA_046705025.1 Candidatus Kryptoniota bacterium | reverse complement strand
GGCCTCGCTCCACCAGTTGTATGCCGGGACTCCAAGTCGCGGTATAGCCGGCGCGCCGTTTTGCATCTGCGATATTTTTTCTTCCAGCGTCATGTGCGACACCAAATCTCTGGCTCGCTGCTGGAATGTAAGATTCGTGTCGAGATATGCCGCGGTGCCTTCCCGCAGCGGCCGGGAATGTCTCTCTCCGCCGGTTGCCGCCATGGATACCCCCGCGACGACGAGACAAACCAAAAAAGCGAATATTACCGATTTCATATTAACGCTCCTTTTCCGAAATATATCGAATGATAACGGTGTCCGCCTGGAAATCCAATTCCGGTTCCCGAGTGTGAAAGTCAGACACTTCACCGCCGAGACTACCTGCCGGCAGTATGGAACCAACAAGGCCGGAGTCGGCAGGACCCTTGGATTCGGGTTCGCATAAAAGATTCCCGAAAGGGTTGAATCATCGCATAATTATCCCAATATTATTCATTAAAACCACTAAATTGAAGGAGTCAAAATGGCAAAAGCGATGACGAAGTCCCAGATAGCAGATTATATGGCCAAGAAGCTCGACCTCAAGAAGAAGGTCGCTGTTTCTTTTCTGGACGAACTCGCCGACCTGTCCTACAAACAAGCCAAGAACTCGTTTACGCTTCCGGGAATCGGTAAGCTCGTGCTCGTGAAAAGGAAGGCCCGCCTCGGAAGGAATCCGGCTACCGGCGAGCAGATTCAGATTCCTGCAAAGACAGTCGTGAAGTTCCGGGTTGCCAAGGCCTGCAAAGACGCGGTGCTGGGTAAGAAGTAAGAATCGCTTTTTGTTGGTGTCGATGTCCCGCCAGGCAAATATGTTTGGTGGGATTTCTTTTTTGAACCTCTTCCCGATTACCGCGCTTAGTATGAATGAGGCGACGGCCCGATCCGGTCGCCGCAAGACCAGCAAGGTCTCGGGTATCGGGTAAAGATCCTTTCCGCCAGAGTTGGAAGTTTCTCCTC
Organism: Candidatus Kryptoniota bacterium; assembly: GCA_046705025.1. GTDB lineage: Bacteria > Bacteroidota > Ignavibacteria > Kryptoniales > JAKASW01 > JAKASW01. Next base: position 2,547 of record JBJKQU010000171.1, on the reverse strand, counting down.
ACCGGCTCGCACTCCGGCACCTGCTTTCGTCTTTACATTTCTCTGCTATATATTGGGGGCATTGCTCACGGCAGTGTAAAATCCGATGGGGGGATTGGAACTGTCGCCCGCGGAGAGAGGCCGCGCGGCTTGTGCCGGACACGAGCGATGGAACAGAAAGGATCGGAGCCTGTACCATGAAAGTCTCTTTGTCAGTCACATCCGTAATGGCAGTCCAATTTATGGCTGCAAACTCTTCTTGCGCGAACCTGCCGGTCCGTGAGCATCTATTAACGGATTACAACTGGAAATTCATCCATGGGGATGCAATTGGCGCGCAAGAACCCTCGTTCGACGACAGCGGCTGGAAGAACGTGACGCTTCCCTACGACTGGAGCATCGGGGGAGGTTCAGCGAAGATACGCCCGCAGGCGGAACCTGAAGCTGCAGGATCCCTTTGCTCCCGGACTCGGCGGGGTCTTTCTTAATGTCGGTAATCATAGTTAGTTTGCGGGATCGTATTCGGGAGACAGGCTCCTCGAGCATATTTCTTCTTACAGGAGGACAATCGAATGAAGATGGACAGACACCTGCCGGGGATGCCGGCACACAACCCCTGGGCCGATGGAAATTTCCGTCGTAGTTTAAAGGGCCTTGTCGTTTTATGCATGCTTGTACTTGTTCCTGCCGTCACGCTGGCACAGAAGAGGACCTTCGTCCTGGGTGCGGACATCAGTGCCCTCGACGCACCGTCGTTCGGCCCGAAGATTACTTATATGGAAAACGGAAAGCCGGCGAGTGAACTGGCGATTCTCGTGAAGAACGGCTGGAAGGCTTTTCGTTTGAGGGTGTTTGTGTCTCCCGTAAGGGACGCGCCGGACAACACAGTCGCCGCGGCTATCCCGCTGGCAAAGGAGATCAAGGCCATGGGAGCGATTTTCCTTCTTGACATTCATTTCTCGGATACATGGGCGGATCCCCAGCACCAGGAAATACCGGTCGCGTGGAGGGGGTTGAGTTACGATAGCCTTAAATCAAAGTGGGAATCATACGCTTACCGGACAATAAAGAGGTTCAAGGAAGCGGGCGCGATACCGGATTGGGTCCAGATCGGCAACGAGATTACGCGAGGTGTTGCGTGGCCGATAGCCCAACTGAAAGAACCTGGATCGACAATGTACAATCCTCCCGAGCCATACGATGCGGCAAGGCAATGGAACCGGCTGGCCGGCCTGCTCAAGTCAGGGATCAGTGGAGTCATGAGAGCGGCGGGGAACACTCCTCCGTTGATCGCCATCCATATCGACCAGGGAGGCCACTGGAAGATCACTAAATGGTTCTTCGACCATTTGGAGAAGGAGCACGTTCATTTCGATATCATTGCCGAAAGTTTCTACCCACCCTGGCGTCATGGTACACTTGAGCAGCTGCGGGAAAACATGGACAGCTGTGCGGCCAGGTTCCACAAACCATTCCTTGTCGCCGAAACCGGATACGGGCCGAGCCATTTTCGAGACAATCCCGACATGTTGTGGCCGGTTACTCCGGAAGGCCGGCTTCAGTTTATGGTGGATCTGGTGAACACGGTAAAGGAGGCTCCGAACGGGCTGGGAGTGATGTACTGGGCGCCCGAATATGATCTGTGGCACGTCTACGCAACGCCTGGCCCCGCGGTCTTTGCGCTCGACAGCCTCAAGACGCTCGGGAGCGGTGCGGCGAGTCATGCGCCTAAACCCGTCGTCCGGTAACGGCATCTTCACGGAAGCCCGATACGAAGCGTGGACTCCGCTGAGAAATCATATCTAACGATGAATTGAATGATCGGTGTGCAAAATTGCCGGAGCAGGGACGGCGGGCATTAGCCCAGTCTAGATGCATCCGCAGGATTGCCTTACGGCGAGTTCCGCCTGGATGGTTATCTTCCTCCCTGGCTTTTCGATTCCCTGTATCTCCGCTATCAGGGCCATTGCCGCGGATTTACCTATCTCGTATCCCGGCTGCCGGATGGTCGTCAGTGGACTTACCACAAGCTCAGCGCGGATATCGTCAGTCATGCCAACGATAGCGATATCCTGCGGTATCCTCAGCCGGTGTTCCTGGATTGCCTTCATCGCGCCAAATGCTGCCGGGTCGTTTACCGCGACCACTGCGTCCGGTCTTTCCCGCGCGGGGAGCTGAAGTAGCTTCTGCATCGCGACGTATCCGCCCTTCTCGTGAAATCCGGATTCTACGACAAGTTCAGGTCTGAACTTCAGTCCGTGCCTTGCAAGAGCGCGTTTGTAGCCTTTCGTCCTTCCCTTGCCGATCGAGACTGTCGGCGGGCCGCTCAGGTGAGCAATCGCCTTGTAGCCATGACCGATCATGTGCTCGGTGATCCTGGCGCAGCAATCCTCGTCGTCGATGCTGACACATGTGGCCCCGATGTCCTGGACAACCCTGTCGAAGAAGACGATCGGGATACCCTGACGCATGGTGTTTACATACATCGAATGCTCGGTAACCGTCTGGGCCGTGGAGATGAGCAGCCCATCGACACGCTTCGAATTACCGCCGAAGCTATCGCAAAAA
>JBJKQU010000170.1:0-5055 GCA_046705025.1 Candidatus Kryptoniota bacterium | reverse complement strand
TCGACCAGCAGCGACCGATCTCACGGTTTGATTTTCAGGCATGGTGGTCTTAATTTTTTAAACCAACTTTACAGAGAGATTTATGCCCTACACCATTACACTTATTCCCGGAGATGGAATCGGACCCGAAATATCTACGGCCGCCACGCGCGTCATCGAAGCAACAGGGGTAAAGGTTGATTGGGACACTCAAGTAGCGGGCTGCACCGCGATCGACAAGTACAGGGACCCGTTACCTAAGGCCGTCATCGAATCCATTGCCACCAACAAGATCGCCCTCAAGGGGCCTTTGACGACTCCGGTCGGTACCGGCTTCCGAAGCGTCAACGTCGCCTTGAGAAAGGAATTTGAATTGTACTCGAACCTGCGCCCGGCAAAATCGTTCGAAGGAGTCAGCTCAAGGTATGAGAACATCGACCTGGTCATAGTTCGCGAGAACACCGAAGAGTTTTACAGCGGCATCGAGCATTACGTGGACTCCAAGAAGAATGCCGCCGAGACCATAGGCATCGTAACGCGCACAGGATCCGAGAGAATAATCAAATTCGCTTTCGATTACGCCATGAAGCACGCCAGAAAGAAGGTAACGATTGTCCATAAGGCAAACATATTGAAATACACGAGCGGGCTCTTTCTGGATATAGGGAGAAGCATCGCAAAGGATTACCCGCAGATTGAGACAAACGACAAGATAATCGATAACATGGCGATGCAGCTCGTGATCAATCCGCACCAATTCGACGTCATCGTAACGACAAATCTGTTTGGCGACATACTTTCGGACCTCGCGTCGGGACTCGTCGGGGGACTCGGGATGGCACCGGGTGCGAACATCGGTTATGAGAATGCCATGTTCGAAGCGGTTCACGGAAGCGCGCCCGACATCGCAGGAAAGAACATCGCCAATCCCTGCGCAATCATTCTCGCTTCGGCGATGATGCTCGAACACCTGGGGGAATATGAAGCTGCTGCCAAAATCGAGAAAGCAGTCGCCGAGGTCGTAAAAGAGGGTAAGAAAGTAACGAAAGATCTCAACCCGGCCAGCTCGGTCACCACGGATGAGATGGCCGACGCCATAATCGACAAACTGTAAGTACGAAAGGAGCCAATCATGGAAGGGAACACTGCGACTAGCAGTACAACTCTGTTCAAAAATGGGCTGAAGCTTCAGTGGCTTGGACACGCTGCGTTCAAGCTTACTTCTCCCGGAGGGAAAGTGATTTACATAGACCCGTGGCTCGACAATCCGAGTGCGCCGGTGGACGCCAAACGGGTCGACAAAGCCGATATCATCGTTCTGACTCACGGACATTTCGACCATGTCGGAAACACCGTCGATATCGCGAAGGAAACGAATGCGAAGGTGGTAACGAATTTCGAAATATCGCTGTATTTGAAGAGCAAGGGAGTACCGGAAGCCAATCTAATCGGGATAAATACCTCCGGATCAATCGAAGTTGAGGGAATCAGAATGACGATGGTGTATGCCGATCACAGCAGCGGGATCACCGACGGCGATCGCGTCATCGACGGCGGCATAGCCTCGGGCTTCATCATTCGGCTGGAGGACGGCTACACAATCTACCACACCGGCGACACCGGCCTGTTCTCAGACATGAAGCTGATCGCAAAGCTTTACAAGCCTCGTGCTGTACTGATGTGTATCGGAGGATTCTACACGATGAGCCCCCTCGAAGCGGCAGAAGCAGTGAAATTGCTGAAGCCGGAGATAGTCATACCGATGCACTACGGCACGTTCCCGGCATTGAGCGGAACACCCGAAGAATTGAGAAAACTCCTGCCGAGTACGGTCAAAACGAAAGTAGAAGCACCTAAACCCGGAGAGGTACTGGAATAATTTCTGATGAAACGTACGCCCGTTTTTATTGTATTGCTAACAGTATTTATAGATTTATTAGGCTTCGGCATAGTCATACCGCTATTGCCGTTCTACGGAGAACATTTTGGCGCGTCGCCGACCGTAATCGGACTTCTGACCGCCTCGTATTCTCTGATGCAATTTCTCTTCATCCCTTTTTGGGGAAGGTTGTCCGACCGGATCGGGCGCAGGCCCATCATCCTGCTGAGCGTGTTCGGGTCCGTCCTTTCATATTTGCTGTTCGGATTTGCAGACTCGCTCCTGCTCCTCTTTGCCTCGAGGATCCTGGCAGGCTTCATGGGCGCCAACATCTCGACGGCATACGCCTACATTGCCGACAGGACGAGCTCAGATGAACGTGCAAAGTACATGGGACTCATCGGTGCCGCTTTCGGAGTCGGGTTTATGCTCGGCCCGTTTATCGGCGGCGTCACAAGCAAGATCAGTTATGGTACCCCCGGATTTGTCGCCGCCGGACTGTCGCTCGTGAACCTCGTACTCGCTTATTTCATGCTGCCGGAGTCACTGAAGGAGAAGCTCGCGGTGCCCCGCAAGCTCCGGCTGCTGAACATCGGAGCGATGCGCGATGCGTTTCGCAAGCCGGCTATCGCAAACCTTGTCATGGTTTCCTTTTTCTATACGGTCGCCTTCTCGAATCTCTACGTAGCCTTTCCGCTCTTCACAGGCGACGTCTTCAATTACGGAACGGCAGCAAACGGATACCTGTTCGCTTACATAGGTCTGATCGCTGTGCTGATCCAGGGCGGTGCGACGGGAAGACTTGTGAAGAGGTTCGGCGAGAGGGGATTGATAATCGGCGGTGTGGTATTGCTCCTCGCGGGATTGACGTTCCTTCCCGATACGCATACCCTGCCGATGCTGATAGTCCTGGTGACTATACTCGCCATCGGAAGCGCGCTTGTAACTCCCCCGCTGACAAGTCTCATATCGAAGTACGCGGGCGCCACTGAATACGGAAGCGTCATCGGCGTATCGAGGTCGTTTTCCAGCCTCGCCAGAGTCATAGGACCGTTCTGGGGAGGATTCGTATTAGGGACCGTAGGTCTGGCGTGGCCGTTTTATACAGGCGGAGTCATGCTCCTTGTCGCTCTCTTCCTCGCACTTCGTGTCCCGAAAGTCCAACCGGAGTTGACGGGGGATCCCGCCACTTCGAAGTAGATTGCTTTTTGTTTTTTCTTTTTGAATTTTAGTGAGTATGAAGCAGAACAAGAAGAGCTCCCGGAAACGTGCCGGCGGCGGGCAGTCTCCTCGCGCGCCGCAGAAGCAGTCCAGAGGCAAGAGGAATCAGAAGTCGGTCGACACTCAACTGCTGGTGTCGGAGATCGAGGTCGGCATCTACGAGGTCGACAAAATTTTTGAAGGACAGGGCGATAAACTCGGCGATCAATACGTCTTGGATTCGCTCAACAGCTTCGTGAAACTGATCAAGGAATTTACGTACGCGTCATACGCCGAGAGGCTGAGGGAAGGATCAGACGACGAATCCGACATGATGCATATCAACATCGTCAATCGGCTGGGTTCAACCATTGAAGAGCTTGATATGCAAGTCACGGACTCTGAAGTATGCGACGCAGTGAAGCAGGTGCTTGCGCGGGTCAAGAAATCGAAATCCGCAAAACTTTCCCGCGCTTATTTGGATCCACTGGCCAAGCGTCTGAAAGAAATGGGGTTCAAGTCGGATTTCCTGACCGAGACCGATGTCGACGGCGAAACGATCCGCCTTGAGGATATCGACAATCTCGAAGACCTCAACCTCGACGACGATCTGGATGTGGACGATTTTCGCACCTAGTATCGAGACCTACCACCAACCCGGTACAATTGGATTCACATTCTCTTTTGCGATTGCAACACAAAAGAGCCAAATTATTTTTCAGACAAATCAATATGGTAGCATAGCGAATGGGCTTTAATTGCGGAATAATCGGATTACCTAATGTCGGCAAGTCTACAATATTCAACGCGCTGACCGCAGCGGGAATCGCCGCCGAGAATTATCCTTTTTGCACGATAGAACCCAACATGGGGATTGTACCCGTCCCTGACCGGCGCCTGGACAAGCTCGCAGCACTTTACAATACGCAAAAGATAATCCCCACCACGATCGAATTTGTGGATATTGCGGGTCTCGTCCGGGGCGCGAGCAAGGGCGAGGGTCTAGGCAACCAGTTCCTCGGCCACATAAGAGAGGTCGATGCGGTTGCGCATGTGGTGCGCTGCTTTGAAGACTCGAATGTCGTTCACGTCGACGGCACGGTCGACCCCAAAAGAGATATCGAGGTCGTCGAGACGGAGTTGATCATCAAAGATCTCGACACCCTGCAGCGAAAGATAAAGGAAACCGAGGGGCGAGCCCGGTCGGGCGACAAGAAGATTAAGGAAGAATACGATGTGTACGTGCGGCTCTCCGAGCACCTGAGTTCGGGCAGGCTCGCCAGGTATATGAGTTATGACGACGATCTGCATCGTGAATACGTCCGCATGCTTCATCTCCTCACGGACAAACCGGTGATGTATATCGCGAACGTGGACGAGGCCAATCTGAAGACCGGGAATAGGTATGTCGATGCCGTGAAAGAGATCGCCTCGCGCGAAGGGGCAAGAGTGGTAATGGTCTCCGGCAAGATCGAGGCTGAGCTTTCCCAGCTTGCCGAGGACGAGCGCTCCGCCTTCCTCGCCGACCTCGGCTTGAGCGAATCAGGGCTTCAGCGGGTCATCAGGGAGGGATATTCGCTTCTCAACCTGATAACTTTTTTCACCGCCGGCCCGAAGGAAGCCCACGCATGGACGGTGGAAGCAAACACCCCGGCACCGAGAGCGTCGGCGAAAATTCATACCGATTTCGAAAAAGGCTTCATACGCATGGAAGTGATAAAGTATGACGACCACACGCGACTCGGTTCAGAACAAGGCGTGAAAGAGGCAGGTCTCCTTCATATCGAAGGAAAAGACTATCTCGTCCAGGATGGCGATATAGTGGTTGTCAGATTCAGCGTTTGAAATGAACCAATGCTTGCGTATCGCGTTTTGGTAGTGGCTCAATTTAAAAACATTCAACGCAGAGGACGCAAAGGAGGCGCAAAGCACGCAGAACAACTATATTCTTTCGCGGTCTCTGCGATTATTTGTCTTTGCGAACTTTGCGTTAAATC